>JBBRLZ010000082.1:0-16029 GCA_038231095.1 Gemmatimonadales bacterium
ATCGTCGAGACGGCGACGAACCGGGTCAGGGGCACTGTCTACGTCGGTCGCAATCCCCATGAGGGTTTCTTCACGCCTGACGGCCGCGAGCTGTGGGTGAGCGTGCGTGGCGCGAACTATGTCTCGGTGATCGACCCGGTTCGCATGCGCGAAGTGCGGCGCGTGATCACGGCGCCAGGGCCCAGCATGATCGTGTTCCGTCCCGATGGCCGGATCGCATTCGTGAACCACTCGTTCACGGCGGAGCTCGACGTGGTGGACGTCGCATCTGGTCACGTGCTTGCCCGCGTTCCGGTCGTCAGTCCGTTTTCGCCCGATCTGGTGATGACGCAGGACGGCGCGCAGGTGTGGATGACGCACAAGGACGTCGGCAAGGTGACGGTGGTGAACGCGCGCACCTTCGTCGTGGAGGGAGTGATCGAGACGGGGCCGATCACGAACCACGTGACGATGGCGGGTCCGGGTGGTGGCACTCGTGTGGGCGGCGCAAGCGCGGGAGACTTCGCCTATGTGACCGTGTGCACCGAGAACGCGGTGAAGGTCTATCGGCGCGATCGCACTCTCGTGCGCACGATCCCGACGGGTGCGTGCCCGCATGGCATCTGGGCGTCGGGCGACGGCAGGAAAGTCTATGTCGGACTTCAGCAGGGCGACGGCGTTGACGTGATCGACACGCGGACGAATGCGGTCGTGGCCAAAATCCCGATGGGACAGTCGCCACAGGCGCTGGTGTACGTGCCCGACGCCGTGCCGTCGGGTGCGGGTACCGACAATCTCGCGCCACCAGCATCGCTTCGACGTCCGACCGAGATCGTGCTCCAGCCTCCCTCGGGCGCCGCAGTCGCGTGGGGCCGCGTGTACGTGCGCTCGCTCGGTCCCGTCGATGGAGTCGATGTGAGCGTGCGCGGGTTGATGCCCACTACCACGTACACGCTCTTTCTGAGTGATTCGAACGGTGCGCTCTCGGTTGCGAGTTTGCCGCTCGCGACGGTCATCACGGACGCACACGGAGCGGCGCCACTCGTCGAGATGGTGACTGCGTCTCGACTTCCGATTGCCGGCGGCATCGTCGGTCCCCGTTTGGTGCTCGTGCAGGGCCTCACGCGCGATGGGCCGGTCGCTCTGGCGGCACTTCCTCTTCGCTGACGAGGCATCGAGCAGCAAGGCTCGGGTCGTCTTCGAACTTTTCACCCCAACAACAGGGTCACGACAATGCGCAGCGTACGCCTCGCCATCGTCTACTACAGCACCTACGGAACGAATCATCGGATGGCGGAGGTCGCCGCTGCGGCTGCAACGGCGGCTGGCGCAGAGGTCCGTCTGCGCAAGGTCAGGGAGACGGCGCCGGACGGCGTCGTGAACGGACAGGATGCGTGGCGTGCGCAGGCGGAGCGGTCGGCACATGTCGCCGAAGCGACACTCGAGGATCTGGAGTGGGCGAACGCATACCTGTTCAGCGGTCCGACCCGCTACGGCGCAGTGGCAAGTCAGTTGCGCGCGTTCATCGATTCAACCGGGTCTCTATGGGGCACTGGCAAGCTGGCCAACAAGGCGGCGTGCGCGATGTCGAGCGCGCAGAATGCGCACGGAGGGCAGGAGACGACTGTGCAGTCATTGAACAATACCTTCTGCCACTGGGGGTGCGTGATCGTGCCGCCCGGCTATACCGATCCGGTCACATTCCAGTCGGGGGGAAACCCCTATGGCGTGACTGTGACGGCAGATGGCACGCCGCTCACCGAGGTCATCGAGAACGCCATCCGTCACCAGGCACGGCGACTGGTCGACTTCGCCGGTCGGATCGCGGATTGACCAGCACCCCTCGCTGTCACAGCCAGATGGGTAGCCATCCCTATTGCGACTTCAGACATGCCTCCATCGTCGGGACGCCGGGATGGGCGCATGTTGCCCGTATAGATTTCAATCGCCTTTTGCTCCGCCTTGTGAGGGGCATCGGCATTTGTTGCCTACTCCTCAACAATCAACCCGTGAGGTCTTTATTGTGTCCGCCAGGCTTGCGAACAAGGTCGCCCTCATCACCGGTGGCAGCAGCGGTATCGGACTCGCCACAGCGCAGCGCTTCGTCGCCGAAGGCGCATATGTTTTCATCACTGGCCGTCGCGCGGCGGAACTGGACGCGGCTGTCGTCCTCCTCGGGCAGAACGCGTATGGCATTCGCGGCGACGTGTCGAACATGCACGATCTTGACGGGTTTTACGAAACGGTTCGGGTAGAGAAGGGAAAGCTCGACGTGCTGTTCGCCAACGCGGGCGGTGGCGATCTGGCACCACTCGGTCAGATCACCGAGGAACAGTTCGACACAACCTTCGGGACCAACGTTCGAGGGCTACTGTTCACGGTGCAAAAGGCGCTGCCGCTGATGGCGGACGGTGGGGTAATCATCCTGAACGCCTCGACGGCTGCGAGTGTCGGTACGCCGGCCTTCAGCGTGTACAGCGCGTCGAAGGCCGCGGTGCGCAGCTTCGCCCGAAACTGGTCGCTCGACCTCAAGGGGAAAAACATCCGTGTGAATGCCGTGAGCCCGGGTGTCATTCCGACGCCGGGATACGCGTTGCTGGGCCTGACGCCAGCCCAGGTCGCAGAGTTTGTCGAGTTGCAGCGGCAGAACATCCCGTTGGGACGAATCGGGACGCCCGATGAAGTTGCCAAAGCCGTCGTGTTTCTGGCCAGCGATGATAGCAGCTACGTGACGGGTATCGAGCTCTTCGTCGATGGCGGTATGGCGCAGATCTGAGCTAAACTGTCGTTCCGTGCTCCACGGCGACGCGGCGTGCTGATCCGTCCCGTACTCCCTTTTCATGCCATGACGCCATTTCAGCCGATTCTCGTCGCGATTGCGCTCGCGACGCTCGTCGTTGCGCTCACTGCGCTCGCGCGCCGGCTACCGATTCCGTCCCCGATCCTGCAGGTGCTCGCCGGGCTCGCGCTCGGTTTCGTGCCCGGAGTGTCGATCCCTGAGCTGGAACCGGATATCGTGTTCTTTGTCTTCCTCCCGCCGATCCTGTGGGCGGCCGCATTCCTCACCTCCGTGCGCGACTTCGCGCGCAACGTCGGGCCGATCGGTTTGCTCGCCGTCGGACTGGTGTTTGTGACGACGGCGATTGTGGCGGTCGTCGCGCATTCGTTGTTCCCGGCCATGCCGTGGGCGGTCGCCGTGGCGATCGGCGCGATCGTGTCGCCGCCAGACGCGGTCGCGGCGGCGGCTGTCGTGTCACGGCTGCCGGTGCCGAAGCGCGTGATCGTGATTCTCGAAGGCGAGAGCCTGGTGAATGACGCCGCCGCGCTCGTGCTCTACCGCACGGCTGTCGCGGCAGCCGTGACAGGCGTCTTCAGCCTTGGTGAGGCGATGGTGCGCTTTTTCATCGATGCCGGTGTTGGAGCGCTGATCGGCATCGCGGTCGGCTGGCTGGTGGTGCGCGTTGCACGACTCACGAAGGACGGACTCGCGGAAACGCTGCTCACGATTGCGGCGCCGTATCTAGCGTGGGTTGCGGCGGAATCGATGCACGTCTCGGCAGTCCTTGCATGCGTCGCCGGTGGCGTCTACGTCCGACAACACTACTCGACCGTGGTGTCACCGATGTCACGGCTGCAGTCGCGTGCCGTCTGGGACCTGATCGTGTTCGTCATCAATGCTTTGATCTTCCTGCTCCTCGGCATGCAGTTCGGCCGCGTCATGGGCCAAGTGACAAGCAGCACGCTTGGCCACGTCTTTCGCGCCGGCGTGATCATCAGTCTGGTGGCGATCGTCGTTCGATTGGTGTGGGTGCCGCTCGCGACGTACCTGCCGCGCATTCTCAGCGCGAGCTACCGGCGCACCGACCCGAATCCGAATCAGAAGGGCGTCGCACTGGTGGCGTGGACGGGAATGCGCGGCATCGTGAGCCTCGCATCGGCCCTCGCGATTCCGATCGCCCTGTCGGGCGGCATGCCGTTTCCGTATCGGGCCGAGATCATTCTTATCACGATGTGCGTGATCATGATCACGTTGGTACTGCAAGGCATTACGCTGACGCCGCTGATCCGCAACTTCAACTTTCCGCCGGACAACTCGCATCACGCCGAGGAACGGCACGCGCGCAAAGAGGCATTGCGTCGCGGCGTCGAAGCGCTTGACGATCTGTCACGCGAACCGTGGGCCGTGCCGGCCGAGGTGGCGCGCATCCGCAGCGACCTGCACGATCGTATGACGCACTACGATCATCACACGCGCGATGCGAGCGCATACCGCCGCCTGCGCACGGGCGTGCTCAAAGCCGAGCGCCAAATGCTGGTCCGATTGCGGAACGAGGGCGCGATCTCCGACGAGACGTTGCGCGAGCTCGAGGAGGAGCTGGATCACGAAGCGGTGCGCGTCGGTGTCGGGACTGAGCGATAGCCTGTCTCCGTCACGTCCGCCGCGGCGTTCCGTGAGAAGACTGCGTTCCGCAACTTTCTGCGAGGGCGGGAGAGCACGGAGGGCACGCGTAGCTCCGGACTCGTGACCTCGGCATAGCGCAAATAGGTCGAGATTCCCTCAATACGGATTAAACCGCAGCAACGGCAACGAAAGCTAAAGCCTTCCAGCCGGCACCGCATCACTCGAATGCTCCGCCGCTGCTGGCGTACTCGTAGCACCTTCCGGAAGTCGATCGAGTCGATCGAGCCGTTCAACATCGATCGCGATCACACCGTCCGGCGCGCTCACGAACATGCTCGCGAATTTCGCGTCCCAGCGCATCTCGTCCCATACGTAGGAACTGCGCGCCGTCACCCGCGTCGAGAATGTCGATTCGTGGGCGTTGATCGAAATCAGAAGCTCCGCCTCTGCTTCGCGCAGCTTTTCCGGTGTGAAGCCGCGTAACGGACTACGCTCGGTGATCGGATGAACGATCGTCCAGTGGAGCGAAAAGAACTCCACCGAAGCGAGCTCGAGCTCGAGTGCATAGAACTCACGCGTGCGCACGCCGTTGTGTGTCTCGAAGATGGCCAGGTTCACGCGAGCCTGAACATCGCTCAGCTCGCTCGGCTGCGTGCTGACGATTCGGAACATCAAGGCGCGTCCGCCCTCATATGGCGCAACCACCGCCGAGTCGCTGAAGCGCAGCCGCATCCGCGGTCGGGTCAGTCGTGCGATCAGCAGGCCCGCCACCGTGACGAACGTCAGCGGGCCGAGAAGCGACTCGATGATCGTCAACCAGTGCGCCGTCACGCCGACGGCGAACATCGGACCGGCATCCGACGTCGTGAACACCGCGAGACTGAAGCTGAACGCCGTCAGAAACGGATCACCGATCTGCATCTGATCCTGCCCCGACAGTGCGGCGCTGCCGAGCGACAGATAGGCCAGCGTGAAGCAGCCGTTAATCAGCATCGTGATCCCCAGCGACCAGCTGACGAAACCGAGCCACGTGGCGTTCAGGGCGCCGAGGTAGAAGCGCTCGAGCCGCTGCGGCCCGAGTCCAAACTTGCGCCCCTGCGGTGTCCCGTCGCGCGCCAGAAAACGGCCGCGCACCTGTTGCGCGACCAGTCGGCCAAACCCGAGATCGCCGCGTTCAGGCTCCGCCGTGCGAAGGGTGGTATCGGTGGATTTCGGATTGGCAGACACGATATCGGTTTTGACGGTACAGAGTCGATCATGACTGCGTAGCTCTGAACGCACGTCACGGCGCCGCGTCGGCGCGGTTCAAAATCTCTCTGCATGATAACAAGCTCGCCGCCACGTCGAAGCCCCCCCGGTCGAGGTAGTGCTTTCGGGATACGAAGTTTAATCGCGACGCGTGTAAGTATTGAGCTTGTCAACTCGCGTACGTCATTGGAACCGGTTCCGGTTCCATGCAACCCGATCACGCCAGAGTACACCCGCGTTCGCGCTAGTGAACGCGCCGGCCAACGCCTTGCCGGATGGACTACGATGCGATGTAGAGGGATGCAGCCTCACGTTGCGTGTTCGGTTGTTCCACTATTTAGAAAAGGAATTCGCACATCATGCAGCAGACGCACAACACACTTGCGAAGACTGTTCGCCAGCAGTCAATCGAAATTCTCAACCATCACCTCGCGGCGGCAATCGCTTTGCACGCGCAAGTGAAGCACGCGCATTGGAATGTTCGCGGACCAGGCTTCCTGGCAGTTCACGAGTTGTTCGACACAACCGCCGAAGCGGTCGAAGGCTACTCGGACATGCTCGCCGAGCGTGCCGGCAATCTTGGGGGAACGGCACAGGGCACCTTGCCCGTCGTCGTCAAGCGCTCATTTTTGGTGCCCTATCCGCTCGGTATTGCAGACGTTGCGCAACACATCTTCGCGGTGGCGGCGGCGTTGGCTGCGTTTGCACAGTCGGCACGTGATGCCATCGCAATCACCGACAACACCGGTGACAAGGCAACTGCAGATCTTTTCACCCAGATCGTCCGTGGCCTCGATCAGGATCTCTGGTTTGTCGAATCGCATCTACCGCCAAAGGCCGATACGTTGAGCGTTGCCAACAAGCCTCGCGCTCAGGGACGCAGGAAATAGCGCGCATGCTGTCTACGTCCGTGCTCGCGACGGAGCGCCATGCCGATACACCGCTCACCTAAATACCTCAGACGCCTGTCGACACTGCATGAAGTGCGGCGGGCGTCGTGTTGTCTGCCACAGTCGTCGGATCGCATGTCATCGCATCGGCGGCAGCACCACCGGATGGAGTTCGCGTAGCGAGGGCCATCAAGACGCGCTACGCGCCATTTCTGCCGCAACTGTCTGGTGGAGGAATCAGAGCCGTATCGCTCTTGCCCACCGGCTCGTACGCGGTGTCGAAGCCGATCAGATCGCGGCGTGTGGCACGCTCACGCTCGCTACACTCAGGCCCGACACGCGGTTGCAACCAGATGGTTCGGCGCGATGTCTACCACCTCAGGAATTGCCATTGCGTACCGATGCGTCACGCTTCGGATGCTGGCGATCCTGCCGTCGGCCTGTGGACAACGGTCAGCAGGAATGTGCAGCCATGGGCAGAACGGGCCGAATGGCGCACCCCCGGCGCCAACACCAGAATATCGTTCGCGACCATTGTGTATTCGTTTCCCAGTGCGCGAAAGACGGCACCACCCTGAAGAATGTGGATGCTCACCGCGCCGTCGGTGCTGTGTTCCGGCAAGTCGCCGTCTGGCGCCAGCGCGAGCATCGTCAATCGTAGCGGCCCTTCCTTTACGAGTGTGCGCGCCGTGCGCCCGCTGCGCGCGAGCAGGCCGTGGTCGAGCATGCTTTCGTCCTGCGTCAGGTGGTGAAGCAGAACAGCACCTTCCACCGTGCGTTGCATTGATGACATGGATCGCTTCTCCCGGGTCTCAACGGTTCAGCCGTCTCGTCCTGTCGCAGGCCTTCGGCACACGCGCGATGCGCTGAAGGCCTGCTCCACGAACGTGCGTACGTCGCAACTCCGCTGATGGTGTGCTGTGCTGCGATGGAGAAGGGTGGTGTGATTGCAACGCAGGTCCGCGACCCGTTGCAATTCGCGTACGCAGTCCAGGTAGGGCGGACTTCCGTCCGCTACGCGCGCTCGAGGGCAATGACCGGTGCTGCAGCGTTCTGCACCGCCCAGTCGAGCGCGTCGTCGGCCAGCAGCTCCCATCCATCCTGCGCAATAGTCCAGTGCGTCCGGTCGGGATACTCGCGGTACTCGGTGACGGCGCGGGATGCGTCGAACAACTTGAAGTTTGCGCGCGTCACCGATGCGGGTACCACATGGTCGCGGCCGCCACCGACGAGCAGCAACGGCGCGCGGTCGGCGTTCAGGAAGTTTACCGTCGTCGGCGCGCGCGGGTTGAAGTTCGCGAGGCTGGCCTGAAACAATACGTGATTCGGTCCTGGCACCGCGTAACGCTCGTACAGCGGCGCCGATTCCTCGGCCGTCAAGTGGTTCGTGAACGCGTAGTGGAACTCGTCCGGAGTGAGCGCAACGGCGCGGTGGCTGTCGAATGGGTTCTTGAGCGCCGGGAACGCCGACTTGAGGCTCGCGAACGGCAGCACGAAGATTCCCTTGACCGGCGCTGGGTCGATGGCCACACCCGCAGCGCCGAGGCCACGGTCGAGCAGGATCTCCGTGATCAGCCCGCCGAATGAGTGACCCATGATGATCGGTGGCCGGTCAAGGCCGCGGATGATTTCCGCGTAGTGCTCGACGATGTCGCCGACGCCAAGCCCCGCGACCGCCGACGGATCGTTGCGAAACGCTTCGATATCGCCTTCCATTCCCGGCCAGCTCCGCGCGATCACGTGATAGCCGCGCGCCGCATAGCGCTCAACCCAGCGCTCCCAGCTCCGGGCGGTGAGCCAGAGGCCGTGGATCAGGACGATGGTATTCGGGGCAGTTGGGTCGGCGGTGGTGCGCATCTGATCTCCGTTGTTGTGACACCGATACTGCGGCGCGTTCAGCGTTGGTCTGGCAATGGCTGAAGGATGCGTATTCCTGGTCGGGTGAGGCATCCTTCGTTTGAGGTATCTTGCCGTACCGCGCGGGGTGGTCAGCGTCGAGTCGTAACTCGTCCGAGGTATTGTGCGATGGTCGCGAAGGGTGCTCCTTCGCCGTGTGTCCATTCGCGTCCTGATTTCTGATGACCACCCGATGATGCGGGTGGGCCTACGCGCGCTGCTCGCAACGGACTGCGACCTGTCCGTCGTCGCTGAGGCAGCCAATGGTGCGGATGCAGTCGCGCTTTACGCGGAGTACCTTCCGGACGTCGCGCTGATGGACTTGCGAATGCCGGTCATGGACGGCACCGCCGCGATCCAGGCGATACTCAAGGCGTCGCCGAGCGCACGGATTCTCGCGCTGACGACGTACGACGGTGATGCCGACATCTACAGTGCGCTCGCGGCTGGCGCGTGCGGCTATCTGATCAAGGACTCACTCGGCCGCGACGTCATCAACGCGCTTCGTGCTGCGGCCAGCGGTCGCCGGGTAATTCCGGCTGCGGTCGCCGATCGGCTCGCCGAGTTCACGCCGCGCGTCGACCTGACGGCGCGCGAAGTCGAGGTGCTGCGCATTGCCGGCCGCGGCCTGCGTAACAAGCAGATCGCGCGGGTGATCGGTCGGACCGAGGAAACCGTCAAGGTTCACCTCAAGAACATCATGTCGAAACTCGGCGTATCGGGACGCACCGAGGCGGTGACACTCGGTCTTCAGCGCGGCATCATTCACCTCGACGATTGACGTGACTTCGGTCGCCGCAGGTGAATGCCGTGCTTCCTGTGCCAGCACGGTGGCGGCGAGTCACACGCAGATAGTGAACGGTCCGATCAGGCGCGCGCAACATGTGGTTACATGGCCAGCTCATTGCAGCATCGCGTGCCGGTCGCGCTTCGTGCCCGAGTGCGTGGTTTTGCACATCAGGCGCGAAGTTCGCTCCTGTGAATGATGAGAGCGGAGCGCAGAGCGAGGAGCCGTGTGTCAGGAGGGCGTCGTGTGGCTCACCGGCCTACCGACGCCGCGCGCGATCGGGTCGCCAGGGTAGTCGTAGAATCGCCCGGGCTGGTTCGTCGATGTTCCGTACCCGATGCCGAGCCCCTCGAGCGCCTCACGTACCTTCTCGACCGTCTGCCAGTCGAAGTTCTCGAACCCGACATCATTCGGCACACCGACGTCTCGGCCCAATTGGCCCTGCGCGAATCGCACGAGCGCGCGATGGACCGCCTCGGTGCCCATTGCCTCGGCGCAGAGTCGCGCGCCCTGCTCGTCGCCCGCACGCGCATACGCACTGACGCCGATCAGGTACAGGCTGATTTCGATTGTCTCGACGATCTCGAGTGTCGAGAAGAGGCCCACACCGCCGTTGCCGAACGCGGCGTCGGGAAGCCAGTATCTTGTCGTCAGTGCGTGCCCTCCGGCGGCCTTGAGCGCCTCGACATGGTGGAACTCGGTCGTGACCGCGTTGCGCAGCACCGGTACGAACGCCTCGGATGGCGTGCCAGCCGCACGCTCGATCGCGGCAGTGACGAACGTGACGCCAAGCTGCTCCTCCGTGACGAGGAAGTCGAGGACGTCGCGCAGGCCTGACTTGGTCCCCTTTGTTGCGGCGTGCGCGGTCTCGGTGATGATGGACATTCTGCCTCCAGTTCGTTGGTGATGTATCAACGCACGGCCTCGGACGAGACGGGCGGTACTGAGATGAACCTCGTGGGGACTAGGTGGCGACTGCGCGCGTGGTGGCCTCGTCCTCATGCGGTGCTGGCGCGGATGTCAGGTGTCGCAGCGAGTCCGGTGGCCGGCGAAACGAGATACCCATGCGGTTGTACGCGTTCATGAGCGCGACACCGAGCGTGAGGTCGGCCAGTTCCTTCTCGCTGAACTGTGCCGTCGCCGCCACGTAGTCGTCGTCGGCCACGTGCGTGTCGATGACGCGCGTGACGGTCCCTGCCCATGCTAGTGCCGCGCGCTCGCGGTCGCGGTCGGAGAAGAGTGCACCCGCCTCGCGCCAGACCGGCAGCAGCATCACTTTTGCGACCGGAGCGCCGTCGGAGAGTGCATCACACGAATGCTGGTCAATGCAGAACGCGCAGCCGTTGATCTGCGACGCGCGCAGGTACACCAGGTTCATGAGCGGGGTTGGCAGCCCCGAAGTCATCAGGTGCCCGTAGACGCCAGTGAGCGCCTTCATGCCTCCGGCGGCGTGCATCTGGTAAGCGGATCGCTGTGTCACTTCTTACACCGGTCATAGTGCCGACGTGTGTTCGCGAAGGTGCGCAGTGGTCTGGCGAGATCGTCAGCGTTCGCGACAAGAAGGACGTGCGTCGTGAGCGTGTTCGGCATCGATGCCTCGCGGGTTGAGTGATACTGTCAAGGCTATGTGCTGGCGATCGTCGCGGCGTTCCCGGATCGCGTACTCCTACTGCACCCCATTCGGGTTATTGGCGGCGTGCCAGCGACGCACCCGAACTCGCCATCGTGTCAGACTCGGTCGTGGGAGCGCGCGACTACTCATCGTGCCGACGCGGCTCGTAAGGCGTACTGGGCTGCGTTGACGCTCACCCGTACCACTCACGCGTTTGTATCCGGAGATGGCCTCACTCGCGCAGGATATCGCGACGACGAAACGCGTCATCGACGGACCGGTTACGCTCAGTTGGGCGTGCGTTCCAAAACGGCGTTCGGCGTGATGAATACCACGAATGGGGGATCGTCGGGCTACTGCACGGGGACGATGCTTCAATTGTCCGATCGCGGCTGCCGCATCGTCGTAGGTAGTGTTCGCGGCGCGTACCGATTGCCGGAGAGATAGTGCCAGCCTTGAGACCGCGTGCGCCGGGGAGTTGCGCCAGACGGTCGCGCGTCACTGATTCGCGCGTGTGACGATCCGCGTACTAATCGCCGACGATCATCCGATCGTTCGTACCGGCCTGACAGCGCTCCTCTCCGTCGAGCCCGACATCGAGGTGGTGGCTGAGGCACCTGACGGGGCGCAGGCGGTCGCTCTTTACGCGGCGTACCATCCGGACGTCACGCTGATGGATATGCGAATGCCGATGCTCGGTGGAGTCGACGCGATCCGCGCGATTCGCGCGGACGACCCTCACGCGAGGATTCTCGCGGTGACGACCTACGATGGCGACGCGGACATCTACCGCGCGCTCGACGCGGGCGCCTGCGGCTACTTGCTCAAGGACATGCTGGCCCAGGAGGTGGTCAGCTCCGTGCGCTCGGCGGCCGCGGGCCGCCGCGTGATACCGTCGGTCGTGGCCGGACGTCTTGCCGAGTTCACCCCACGCGTCGATCTCACCCCCCGCGAGCTGGAAGTCCTCGCGCTGACGGCAAAGGGCCTCCGCAACAAGGATATCGCGCGCATCATCGGCCGTAGTGAGGAAACGGTGAAAGTGCACATAAAACACATCATGGCGAAGCTCGACGTCGACGACCGCACCGAGGCTGTCACCGTCGCGCTCGCTCGAGGAATCATCCACCTCGACTGATAGTCCGCAGCACACTTCCGTGACCGGCGCCTGCTTGCGCGTCGCGCCGGGTCGATGCACCGTGTGAAGAGCGGCGACGGTCGGTCCGGCTGCCGTGCCTGCACCATTCACCGGTGACCAACTGTGGATCGAACCGACAAGGCGAGTCCGCAGCTCGACTTGGCCAATTCGACCGGCGTGGTGCGCGCCGACACGTCCCTGCTCGACGTGCATGGCCACATCTGCGCATTCTTTCACAGTGCTGATGAAGAGTTCCGCGTGTTGCTGTCGTTCATACGCGAAGGGCTGGTGCGCGGCGAGCGCGCGTTCCACATCGTCGATCCGGCGCGACGCGACGATCACGTGCGGCGCTTGTACGATGCCGGTATCGACGTCGGCGCGCTGATGTCGTGCGGACAGCTCGAAGTGCGAGATTGGACGCAGGCGCACCTGCGGGCTGGGCAGTTTGACGCCGAGCGGATGATCGAGGTCGTTGCGGAGTCGCATGCCTACGCCGAACGCAACGGCTTCCGCCGTACGCGGTACATCACGCACATGGAATGGGCGCTCGCGGCGGGCTCTCTTACCGAGAAGCTCGCCGAGTACGAGGCGAACGCGAACCATTCCATTCCCAAGCGAGACGACGCCGTGATCTGTGTCTATGACTTTCCAAGGTGGGGGGGGCAGACCCTCGTCGACGCGCTCCGCACGCACCCGCTCGTGATCATCGGTGGCTATCTCCACGATAACCCCTTCTTCCAGCCTGTGGCGGAGTTCCTCGGCGACGTGCAGTCACGCCGTGGCGAGAGCCGGCCGCCCGCAGCCTGAGCGCGGACGAGCGGACCATGGAGCTCGAGCAACCGACAGCCGAGATCCGGATCCTGCGGCGCTGCCTCAGCGACCTTCTGGCGCTGATGGCACTCCCCGCGACCTGGACGACGCGAAGCGTCGCCGAGATAGCGGAGACCACGCTCGACGTACTCGTGGCTGCGCTTCGCCTCGAATTCGCGTGCATTCGTCTGGAGCCGTCCGTGGACGGAGTTGGCTTCGAGATGGCTCGCGCGCCACTGGGACACGCGCTTGCCGGCGACCTGACAGCGGTCCGTCGGCGCGTCGGTCCCTGGCTCGCGCGCGACGCTCGCGTCGAGGATCACGTGGTTCGCGACCTCCCCGGCTCTGCGGCAATCACAGTCGCCAGTTTCCGGCTCGGTCTCCACGACGATCTCGGCACACTGGTCGCAGGCGCGACTCGGCCCGACTTCCCCACAGCGCTCGATCGACTGTTGCTTGTCGTTGCGTGCAACCAGGCGGCGATGGGCCTGCACGATATGCGCGACCAGCACGAGCAGCGGCGTAGGGCGACCGCCGTCGCCGAGCGGCGCGAACTCGAGGCCGGATTCGAGGCGACGCTGAACGAGCGCACGCGGATCGCGCGTGAAATGCACGATACGCTGCTGCAGGGCTTCACCGGTGTCGTGCTGCACCTCACCACGCTCGCGCGCGGTACGGCGCATTCGCCGGCGACGAAGGACGCTGTGGAGCGCGTGATCACACTCGCGCAGCGCACGTTGACCGACGGACGGATGGCGGTGTCGGGGCTACGCGAGGCAGAGGGTGCACGCGGTGACCTTGTCGGATCGGTACGCGCTCTTGGCGACGAAATCCTTGGCCGCTGGGGAGTCGGCGTGACGCTCGAGGTTATGGGCCCAGCGCGCGCGATCACGCGGAACGTGGAGCAGATGGTCCTGCTGGTGACGCAGGAGGCGCTGACGAACGTGGTCAAGCACGCCCGGGCGAGTAAGGCGCAGATCCACATCGCGTTCGAGCAGAGCGATGTCGAAGTCCGCATCATCGACGACGGTTGCGGCTTTCACGGCGACGCGCAGTCTCGAGCGGGGGCCGACCACTGGGGATTGGTCGGGATGCGTGAGCGAGCACTCGCGAGCTCAGGCTCGCTGCGAATTCACAGCGAGCCGGGCGTTGGAACCGAGGTTGTGTTGCGAGTGCCGTATGTCGCGCGGGTCGACCAGTCGAAGGGCTGATCACGAGGCGCGCGGTCGACTGAGGTAGTGCTCAGGCAGAAGTACCATCGCACCGCCCGACCGGCGCGTGCCGCTCGCCCCTGAGCCGCCGCATTCCGCAGCAGCACCGCGCACAGCCACGGCGCACGGCCTTCGATGTAGTTCGATGCTCAGCGAATTCTCCATTCGCGAACGGTTCCTCGTCTCCTGTAACGGAATCGAGCGACGGGAGATCACCGGGGTCTGCGACCTCACTCATCACGACGGCAAGATCGCGACGGAGCAGGGAAACGTGAGGTCCGTGCTTGTCAGTGCTGAAATGAAATTGTACAGAAGGGGATGCGGACGAAAACTTGGACTGGGTTATGCCGCGATTCCGAGGCTCTCTCGGTACTCGAGTGGGCTGAGAGAGCCAAGAGAGATCTTGATTCGCTTTTCGTTGTGCCATCGGATGTAGGAATCGAGCACCTGAATGAACTCCTCGATGGTCGTCGCCGGCCACTTCCGAGGATAGAACAGCTCCGTCTTCACGCGGCCGAAGAAGCCTTCGCATGCCGCATTGTCAGGCGAGCACCCTTTGCGCGACATCGAGCGAATCAGCCGCGCCTCGCCCATTCGTGCCAGCCAACCGGGCCAGCGATAGTGCGCTCCCCGATCGGAGTGCACAATCGGCCGCGTGTTGCGGTCGGCCACCGTCTCGACGGCCGCATCCAACATGGTGTTCACGAGCTCGGCATCCGGACGCGTGCCGATCGTCCAACTGACGACCAGTCCATCGAAGCAGTCGATCATCGGGGACAAATACACCTTGCCTGCCGGAATTTGGAACTCCGTGATGTCGGTGAGCCACTTCTCGTTGGGGCCCGTGGCGTGGAAGTCGCGATCGATAAGGTTCTCGGGCGCAGGTCCGATTTCTCCCATGTAAGACGCGTATCGACGTCGCCTCTTCGCGGCGACGACCAGGCGCTCTTGTTTCATCAAACGTTGCACGACCTTCTCCGAGATCGAGACGTCCTGCCTGCCGAGTGACGCGTGAATTCGGCGGTAGCCGTAGCAGCGGTGATTGCGTTCGAAGATGTCGGCGATGGTCCGACGCACATCCGCATACTTGTCGGCGACATGCAGACGGGCCCGATGATAGAAATAGGAGCTGCGGGCAAGGCTCAGGCTGACCAGGAGATCTGATACGGCATGGGTCTGTTTCAGGCCATCAACCAGCAGCGTCTTCTCCCGGTTCGTCAGGAGTTGCAGGTCGATGCTCAGGCCTTTTTTTAGCAATTCATTCGCCTTCATCAAAAGGTCGTGTTCGAGCTGCAGAGTTCTCACGTCGCGTCGAAGCGATTCGAGCTGTCGCTCCGGCTCTACTCGCTCAGGCTCTGGCGGCGAATTGCTTGATCGCTTCATGGATGTTGGCACCTCGCGGCCGAGTAGCTGGTTCTTCCAGTTGTACAACGTCGGCCGGCTCACGCCCATCTGCTCGGCGACCTCCTTCGCACTTCCTTGGCGACTGCACAGCTCGATGACCGCCGCTCTCTTCAGTCCCGCCGGACGAGGGACACGTCCAGCGCTGCCAACGAGGCGCTTGGCAGCCTCAGGGTGCAGATCATCGATCCAGGCGGCCAGCGTGTCTCTCCCCGGATAGCCGAGTGCCTGCATGGTCACGGCCTTGCAGCGACCATGAGTGAGATAATGGTCGACTGCCAGGCGCTTCTGCTCGTCCGAATACTTCGGCTTCGAGCGCACATAGCGCCTCGGCAGATCGCAAGATCGTTCGACCTCCCGATGCCAGCTCCTGAGAGCGTTCTTCGTCGGGTAGCCCAACTGACGGATGGTCGCCGCGGTGCGTTTGCCCAGCGTGACGTAGAGCTTGAACGCTCGAGCGCGGTCCTCGTATGAATACATGAACTACCTCCAGGTAGTCCAACGTTTCCGCCGCATCCCCAAGTGTGCAAGATCACTCGGCGTTGACATCCTGAATCCGTGCACGACCGACAGACGGATACTTGATATGTAGCCCCAATGTGAGCGTCGTGCGCGGTCATCACGTGAGAACAAGCAGGTCGGTAATAACCCAAAAGAG
>JBBRLZ010000083.1:0-15366 GCA_038231095.1 Gemmatimonadales bacterium
TGAAGTGATCGACACGATGGGCGAGATCGGCAAGTCGATGGATGTGCGGTACCGCGAAACGGCGGGTGGCGGACTCGCAGCAACACCAACGGGACGGCGGTTGGCGAAGGAGCGGCTCGTACAGATCAAGCGGGCGGACGGGTAGTACACGTCACACGTGTCATGGCCCGCCCACACGTCACATGGAGTGCCGCTCGACCCGCGCCACCAGCTTGCTGATCCACCGCTGTATGTCATCCTGACGCGCATCGGATTCATCACGATCGGCTTCGATCCGATCGTCGTCACGCGGCTCGTACGCGCGCAGAATTCGCGCCCACGGCGCCACGACGATATCCGCCGCATGCTGCGGTGACACGGAGCCGCTCCCCGACACGACACCAACCCACATCAGCGCGACGAGATCGCGTGCGAAGCCGACGAACACCAACTCGCGACCCTTGCCCGCGGTGCCGGTCTTGCCAGCCAGCGAATAGTCGTCGCCCAGCACACTCGCGGCGCGCCACGCGGTGCCCTGTTGCACGACACCTTGCAAGAGCTGATACGTCATGTCGGCGGCCATCGGCGTCATCAGCGGCGTGGCGACCGACGTCGCGTCATACGCGCTGAAGCGCGGCAGCAGCGTGCGATCGCGCGTGCGCAGCGACGCATACGCCGTCAGCAGATCGAGCGGCGCGACAGTCTGCAGTCCGAGCCCATCGGCGGGCGTGGCATTCGCGGAGCGCAGAATACCGGCAGTCACGAGACGCTGCCGCGACGCCGCACTCAGACCGGCCATCAGACACGCTCCGAGCACGTTGTCGCTGCGATACATCGCCTCGGCGATACTGCGTTCGGGCGCGTCGGCGCCGCTGAGTGTCGCGAGATATTCGTGAACTTTCGGGTCTGGACAATGACTGTCCATCAATTCGCCGAGTGTTTCGTCAGGGTTGACGGAGCCATCGTCGATAGCAGCCGCGAGGAGCAGCGGCTTGATCGCGCTGGCCGGTTGAATGCGACCGATGCGCAACAGATCAGCGCCGGAGTTCGTGCGGCCGTGACGGCCGGTGTAGCTGACGATCTCACCAGTCGAGATGCGCATCGCGACGAAGATGCCGGCGACTTCACGCGGTGGTGTGCTGTCGTTCGCGCGTCGCTTCCGATCGGGTCCCTGCAGGCGCTGCACGAGTGCCGTCAACTCCTTCTCCGCAGTGCGCTGCAGACCGGCATCGAGAAAGGTGCGCACGCTCGTCGGACAGGTGACTGACGGCTGGCACGTCGAGAATCCCTCGCGCACTCGGGAGACATAGCCACGATACATGAGCGGGTTCGCGGCGGCCACTCGTGCGCGGGATGGCGCAAGGCGCTTCTTCGTGATGGTGAACGTCGGGTCGAGGCGTTTCATGCGCTCGAACACACTCTCGATCGCCGCACGTCGATCGCTCACGTCGTTCTGTGAAGGATCACGCTCGCGTGGGTTGGCGACGAGATGCGCGAGTTCAGCAGCATCAGCCGGTGTAAGCGACGTCGCCGACTTGCCGTAGTACGAACGCGCCGCGGCGTCGATGCCGTTGCGATTGCGTCCCAGATACACGCTGTTCAGATACAGTTCAAGCACCTGCGCCTTGCCGAAGCGTGTCGTCAGGTAGACGCCCAATCCCGCCTCCGCGAGCTTGCCGGCCCACGCGTGGTCCATCGGCATGCGATCGCTGCACAACGCACGCGCGAGCTGCATCGGGATCGTGCTCGCGCCACGTCGCGGCGCATCGCCGGGCTTCAGGTTGCCGACGGCCGCCGCCACCGTGCCGATCGGATCGACGCCGCGATGATACCACGAATTGAGGCGACGATCCTCGACTGCCGTGAACGCCACCGGCACGTACTTCGGCAGCGCAGTCAGTGGCAGATATCGTTCGCGCGTTGGATCGACGAAGCCGAGCCGTCGGCCTTCGGCGTCGAGCAGCTCTGTGCCGTTCCGCAACGCCACGATGCGCGTGCTGACGTGGCACGGCGCGTGACCGTAGAACGGATAAAGCATGACTATCGGCAGGACCGTGGTCAGGCCGAGCAATACCAGGACACGTCGTTTGGTGACACGCATGGCAGTGCGGAGTGCGGGATGCCGCGCCAGCGGGCGCTCGGGAGCCGGGCGTGATGGCGTGGCAGCGCCTTCAGCGGCGCCTCAGTGGCTGGTACGGTGCCGGCGCCCGGATTGTGTCGCCTGCCGGACTGAAAAGGTTGCCAGCGTTCCGGCAATGCTCGGCAGAGCGCATGTCGCTCAGGCGTTCGCAGCGCCCGGCCGTCGGGTCTGCATCGCGCCGCGCAGTCCGAAGTAGAGCAGGAGTCCCGCCGGACCGAACATGAACGTGAGGAACAGGCACGGCACCACAGCCAGATGCGGGATGCCGCGTTCCTGCGCGTCCATGACTTCCCAGCAGCCGATGAACAGATCGAATGCGAGGTAGTGGACCCACCCGGCCAGCACCGCGCGGTCCTGCGTGAAGAGTGCCTTCACCTGTGCCAGCGATCCGAAGCCGCCATCGGGATTCTTCGGCGCCGTGGTCAGCGCCCAGATGTAGAGCAGTGCGAACGCGATCGGAATCACGAACCGCAACACCGGCGCGACGCGCCTCGGCTGCACGACGAGTGCGATCCAGCAGACCAGCGCCGTCGTGTTCGCATACGAAAAGAGCTGGGCTTCGAGCATGATCAGGTGACCGGTGGTGGGAACAGCGGATGGCCGTTCAGCGCCTGCAGCAGCGCCGCAAAGAACAGTGCCGCGCAGGCGGCGGCTGCCATCCACACAATACCGCGATCGACGCTGTCGTCGCGCGCGACGCGCACCGACCGGAGGCTGAGCAGCAGCAGCGGGAGCAACTGCAGCGCGTGCATGCCGACGAAATGCGGTATCCTGAGATCGCCGTGCTCGGTGCTCCAGCGCGTGAGCGGAAGGCCCGCGCCGCCGTCTGGCGCCCCGATGGTGTGCGAGCCGGCAATGAATGGATGCGCGCCGAGGCGCATGGAGGCAAGTTGCGCGGGCCTGGGCTGTGTCATGGTCCAGCCGACACCGGCACCGAGAATGTTGAGGACGAGGCCGAGCCGCAGCGCGATGGCCATCGCGCGATCTGCAGCGGGCGAGCGCATATGCAACCAGAGCAGCACGGCCGACATCACCCAGACCGTCGCAATGCCGAGTCCCATGCCGGAGAAGATCGCCACGTTCAGCGCAGTGTCGATGTTGAAGTGACTGCTCGTGCCGCGCGCGGCCTGCACAGCGATCAGCACCGTCTCGCCGACGATGATCCACGCGATCAGTCGGGATGCCACGCGCAGCAGTCGCGTGTCGGGCAGGTCACGGATCATCCACGCGAGTGCGAACAGATAGACCGCGCCAGACGCGCCGAATTTCGCCGCTTTGAGCCAGGCGGGTGCACCCGTGATCATGCGATCGTCGACCACGAGTCCGACCAGCGCCGCACCGAGCAGCGCCAGACTGACGACGGTGAACCGGATCATCACGGGCGACCAGCGCTCGATGGTGTGGTAGCGATCGCGAAGTGACGTCATCGGGAGAGTACGGGAGCGAAGCGAGGCGTTCGAAGCGCCTGTGCGTGATGTACGCGGCGCGCGGTCGGACGGTTTCTCTGAATCCGTATTCGAACGCGACTAACGGGTGCTGACGGCGCGCGTGTCGGCGACGAGGTATTCCGCCAGCTTCGCACGACCACGCGCGAGGCGCGATTGCACGGTGCCCATCGGCACGGCGAGTAATGCCGCGATCTCTTCGCACGTCAACCCATCGATTTCCTTCAGCTCGACGACGGTGCGCGATGCCGTCGGCAGCCGCGAGAGCGCCGCGTTCACGATCGCGCGGCGCTCGGCATCTTCAAGAAGCGTGTCCTGCAGCATGTCGGGATCGACCGCGGCTTCGATCACCGTGGGACTGCCTTCCGGCGTCTCGAGCTGCGACTCGCTCAACTCTTTGGCGCGCTTCGGCATGTCACGGGTCAGCACGTTGTTGATGTGGTTCAGCGCCACGCGGTGAATCCACGTCTTGAGCGACGAGTCACCACGATACGTGTGCAGCCGGCTGAACACGCGGAAGAAGATGTCCTGCGCAATGTCATCGCGGAACGCGGCGAGTCGGCGCGTCTGCAGCAGGTGCTGCACGAGCGCGATGTGGCCGAAATAAATTTCACGCTGCGAATGTTCCGCCCCTTCCAGCGCTGCCTGCGCGAGCTCGAGATCCTCGGCATGCGCAGCATCACGCGCGGTGACTTCACCGAGTCGCCGGTGCGACGGGCGTCGCGCAACGAGTTTCGCACGCAGAGTGTCGAATCGCGCCTCGGCCCATTCGACCGGTGCCGTGAGCAGGTGCGCAGCGGTCGCACGCAGATCGGTGAGATGTGCGTACGCCATCTCAACCCGACGTGCGGTGGCGTCCGCCGTGGCCGATGCCGCACGCAAATCGGAGAGCCGAGCTGCGTCGGCAGGCGTCAGTTCACCGTCGAGCGCACGACTGGCGAGCAGGGTGACGTCGGTACGGGCTGGCGACATGGCGAGGAGACACGAGACACAATGCAGGACACGTTTCTGAAGGCGATGCGCACCCTCACGCGCGAGTCTACTGCGCGTGGACTGCCGTCGCTACGGCCTGTGGCGTGGACGACTCACCCCTTCGGGCGATGGCACGGACAAGAATGGCGAATAGCGTGTCTGTTGGGAGAGCGGCCACAGCCGCGCCTCTTCGCCGCCTCAACCGACGCCCCTCGTGCACGCATTTCTCACCGCACTCGAATCACATCTCACCCTGCAGTGGCAGCTCGGCGCAGGCTGGGAGGCTGATGGGCCGCGGTTCATCGCGAAGGCGCAGGATCCGGTCGACGGGACGGCGGTGACGGTGCAGGCGGTGTTCTGCGCCGATGACGGCATGGCGACGGCACAGATGGCGCGCGAAATCAGGGCGCTCGAGAGTCTCGCGCATCAGCCGGCCGTCGTGCCGCTGCTGGCGACTGGTCGCGCGGCGGGGTGGCTGTACACCGTGATCCCCAGTCACGCCGAGAACTCGTTGCGTGAACGGATCGTGCGCGAAGGCGCGCTGCCGGCGGTGCAGGCGCTCGACGCGACCATCGCGATCGCCGACCTGCTCCACTTCGCGCACGGCATCGGCATTGCGCACGGGGCGGTGTCAGCGGCAACGATCGTGTTGCAGGGCGCCGACGCGCAGTTGAGCGGCTTTGCCTCCACATCGCGCATGACCGGCGACGCGGATCAGGCATCGCGCAGTCGTGATGTCTTCACGTTGGCCGGCGCACTGTTCGAGATGCTCACGGGGCAGCGATGGACCGCACGTAGCCGCATTCCAGAGCTCGAGCATGACGAATTGCGCTTCGTGCTGCATCGTGCACTGGGGACGAATCGTGACCGACGATACACGTCGGCGATCCTGTTCGCGCAGGCGCTCTGCACGATCCGCGAGCAACTCGCGAGTGACGTCGGTGAAGTGAGCGCGCGCGACGCGATCGCGGACGGTGAGATCGACGTACTGCCGCTCAGCGATGGTGCCGATCGCTCGCTGCGGGTGCTGCATGCGCTGCTGGATCGGGCGGAAGTCGCGGAGCATCCACCGGAGACGGACGATCCGCTGGTGCAGAGTTGCTGGAGCCGGGCCAGCGCGCAGGTCCCGGAGAACGATGCGCGCCTCGTCGCACTGCGCTGTCGCTGGCGTTTGCTGGCGGATCGCGATCCGGTTGGAGCGCTTTCGGCGGCGCGTCGTGCCCCGCGCGCGGCAGCCGTCGTTCCGTACCGAGCTCGTGCGCTGGCTGCACTCGGACGTGCCGCTGAGGCACGCAGCCTCGCGGTGCGAGCCTGGTTCGACGACGTGGCGCTGGATCTCGCGGCGATCCGCTCGATTACGATCGCTCTGCTGCTGACGCGCGCCTTCGAGATGGCGGTGCTCGTGAGCGACGCGGAAACCGCGCACGGTGTCGTCGATCCGGTGATCGTTGCGGCTGGGCAAACAGCTGTCGTCAGCCAACGTGTGCGCCAGCCCTCGGCCGCGGCGATTGAGCAAACGCTTGACGCAATCGCGACGGCGATCGATCGCCGAGTGCCGTGGACAGCCGACCTGTTGGTGGATCCGCGATGGGACGCGCTGCGTGCGGATCGGCGGTTTGCAGCCTTGCTTGCGCACGCGAAATCAAGATGGACAAGTGAAAGCGACCACCGTGTCTGATGATGTGACGAGAATGCTGTTGCAGTTGCTTGACAATGCCGTACCCGGGTCAAATCATTGCGCAACCCACACCCTGGGTTGCCGGACTCCTCTCCACAGGAATTGAACCATGCGTATGAACACGATTCGTGCAGCGCTCCTCGGCGTTGGCGTTGCAGCGGCAACACTCTTCGTCGCTGGCGATCTGCAGGCACAGGGCGCCAAGAAGCAGGCCGGCGCGACGTCCAACAGCACGAAGACGCGCGGTGGCAGCGCCGACGCCAACGTGCGTCACGACGACGCCCCGAACCCGCTGACCAAGGCCGCGACGGCAGAACCGGCTGGCAAGAGCACGCGCGGCGCCTCGGCCGTCGAACCGGGCCAGATCTGCATCGACAGCCGCGTGGATCTGATCGTGAAGATCTATGTGGATGGCCAGTACGTCGGCACCGTGTCGCCGTGGGGCGATGCCTGCGGCTATTACGGCGCCGGCGATCACCGCCTGTATGCACGCGCGGTGTTCACGGACGGCAGCTATCAGTCGTGGGGCCCGGTGTCGGGTGATGCCAGCAGCGGTTTCCGCTGGACCATCCGTAACTGAGTTGGTTCTGCGTGATCCGCGTAGCGCACGATTGCGCCGCTGCGCGAAACACAACGGGGGATGCACCATCGCGGTGCATCCCCCGTTGTGCTGGCACACGCAACGCTTGTGACGGTCGTTACGGCCGCGCGGGTGCAGGAGGCGTCGGGCAGGGTGACGCACCCACGCTGATGAGGAACGCATCCAGCCGTTCGGTGGCGAGCGGAATGCCGCGCAACGCGTCCAGCACGAACAGATCGAGCACGTCATACCAGATGCCATGCTGCGCAAGGGCCGCGACCGTCGGTGTGCTGCGCACGACCTGCCGCTGGATGACCTCGTCGAGGAAGACTTCGCCAGAGCGTGTGCTGAGCGACCAATACGCGACGTCGCCGTCATTGAGCGGCACATGCGCGCCGACGAGCGGGATGCGATTGAGGCCGGCAGTCAGTCCGATCATCACGGAGGCGGCAGTGTCGCGGATACGGACTGTAAGGCGCGCCGAATCCGGCTGTCCGCCGGCGCAGACGGCGACGTACGGCGCGTCGCGCAGCGTCTGCGGGATCATGGTGTCGACAGCTGGCGATGGAATCAACGCACGCGTACCGTCACCTCCGCGCATCAATGCGCGCTCACGGCGAGTGCCGCGGACCGGTGGGCGGAACACCACCAACAGCCTCGCGGCAATACGCGCTGGCGCCGGAGTCGGCGCGATGGTCGCGCGCGTGGTATCCTGCGCCTGCAGCCGCACCGCCGACAGCGTGGCGACGGCGGCGAGAAGCTGGACGAGGACCCGCGTGGGGACGGACGACGTTCTCATGACACGCACCGCAATTCCGGGGCTGAGCGCAACGCGCTGTGAATCGTGATCGCAATATGATGCATCCGTGCCTCGCATGATCGACACCCCGTCGAACCGTGAACGTTTCCTCGACGCACGCCGACTCGCAGCTATGGGTGGCGTGGCGGTGTCGCTGACGGTGCTTGCGCTTGCGGCATTTCTGCGTGTCACGGCGTCGCTCGATCGTGCAACGGACGACCGCGTCGCCACGGCGCTCGCCGATACACCATTGTCGACGCAGTTGATCCTGGTGCGCGCCCCATCGCGCACCGGCGACTGGAAGATCGCGAGCGTCGTGGTGCGGCTCGACAGCGCCGGCGCCCGCGCGGTCGGCGTGGCAATCGATCTGTCGGTGCCGGTTGCGCCAACGGGTGTGCTGCCGGATCTGCTGGCGGCATCTCCGCATGCGGTGCTCGGTGTGATGTCGGTTGGCGACTCGGTGGCGTGGCCGTGGTTTCTCGCCGACAGTCTGCGGGCGCGCCGCGCGGCTGGCGCACGCGTCGGACTCACGACGCTGGTGCGTGATGCCGATGGCGTGGTGCGCCTGACGACGGGCAGCGCACCCGTCGAATCGTGGCTGTCCGATCGACTCGCAGCCGTGCTGGCGGATCGTCCGGTGAACTCGAGCGAGCGACGCGCCATGCGACTGCGCTTCTCGAGTCCGGCGAGTGGATGGTATGGGGCTCGAGCTGTGTCACTCGACAGTGCGCTCACACTTCCGTTGCCGGCGCTGCGCGCGATCGTGAACGGCAGCACCGTTTTACTCGGTATCGACGATGGCACCACGGTGCCGACGAGTGTTGGCGCGATGCCGCCGCTGGCGGTGCTCGCGCACGACGTGAATGCGCGCGCGCGCATCGCAACGGGCGAGCGTCGCGCGACACGTGATCCGCGCACATGGATCGTGCTGCTCTGGCTCCTGGCGTGGGCGATCGCCGGCGCCGGCGCGGCGGCACTCACCTCGTTGCGGGGCACAGTCGTCATCGCCGCCGTCGGCGTCGTCGTGCAGGCGCTCATCATACTCTGGGTGATTGACGCAACCGGAGCATGGCTCCCGCTCGGCACAGCGATGCTGGCGTGGCTGATGGCGATGGCTGGTGCGGAGCTCGTGCAGCTCTGGCAAGCGCGTCGAAAGCAGCGGCTGACGGCGTTGCTGTTCTCGCGTTTCGTGACACCGCAACTCGCGGCCGATGCGTGGAGTGACCGGCATCTCTATCTGCAGGGTGGACGACCGGCGCCGCTGCAGGTTCCGGTGACGGTGCTGTTCGTGGACCTGCGCGGCTTCACGCGCTTCAGTGAGGCGAACAGCGCGGCTGCTGTGATGCAGTTGCTGACCGATGTGACCGCGGCGTGTACAGCCGATATCGCGGCGCACGGTGGACTGGTGGATGATTTCGCCGGCGACGGCATCAAGGCCGATTTCGGTGTGCCGGTGCCGCGTCGCGATGCACGCGAAATTGCGGCGGACGCCGAGAGCGCCGTGCGGTGCGCGCAGGCGCTGGCGGGCACCATCGAGCGCCTGCTCCCCGCATCGATCGGCGTGGCCGGAACTCAGGCGCGCATCGGCGTGCACAGTGGTGTTGCCGTGGCCGGCACCATCGGCGGTGCGATGCGCATGAAGTACACGGTCGTCGGCGATGTGGTGAACGTGGCAGCGCGATTGCAGAGTGTCGATCTGCCTGACGATGCGTCGTCGGGCACTCGGTGTCGCATCGTGATTTCGCAGGCAACCATGGCGCTGATGCCGGCGGCGTCGGTCGCGGTTGCGGACCTTGGCGAACTGACACTCACCGGGCGCGCACAACCGGTGCACGCCTACAGATTGCTGGCAACATCCGCACCACTTTCCTGACGTCACCATGCCGCACCGATTCCGCCCCGATCCCGAGCTGTCCGCCGCCGCACCGCTGGTGTCGCGCCACCTGCACGAACGCGCCGCACTGCTCGACGGCGCCTGGTTTCGCAGCGCACAGGCGGCGCTGCCGCGCGGCGTGATCGCCGACGCGTTCACACGCTGTGGCGCGCACGAAGGCACGCTCTGGCTGGTGCACGACGACATGCTGGTGCCAGCCGTGAATACCGGACCGCACGCCAGCGCATTGGTCGATGTGTTCCGTCAGCCGATTGCACACGGCATCATCGGGATGGTCGCCGTCACGGAGCAGGCGTTCTGTGAGAATGACATCCGGCGCAATAGGCTGCGTGACGCGACACTCGACACGATGCTTGGTGTCGAAACCGTGGCGATGCTGGCGGTGCCGATGGTGTTCGGTGGTGGCGTGCGCGGCGTCGTGTCGTGCGTGCAGCTGCGCGACGATCGCGCGGCCCCCGGGTTCACGCCGTCGCATCTCGAATCGCTCGAACGCGAGACCAGCATCGCCGGCCGCCTGATCGATCTGACGCTGCTCGACTCGATACTCGGGCTGCAGAGTGTCTGAGTCCGTGCTCCAGCTGGACGCGCCGCGGCGAGCACTGCGCGATGGCGATGGTGCCGGTATTCGCGTCGCCGTGCTGGATACCGGTATCGAGGCCACGCATCCGGCGCTCGTCGGTGTGACGCTCACTGATGACGTGATTCTGGAAGGCGACGGACCGCGCATTCTTGTGCGCGACGGTGCCGGTGCCGATGCATACGGACACGGCACGGCAATCGCCGGGATCATTCATGCGCTGGCGCCGCAGGCGTCGATCGGCAGCTTCCGCGTGCTCGGTGCCGATCTCGCCAGCCGCAGTCAGATCATCGCGGCCGGGGCGCGGCTCGCGATGGAGCGCGGCTATCACATCCTCAATTGCAGCTTCGGCTGTCGCGGCGATGCGGCGTTCGTGTTGCCATTCAAGGACTGGGTGGACGAGGCGTATCTGCGCCATGTGCACGTCGTGTCCGCCTGTTCAAACGTGGACATCGACCGTCGTGAGTGGCCGTCGCACTTTCCGACGGTCGTGAGCGTGAACATGGCGCGCACGGAGAGTGCGGTGTTTCATCACCTGCCCGGCCATCTGGTCGAGTTCGCGACCGGTGGGCAGGACGTCAAGGCGCTGTGGCTTGGCGGCGGTGTGAAGACCGTCACTGGCAGCAGCTATGCAGCGCCGGTGATGACTGCGCTGCTCGCGCGCATGCTCTCACGCACCGGCCCGATGCACCCGGTGGTCGCGAAGAGTGTGTTGCGTGAACTCGCACAACCCTGGACCGACGATGTCGCCGCACGCAACGTGCGGCGTCCGTCGGTCATCCCGTTTTCCGTTACTTCTTCGGCGGCTGCGGCAGCGCCTGAGGATGCGCGCTGATCCACGCGCAGGCCGTGTCGTTCTTTCCGTCACAGCCGCGCTTGTAGAACTCCGCGGCACGCGTCACGCTCTTGGCTGTGACTGAGGTGCCCGTCTCGTACATGCTCGCGAGCAGCGTGCAGCCGAGCGCCACGCCAGCTTCGCAGCCCTGACTGAGATACTGGCCAGCGCGCACGTCGTCGCGCATCACGCCCGCGCCCTTCAGGTAACCGGCACCGAGATTCGCGCACGCCTCGGCCACACTCTGCGGGCTGACACACGCCTGCTTCCAGAACGTTATCGCCTTCACCGAATCGCGCGGCACGCCGCCCTTGCCATTCGCGTGCATCTGCGCGAGCCCGTTGCATGACTGCGCATCGTTGCCGTTGCACCCGGCCTGCATCCATGAGCGACCACGCACTTCATCCTGTGCCACGCCCTTGCCGCTGGCGTAGGCAATGCCGAGCAGTCCGCAGCCCTGCATGCTGCCGCCGTCGCAACCCTTGGCGAGCAGGAGCAACGCCTTCTTCTCATCCACCGGCCCGCCTTCGCCTTTCTGCGTTGCGATGCCGATCGCGGTGCACGCATAGCCGTTGCCGCCGTCACACGCCTTGGCGAAATACTGGCGCGCCTTGCCACGATCCATCGACACGCCGTCGTGCCGCGAGTCGTACATGCGGCCGAGGTTCATGCAACCGGCCGGATCATTCGCATCACACGCGGTGCGGAACAACTCCAGTGCCTTCGCACCGTTCTGTGTCTGACCATCGGTGCCCTTCTCGAGCTTGAGGCCGAGCGTCACGCAGCCGGATGTCACGCCACCATCGCACGTTGGAGCGGCGATGCTGCCGGCTGGTCGCGGTGTCGGGGCAGCTCCGGCCGCCGGAGGTACGGCCGCGCCGCTTGCCGCCGGACGTGCATCGGACGTGCCGATGTTGCCCATCTTCGAGCCGAAGTCGCCGGCCGGACGCTGTGCCGCCGTCGCAGCGGGCGTCATCGGTGTGGCGGCACGCGGTGGCGCATTGGCCGGACGCGTCGGTGCCGCTGTTCCGCCACCGCGTTGCACGCCGCTGGTCGGCTGTGCTGCTGCAACCGTCGGCGCTGTCGCAGCGACCTCGGTCGCGCCTTCACGCCGCACGAACACGAAGTCACCCTGATCGCTCTCGATGCCCGGCACCGCGCTGAACGTGGGCGTCGTGTGAGCAACGGCCGCCACGCGTGGATTGATCTCGCCCGCGAGCTGCTGCGCCATGAATACCGGTGCGCGACGCGCCTTGAGTGCGGCGATGATCTCCATCGAGAAGATGCTCACCTGCGGTACGGTCTCCTTCGCCGTGCCGGCGGTCATCGCCTGACGACTCGAACGCCGGGCGTACATCAGGGCACCGGCGATCGCGCGCTGATTGTCCGCTGGCAGCACCACACGATCATCGTTGCTGCGATTGAGCGAGCCACTGAAACAGGCATCCGTGATCAGCAGCACCGAGCGCGCCTTCAGTGTGCGCAACCAGGTGCGGATCGATTCGTTGGGGATCCACGTGCTCTTGCGCGCATTCGCCGCGTCAGCCGCGAGCCAGTAGCCCTCGCGACCCGCTTCATCGAAACCACCATGGCCGCTGTACACGACCAGCAGGTTGTCGTCCGGCCCCAGACGCCGCGCGACCGCTTCCAGTGAATCGAGGATCGCTTCACGCGTCGGATTCTTCACGACCTGCACGTTCTTCGGTTCAAACGTGTACTCGCGCGTGATTACCGCCCGCAGACTGTCCGCTTCCTTGATCGGGAACTTCAGCGACGGCAATCCGCTGCTCGGCTGCTGCTCGCCGACCGCGAAGATGATCGCGTGATACGTACCGAATCCGGTACCACCCGTGCCGGCAGACGATCGCGGTTCGAGCCCGCGTCGCGTGCCCTGCGCGTTCAGAGGGAATGCCACCAACACAGCCAGCGCGGCCGCCGACAGAGCTCCGGCGATCAGGCGTACCGGGAAACGCAGCGATGAACGGCCCATTGACCAGCCCTCGTGGGCGCCGCAGGACGCCAGGTTCGTGACACGCACACCAGCAGACACTCTACTCTCCGTACGTGACAGGACGATGCTACATCGCACGCGTCCCGCCAAGACATTGCCACCGGGCGCTGCTCAGCGCGCCGCGATGACCCGGACCTGCACGCGCTGCAGCGACCAGGTGGCCGGCGCCGACCCCGGGCGCGCGCCCAGTCCGCGCGAGCCCATCCGGCTTCGCAACAGCCCGCCGATCTGCGATTCTGCACCGCCTCGCTGCATTTCTGTCGACACGACCGCGTCCCACTCGAACACATCCCGCGGCAGCTCCTGCTCGGATGTCACCAACAGCAGACTTTCGATCCCGACGTCCGTGGCGCCGAACGAGGCCACACGACCCGCCCCGTCGGTCACCGGAATGGCCTCAGGCCAGACTTCCTTGTTGCCCATGAAGTACGGCACGCGGTTGCTGGCGTTCGTGCCATCGGACGGGAAGAGCAGCGTCGCCTTGCCCTTGCTGTCGATATCGAACACGTACACGAAGCGCGGTGCCCGCTGCGCCGCTGCTGCCATGCGCGCGGTATCGGAGTCGAGACGCAGCTGAATCACCGTGCCGGCCGCAATCGAATCGGACGCGATCGGCTTGCCCGACACGCTGTCCACCACCACGAGGCGATATGGGAACTGCCCGTCATCCGGTGGCGTCGCGATCGTCAGCCATGTCCGCACGCGACCGAGTGCCTCGGCACGCATGCGCAGCGAGTCAGCGGCGGCGGTCGTGCTCGGCGCGCTGCTGATCGGAAACCAGTTGCTGCGCGCCGGGAATGCGCTCGACGCGCTGTCGGCAGCCGAGGCATTTGCACGGACCCAGGCATAGGAGACATCACTGTTCGTGACGCGGCCCGCGAGCACGTAGAACGCACCGTCCGGCGTGCTTTCTCGTGCGATGCCGACTTCCTGCTTCACGCCACCAATGGCGAGTGCGCCGTCGAGCGCGCGCGTTGGCGGAATCGACAACCACACCGCGGGCTTCGTGATGCGCATCTGCGAGATGGCGGAGATCACACGTGCGGCCTTGAGCGTGGCGCCGATTTGCGTGGGCTGCTCGCGACCGGTGCGCAGGGTCCACCAGCCGTTTTCAAACGCGACGGTGACGAGGGCCTGACTGCCAGGCGGCAGCCGCGTCGGGTCATCCACCCACACGATCTGCGGGCTCGCGCGCAGCAGGCGTGCTTCCGCGACCGCGGCATCACGATCAGCATCCGTCGCGAGCGGCGTCGGCACCCAGACACGCAGCAGCGGTTCGTCTGCGGCAACCCAACGCGTGATGGCATACAGATCGCCGACCTTGAGCGAGTCTTCGCTGCCGTGCACCACGGCGGCCAGGCTGCGCGCGATGCTTGTGTTGCGTTCGATTTTCACGATCATCGTCGTGTCGAGCTTGCCGTTCACGAGGCGCGCCAGTTCCGTGCCGGGACGCAAACCGAGCGCGAGCCCGCCATCGAGTTCCGCCTTTTCGCCGCGCAAGCTCGTCACGGCAACCGTCGTACGACCGGCCGCATCGCCACCGTTTCCACCGAACAGTGGCTGGCGCAATCGCGCCGCCATCGCATCGATCGATGGCACCTGATCTGGTGCACGACCCTGCATGATCGCCTTCGTCGCCTGGAAGATCTGGCGCGCCGACGCGTTCGTCGAGTTCTGCATCAGCGCATGAAGAAATGCCGACGTGAACAGACCGTGGCGCACGTTGTTCTCGTCGATCCCTTCTTTCGCGGGCCGCGTGTCCTCGGCGGCGGAAATCACCAGCGCACCCACGTCCGCCGGGAACTGGCCCGTGTATCGCTCGGCTTTGTCGCGCTCATCAATCGACGCCCAGCGTTCTTTCAGCAGCTGCGGCACGCCGCCGCGCGTGATCGAGCCTGAGTTGCAGGCGTCGATCACCAGCGTGACGATCACACCTCGCGCCGCAGCGGGTGAGACGATGCCGGCGAGCTCCTTGTCGCGGATGTCTTCGGCGCCCGCGTTCGCATCGACGGGCACCAGCGTCTGGTCGACCTGCTTGCCCGGCGTGAGTGTGTTGCGACGCAGTGCGCCATGTCCCGCGTACGCAAAGAACGCGATATCACCCGGCTTCGATCGCGCGAGCATCGCCGTCAGCGAGTCGATGATCGCCTGGCGCGTGGCGGCCTTGTCGAGCAGAATGCGCACGTTCGGCTTCGTGAACCCGAACCGCGCGGTGATCACCTGTGCGACGGCCTGCGCATCGTTTGTCGAGCCTTCGAGATTGCTGATCGTGCCGCGCGCGCCAGCGCCGCGCGATGCGGGTGCCGGTGTGCGGCGCGATGTACTGCCCATCGCCGTGCGCACCGCGGTCGATGGCAGGAATGCCTCGTAGTCATTGATGCCGACGATCAGCGCGCGTCGCGTCTGTGCCGACAGCGGCGCCACGAGGGCGAGCAGACCGAGGGTCGGCAGCAGCA
>JBBRLZ010000084.1:0-14260 GCA_038231095.1 Gemmatimonadales bacterium
ACACATCACATCGGTTCGCGCGCCACGGCGCGTTCGTCTGCATTCTCGTGGCAGCCGGCAGCGGCTGCGCGATTTCACAGAGTCAGGAAGTCGAACTGGGCGGGGCGAATGCGGCGCAGATCGCCGCGCAGCTGCCGCTGCTCAAGGATCCGCAGGTCGTCTCGTACATCGCGGCGCTTGGCACCCAGCTCGCGAATGCCACCGATACGCGCGGGCTGAAGTGGCATTTCACTGTCGTGGACAGCAAGGAAGTGAATGCGTTCGCCGTACCGGGTGGTTGGATCTACGTGAATCGCGGGCTGATCGAGCGATCACAGAACATGAGCCAGCTTGCGGGAGTGCTGGGGCACGAGATCGGTCATGTCACGCGGCGACACAGTGTCGAACAGATGCAGCAGGCTCAGGGCGCGAACGCCGGTGTGACGTTGTTATGTACGTTGACGAAGGTGTGCAACAGCGGCGCGGCAACGACGGCCATCAACATCGGCGGTACCGCGCTGTTTGCGAAATTCAGTCGTGCTGATGAGGCTGAAGCGGATGCAGAAGGGATACGGACACTGGTCAAGGCCGGAATCGATCCGAAAGGCATTCCGGCGATGTTTCGTCTGCTGATCAGCGAACGGCAGAGCAACCCCGGCGCGATGGACGCATTCTTTTCGACACATCCGCTCGAGGAGAGCCGAATCGCGGCAACGGAGTCGCAGATCGCTGCGTACGATGCGCGCGCACTGCGGAATCTGAAAACCGACTCGCAGGCATTTCAGGCCTTTCGGCGCCGGCTGCTGGCATTGCCGGCGTCGCCTCCGACGGCGACGAAGTAGCGGCGAGATGGGTGCGTTCGACGTATCGCATCGTACCGTGTCGGCGCATCGCGCCGATTTGGCCGTGCGCACATTACAGGGGAGGATTCCATGAAAGCTTCATTTCGTGCCGGGCCGATCATTGCCGGCGTATTCCTGTTGGCGTCTGCACCGTCCTGCGCCTGGAACCGCAAGGCACAGGGGGGCGTGATCGGTGCCACTGCGGGCGGCGCGATTGGCGGTGTGATCGGCAACCAGACCGGTTCGACCGCGCGCGGCGCGATCATCGGCGCGGTAGTCGGTGGTGCGGCCGGCGCCATCATCGGTCACCAGATGGACCAGCAGGCGAAGGAGCTGCAGCAGAACATTCCCGGGGCCACGGTGCGCCGCGAGGGCGAGGGCATCACGGTCACATTCGCGTCCGGGCTTTTGTACGACTTCGACTCAGATCAGGTTCGCTCCGAATCGGGGCAGAATCTGCGTGCGCTGGCATCCAGCCTCGGCAAGTATCCGAATACGGAACTGGTGGTCGTCGGACACACCGATGCCGTTGGCAGCACGGCGTACAATCAGAGCCTTTCGGAGCGGCGGTCGAACGCGGCGGCAGCGTATCTCGTCGCGCAGGGGGTCGACCGTGCCCGACTCAAGGCGATGGGGCGTGGTGAGACCGAAGCGATCGCGGCGAACGACACGGAAGCCGGCCGGCAGCTGAATCGGCGCGTGGAAGTGGCGATCTTCGCGAATGCTGCAACGCGGAAGGCACCGGCGCAGTAAAAATCGAGTGCGAACCGCGCGCGACGCTGAGATCAGTCGGCGAGCAATTGACCGTGGCGCTCAATGCGCGGAACAGGGCGCAGTCCCTACCGGGCCTCGAGCGCCGCCGCGCGCGTGCGGTACGCGGCGCGGACTCGTTCGCGAAATGTGTTGTACGTCCTGCACTCGTCGCGACCCGAGTTCGCGCCGAGATGGTTCTGACGACGGAACGACGCGTCACGCGCGGCGATGTGTATCGCTGAACGCAAAAAGCACGAGCGCAGCCGCGAAGATGATCAGCGATGGGTAAAAGATCAGATTGCCGCCGTCGAGCACCAGCTTGAATGGATCGAGAATCGACTTCCAGACGGCGAGGAGCGTCGTTCCTGTGACGAGCAGCAGCGCGGGCAGAGCGACGCGTCCCAGCCATCCGCCGATGAGCAACACGCCGAGGGCGATCTGGAGCACTCCGAACACCTGCATCACGGTCGTCCCGACGGCAACGCCACCGTAGAACTTCTGCGCCACACCGATCCCGTGGGCAACGTTGATCAGTTTGTCCACGCCCCAGTAGGCCATCAGGCCACCAAGCGCGACGCGAAGGAACGCGAGAGAGAGACGTTGCATAGTCCGGGTGCGAAGGGAGGATCGAACGACGCGCGCCTTATACGTGCCCCTGCGAACGGGTTCCAAAACCGCGGGACGCCGGTCAAGTGCGTCGGTGCCCCGCCGCACACCCGTTGAAACCGTCGGAGTGTCTGATCAGTAGGCAACGGAGCCTTACCCGTCCGTGACACACCGCTGTGGTAGCGCGGTCCACGACGCGCTGAAGGCCCCCCTCAGCCCGCCCGCCGATGCAGAACCTGAAGCTCGCCGCCCGCATGCTGCTGAAGACGCCGTTCGTGACAGCGATCGCCGTCCTTTCGCTGGCACTCGGCATCGGCGCCAACTCGGCAATCTTTTCGCTCTTTGACCAGATCCTCCTCAGCCCGCTTCCGGTCCCTGACCCGAGCGCGCTGGTCAATCTCGGCGCGCCAGGCCCGAAGCCGGGCATGCAGAATTGCGGACAGGCCGGCGACTGCGATGAGGTCTTCAGCTACGCGATGTTCCGCGACCTCGAACGGATGCAGACGTCCCTCAGCGGAATCGCCGCCCACAACCAGTTCGGTGCCAGCCTGTCGGTCAACAACGAGCCGACGACAGGGTCGGGCCTTCTCGTGTCGGGGTCGTACTTCCCGACGCTCCAGGTGCGCCCCGCCCTCGGGCGTCTGTTCACGCCGGCGGACGATCAGGTGCCTGACGCGAACTTCATCGTGGTCGTCAGTCAGGAGTTCTGGGTTGATCGCCTCGGCAGCGACCTCAAGGCCGTCGGTCGCACCATCGTCATGAATGGCCGCTCGTACACGATCATCGGTGTCACGCCGAAGGGATTCGATGGGACGACGCTGGGCGTTCGCCCCGCAGTGTACGTCCCGTTGACCATGTCTTCGAGTGTCTCGCCCGGCGGACGCTCCAATCTCTTCCAGCGTCGCGACGCGTACTGGCTCTACGTCTTCGGACGCCTCAAGCCGGGGGTCGCGCTCACGCAGGCGGATGCTGCGCTGAATGGACTCTACCGGTCAGTCGTGAACGATGTCGATGCGCCATTGCAGAAGGGCATGAGCGACCAGACGATGAAGAAGTTCCGGACGAAGAAGATGACCGTGCTACCCGGCGCACGTGGCCAGAGTTCGGTCCACCGCGAGGCAAAGACTCCGCTCTTTCTGCTCTTCGGTGTCACGGGCGTGGTGTTGCTCATCGCGTGCGCCAACATCGCGAATCTGCTGCTCGCGCGCGGTGCGGGTCGCGCGGCTGAAATGGGTGTGCGACTGGCACTCGGTGCGAGCCGGCAGCAGTTGTTGTCGCTCCTCCTCACGGAATCCATCCTCCTTGCGCTCATCGGTGGTTTTGCGAGCCTGTTCGTGGCGCAGTGGACCCTGTCTGCCATCGGCGCCCTGATGCCCGCAGATACCGTCGCGACGCTTCACTTCGAGTTGCAGCCGAGTGTCGTAGTATTCGCCGCCGCACTCTCGCTGGCGACCGGAGTCGTCTTCGGGATGTTTCCCGCGCTGCACAGCACGCGAAGCGACCTGATTTCCGTGATCCGTGCCGGCGCCGGTCAGCTCACTGGTGGCAAGGCTGCAGCGCGCTTCCGCGCGACGCTCGTGACTGCGCAGATCACGCTCTCGATGGCGCTGCTGGTATCGGCGGGGCTCTTTCTCAAGAGCCTCTTCAATGTCAGTCGGGTTGATCTTGGCGTGAAGGTGGATCACTTCGCGACGTTTGCGCTGTCGCCGTCGCTCGCCGGCTACGACACGGTGCGCTCGGCCGTGTACCTGGCGCGTGTGGAGGAAGAACTGGCGTCGATCCCCGGTGTCACGGGCGTCACGTCCTCCCTCGTACCGCTGCTCGCTGGATCGAACTGGGGCAACTCCGTGCTCGTGCAAGGATTTCCGAAGGGGCCGGATGTTGACAACAACTCGCGTTTCAACGGCATTGGCGCCAGCTATTTCGCCACGCTTGGCGTTCCGTTGCTGGCCGGGCGAGAGTTTGCAGTCTCGGATACCAAGGGTGCGGCCAAGGTGGCGATCGTCAACGAGACGTTCGCCCGCAAGTTCAAGATTGGCCGCGACGCAGTCGGAAAGTTCATGAGTTCTGATTCTGATCGCGACTCGCTCGACACCCAGATCATCGGACTGATCCCCGACATCCGCTACTCGTCCGTGAAGGATACGATCCCGCCGGTCTTCTATACGCCGTGGCGCCAGAGTGACAGGATTGGTGACTTGAACTTCTACGTGAAATCCTCGCTGCCGCCGGAACAGATACTCAGTTCGATCCGCGCCGTGGTGAAGCGCATCGACGGTACGGTTCCGGTGGAGCAGCTCAAGACGATGCCGCAGCAGATCCGCGAGAACGTCTTTCTCGATCGCATGATCAGCATCCTTTCGGCGGCGTTCGCGCTGCTTGCCACGCTGCTCGCGGGCGTGGGGTTGTACGGCGTGCTCTCCTACACGGTGGCGCAACGCACCCGGGAGATCGGCGTGCGAATGGCGCTTGGTGCCGATGCGGCCCGCGTGCGGGGCCTGGTGCTTCGACAGGTTGCCGTCATGACGGCGGTCGGAGGCGTGATAGGCGTCGCTGCCGCACTGGGACTCGGCAAGGCGGCACGGGCGTTGTTGTACGGCCTCGAAGGGCACGACGCGATGGTATTCTCATCGTCCATCCTGCTGTTGGCGTGCGTGGCCCTCGCGGCAGGCTACTTCCCGGCGCGGCGTGCCGCGCAAGTGAACCCGATGCAGGCACTGCGCTATGACTGAGCGACCGAACGGAAGACTCCTGTCGTTCAGCGCCCTGTGGCAGGACCTGCGCTTCGCAGGCCGCATGCTGGTGAAGAGTCCACTCTTCACCGGCATCGTGGTCATCACACTCGCGCTGGGCATCGGGCTGAACACCGCCGTGTTCTCCGCGGCCGACGCGCTGTTGCTTCGCCCGTTACCTGGCGCGCGGGATGCGAACGCGCTGGTGCAGCTGTATCGCACCTACCCGGGCCTCGAGTTCGGCTCGAACTCGATTCCGCATTTCCGCGACGTGCAGCGGCGCGCCGCCGACGTGTACTCCGGTGTGGCGCTGTGGGGCTTCTCGCCGCTCAACGTGACCGCATCAGATCGTCCGGTGCAGACATTCGGCCAGATCGTCTCGGCGAATTACTTCACCGTGCTCGGTGTCGTGGCCGCGCGGGGCCGCACCTTCGTACCCGCCGAGGACGAAGGTCGCGGCGCGCATCCCGTCGCGGTGCTGAGCGATCGCGGCTGGCGCACGCTCTTTGGTGCCGACCCGACAGTCATCGGACGCCAGGTGCCGGTGAACGGTCGCGTCGTCGAGATCATCGGTGTGACGCCACCTGCATTCCGCGGTGCGCTGCCGCTCGTCGATCCGATCATCTGGCTGCCGCTGATGCAGCTGGAACAGGCCCAGCCAGGCTCCGGAGGGGCGTTCGAGAGCCGGACCAGCAACTCATACAACGTCGTGGCGCGCCTGCGCACGGGCGTCAGTGTGGAGCAGGCACGCGCGCGTATGCAGGCGATCAGTGCTGCCCTGCGCGCCGAGTATCCGGATGCGTATGCGAAGGCCAGTATCACGCTCGTGCGGCAGGCGGACGCGGGAGTTCATCCAATGATGCGAACCGCACAGGTCGGGCTCACTGCGGTCGTGATGGTCGTCGTCGGGCTGCTGCTGCTGATCGCGTGCGTGAACGTGGCGAACCTGTTTCTCGCGCGCTCGCGCGATCGGGCTCGCGAGATGGCGATTCGGCTCGCGCTTGGCGCGCGTCGCGCTGCGCTCGTGCGGCAGCTGCTGGTCGAGAGCCTGGTCTTTGCGAGCGTGTCCGGTGCCGCTGGCCTCCTGGTCGCGTTGTGGACGATCAGTCTCGCAAACGGCATCCGCCTTCCGATGGACATCGACTTTCAGCCGGACCTGCGTCTCAGCCCGCTCGTGCTGTGCTTCGCGCTTGGCGTGACGCTGGTGACTGGCGTGCTCTTCGGCCTCGCACCGGCGCTGCAGGCAACACGCCCGGATCTCATCCCGGCACTTCGCGGCGAGGCGCCTGCCGGCGGCGGACGATCGCGTACGAGCAAGGGGCTGATCGTTGCGCAGATGGCACTGTCGCTCGTGCTGCTCATCAGCGCGAGTCTCTTCCTGACCAACCTTCGACTCGCGACGACGATCGACAAGGGATTCGTTGCCGACAACCTGCTGCTGGCGGACGTCGACCCCGGGCTGCAGGGATACACGCGGGCCGCGACCGACGAGTTCTATCGTCGGCTCTCCGAGCGCGTCGCGGCGAACCCCATCGTGCGATCGGTGGCGCTGATCGATCGGTTGCCGCTCGGGCTCAACACGAGCGACTCGGACGTGGAAATTCCCGGTTATGTACCGGCTGAATCCGAAGGCATGTCGATCTACAACGCCGACGTCAGTCCCGGCTACTTCGCGACGATGGGCATCGCGGTGCTGAAGGGGCGTGAGTTCACGCCACAGGATGACAGCGCGGCCGCAACGGTCGCCGTGGTCAATCAACGATTCGTCGATCGCTTCTGGCCGGGCCAGGATGCCGTCGGGCGAACCTTCCGCCAGGGTAAGCGAGACGTCACCGTGATCGGCGTCGTGCCAACGGGCAAGTACGTTCGACTCGGCGAGGATCCGACGGCGCACATGTGGTTCTCGCGTGCGCAGCGTTGGCAATCGGGGATGACGTTCGTGATACGTGCCACCACCGATCCGACGCCTTTGATCGCGATCATCCGCGACGAGACCCGTGCTTTGGACGCGAATCTTCCTCTGACCAACGTCCGTACCATGGACAAGCACCTTGGCATCGCGCTGCTGCCCGCTCGACTGACCGGCGCCGCACTTGGCGTGTTCGGCCTGATCGGCCTTCTGCTCGCGTCGGTCGGTATGTATGGCGTGATGGCGTATTCAGTCGCGCAGCGGACGCGGGAAATCGGGATCCGGATGGCAATCGGTGCCGCGGCGTCGGACATCATCCGGCTCGTGATGCGGCAGGGGCTGACGCTCGTGCTCATCGGCACGGTGATCGGGCTCACCGTCGCCCTCGCGGCGTCGCGACTGCTTTCCAGTGTGCTGTACGGCAGCAACTCGCTCGATCTGGTGACGTTCACGGTTGTCCCACTGGTGCTCATCGCCGTCGCCGCGATCGCCACCTTCGCTCCTGCACGCCGCGCGTCGATGGTGAACCCGGCAATCTCTGTTCGAACGGACTGACATGGATATCGCACGTCCCCCGCGCAAGAAGACTGGTCGCAATGTTGCCATCGCCGTTGGCGTCGCCGCGATCGGCATTGTGACGATTGCGCTGACGCGACTCGGCCCCGCTGCACCAGCCGTCGAGCGCGGCGCGATCCTGATCGACTCGGTCGTGAAGGGCGATGTCGTACGTGAGGTCCGCGGCCCAGGCACACTCGTCCCGGAACAGATACGCTGGATCACCGCGCAGGCATCGGCGCGCGTCGAGCGCAAGGCCGCCGAGTCGGGTCAGAAGGTGGGGCCGGGACAGGTGCTCCTCGAGATGTCGAACCCCGACCTCCAGATCCAGACCATGCAGGCCGAGCAGCAGGTGCGACAGGCGCAGATCGAACTGCTGAACCTGCGGACCAACCTGCGCTCGAGCATTCTCACGCAGGAAGGCGTCGTCGCGCAGTCGCGCACGGCGAATGTCAGCGCCTCACAGGAAGCGGGGGCGGCGGATTCACTCGTGCGGCTGAAGCTCATCTCGTCGTTCGAGTTCACGAACAAGAAAGCCGTCGCCGAGGAGACCGCGACGCGCTACCGCGTCGAGCAGGAGCGTCTTCAGTTGCAGCGCGCTGCGATCGAGTCGCAGATCGCGGCACAGTCGGCACAGGTCGAGCAGTTGAAGGCGATCGCCGCGCGGCAGCGCAACAGGCTCGAATCACTCTCGGTGCGCGCGCCGGAAGGTGGAGTGCTGCAGGATCTCACGTTGCAGCTCGGGCAGTGGGTGCCCGAGGGTACGGCGCTCGCGAAGGTCGTGCAGCCTGGCCGACTGAAGGCAGTGCTGCGCATTCCCGAGTCGCAGGCCAAGGATGTGATTGTCGGACAGTTGGCGACGGTGGACACGCGCAACGGTCTCGTGACTGGCCATGTGATCCGCAAGGATCCGTCGGCGATTCAGGGCACGGTCACCATCGACGTGTCGCTCGATGGTGCGCTGCCTGCCGGTGCGGTACCCGACCTCTCGGTCGATGGCACGATTCAGATCGAGCGACTGACCAACGTGTTGCACACCGGGCGCCCCGCATTCGGCGCGAGTGTGGGGCCAGTGGGGATCTTCAAGCTGATCGATGGCGGCGCGTATGCGGTTCGCGTGCCGGTGCAGCTGGGCCGCACGTCCGTGAATACCGTGGAGATCCTCAGCGGGCTCGCCATCGGCGACCGCGTGATCCTGTCCGACATGACGCAGTACGGCGCGGTGGACCGCGTGCGAATCAAGTAGCAGGCCAAGTAGCGACACGGTGCGCGAGCACGGCACACACTTCACGGAGCGAGCGATGACGACGAATGGTAAGTCTCTGATCCACATGTCCGGGATCACGAAGGTGTTTCTCACCGACGAAGTCGAGACCCACGCGCTGCAGGACATCCATTTCGAGATCCGGAAGGGCGAGTACGTCGCGATCTCCGGGCCGTCCGGCTGCGGCAAGACGACGCTGCTCTCGATCCTCGGCCTGCTCGACACGCCGAGCGGCGGTGAGTACGACCTCGATGGTCAGCCTGTGGCGCGCCTCACGCCGATCGAACGAGCACGCGTCCGCAATCGCCAGATTGGATTCATCTTTCAGGCGTTCAACCTGATCGGCGACCTGACGGTGTTTGAAAATGTCGAGCTTCCGCTGACGTATCGGGACATGCCGACCAGTGAACGGCGCGACCGTGTCGAGGCGGCGCTGAAGCGCGTTGGCATGACGCATCGCGCGAAGCACTATCCCACGCAGCTGTCGGGCGGTCAGCAGCAGCGCGTGGCGGTCGCGCGTGCGGTGGCGGGCGATCCCGCCATCCTCCTCGCCGACGAGCCGACCGGCAACCTCGACTCGAAGAATGGCGAGGCCGTGATGGACCTGCTGCGCGAGCTCAACGCGAACGGCTCGACCATCTGCATGGTGACGCACGACTCGCGGTACTCGCAGCATGCGGACCGCGAAGTGCATCTCTTTGATGGAAGGGTGGCGGACGTCGCGGCGCTGGAAGGGGTGGCGTAGTCAGGGGGCGTTGTCGTCGCACCCGTTCACCATACCGCGCATATTCACGTGTTCTGTCTGCCGACCATCACTGTCTCCACCCGGAATCTGACCTCATGCCTCTCACCCCTTCGATCGGACGGACGCGTGCTCTCGTTTGCTCGGCACTGAGCGCATGAAGCTGAGCTTCAACGGGAATATCGTCGGCCTGTCGGCAGAGACCCCTGCCGAAGAGGAGATGTGCGCACTGCTCTGCGCCGCGGACGGGTTTGTCTTCCGTCTGCACGCAACGTCCGAGCACGGGATGGCATTCAGCGAAATCGGACCCGAAGACGAGGCCCGGCGCGCGCCGTTGAACATCGTCCGGACGGTAGAGTCGCGTTTCGCTCCAATCTCGAATCTGGCGCACACACCCTTCGTGATCGATGGCGAACGATATGCCAGCATCGAGGGATTCTGGCAGGGCCTGAAATTCGCTGATCCTGCGAAGCGGCGGGCAACAGCGAGACTGTTCGGTGCCGAGGCGAAGGAGGCGGGAAGTGAGGCCGGTCAGCCACCCGCGTTTGATTTCGGAGGAGCCAGCGTTACCGCGGGATCGCCCGAGCATTGGGCACTGATGCGCACCGCCTGCGAGGCCAAGTTCACACAGCACAGCGACGCGCGTCAGGCACTGCTCGCGACGGGCGAGCGTTGGCTCACGCATCTCGTCCGCAGGGACAGCCGTACGATTCCCGGCGTCGTGATGGCGGACATCTGGATGCGGATTCGTAGCCGCCTTCGAGACGAAGCCATCTGAATCCCACGACCGCTTGTTGACTCCGACCCGACGACGGGTACCATCGACTGAGCCCCCCACCCCCGAGGCAGTCCATGGTCGCCCCCGTCGGTCGCGCCGCTGTCGCCGCGATGCTGTTCACCGCCATCACCGCCGCCCACCAGCTCCTCGCGCAGCGCGCGGTACCCGTCACTGCGCCATCCGCTCCGACGCTCACCGCCGACAGCTACAAAGGACTGTCCTGGCGCAACATCGGCCCCGAAGGCAACCGCTTCAGCGCCGTCGTCGGCATCCCGGGCGATCCGGCCACCTACTTCATCGGCGCAGCCTCCGGCGGCATCTACAAGACCACCGACGGTGGCGTGAACTGGAAGAGTGTCTTCGACGGTGAGGTGGTGCAGTCGATCGGTTCGCTCGCCGTGTCGCCCAGCGATCGCAACGTCGTCTGGGCCGGCACCGGCGAGGCGCATGTGCGAAGCCACGTCTCGATCGGTCAGGGGATCTACAAGTCCACCGATGGTGGTGAGACGTGGCACGTGATGGGCCTCGAAAAGACGGGGCGCATCGCGCGCATCGTCGTACATCCCACGAATCCGGACGTCGTCCTCGCCTGCGCACTCGGCACCGCCTACGGGCCGCAGCAGGAGCGCGGCGTGTACCGCACCGTCGATGGCGGCACGACATGGACGCGCGTCCTGTTCACCACGCCGGATGCCGGCTGCTCGGACCTCGTCATGAACACGGCCAATCCGCGCGTGCTCTACGCCGGCATGTGGCAATTCGAGATTCACACGTGGGGACGCTCCAGCGGCGGACCCGGGAGTGGACTCTACAAGAGCACAGATGGCGGTGTCACGTGGACGAAGCTCGTCGGCCACGGCCTGCCGTCCGCCGTCACGGGCAAGCACGCACTCGCTATCGCGCGCTCGAACCCGTCGCGCGTCTACGCGCTGATCGAGACCGGCGACGGACTGCCGTTCAACGGCGAAGAAACGGAGAGCGGCCAGCTCTGGCGCACCGACGACGATGGCGCGAACTGGTCGCTGATGACGCGCGACCGGAATGCGATGGGGCGTGCGCACTACTACTCGCGCGCGGCCGTCGCCACCGACAACGAAAACGAGATTTACTTCCTCACGGCGAGCTACTCGAAGTCGATCGACGGCGGTCGCACGCTCACGACGCTTAGCGGTCAGGAGGCTCCCGGTGGCGACCACCACGACATCTGGATCGATCCCACCAACGCGAACCGCCAGATCGTCGCCCACGATCAGGGGCTCTCGATCACGATCAATCGCGGCCGGACCTGGTTCCGCCAGCGGCTGACGAACGCACAGATCTACCACGTCACCGTGGACAACAACATTCCGTACAATGTCCTCGGCAACAAGCAGGACGAGCCGAGCTATCGCGGGCCGAGTAACAGTCGCGTGCCGGGCGGGCGCGGATCGGGAATCACGCGTGGCATGTGGCACTCCGTGGGCGGCGGCGAAAGCGGGTGGGCCACGCCCGATCCTGTCGATCCGAACATCATCTGGAGCACGGCATCGGGCTCCGGCATGGTCGGCGGCATCGTCGTCCGATTCGAGGAGAGTCGTCGGCAGTTCCGGAACGTCGAGATCTGGCCGCAGCAGTCGAACGGGCCAGCCGACAGCGTGAAATACCGCTTCGTCTGGGACGCGCCGTTCCAGATCTCACCGCACGATCACAACACGATCTACTCCGGCAGTCAGCATGTGCACCGCACGCAGGACGGTGGCAACAGCTGGCAGGTCATCAGCCCCGATCTCACACGCAACGATCACAGCAAGATGCGCAGCTCCGGTGGCCTCACGCCGGACAACATCGGCGTCGAGTACTCTGGCGTGGTGTATGGCATCGCGGAGTCGCCGAAAGAGAAGGGTGTCATCTGGATCGGAACGAACGACGGGCTCGTGCAGCTGACGCGTGACAACGGCGCGACGTGGACCAACCTGACGGCCAACGTCCCGGGAATCCCGTCGTGGGGCTCCGTGCGCTCCATCGCAGCGTCAAAGTGGGACGCGGCCACGGCATTCATCACCATTGACGCGCATCAGGAAAACGATCGCGATCCGTATGTCTATCGCACCACCGACTATGGCCGCACGTGGACGAAGATCATCACCGGCATTCCACGCAGCATGGTGAGCTATGCCAAGGTCATCATCGAGGATCCGACCCGACGTGGCATGCTCTATCTCGGTACGGAGAACGCGATCTACGTGTCATACAACAGCGGCGACAGCTGGCTACCGTTGCAGAACAACCTGCCGCACGCGCCAGTGTCAGGCATCGTCGTGCAGGAGCACTTCAACGACCTCGTGATCTCGACCTACGGCCGTGGCTTCTGGATTCTCGATGACCTCACGCCGCTGCAGCAGCTCGATCCATCCGTGCTGGCGAAGGCCTCGCATCTGTTCCCGCTGCGCGCGGCATATCGCTTCCGTCCGATCACTGCGCCGAGCACGACGTATGATGACCCGACACAAGGGCGCGATCCAGAGTACGGCGCGTCGATCAACTACTACCTGAAGACTCCGAGCAAAGTGGCGCCGAGTGTGGAGATCCTCGATGCCGGCGGGCGACTCGTCCGAACGATCAAGGGCACGAACGTCGCGGGCCTGAATCGCGTTGCGTGGGACCTGCGCGATGAACCGAGTGCGGAAGTGCGGTTGTTCACGAGCCCATTGTATGCCGACCACATCGTGGCTGGTGCGCAAGGGCGCGTGGCTCCTGGCACGAACCGGTTGCAGATCCTGATGCCGCCCGGCACGTACACGGTGCGCCTGACGGTCGATGGTGCAACGCAGTCGCAACCGCTCGACGTGCGCAAGGATCCGAACAGCGCCGGAACCGAGGCGGAGATCGTCGAGCAGACGCGCATGCTCGGTGCCCTCAAGGCGGAGCTGGACAAGGGCGCGGCGGCAGTGGCGCGGGTGGAGAACGTGCGCGTACAGCTGCAACAGGTGCAGCGTCTTGCCGCGGGTGATGCGGACATGGTGAAGCAGCTGCGCGCGCTCGATGCGTCGCTGATCACTGTGGAGATGGAGCTTGTCGACCTGCGACTCACCGGTGCAGGGCAGGATGGTGTGCGATTCGGCGCAAAGCTGATCGGCAAGATGGCGTATCTGGCCAACGGTGCGTCGGGCAGTGACTTCAAGCCGACGACGCAGACGGTGGAAGTGCAGGGCATTCTTGGCGCGGAACTGAGCGCGACACTCAAGCGGATCGACGAGGCGCTGGGGCGAGAGCTGCCGCCGCTCAATCAGCAGCTGGATACGAAGGGCTTGCCGAAGATTGCGGAGCGGGGCGTGGCGCCAAGCCGATTGGTGCCGTGAGTTTCTCACGGGGGCGGAGTCCGTGATCAACCTTCATGGACTCCGCCGCCGTGATCGACGTCGTGATCAGAACGGGCCAGCGGCCGGTTCGCGACCTTGCGCCGAGCGACGCCTCGCGAGACTCACCTCAGGTCCAGACTCAGGTTCCTTGATTTTATGGCCGGTTTCGGATCATCGAAGCCCACGGTACACGAGCCAAGCGGTTCACATCCGGGCGCGCCGACCCAGGTGAAGAACGCAGTGGTCTGCACCGTGAACGTCGCGGCCGCGCCGCGGGGCAGACGGATGCTGCAGTCGAACGTCCCGCCGAAGTAATTACGGAAATCGTATTGGCACGCCGCACCATTGTCGGCCCGTTCCAGGCCCGGCTGGTTGGCTGCCACAGCGACGACGTAGGGACCGGCAAAGAACTGGCTTCGCATTTGCAAGATCACCGTGAAGAACGCCTCCGGTGTCCGAACGCTGAGGGACAGATCGCGCGCGGCCACGGCGCTGCCAGACGTCGCCTCAACACGAAAGTTGAACGTCCCGCCCACCCGTGGCGTACCGCTGATGGCGCCCAAGCTGCTGAGCGTGAGACCCGCTGGTAACGCACCGGAAATGATGCGCCAGGAAGGCGGTGTCGTAGCGCCGGTCGCCTGCAAGGTTGCAGAATAGCCCACGCCCGAGTCGGCCGGTGTCAGACTCGATGTGGTGATGGCGAATGTGACGACTGGACATCCAACGATGGCGATGTCTTCACCGATTCTCACCGCCACGGTG
>JBBRLZ010000085.1:0-14197 GCA_038231095.1 Gemmatimonadales bacterium
GGAGAGGAATTTATTCCTTATCGCGGTGGTGTGAAAATCATATACCCTGTTCGCTCAGCCGGGCGCTCGCACGTAACAACCTTTCGACCGGATAACCTCGTCGATATCAGCTCTGAGCGTCGAGCGGTAGCTAGGGAGATCTTCTCGGTCGTTCTCCACAGGACAAATGTTCCACTGTCATGGCGCCACGTTGGGCTAAGTGCGGTTCGCGAGGACAAGCTCCGGCGCGAACTGGCCTCCAGACGTGCGGCTGCGGTCAAGAGCGGAGATACAGCCGCGTATATCGAGTCACTAGAAAAATGGGTTGCCGAGGAGGAAAGCAAAGTTCTCGCTGTAGCGGAACAGCGACAGAAGCTCTCTGACGAGCTTGAGACCGCCCAGTTCAATAATGAGCTGCAGGTGCAAGAGCTGCAGAGCACGATCAGCGCACTGAAGCATCATTTGAAGAGCAAGACTTCAGACGATGACGACAGCCCGTACGCGCGCCCGAGTTCCCTTGCGGTCGCTTCGCTGGTCAGTGAGTGTATTCGCCGTGAACCAACACCAGAACAGTGCCTTTTGCTTCTCGAACACTTCTTCGCCGACCGCGTCCGCGTGCTTCCGTCGGCGTGGTCGAGTTCGCGCAATTCAGAGGAGTTCAAGTACGGTGCGAAGCTGTTCGGTCTCCTTCTTTCGCTTGCAACGGATTACTGGTCAGCATTAACTGACGGCAAGCCAGATCAAGAAGCTCGTAAGGTGTTCGGCAATGCGTACGCAGCTAAAGAGTCAGAGAGCGTAGTCAACAACAAGACCGGGAAGACTCGCCGAACCTTTATATACAAAAGCGAAGAGTATGTAATGGTGAAGCATCTTAAGCTCGGCGTTAAGGACAGTGCCACTGAGTGCATTCGCGTTCACTTTGAGTGGCTCGCGGCAGAGAAGATCGTAATAATCGGCCACTGCGGCCCGCATATTGACTTCAATTAGCGACTGGCTGAAGTCAACTTTGAAGTGCACTGATTAGCGCTTCGGGACATACAGTTCCTCCGGTGTCTTCCAGTCGTGCCGCTTGCGGGGACGCGCATTGAGTGTGTCCGCGATCCGATCACAGTCTGCTTGCGTCACACGCTGCATGCTGTGCCGCTTCGGGAGGTACTGCCGAATCAGCCCGTTCATGTTCTCATTCGAGCCACGCTCCCAGGAATGGTGTGGGGTGGCGAAGTAGCACTTCAGCGGCACACGCGCTTCGACAGCGTTGTAGCTATGGAACTCGGTGCCATTGTCCGCCGTGATCGTCCGGACGGTGCGAGGCTGCCGGCGAACGAGGGCTTCGAGTCGCGCATTCAGGGTTGCTGCCGTGCGACGTGCGAGGTTGCCGATCACGACGTCGCCGGTTTTTCGCTCAACCAGCGTCACGATGCACGCGCCCGCTTGGCTGTCGCCGAGGACCGTGTCGACCTCCCAGTGGCCGATGCGCGAGCGATTCGTGGCGCCGGCGGGACGCGCGGAGATATGCCGCTTCCCCGCGAGCCGCCCCCGGCTGTCGTACGCACCATACCGTTTGCGAATGCGCGTGTTGGCGCGACGCAGGTGCACATGCAGCGTGCCCCCTGCCTTCTTGTCCTGCCAGATGTGGCGGTAGATCGTTTCATGACTGATGATCAAAATGTCGAACCGCGCGAACCACCCGACAACTTGGGCTGGGCTGTAATCCTCGCGCAGCACCGCGTCGACCCGCGCCCATTCTGCGGCACTGAACTGCGAGTTGCGACGCGACCGGCGGCGGCGCTCATTCGTGTACGATTGCGCCCGTGACGCCACGTAGCCGCGTCCAGTGCAGCGCCACACAGTGCGCCGGAGCTCGCGGCTGATCGTGCTCGGGTGTCGACCGAGGATGCGCGCCATCTCGGCCGGTGTGTGCCCTTGCTTCCGCAGCAACGACAGGGCATACCTTTCTTCAGCGGTGATCTGGGTGTACGGCGTCATGGCAACCTTTCTCTTGGCGGAGGATGGAAGCCAAGCGTACCCCAGGTCACCATTTCTTGCAGGCGCGGTGTTGCACTAAGTATGTGAATTCGCCCAGACTGACCCGCGTTGCTGCTGACATTGCGACCGGCGATCGGTGCGCGAGTGTATCTGCTGTGCGGTCGCAGTGCAGCAGAACGCAGTTTCGTTAGGAAGGCTTGCTGATGAAAGTGACAGGGTGCCACCATGTGTTCGCGGAGCGTGCATCGTGCGTCTCGTACTCGGCTATTCTATACTCTTGCTTTTCAGCACTGTCAGTACCGTCTGCGCGCAAACATTGACGCGGCGTGACGTGGGTACGCGTATTCGCGTGGCCACGACCGACGCGGATACCTTCCAGGGGACGGTGGTTGCGCTCGGGCCAGACACGCTTCGCCTGGCCGTGGATGGCGTAGAACGGCCGCTCGCTCTCGCCATGACGAGCCTCCGCACGATCGCACATTCCGAGGGCGTCGATCGCGGAAGCGGGGCGTTGTCCGGGCTGCGCAACGGGGCGATCGTCGGAGCGGTCCTCGTCGGCGCAGGGCTCCTGATCGACCGCCGGAGTCAATCGGAGTGTTTTTGTGGCGCGAGTGTGCTGCTGGTCCCCGCTGCCGTGCTGACAACGACGATTGGCGCCGCAGTCGGCGCCTTGAGTGCGCCTGAACGGTGGAGCGATCCGCGGCCGGTCGGGGCACGCGGTGACGCGGGACGCGGCGTCCTGTTGCGGATCGGGGTGAGGGTGCGTTTCTAGGGCGCCGGTGCCCCCGATCACTTCCTAACGCTAGTTGCTGCTGACGAAGCGACCGGGGTATTGAGATCAGGACAGCCTTTTGTGCGGTCGCTTCGCAGCAGAACTTGTTTCGTTCGTCATACGGTCAGACTGACTCACGGAGGTCCTCCGATGGGATCGATCCACGTCGACACGTGGCACCGCAGCAGGGCCTGCGGCCTCGCGCTTCTCTTGGCTACGGTTGTTTACGCCACCAACGGAGCGGCGCAGAATACCAAACCCGCGGACCACAGCCTCCATTTTCACCTCGCGACCGCTTCGTGGAGCCCGCCTTATGACGGCCCCCTCGGATATCCCAAAGGTGCTCAGCGCGCACCGGTCAGCGTTGACTCTGTGTCTGGTGGAGAAACCTATTACGCCCACTTCCCCGCTGGCTCTCGCTTCAATTTGCATTGGCATTCGCACGGCGAGTTTGCGGTCGTCCTCCGCGGCAAGGTGACTCATGTCGTTGGGACCGAACGTCAGTCCCTCGTCGCGGGTGACTACGTCACGATTCCCCCAAACATGAACCATGCCTGGGAAGTAGACGCACGCGAAGACGTGTACCTACTCATCCGGCGCGACGGGCCAGCCGACTTCCACTTCGTGGAGAAGTAGCGGTGAGGCGGCAGTTTTGCGTTCTCCCAGAGGATCCTCAAACGTGTCTTTGGTGCTTATGCGCATAACAAGCCAATGCAGCAGACAAGGCCGCGCACTCTTCGCAAAACGGTGCGCGGCGGAAGGAATTCGAGTCCTGCCGCATGCCGTATAACGCCAGTTGCTGCTGACGAAGCGGCCGACCTATTGTGATCAGGATCGCATTTGGTGCGGCCGCTTCGCAGCAGAGCTTGTCTCGTTGAAGATGTAGAATAAGTCCCGTGACGACTTGTTCATCGTAAGTCTGTCGCGTAGCGGGATAAAAGAATGATTCGACGCTCACCGATCGTCGATCGTAGGGCAATTGTGGCGTTCGATTTTTGTTGGCTGGATGTCGCAGTTTTCACAGGGGTCTTTTTCTACATCTTCGCTAGCGGTCTCCGCCCCAGCTCCGCTTGACGCCACCGGGTCGACGGGTGAGTCTTACTGGTAAGACTCACCACTGGAGCCCGTATGGCCGGCGCCGCGACCACCACCCTGTCCTCCAAGGGCCAGGTCGTCATCCCCGAAGAGATTCGCGCCCGGCTTGGGCTCAAGACCGGCGCGCAGTTCGTCGTGGTCGGCGACCGGGACGTCGTGATTCTCAAGGTGCTCGAGCCGCCGGCGCTGTCGGAGTTCGCGGCCCTCACAGCAACGGCGCGCCGCGCCGCCCGGAAGGCCGGGCTGACCCGGCGCGACGTCACGAAGGCGGTGACCAAGGTCCGGCGCGGCAAATGAAGGTGGTCGTGGACACCAACGTGCTGGTGTCCGACCTGCTCTTGGGCGGCGTGCCTGAGCAGATATTGGAGGCGTGGACCATCGGGGCGTTCGTGCTCGTCGTCAGCCCGAGCATCCTGAGCGAGTACCGGCGGGTGGGCCGCGCGTTGGCCAGCGGCCGCCGGCGCTCGACGCGGCGCTGGATGCACTGCTCGCCCTCATCGCGATCTACGCAACGGTCGTGGACGCGCCCCTGCTCGACGCGCCCGTGTCGGCCGACCCGGATGATGAGCAGTTCCTGGCGGCGGCCCGGGCGGGGGACGCGGCGTGGATCGTGTCCGGCGACAAGCACTTACTCGCCGTGTCTGGCTGGTCCGGGATCACGGTGCTCAAGCCGCGGGCGTTTGTTGACGGTCCGCTCGCGTTGCGTGAATGATCGGGAACATGGGTGACACTGTGGTCCGGCAACATCGGTAACACGTGGACTAGCTCTGGATGATGCAGTCGCGTTCGTCGAACGTGGCCAGCCGAACGTGTCGCGTTCCGCGTCACCCAGCTTCACCGTACATGACGTTTCTCGTCGTCAGCGGTATCGTCGGTGACGAAAATCCCCCACCGCTCTCGCGAGCGATGGGGGACATCGGACATGCACTGCGTCGTGGTTTACTGGATGGCGATCAGCCAGAGCTGCGCGCCTTCGCCCGACGTCCAGTTCACGTTGTACGACCCCGCCGCACCCACCGTCTTCGTCGCCGCTGCCATCTGCACGAGGTTGCCCGTCGAAAGCACCGAATGAATGACGCTGAAGCCATTGTCCGGCGTGGCGGTGTGCATCGTCGCCGAGTTGCCATCGCCCCACCAGAGGGCGATCAGCGTGGCCGGACCTGTGGTTGCGACGCTCAGCGACGTGAGCGGACTGCTCAGGTCCTCGTTCCATTTGAAGTCCTGCACACGCGACGCGTTGATGATCTCGACGACTGACAGCGTCGTCTCATCATACGGATATGTGGTGCCAACCGGCGCCGTCACGACGTGCCCCGCGCCGCCAATGGCATTCGTCGCCACGTAGCATGCGGTCCCGGACGAGCCCCACCTCGCGTAGGCGTGACTGGTGCCGATCTGCGTGTAGGTATTGCCCTTGTTGTCGCTGACGGGGGCCTGTTCCGACAGAACGCCGCGGCCGACACAGGCGATGATCGTGCTCCCCGATGCCTGCGTGCTGATCGGCGCGATCGATATGGCGGCGTTCGACGACCCGTCGAACTTGACGGCGATCGCCTGCGCGCCAAGAGTTGCCGAGCTGCCACTGGCGGCGGCAGTGGTGAAGCTCCTTGACGTATTTGCCGCCAGCGCATTGCCAGCGACATCCTTCGCGGTCGTCGTGACAGTCGCCGTGTACTGCGTGCTGTTCGCGAGCGCCGTACTTGGCGTGAACGTCGCCGTATTGCCCGAGACGCTCACGCTGCCCGACACCGGCGTGCCGCTGCCGGTCGCGACCAGCGTGACGCTCGCTGTCGTCAGCGTCGCGTTCTGCATCGGCTCAGAGAAGGTCACGGCTGGTGTCACCGCAATCGCCACGTTCGTCGCGCCATTGGCCGGGGTATTGCCGGTGATGGTCGGCGGCGTGACGTCGGCGGCAGCGATCGTCGTGAAGCTCCACGACGTATTTGCCGCCAGTGCATTGCCAGCGAGGTCCATCGCGGCCGTCGTGACAGTCGCCGTGTACTGCGTGCTGTTCGCGAGCGCCCCAAGTGGTGCGAAGGTCGCGGTATTGCCCGAGACGCTGACGCTGCCCGACACCGGCGTGCCGCTGCCGGTCGCGACCAGTGTGACGCTCGCCGTCGTCAGCGTCGCGTCCTGCATCGGCTTGGAGAACGTGACTGTCGGCGCACTGTTGATGGCGACATTCGTCGCACCGTCTGCCGGCGTATTGCCCGCAATGGTCGGCGGCGTGACAGCAGTCACCACCGTGATTCTCGCGGTGGCTGAGTACCAGGACGCCTTCGCGGTGATGGTCGCGTTGCCAGCGGAGACACCTATCACCAATCCGCCGGCGGAGACGGATGCGGTACTGGGGCTGGAGGACGTCCACGTGACTGTTGGAGCGGTGGAGGCGAGTCGCTTACCCAGTGTCGCGACGATCTGCTGGCTTGCACCCACTGTGATCGTCGCGCTGGTCGGCGTGACGCTCAATGCCGTGGACCTTACTATGGCGAGATCAACCGGTGGTTCAACGGACTCGGCGACATTCGTACAACCAATAATAAAGATCAGCGACGCCAGGAATGGCGCGAGGAAACGATTATGAAATACCGACCTCATTAGATTCTCCTTTGGAGAGCGGCGCATCTGAGAATTCAGTAGCGCGGTCCTCACACAGGGTGCACGCCTTGTGCCGCCTGGCACCGGATCGTGCCATTGACAACCAAGTGCAGGCCAACGGCGATTGGGACGCGATCGCATGCAACGGCGCTGCCGAGGGTGAGTTCGGTTGGCGCAGGGACACACGGGGCCTGCCGTCGATGATGCCCTAGCGAGACCTGACTGAGCCAATGGCCGCACGCGACGATGTGGCGCAGCGCGTGAGAAATCGGAGTGGGCGAGCCGAATGGACTCGTGCTATTTAGGCGATCGCGGGCGCGCAACTTCTCACGCACTGAATGATCGGGAACATCGTTGACACTCTCGTCCGTCAACATGCTTTACACGCGGGCGAGCCCTCGATGATGTTATCCCGTTCGTTGTACGTGCCCAGCAGGACTGCGCGAGAGTACATCGACCAGGACACGTGGGTCACGCCGGTTGCACCGCGCACGCCACGGTCGCTACAGAGCTGGTCCTCGAAGTCAGCCGGCCATTCTCCGATCCGCGTCTGCATGCCTTGCAGCACGACTCGGCCGAAACACAGGGGCCGTTGCGCTCATTTTCCGCAACGTACACGCGGCGCCAGTACCGTCCTGTCACTCACGCGGCGCCCCTCGCGCATCCCTCCAACAACCATGCTGGCGCCATCCACCGTTGCCAGCGCCCGGTGGTCCATCGTCGCCGTCGACAATCGCGGGAGGCCAATCCAGCGCCGCGTCTTGACGTCGAACGCAAACACCTCGCGGCGCGGTTGCGACGGGACACTGTCGTAGCCGATGCCGTCGTAGTTGTAGGGATTGTCCGTTCCGCCGGCGAAGACCACGCGCGTACCGCACGCTGCCGCCGCCGCGCGGTAGAGCGCCGGACCGGGATGCGCGCGCGGCGCCTTGGTCCACTCGAGATGACGTGGGTTCGTCGTGTCGATCGTGCCGCTCCACGTTTGGCGCTCGAGCCGGTACCTCGCGCCCGTCGGTTGCCGGAGCGCTCCGTCGATGTAGACGATCGTGTGGCCGGCAAGCGCGCCGCTATGCCCGAAGACGCCGGGGCCGGGTATCGGCGTCGCCGCGTGCCACTCGTCCCGCACGACATCGTAAACCTGAACGTCGCGCACGTTGTCGGTGTCGTGCCAACCGGAGACGAGATACACGAGCGAATCGCGATAGACGCCGCTCACCGCGTCATCGACGGCCACGGGCATGTCGGCTCCGCGCGACCAGCGCTTCGTCAGCACGTCAAAGACATCGACGCTTGGAAGCGACGCTTCATGGCCGGCGCTGTCTACGGTGTATCCGCCGAAGATGACGAGCTTCCCGCGCACAACCTGCGCAGTGGCTGCGAGTCGGCCGACGGGTCCGGGAACATCCGGGAGGCGTTGCCATGTGCGCGCACCCGGTCGCCATGCGACGGCGGCACGCGTGATCCCCGACCACCGCTTGGTGTGGTCGATGCCGAGCGCCGAGAACAGCCAGGTCGTCTCGCCGATGCGGCCCGCTGCGACAGCATTGTTGCTGACGGCAAACGGGAGCGGCGGCGGCGCCTGCGCGGCGACGGATTGACCGGCGATAGCAGCAGCCAGCGCGGCGAGCGCGAAGGGAGAGAGTTTCACGCGTCGAAGACTACACGCCGTCGTGGCGAGCTGGATCACCAGCGACGCTGCCAGCTCGATCGGAACGCGCGGGTCGGCATCACCATGAAACGGAATGGTGGGCGGGGACGGCGCGGTGGCGAGCGAGAATGGGCTCGCGTTGCGGTACCGCGCATCCGACGCAGCCGTGATCGGGAAGAGCGGACCATTCAACACAGGCGACAACATCGCGACCGACTGACTTGAAGCGTGTGTGCCGCGATCGCGCCGTATCGATCCGGTGCGATAGTGCACGCCGCCAGCGTTAGCTCGCTTCGGAATTGACGTGCGACCATGCCGCCGCACGACGTAAAACTCCTGTCACGCACGCAGTCGAACGTGCTTCAGGTCATTGCCCTGAGGATCACATGACCGCAACGGAACGCTGACTTTCTTGTTCGCACCGGTGCCAGTTCGAGGCCAACGTCACGCTTGGAAGTAAGCGTCCACGCACGTGCCAGCGCACACGCCCTGCTGCTGACAATGCGACCGGTGGTCTCTGCGCGGGAAAAGGAACCGTGTGGTCGCATTGCAGCAGAATCCTGTCTTGTTCCTTACGTTGCCCGCACTTTGTACTGATAGCAACCGCTTTCCATCACGACCGCGCCAGTCGTTGCGTCGACGATATGGAAATGAATGTCGAATGACACTCCGACGATCGTCGCCGGAAGAGTCCGATTGAGGGTCGCGGCACCGAAGCCACGCCAGTTGGTGTGGATTGGTGTCACGACGGTGCCGAGTCCAAGGCGCAGCCACGCGGCATCCACGCAGCCCAGTCCGAGCGTCTGGGCGGCACGCTCGAGGTAGTAGTCGTGGTCGGGCGTGAGATGGGCGAGATACGTCTCGAGATACACGGTGGTCGCTCCGTCATCCGGCTGCCGGAAGAGGATCAACCCTTCGATCCGGCGGCTGTTGCGAAGCAGCACATTGAGGTTGTACGGCGCGTCGCCCGGCGGGTTGCGGTTGCTGATGGAGAGAACCGGTTCGTCGGGGGCGGGAGCGGTCGGACTGTCTTTTGTCGTTGAGCAGCCGGCAGCAGCGATGATGACCAGCAGTGCAGCGACCGTACGTGAGGGATGCGTGAACATGAGTGCCCGCCTCAGGTGATTGGGGCGTCAGCGCCGCTGTCCTGAGATCATCAGATCGGTGCCGTCCCCACGCTTCGATAGCGCTTTCCCCCCGTAATTGCAACAGGCATCAATACAGCGAATTTGTGAAGCCGCCGTCGGTAGCCAGCAAGCGCAGGTGCAGATGCCAACGCCCACCGGTCCGCACCAACCACAGCTTGCTGACGCTGAGTGACGCGCGCGATGCAGACTGTGCGCGTTGCAGGCCACACCTCACCGCGCTCTAGTATCCACCACCCGCACCGCCTTCCCCGCCTGCACGCGCTCGAGTGTTGCCGGTGCCAGCACCGACACCGTCACCGTCACACCCACGGTCACCTTGATCCTCTCGCGCAACTCGGCGCTGATGCGATCGACGTCGTCAGCCTGATGCGCGGCACCACTCACCACCTCGCAGCGCACTTCCATCGCATCCAGTATCCCCTCGCGACTGACATGGAGCTGATAGTGCCCGGAGAGCATCGGGTGCTGCAGCACGATCTCCTCGATCTGCGTCGGGAAGACGTTCACGCCACGAATGATCAACATGTCGTCGCTGCGGCCGACGATCTTCGCCATGCGACGAAATGCGCGCGACGTGGGCGGCAGCAGCCGCGTGAGATCGCGAGTGCGATAGCGGATGATCGGCAGCGCCTCTTTGGTCAATGACGTGAAGACGAGCTCCCCTTCCGATCCATCCGGGAGCACGGCACCGGTCACGGGATCGATGATCTCGGGATAAAAGTGATCTTCCCAGATCACCGGTCCATCCTTCGACTCGATGCACTCGCTCGCGACACCGGGACCCATCACTTCGGAGAGCCCATAAATGTCGACCGCATCGATGCCGGCACGGGCTTCGATGTCTGCGCGCATCGCGTTGGTCCACGGCTCCGCCCCGAAGATCCCGACTTTCAGCGAGCTGGCCGCAGGATCGAGGCCGAGTTTCACGAACTGCTCGATGATCACCTGCATGTAGCTGGGTGTCACCATGATGATGTCGGGGCGCAGGTCGCGGATGAGTTGAACCTGCTTCTCCGTCTGCCCACCAGACATGGGAATGACGGTGCAGCCAAGCAGTTCGGCGCCGTAATGCGCACCAAGGCCACCGGTGAACAGACCGTAGCCATACGCCACGTGCACGATGTCACCGGCCCTGCCGCCCGCCGCGCGAATGGAACGCGCAACGAGCTGCGCCCACGTCGCAATGTCGTTCTTTGTGTAGCCAACCACCGTCGGCTGACCGGTGGTGCCACTCGACGCGTGAATGCGCACGACCTGTTCTCGCGGCACGGCGAACATGCCGAACGGATAGTTCTCGCGCAGGTCCAACTTCACGGTGAACGGAAAGCGCGCGAGATCGCCCAGCGTGCGCAGATGCGACGGATGAACGCCCGCGCGGTCGAAGGCGGACCGATAGTGCGGCACGTGGCTGTACGCATGCTCCAGCGTCGCACGAAGGCGCTGCAGCTGCAGCGCAGTGACCTCGTCGCGACTCGCAATCTCGATCGGTTCGAGATCACCGGGCGCCGGAGCACGCACCGGCATCTGCTACGCGACCGGCGGCACTGCCCGCTTCACCAGCGTGAGAATCGTATAGACGGCAACAGCTTCGTCGTCCTGGTTCGTCACTTCCACGTCCCAGTGCACCACGCCCTGCGGAACTTGTCCTTCTCGGTCTTCCTTCGCGGTGCGCTGCTTGCACGTGAGGCGCGCCTGAATGGTGTCTCCGATGTACACCGGCTTCACGAAGCGCAGCCCTTCGAGTCCGTAGTTCGCGAGTACCGGTCCCGGCGCCGGATCCACGAACAGTCCGGCGGCGGCCGAGAGAACGAAGTAGCCGTGCGCCACACGCTTCGCGAAGAACGAATCCTTCGCCGCGATGTCGTCCATGTGCGCGTAGAAGAAGTCGCCGGAGATCCCGGCAAAATTGACGACGTCGGCCTCGGTCACGGTGCGACGGTGCGTGATGAACGTTTCTCCGATGCGCAATTCGTCGAAGAACTTGCGGAAGGGATGGATGCGATCCTTCAGCTCATCCGCGCCCTTGCTCCACTCATGTGTCACCGCTGCGACAGTCTGCGGTGATCCCTGAATTGCAGTGCGCTGCATGTAGTGCATCACGCCGCGCATGCCACCGAGTTCTTCGCCGCCACCCGCTCGTCCCGGTCCGCCGTGCACCAGGCCAGGCATCGGTGATCCGTGGCCGGTGGACTCCTTCGCGCTGTGTCGGTTGAGCAGCATCAGGCGGCCATGATACGCCGCCGTGCCGAGCGACACCTGGCGCGCCACATCGTCGCTCGCGGTGAACAGCGAGCCAACCAGGCTGCCTTTGCCGAGCCGCGCCAGCGCGATCGCGTCATCCACGGTTCGGTATGGCATGATCGTGTTCACGGGCCCGAATGCTTCGACGTCGTGTGCCTGTGCGCGCTCGAACGGCTTGTCGTTATACAGCAGCATCGTCGGGAAGAATGCGCCGGCTTCAGCATCGGCACCGATGACATCGAGCGTGCCCGGGCCGCCGAACATGAGCTCCGTACCTTCGCGCAGCATCGCCACGCTGCGCTCCACTTCGCGCACCTGGCTCCGGCCGGCGAGAGGGCCCATGCGCACGCCGTCCACGGCTGGATCACCGACCTTCACGCCCGCCAGCCGCTTGCTCAGCGCGTTCCGGACGTCGTCCACCATGTTCTCCGGTACGAACGAGCGGCGAATCGCCGTGCACTTCTGCCCGGCCTTCACGGTCATCTCCCGCGTCACTTCCTTGATGAACAGATCGAACTCCTCGGTGCCAGGCGCCGCATCGGGACCGAGCATCGAAAAATTCAGGGAGTCCGCTTCCTGGTTGAAGCGCACGCTGTTGCCAAGGATCGCCTTGCCCGACTTCAGCATCAGGCCAGTGCTCGCAGACCCGGTGAACGCAACGGAATCCTGGCAGTCGAGATGATCGAGCAGGTCACCAGCGCTGCCGCAGATCAGCTGGAATGTGCCGGCGGGCAGCAGGCCTGACGCCACCATCGCCTTCGCTACACACTCGGTGAGGTAGCTGGTCACCGTGGCGGGTTTCACGATGCTCGGCACACCAGCGAGGAAGCTCGTCGAGAACTTCTCGAGCATGCCCCAGACCGGAAAATTGAAGGCATTGATCTGCACGGCGACGCCTTCCATTGGCACACAGATGTGCCGGCCGATGAACGTGCCGCCCTTGCTCAGCCCTTCGACCGGACCGTCGACGAAGTATGTCTCATCGGGGAACTCACGCCGACCGCGGCTGGCGTAAGCAAACAGAGTGCCGAACCCGCCGTCGATATCCACCCACGAATCAGCCTTCGTGGCACCCGTCCACGCCGAAACAGCGTAGAACTCGTCTTTGCGCGCGGTGAGATACTGCGCGAGCGCCTTGAGGATGCGAGCACGCTGGTGGAACGTCATCGCGCGCAGCGTGGGTCCGCCCACCGTCCTGCCGTATTGCAGCATCGCCTTGAAGTCGAGACCCTCACTGGAGGCGACTGCCACTTCGGCGCCGGTCACTGCGTGATACAACGTCGTTCCGGTGCCGCTCCCGGCGACCCACTCGCCAAGCGCATAATTCTCGAGTCGCATCAGCGTTTCGTGCCTCCCCAATTCGTGTATGATGACGCCTGCGTTGCGCGGTCCGGCGGTACTGACCGCAACGGGTCGCAGGCGATGAGGGTGTCGCGCAGTCGTGCGGGCAGCGCCTGATACAGCGCCGTGCCCTCCGTCTTCCAGGCCAGCATTTCGTCGGTCACGTCCTTCACGATCTTTCCCGGGTTTCCGACCACGACCTTTCGCTCCGGGATCTGCATCCCCGTGGGCACGAAACAGAGCGCGCCGACGACACTGCCCGCGCCGACGACGGCATTGTCCATGATCACCGCGTTCATGCCCACCAGCGCGTTGGCGCAGATACGCGCCCCATGCACGATGGCGCCATGCCCGATGTGCGCGCCCTGTTCGAGCACGACAGTGACACCGGGAAACATGTGGATGGTGCAGTTCTCCTGCACGTTGCAGCCATCCTCGATGACGATGGCGCCAAAGTCACCACGGATCGCGGCTCCAGGCCCGATGTAGACATCGCGACCGATTGTCACGTTGCCCGTCACCGTCGCATTGGGGTGCACGAACGCCGTCTCGTGCACGACGGGAATGAATCCATCGAATGCGAAGATGTTCGCCATCAGGCGCGCTCGAGGATAGTGGCCATGCCCTGCCCCACGCCGATGCACATCGTTGCGAGCGCGTAGCGTTTGTTCGTGCGACTCAGTTCGTGCGATGCGGTCAGCAGCAGCCGCGCGCCGCTCATACCCAGCGGGTGCCCGAGTGCGATCGCGCCGCCGTTTGGATTGACGCGTGGATCGTCGTCAGCGATGCCGAATTCGCGCAGACAGCCAAGCGATTGCGCGGCGAACGCTTCGTTCAGTTCGATCACGTCCATCTGGTCCAGTGTGAGTCCCGCGCGCTTGAGCGCCAGCCGCGTAGCAGGCACCGGACCCAGGCCCATCACACCCGGCTCGACGCCAGCCACGGCGGTGGTGACGATACGGGCCATCGGCGTCACGTTGATCGACGCCGCGCCCTTCGCTGATCCGATCAGCAATGCGGCTGCACCGTCGTTGAGGCCTGATGCATTTCCCGCCGTGACCGAGCCCTTGCCATCGGTGCGGAACGCAGGCTTCAATCTGGCGAGCACATCGAGCGTCGTGTCCGCGCGAATGAATTCATCGGTATCAACGACGGTCGCGAGGCCTTTCTTCTGGGGAATCTCCACGCCGATGATCTCCGGTGCGAACCGTCCGCCAGCTCGAGCGGCAGCGGCCTTCTGCTGCGACCGCACGGCAAACGCATCCTGGTCGCCGCGAGAAATTCCATACTGCTCGGCCACATTCTCGGCGGTCTGCCCCATCGAATCGGTACCATGCGTTGCCTTCATCGCCGGATTCACGAATCGCCAGCCAAGGCTGGTGTCGAACA
>JBBRLZ010000086.1:0-13707 GCA_038231095.1 Gemmatimonadales bacterium
CTTCGCTGCCTGATTGATCTTCACGCTCTGCGCGTCGGTGCCGTTCGCGAAGCTGATGGCCGAATCCAGTGACGCGGCCGCCAGCTGGAACACCGCCTGATTCGACAACTGCACTCCGTTTTCCGGCGGCAACGTGGTGCTGTTGCCGATCGGAATGCCGTTGCAGAAGTCCGACGCGAGCTGCATTTCTGCGAAGCCTCGTGCCAGATACAGCTCGGCGATGAGCGCGCGCGCGGTCGGGTTGTACTGCGTCATCGCCGCCAGCGCGGCGGTGGCCCGTGTCCGTGTCCGGTACAGGTTACGCAGTTCTCCCGTGACAGTGCCGTTGAATTCGCGCACCTTGCGCTGGTCAGTCTCGTCGTTCTCGATGAAGGTGGAACTGGTCGACCACTCGTCGGCCAGCAGTCCGCCGAACATCCATGTGCTCTCGCCACCGCCCGTGATGCTGCGGAAGGTGTTGATCGCGCCGTACGAGAGCGCCGTCGCCGACTCGGCGGTGTTCACGCCGCTCGGCAGGATGATGTCCGGGTCGGTGACGCTGAGCAGACGGTCGTTGGTAGCCTGACATGCAGTCAGGGACAGGGCGACGGCAACGACGGCGCCAATGCGCCCTCGCGAAGGGTGCCGGCCCGTCAAGCGTAGAAATGACATGGGACGTGGCTCCTAGTAGCCGAGGTTGAAACGGAAGATGAAGTAGCTCGGCGGAGCGATCGTCTGGAATTCCTGCGGGGCTTCGGTGCCGCTGGTGGTGTTGAAGCCCGACTCCGGGTCAACGCCGCGGTACTTGGTCCACAGGCGCAGATTGCGCCCCGAGAGTACGACCGACAGCGAGCGTGCCTTGAGCAGCCGCGAGGCGAGCGCCGGCGCGAAGGTGTACTGCACCGAGGCTTCGCGCAGGCGGACGAAACCGCCATCCTGAATGAAACCGTCGAGCGTACGGATCGGATGCTCGTTGGCTGCAATGTTCGTGGCCTGATCGTACAGGTCCGCCTTCAGGTTGTTACGGCCGCTGCAATTCGGACGCGTGCAGCGGATGCGATCCGTGTTGTTGTACCAGAGGTTGCCGCGGCGGATGTCCCACAGTGACGTGATGCGCAGCTTCTTGTTGAGGAACTCGAAGCCGTTGGTCACCGTCGTGATGTAGCGCGGCGTGGCGTAGCCGCGGAACACGGCCGAGTCGCCGACGAACACCTCGTTCTTCGCGGTGTCGGCGTAGTACGTCAACAGGCCATCGCCGTTCTTGTCGATGTACTTCGTGATCGGTTGCGCCCAGTAGCCCGAGATCGGATAGCCAACCACGATCCGGGTCGTGGTGCCGATCTGCGGCGGGGTGTCGCCCAGAGATTGCACCTTGTTGCTGTTCGCCGACGCGGACACGTTCATGTCCCAGCCGAAGTACGAGCGATCCACCAGCTGTGCCGTGATGCCAAGCTCGATACCGGAATTCTTCACCGAGCCGAGGTTGCGCAGCTGCGACGTCACCAATCCGTATGACGGTGGCAGGATCGCGCTGATCAAGGCGTCCTTCGTGATCTTGTTGTAATAGGTCGCGTCGACGCTGAGACGGCTGCCGAAGAAGTTCGCTTCGAACCCGCCTTCCTGCTCAGCGGAACGCTCCGGCCTGATGTTCTCGTTGCCAAGCGAGGCCTGTGTCAGCGTCGGCTGATCGGCGGTCGCGATGTTCGAGGTGCCAGCGCCGAAGAACAGAATGGCGTCGTTCGGGCCCGGCTGCACACCCGACTGGCCGTACGCGTAGCGCAGGCGCAGCGAGTTGAACCACGACGGCGCCTTCCACCAGCCCTCTTCCGAGATCAGGTACGAGGCAGAAGCCTTCGGGTACACGACGCTCTGGAAGTTGGTGCCGAACGCCGAATTCTGGTCGCTGCGGACAGCGGCAGTCAGGAAGAGGCGATCTCTGATGTTCAGGGACTGCTCGACAAACACGCCGAACGTCTTCGTGAGCGTCGTTCCTTCGGCTACGACCGGCGACGTGCCGGACGAGACGTTCTGCGAACCCGGAGCGAGGATCGTCGAACCCGTCGACGCCAGACGGGCGCCGAAGCCGACGTACTGTGCACCCGCGGTCGTCTTCAGGTTCAGCCCGTACAGCTTGTACTGCGCCGTCGAACCGAGATTCACCGTCAGATTGTACGTGCTGTTGCGATTGATGCCGCGTGAACCGAGCCGCGTCGTGGCGCCAAGCGGCGGGCCTTCGCCGCGGTACAGCAGGTTGTCGTCGCTGATCGACGAGAAGTCATTGCCGACCGTGGCGCTGTTGGAGAGCCACGTGAACGGGCGCCAGCTGGACTGCGCGGACCAGATGAACCGGTTCACGTCCTGCGCCGTCTGCTCCTGCCACGAATAGCCTGGCGTCCAGGCGCGATAGCCGTTGAGCGGCGTGCCGAGTCCACTCACGTTGCCGTTGCTGCGCGTGCCCGGGCCGCCGAACACCTGTGAGCCGAGGCCGGCCGTCGAGTTCGACTCGAGCGAGTAGCGCTGGGCGATGTTGATGAAGTTCGTGGAGACCGACAGCTCGAGCTTCGGGCTGATCGTCGCGTTCACGTTTGCACGCAGCGAGCGACGGTTCATCTGGTTCGGGCGATTGACCCACGAGCGCAGCGGGATGTTCAGCGAGTCAAAGCGCTGGCGCTCGAACTGGGGCAGCGAGAGCACGCCGACTTCGTTCTCGTCTTCTGCCGAGACGAAGTAACGGACCGCTTCACTGCCGCCGGAAACCTGCACACCGGTCTGGCGACGGTTGCCTGTCGCAATCGGCGTGAGGTCTTTCTCGTTGAAGATGTTCAGCGCGCTCGACGAGTCCGCGAGACAGGCACCAGTACCGACACGCTGGAGGTTGCAGAACGCTCGCGTTGACGTGCCAACGGCTTCCGTCGGCTGACGACCCCACAGGCTGTAGGCCGTCGGATACTTGTTGCGATCCGTCACCGCTCCGCCTTCACCGTACAGTGACCAGCGCGGCGCGCCAGCGCGTCCCTTCTTGGTCGTGACGAGGATCACGCCGTTGGCAGCGTCGGTGCCGTAGAGCGTCGCGGCCGAGGGGCCCTTCACGATTTCGATACTCTCGATTTCGTCGGGGTTCAGGTCGCCGACGCGGCTGGCATTGTTGCCGCCAGTGTTGCCGCCGGCGCCGTTGCCCGTCACCGTCGAGAAGTTGGCGTTGGTGCTCGTCATGCGAATGCCGTCGATGATCCAGATCGGCTCATTCGAGAGGCTCACCGAGTTACTGCCGCGAATGCGGATGCGCGCGCCAGTGCCGGTCTGGGTCCCGCTCGTCACCGTCACGCCAGGGGCGCGCGAGTTCAGCAGGTCGTTCAGGTTCCCGACTGGCGCCGCTTCCACCAACGCCGCGGCGTCGATGTTCGCGGTCGCGTTGCCGGTTTCCACACGACGCGTTTCACCGGTTGCCGTGGTGACGACGGCGGCAAGGCTCACGGCCGCAGCACTCATCGCGACTTCGACGGTCGACGTGGCACCGGCTGTGACGGTCACACGCTTCGTCTGCTCGGCAAAGCCAACGCGCAATACGCGAACGGTGTACGCTGCAGCAGCAACACTCCGGAAGGTGACGCGGCCATCGACCGACGTCTGATTGGCGAAGTTCGTCCCGACGATGAAAACGCGGGCGGATTCGATTGGGCGCTGATCGCTGGCAGATGTGACACGGACCGCAACAGTGCCAGTGGTTGCCTGGGCACGGAGTTGCGGGGTCGCGAGCACGAGCATCGCTGCCAGCGCCATCGATTGGCGCCAGTGCTGGATCATGACAAAAACTCCCTGGGTGGGTGTGTGAGAAACGACTGCGGCTGCCTGTGGCGGAACTCGGTCGGCGCGATGATCAGCGGTATGCGCGATTGCGGTGCGGGATCGACTGAACCATCTCGGCGGAGCGATGGTCGTGACGTACTGTCACTGGTGCGGAAATGCGCCTCGTCTCTGTGTCAGATCCCTGGACGACTCTCGGTGCCGTCACAAACGATTGTAATGTCTGCTTATCGCGTGCGCCACGTCACGGTCACAAACCGCGTGTGTCGGATTGGCGGTCGAGACGGCATGCAACCTTTTGCGTGCGTGGCGCATTCAGCAAAGTTTCGTTTTCGCGATCACGCGAAGATCAGCTGGCGCTAATCTGGCGATCTGGCAGAGGCCAGGCGCGCATCGCGGTCGTCACCACCGCCGTCAGCGCTTCCCGCGTTTCGCCATTGCGCGCCAGCACGCTGAGCCCGGCCATGACCGTCGCGAAATACGCCATGAGCACGTCGACATCGGTGTCGCCCAGCAGGTCTCCGTCGCCGCGCGCGCGCTGCAATCGTGCGTGCAGCGCCGCGCGACCGTCGTTCATCGCAGCAGCCAGCGCGTCGCGCATTGCGTCGGATCGTGTGTCCAGGGAGGCACCGGCGGTCTGCGACACGATCAGGCACCCACCGGCCGAGTTGCAATCAGTGTACGCGCGCACTGTATCAGTGAGCATCGCCTCGACGGCACGACGACCATCGCTTTCCGCATCGAGCAGCGCGGCACGCCGGGCGTCGCACGTCGCGGCATAGCGATGCAGGGCCGCGATGAAAAGCGCCTCCTTGTTGCCATAGGCGGCATACAGGCTCGGCTTGCAGATCCCCATCGCGTCGGCCAGCGACTGGACCGAAGTCGCCTCGAAGCCATCACGCTCGAAGACGGCGAGCGCGTGGTCGAGTGCGGTATCGGGGTCGAATTCGCGCGGACGTCCTCGAGTCATCGTGACGGGACTGTAGTCGGACGGGAGGTTGACAAAAATATACTGGGCGGTATGTATACCACTCAGTATATAACGCTGGCCTCGCCAATGGTAGCGCCGGCTCCACTCCCAATCCCAAGGGCGTCGTTTTCATGCTGTTCAATTCCTTTCAACTGGGCCGCATCACGCTGCGCAACCGTGTCGTCATGGCACCAATGACACGCAATCGTGCAACGGCGACGCACGTGCCGACGCCGATCGTTGCGACCTATTACCAGCAGCGCGCGAGCGTCGGGCTGATCATCACCGAAGGCACGGCGCCCTCCCCGGACGGTGCCGGCTACGCACGCATTCCTGGCCTGTACAACGACGAGCAGGTCGCCGCATGGCGCGCCGTCACCGACGCCGTGCATGCCGAGGGTGGCCACATCTTCGCACAGCTCATGCACACGGGTCGTGCATCACACCTCGCGAACATGCCAGAAGGCACACGCGTGGTGAGTTCGGCCGCGGTGACGTTGCCTGACCAGATCTGGACCGATGCCGCTGGATTGCAGACGGCGGCCCTGCCGCACGCGCTGACGGAGGCGGAAATCGCGGTGGTCGTTGGCGAGCATGCCGCCGCCGCGCGCCACGCGATCGACGCCGGCTTCGACGGCGTCGAACTGCATGGTGCGAACGGGTATCTGATCGAGCAGTTCACGAATGCGAATCTCAACACGCGCACCGACAGCTACGGTGGCAGCGCCGCGAACCGCAATCGGTTCGCGCTTGAAGTCGCGAAGGCAACGGCCGACGCGATCGGCGCGGATCGCGTCGGCTTCCGCGCGTCACCGCATGGCTACTTCAATGGCATGGGGCCGTTCGAAGGCGTCGACGAGCAGCACATCGCGCTCGCCGCGGCGCTCGGAGCGCTCGGACTCGTCTACTACCACCTGGTCAACCACGAGTCGATGGGCAATCCACCGTTGCCAGTCGCGCTGCCAGCCCAGCTGAAGGCGGCATTCGGCGGCACATTCATCGCATCAGGCGGGCTCGATCGCGAGAAGGCGGAAGCGCTGCTCGTGAGTGGTGTCGCCGACCTCGTGGCGTTCGGGCGTCCGGTGCTCAGCACTCCGGATTTCGTCGAGCGTCTGGAGAAGGACGTTGCGCTCAACGTGCCTGATATGGAGACGTTTTATACGCCGGGCGAAAAGGGCTACACCGACTACCCGGTGCTCGCCGCCGTCTGAGACGGGCGTGGTGTGACGTGATGGCGGGGCGCTGCGTGCAGACGGGGCGCCCCGCATAGTTTCCGGCATCCGCGCATCCTTCCTGTGGCGTTCACGTGCACCGACTCCATCATGCGTTTGGCAAGCCTGACCTCAAGTAACGTGATTCCCGATCGGTTCGCGTGAGCACGACACCGGTTGGATACGGCCAGCGCGTCGTCATCGGCCTCGTGCTGGCCGTCGCTCTCGTGGCCTGTTCTGCAACGCCGATGCGCACCGATGTCGCGGGCGCCGCTGATCCGGCGCTGGCCGTGTTCATCGATTCGATCCGCGCCGTGGACAATCACAGCCATGTGAACAGCGTCGCCGCCGCCGATTCCGATGCCGATGCGCTGCCGCTCGATGGCATCGCGTTCGAGCTGCCAGTGCCGCTGCGTGCCGACAGTCCGCGCTGGCGTCTGGCGTACGGCGCGCTCTATCAGGATTCGTCGGCTGACACGTCGGCGGCACATCTCGCAGCACGTCGCGCGGTGATGCAGAAGCGGATTGCCGCGACGGGTGACAGTTTTCCGACGTGGGTCATCGATCGCACCGGCACCGAAGTGCAGCTCGCCAATCGCATTGCGATGGGACCGGGACTGCCATCGCCGCGGTTCCGCTGGGTGAGCTACGTGGACGCGCTGCTGCTGCCCCTCTCGAATCGCGCTGAAGCCGCGACAACGGCCGATCGAGTGAAGCTGTATCCGCTCGAGGAAAAATTGCTCAAGCGCTACCTCGCCGATCTGCATGTGGCGCGGTTGCCGGCGACGCTCGATGCGTATGTGACAACGGTCGTCACGCCAACGCTCGAGGCACAGCGGAAGGCCGGTTGTGTCGCCATCAAGTACGAGGCCGGCTATCTGCGCGCGCTGGACTTTGCGGACGCACCGGAAGGCAGCGCTCGCGCGGTGTACGCGCGCTACATCGCCGGCGGCGTGCCGACGCACGCCGAGTACAAACTGCTGCAGGACTATCTGTTCAAGGTGATTGCGCGCGAGGCAGGGCGGTTGCAGATGGCCGTGCACATCCACGCGCTCGAGGGTTTCGGCAACGGCTACGTCGCGTCGGGTTCCGATCCACTGCTGCTCGAGGCGACCTTCAACGACCCGACGTTGCATGGCACGAACTTCGTGATCCTGCACGGTGGTGGCGTGTTTGCGTCGCATACGCAAGCGATGCTCTGGAAGCCGAACGTCTACGCCGATCTGTCGATGATGACGCTCGCGTACACCCCGTCTGAACTGGCGGTGGTGCTGAGAAGTTGGCTCTCACAATTCCCGGAGAAGGTACTGTTCGGCTCCGACGCGGTCGGCCTCGGCCCGGACATGGGTTGGGAAATTCTCGCCTGGACGGCAGCGCACAATGCCCGTGAAGCGCTCGGCGTCGCGCTCACCGGCATGATGCGGCAGGGCGACATCACGCCGGCGCGCGCGCGGGAGATCGCGACGATGGTCATGCGCACCAACGCGTCGCGGCTCTATCAGCTCGGGCTGAAGTAGACGCGACGCGGCTGCGGCGAATTCACGGATACAGCGACAGCCGTTCCGAGCGGTGCAACGTGATGTTGAAGAACGTCTGCGGCGGAGTGAGCGTCGCTTCGAAGACCACGTCCTTCGTCAGGTAGTCCATCTCGATCACCTTGCCGTATCTGGTTCCGTTCACGACCGCGCCCGGCGAGAAAACGACGTGGTTGGACGGGCTGAGCAGATCGACGTCGGAGACGATGGCCGAGAAGGTTTCCGCGCTGCGCTCCTTGCCGTACGTCCACACCTGACGCACCGTCTTGGCCGCCGCATTGATGCGATACTGCACGGCCCGACTGTACCGACCGCTTCCACTGAAATTCCGGTTGGTACCGCCGTTGTCGAACAGCATGATGTCTCCGTTCGCCATCACCAGCGGCGCGTGCTGATACCAGTTCCACTCGAAGTCCGGGTGGTTCGCGTCGCCATTGATGACCGCTGCATCGGTGATCGGCTGCCCGGTGGCATCGAGCGGCTGCAGCAGGAATGGAGTGAGCGGTGTGCCATTGCCCGACGTGCCCCAGCCCTTGTGCGCCCCGAGGATCCAGACGACGCGATTGCTGGCGTCGAGCTTCACGACGGCCTGCGTGCGGCCGGATACGATGATCGTGCTGTCCGAAGGGTCGTAGACCACGGCGTTGACGTGGATCCAGTCGGTGGCATCGCCGATCAACGTGCGACGCGTGGCATCCAGAGAAGCGCGCAGGTCCCACGTGCGGATGATCTGCTTCGTCGTCCGGTCGATCTCGATGATGAAGTCCTCGGTCGTCGCGATGCCGGTCCTGGTGACCGTGACGAGGAAGTTGCCGTTCGGCTTCTCCTGCACGTTGTGGTGGAACACGTAGCCCTGAAGCGACCAGGTGTTCAGCACACGGCCGAGCATGTCGATTTCGTAGATGGCGCCGGAATTCACGTCGCCGAAATACAGATTTCCGTTCTGCAACCTCTCCATGCCGTTATCGAAGAACAGCGTGGACAGCGTCGGGCTGGACCGAAAGTCGAGATACCACCGCACGTCGCCGAATTCATCGAAGATGAACGGTGTCTGCGGGAAGCTGTTGGTGGCGTAGCCGAAATAGCTGACCAGCGTCATGCCACTCGCGAACAGGCCGGCCTTCTTCGTGTCGATCGTGATCGCTGGCAGCACGCCGACCGGCAGCGCGCCAGGACGCACCGTGTAACTCTTGCGGCCCAGTTCCGCCCCGGCCGCATCGGTGAACACGACTTGGACGGTGTTGTCGAAATCGGGGTACAGGCCGAGCACAGGGACGTTGTGCGTGGTGCCAAGGTCGTCGAAGGCCTTGACGACATCACTCGGCGTGCCGCGCCGCCCGACCACGGTGATCGTCACCTTGCTGGCGGCGGAGGTCTCGACGTGGATCACCGCGGTGAGCGGCGCGTATCCGCCCTGGTTCAGGTTCACGACGTCATTGCGGACGGTGAATCCACCCGTGGGCGGTGGCGCGACGCTGTCCTTCGCGCTGCATGCCGATAGCAGGAGTGCCGTGAGCGCCACCCAGGTATTTCGCGACGACATCACGATTCGTGTTCGAGGAGAGAGCGACCACCCGGCATGCGACTTGGACGGCTGGATTGGATACCCGCAACATACGGGTCGGCCCGCCCGGGTGGCGCCATGTCGCGCAGGTGTGGCACGATGAAAGGTGCTAGTCTTCAGGCATGCCGATCATCAGAGAATCCGACTTCATCCAGTCCATCGCCGACGCGCTCCAGCACATCTCGTACTACCACCCGCTGGACTACATCCACGCGCTGGCCGATGCGTACGAGAAGGAGCAGGGCCCGGCGGCGAAGGATGCGATTGCGCAGATCCTGACCAACTCCCGCATGTGCGCCGAAGGCAAGCGGCCGATCTGCCAGGACACGGGCATCGTCGTCGTGTTTCTGAAGGTCGGGATGAACGTGCGGTGGGAGGCGACGATGTCGGTGCAGGAGATGGTGAACGAGGGCGTACGTCGCGCCTACCTGTTGCCCGACAATGTGCTGCGCGCGTCGATCGTGGCCGACCCGGCGTTCACGCGGAAGAACACCCGCGACAATACGCCGGCTGTGGTGCACTATGAGATCGTGCCAGGTGACACGGTGGACGTTCGTCTCGCGGCGAAGGGCGGCGGTTCCGAGAACAAGTCGAAATTCGCGATGCTCAATCCATCCGATTCGATTGTGGACTGGGTCATGAAGACGGTGCCGACGATGGGCGCCGGCTGGTGCCCGCCGGGCATGCTCGGTATCGGCATTGGTGGCACCGCCGAGAAGGCGATGCTGATGGCGAAGGAATCGCTGATGGAGCACATCGACATGGCGCAGCTCAAGAAGCGCGGGCCGCAGAACCGGATCGAGGAGCTTCGCATCGAGTTGTGCGACAGGGTCAACGCACTCGGCATCGGGGCGCAGGGTCTTGGCGGATTGTCGACGGTGCTGGACGTGAAGATCCACGACTTCCCGACGCACGCCGCCTCGAAGCCGATTGCGATGATCCCGAATTGCGCGGCCACGCGGCATGCGCACTTCACGCTCGATGGCAGTGGTGTGGCATCGCTGCCGATTCCGAAGCTGTCCGATTGGCCTGACGTGACGTGGCAGCCGGACATCAATGCGAAGCACGTCGACTTGAACGCATTGACGCCGGATGTTGTCCGCACGTGGAAGGCGGGTGATCGACTGCTGCTCACCGGCAAGTTGCTGACCGGCCGTGACGCCGCGCATAAGCGTATCGCCGATCTGTATGCGAGCGGCGACGGGTTGCCCGATGGCGTGGACTTCACCAATCGCGTGATCTACTACGTGGGCCCGGTCGATCCGGTGCGCGAGGAAGCCGTTGGTCCCGCCGGCCCGACCACGGCCACGCGCATGGACAAGTTCACCGAGATGATGCTCGAGAAGACCGGCTTGATCGCGATGATCGGCAAGGCGGAGCGTGGGCCGATCGGCCTCGAAGCGATCCGGAAGCACAAGGCGGCGTATCTGATGGCGGTTGGCGGCGCGGCGTACCTGGTGTCGAAGGCGATCCGCTCGTCACGCGTGGTGGCGTTCGCGGACCTCGGCATGGAAGCGATCTACGAGTTCGACGTCGAGGACATGCCGGTGACCGTCGCGGTGGATGCGGCAGGCAGCAACGTGCACGAGACCGGACCGCGCGAGTGGGCGGAGAAGATTCGCGCGCTGCCGGTGCTTGCGGGGTGATCGGCAGGATCAGACGCTGCTCCAACGGCGACGGGAATCAGAGCGAGTCGAAGACCGCCACACGCGCAGGGAACGCCGCGCGCACGCCTGATGTGAGGCGTGGTCCTGCAATGCGCAGTTCACGCAAGCGTGGCAGAGCCGCCAGCGCCGCGATGCCATCGTTCGTCAGCGACGTGCATTGGTCGAACGTGACGTCCTCGAGTGACGCCATTTGCGCCAGCAGCTGCGGTGTGCGATCGGTGATCTGGGTGTAACTCGCGAAGTACTTGCGGAGTGCGGGCAGCGCGACGAGATGCTCGGTCGCCGCATCGGATGTATCACGGCAGTACATCAGCACCAGCGAGTCGAGCGCCGTGCAGCGCGCGATGTGTCGATAGCCGGCGTCGGGAATGTCCATCGGCATCAGTTCGCGAAGGGCGGGGAAGTCCGGCAGCGCCGAGACACCGACGTCGTCCACATTCCGGCAGCTGACGGACAGCGCGTCGAGCGTCGGAATGCGGGACAGCGCGAGAAATCCTTCGCGCGCGAGACCGTAGCAGCGGCGCCCCCAGATCTTCTCGAGCGACCGCGATTGCCCGAGCGCCACCCAGCCCGCATCGGTGGCCTCGGTGTCCTGACAGCCGAGGAATCGCAGGTGCGGCATGCGCGCGATGTATGGCATCGCATCGTCGCGCGCGTCGACGGCAAGTCGGCCGAGGCGTGGCAGATCGACGAGCGGCGCCAGTCCGTGGCCGGTCACAGCGAGTGCGCGATCGTCGAGGTTCAGGCCGAACAGTCCCTCGAGGCCTGCCAGATCGGCGAGGCCGCGATCGGTGATGTTGCCGCGCACCATCAGGTAGTTCGGCCCGTCGTCGTAGCTCATCAACGTGAGCGCGGCAGGCCGTTCATGCCATCGGGCGAAGATCGGATATTCAAGGAAGCGTGCAAGACCCTTGTCGGTGGTCGCGCGGCCACACTTGAACACCGACAGATGCGGTTTCCCGGCGAACGTACCGATCGCGCCGTCGCCGCAAGGCGTGCCGTTCAGATCGACGTGTTGCAGGTGGTCACACCGTGCAAGCGCACGCACGCCGGCATCGGTGACCCGCGTCCACGCGAGCGAGATATGCTGAAGGGTGTGCAGTGCAGCGAGCGCGGCGACGCCGGCGTCGGTGATGGCCGTGCCACTCAGGTCCAGATGACGAACGTTCGGCAGCTGCGCCAGTAGTGCGACCCCCGTGTCGGTGAGCGCCTGCGATCCGCTGAGGTTCAGCGTGGTCAGCTCTGTATCCGAGACGATCACGCGCAGCAGGTCGTCGGTCATCGCATCCGAGGCGACCTGCGTGTCAGCCACCCGCGATCGCACCCACGATCAGAAATGGCTCGAGACCGTGCTGTACGGGGTCCGGCAGCGGCGTATCGGGTGGGTCGTGCGACAGGTCCGATTCGCAGGCAAAGAAGCGAATGAACGGACGCCGTTTCTGCGTGACCTGATCGCGGATCGTCCCGCGCAGCATCGGAAAGCGCGCTTCGACGGCATCGAGCGTGTTCCGCTGCGTGACCGGCGCGGCGATGTCGAACTGCAGCTCGCCATCCACGCGCGCCAGTTCCCTCAACGGTGCCGGCAACACGACGCGAATCATGCCCGACCGCTCATGCGAGCGTCTGCACTTCGACCGACAGCACCGCCGGCAGGTCGTGCACGATGGCCTGCCACGTGTCTCCCGCATCGGGTGACACGTACACCTGGCCGCCCGTCGTACCGAAGTAGATCCCGCATGAGTCGAGCGAGTCGACGGCCATCGCATCGCGCAGCACGTTCACGTAGCAGTTCTCCTGCGGCAGTCCCTTGGTGAGCGGCTCCCATTCGTTGCCACCACTGCGACTGCGATACACGCGCAGCTTGCCGTCCATCACATAGTGGTGCGCGTCGCTCGTGATCGGTACGACGTAGACCGTCTCGGGTTCGTGCGCGTGTACATCGACGACGAATCCGAAATCCGTCGGCAGGTCGCCGCTGACTTCGTGCCACATCTCGCCGCCGTCGTCACTGCGCATCACATCCCAGTGCTTCTGCATGAAGAGTGTCTGCGGCCGCTGCGGATGGATCGCCATGTGGTGCACGCAGTGTCCGACTTCTGCAGTCTCCTCGGGAATGTGATTCGAGCGCAGCCCTTTGTTGATCGGCTTCCACGTCGCGCCGCCATCGTCGGTGCGGAACGCGCCGGCGGCCGAGATCGCGGTGTAGATACGATCGTGATTGCTGGGGTCGATGATGATCGTGTGCAGGCACATGCCGCCGGCACCGGGCGCCCAGTGCGGTCCAGACCCGTGACCGCGCAATCCGGACAACTCGTGCCACGACACACCGGCGTCTGTGCTCTTGAAGAGTGCCGCGTCTTCGACGCCGGCATAGACCGTATCAGGGTCACTCAGCGACGGCTCGATGTGCCACACGCGCTTGAACTCCCACGGGTGCGGCGTGCCATCGTACCACTGATGCGTGCCGGGAATGCCATCATACGTGAACTGATTCCCGACCGCGTTCCAGGTCGTCCCGCCGTCGTCCGAGCGCTGCATGAGTTGTCCGAACCAGCCGCTGGTCTGCGACGCGTAGATGCGATCGGGATTCACGGGCGACGCCTTTAGATGGTACATCTCGAAGCCCGGGAAGAACGGGCCCTGCACGTTCCACGATTGCCGCGTCCCATCGGACGTCAGTGTGAACGCACCTTTCTTGGTGCCCACCAGTACGCGAACGCTGGTCATCGCATGCATCCTCAGGGAAAGGGTCGGGGTCGGCGCACGATACGGCGCGGGACAGCGATCGTCCAGCGTTGCGCCACGTGGAGCGATGGCTATGCATTCCCGCAGTCGATTTTTCCTCGAGGATGCCCATGCCGCCACTCGGCGAGACCGCCAGCACGCTGCCGCCGCTCGAGAGCCACGAGCTGGTCCGCTACAGCCGCCATCTGACGCTCCCGCAGGTCGGGCTCGACGGGCAGCGGCGACTGAAAGC
>JBBRLZ010000087.1:0-13598 GCA_038231095.1 Gemmatimonadales bacterium
ACGCCTTCCAGCTTCGTGTGCGCCGCCTTCGCCGCGTCGGCGACCTGCTTGGCATACGGCTGATCCTTCGTCTGATCCGCACGCGCGTCGAGCTGGGTCTGCAGATCCTCGAGATACTCGACCCGATCGACGAGTTCGTTCAGTCGCGTGCGGACCTTCTGCGCGGCGTCGAACTGCGCGACGAGGTCTGCAGTCGTTGACGTGGCACGCGGATCCGCGACGACCGCAAACTGGCGGCTCGTGGAATCCTTGCCGATGATCAGGCGCACCGTGTACGTGCCCGGCGGAACCTTCGGCCCCGAGAGGCTGCCCTCGTCGATGACGGTGTTCTTGAGCGCACGCGCATCGGGAAACCTGAGGTCCCAGAAAAACCGATTCGTGCCAGGCTTGATCCGCGGAATCGAATCGGCGGCGTAATAGCTGATGCTGTCCGTCACGAGCTTCTTCGCCGCGATCGAATCGGTGGCGCGCGCCGTGGTATCCGTTGCATTCGCCACCATGAACGTGCGGATCAACGTGCCCTTCGGGTCGCGGAACTGCACCGTGACCGCCGTACCCGGCGCCGGCGCATCCTTGAGCCAGTAGTCGATCAGCGCGCCGGGCGGTGGATTCTCACCTGCCGCACCGTTGCGTTGCCAACCGCCACCGTCCCACAGGATCGCAGTCGCCGGTTGGAAGAGATGCGAGGCCTTCTTCATCACCACTTCCGTCAGCTCACGGAGCGGTGACAGATCATCGATGATCCAGAAGGCGCGCCCGTGCGTGGCGGCGATGAGATCATTGCCGTGAATCGTCAGATCGCGCACGCTGACACGCGGCAGGTTGAGCTGCAACGGCTGCCAGTTGGCGCCATCATCCATGCTCACCCAGACGCCGATTTCCGTGCCGGCGTAAAGCAATCCCTTGCGCACCGGATCCTCGCGGACGACACGCGTGTACGCCGTGCCGGGAATGCCGCTGACGATCTTCGTCCAGGTCTTGCCGTAGTCGGCGCTCTTCCAGAGATACGGTGCGAAGTCGTCCTGCTGATAGCGGTTCGCCGCCACGTACACGACCGCCGGATCGTGCGGTGACGCATCGATGTGTGCCGTGCGTGTGAGCTTGCCGTAGCCGGGCGGCGTGACGTTCTCCCACGTCGTCCCGCCGTTCTTCGACAGGTGCAGCATGCCGTCATCCGAGCCCGCCCACAGCACGCCCTTCACCTTCGGCGATTCGGCGAACGCATAGATCGTCGCGTACCACTCGGCGCCGGTCATCTCGCCATGAATCGGGCCGCCGGTACGCTTGAGCGTCGCCGGATCGTGCGTGGTCAGATCGGGCGAGATCTTCTCCCAGCTCGCGCCTTCATTGCGCGTGCGCCAGACGTGCTGCGACGCGACGTAGAGCGTGGACGCGTCATGCGGCGAGATCAGCACCGGGAATGTCCACTGAAAGCGCTCCGGCACGTCGCCCGCGGCCCAGCCGTCGTAGTTGCGCAGACCGACCGAAATGTCGCGCTCCTGTCGGCGGCCATGATCGTAGCGCGTGAACGCGCCCATGTAGCAACCGCCGTACGTGATGTTCGGATTGCGCGGATCGACGGCGACGGTCGCGTTCTCGCAACCGGCCGGGCTGTAGTAGTCGCGATCGCCGATGAACCCGTCGTCGCTGCGACTGTTGATGGCGACCGGTGAGTTGTCCTGTTGCGCACCGTAGATGCGATACGGGAACCCGTTGTCGGTGGTGACGTGATAGAACTGCGCGGTCGGCTGATTGTGGATGCTCGACCAGGTCTGACCGGCATCGAAGGAAATGGTGCCGCCACCATCATTCGAATTGATCATCCGCTTGTTGTCCGCAGGATCAATCCACATCGCATGGGTGTCGCCATGCGGCACGCGCAAGCGCGAGAAGGTCTTGCCGCCATCGATGGATCGGTAGACGCCAAGGTTCATGACGTAGACCGTGTTCTCGTTCTGCGGATCCGCGGTGACCTGCGAGTAGTACCAGGAGCGCACCCAGAAACGCGCGTCGGTGTTCATGCGCGACCACGACTCGCCCGCATCGTCGCTGCGGAAAATACCACCCGATGAATCAGGCGCTTCGATACTCGCATACACGCGCATCGGGTTCGCGCGAGAGACATCGATTCCGATCTTGCCAAGTGGCTTGTGCGGAATACCCGGGCGAAAGGTCAGTTCCGTCCAGGTATCGCCGCCATCGAGCGACTTCCAGATCCCGCTGCGTCCACCACCCGCATTCATCGACCACGGCGTGCGCTGGAACTTGTACATCGATGCGTAGAGGATGCGCGGGTTACTCGGATCGATCGTCAGATCGTTCGCGCCAGTGGAATCGTTGATGAACAGCACCTTCTTCCACGTCCTGCCGCCATCCAGCGTGCGGAAGACGCCACGCTCGTTGTTCGGTCCGAACGCATGACCCATCGCGGCAACGTACGCGCGATCCGGATCGCGCGGGTCTACGATGATGTCGGCGATCTGATGCGAGTCGGTCAGGCCCAGACGCGTCCACGTCGTGCCGGCGTCGGTGGAGCGATACACGCCCGTGCCGGGCGTCAGGTCCTCACGCAACTGCGACTCGCCGGTACCGACGTAGATCACATTCGGATCGGACGGCGCAATCGCCATCGCGCCGACCGACGAGATGTCGGTCTTGCCATCGGTGATGTTGTTCCAGGTCTGCCCGCCGTTCGCGGTCCTCCAGACGCCACCGTTCACGCCGCCGACGTAGAACACGAACGGCTTCGTCGGATCGCCGACGACGGCGTTCGCCCGCCCACCGCGCAGGGGGCCGACGTTGCGCCAGCGGAGCGACTTGAGCGCGCTGCTGGTCGCCGTTGCCGACGAGTAGAGCAGGCCATCGTAGGCCGGCGCAGCTGGAGCGCGGGTGGCGCCCGATGCGCGCTGGGCGCTGAGTGGCTGCGTGCCGACGCAGCCGAGCGCCGTGAGTGCGCCGAGCAGAGCGTATGAATAGTTCATGAACCGCATGGAGAAGGTCCCGACGAAATGAGGAGCGACGACTTCGCTCCCCAATACTCCCACGTCGGGCCTCCGTGCGGGAGGGCTGAGCACGGTTTGAGCCGCAAACTGTACCAAATGGCACGAAGGCGCCGCGAGCCTGCTCGCGACGCCCTCGGCCCTGCTGAGACCAGGCCCTCGTTACGGCGTGACCACGATCGTCGAGACGCTCATGGCCGGCATGCTGTACGACGTCGCGTTGCTGCTGACCGTCAGGTCGGCGCCACGGACCGGCGTCGCCGACGCGCCGCTGAGGACGTAGACGCGCGCCTTTGTCACACCGGAGACGTTGGCCAGCGAGATGCTCGCGACCTTCGCGGTCGTCGTCTTGTTGATGGCGACGATCACGACGTTGCCAGCGGCATTGCGGCTGGCGTACACCGAGCTCGCGACGACGTCGGTCGTTGAGGCCTTGAGGCCAAGGTCACCGAACGCCGACCCGGCGCCATCGTAGTTCCGGAACATCCGGAACGCGCCGAAGATGAAGGCGTACGCAAGGCTGCCGTTGCCGTTGTACGGTGCGGCCCACACACCGGCGTTCGGCCAGAGCGCAGCGGCGTAGACGCCTTCGCGACCGAAGATGCCGAGGACGTCCGCCTGTGCGATACCACCCGAGATATCACCACCGCGACCGTAGTAGTACTCGGTGATCGCAATCTTCGTCCCCGGATAGTGCGCGGCGATCTGGTTGCGCAGGCGCGGAATGAGATTGATCGGACCTCCGGTCACGCTCGTGACCCAGCTGCCGTCGTTGTACGTCGGATCCCACAACGACCGCGGACCCTGCACGCGCGCCTGAATCATCGCGCTGTCCTGCGTGGCGTAGTCGTTGCCGATCTGCCCGTTCGACGTGCCGTTCTGCGGATAGAAGTGCAGATCGAGCACGTCGAGCAGCCGAGTGCCCGCTGCGTTGCTGGCGGCTTTCATGCGGTCGAGATAGACATCGAAGAAGTTCTGTGTGCCGTAGACCGGATCGGCGCTCGGATACCGGCCGAGCGTGGTGACGCCGGTATACGTGGCGACAGCAGGGCCGAAGATCAGGGCGGCAGGCACTGCAGCCTTGATCGCCTTGGCATACACCGCGCTGGTGTCGCTGAAGCCGGCGTAAGTCTGGATGCGCGGCGTGGACGAATTGTCGTTGTAGTCGCTCTGGATTTCCTTGTGCGTCGCCTGCCAGATGTCCGGCTCGTTGTCGAGCGAGAAGAAGAGGGGCGACGTGGCATTGCCGGCGTGACCCGGGAACTTCGCGTTCATCCAGTTCGCGAATTCATCCTGGTACACATACGCGTCGCTCGTGCTCGGCGTGAGCGTGAATGCGCTGCCCTTGGAGGCCTTGCTGATCTTGAAGTGCGTGGCGAGGCGATTGGCGCGGTCTGCATCGGTGATACCGACGTTGCAGTTACAGGCGTCGCCGGCGACGTAGCCGATCATCGGGACCGTCGCCATGACGGCCTGGCCGAGCGCGAACGACGGTGTGACACGCCAGCTGATGCCATCACCAGGCGTCAGCGAGGAACTCATCAGCTGATCGTTCTGATAGTTGTAGTCGCTGCCGGCGTTGCTGTAGTTGTTTTCCCAGTTGTACGCCGTCAAGCGATTGCCGCCGACGCGGTTGAACGTCAGCTCCGCTGGCGGCGTGGCACCGTTCCACGATTCTGATGCGCCGTTGGCGCCGTAAACGAAACGCGAAATCGGGAATGTGGTGTTCGCATCGATGCTGAATGCGACGTCGCTCGGCCCCGGCGGCGGTGGCGGCGGAGGCACGACGACACCGGTGACGGTGATATCGGCGCTGGCCGTGTAGTAGCCATAGCTCGCGGTGATACGTACCGATCCGGCGGCAACACCCGTCACCAGTCCGGTGCTGCTGACAGTCGCGATTCCCGGTGTGCCTGAGGACCAGCCGATCACGGCGCCAGTGAGGACGACGCCCTTGCGATTCCGCGCCGTGGCGGTGAGTTGGGACGTGGCACCGACTGCGACCGAGGCTGTCGATGGTGCGACGCTCAAGCGCGAGCTGTTGACGGCGAGTGATGAAGCAGCCGGGTCGGTGGCTGACCTGTTCTCGGTACAACCCGAGGCAAACGCGGCGAGCGCAAACAGCGCTGCCGCAAACGAATGTGTGGTGTTCCGCATGCCGATCTCCGTGCGAGTGTACTGATCACCGGGCGGCTCGACTGACGTGGCACCACGCGAACGTCAGCATGGTGCGGTAGTCTCGAAGCTTTGCGTCGCCGGCTTTCACCGGGTATGCCGTTTCACGGCCTCTGGACGGGAGGCGTGCGTACTGCGACGTGTAGACGACGGAACAGCGTGGAGTGGAAAACTGTCGGCGCCGCGCAATCCACGTCGATTACGCGAGGGTGCCCGCGACATGAGGAGGCAAATCGCGTACCAGTAAGGCAATTCTCATCTTGCGCGCGGTCGCTGTCACGAGGACGCACCGGCGATTTCCTGCGGCGCGATGCACAGCGGCCGTCACCGAGGCCACGGATCGCGGGCGGCGGCCTTGGCACGAGCCGCCACCGCGATCGGCGTTACGCCTCACTCACATCGCGATCGTGCCCGAGACCTGCTTCACCAGCTGATACAGGAAGTCGAGGCCGTCGTAGTACGAGCGCGTGCGCAGCTTCTCATCACGGCCATGCGCATTGTTCTCACCGGGATTCGAGAAGATGCCGCTGACCCCGTAGGTAGGAATACCGACCGCACGAAGGAACCGCCCGTCGGTCGCGCCCGTGCTCATCGTTGGAATGATGGGGATGTTGCCCCACATCTGCTTCGTGAGCGATGATGCGCTGGTGAGCAGCGTCGGATCGATCGGATCGGGGGTCATGCCGAACGTCTCGGTGGTCTCCTTCATCAGCGTGATCCGGATCGCCGTGTCACCGACGACGCGCTGCAGCGTGGCGAGCACCTCGTCAAGCGTGGACGTGGGTACGATACGGCAGTTGACGTTCGCAGTCGCCGTCTGCGGCAGCGCGTTGTACGCATGTCCTCCACCGAGTCGCGTCGCAACGCAGGAGGTGCGCAGCATGGATGAGTAGCGCGGATCCTTCGACAGGCTGGCCGCGGCCACGCTGTCCTTCGGGTTCGCCGCGACGGCGCGCATTGCGGCGGCGACGTCCGGCTTCTCGACCTTCGCCGTCTCTTCGAGGAAGGGCTTGGTGATGGCGTTGAGTGCCACCGGGAAGGTGAAGCGTGCGATGTTCACGAGACCGGCCGCGAGCTGATTGATCGCATTGTCGGGGCGCGGGACGCTCGAGTGTCCACCGGGATTGAGCACGGTGAGCGTGAAGTTCACCGGCACTTTCTCTGCCGCCTGAATCGAGTGGAACATCGGCGTGGTGCCGCTCAGCGTGCCGCCGCCGCCCTCATTGATCGCGTACGCGGCGTCGATCAGGTTGCGATTGTGCTTGACGAGATAGTCCACACCGTTGCCGTCGCCGCCTTCTTCATCGGCTGTCAGGGCAAGGATCAGATCGCGTGCCGGCACGAAGCCTTCCTTCTTGTAGCGCAGCAGGTTGGCGACGAACATCGACGCCATGGCCTTGTCATCCGACGTGCCGCGACCGTAGAAGAATCCATTCGCTTCCTGCAGCTCGAACGGATCGCGCGACCAGTCGGTGCGCAGTGCGGCGACGACATCGAGATGCGCGAGCAGCAGCACCGGCTTGAGCGTCGTCGACCGGCCATGATAGCGCACGACGAGATTGCCCTTCGTCGGCTTGCCAGGCGGAATGACGATGTGGATGTCCGACGCCGGAAACCCCGCCGCCTTGAAGCGCGCGGCCATCGCGTCGACCGCCGTCGTCACCGATCCGACTGAATCGACCGTGTTGATCTCGACCAGTTGCTTGTAGACCTCGCGCGCCGCCGCCTGATGCGGCGTGAGGGCGGCCTGCGCGCCGACGGTGGCGGGCAGCAACAGACAGGCGAGCAGACGACGGACACTGAGCATGAGGCGATCCGGTGAGGAGACAGTCGAGGTGGGCGCCGACTGCGACGCACCGCCGTGATTGTAGCACCGCCGCGCCCCGCCCGACAACGGCGTGCGTTCGCGGCGCGACAGCCTGCGCGTCGCAAGTCACATTGACATATTCTGCGTATCGGGAGACGACGCCCCACTCGCGCCGGATTACGTCTTCCCCGCTCTGCCATGCCTTCGCGTCGCCACTTCGTCTCCGCCTCGTCCGTCGCACTCACCGGCGCCGCACTCGGCTTGCGCACCACACGCGCCACGGCGTCCGGCGATGCCGTGCGTACGTCGGCGCTGCCGCCGGCGATCCGCGCGCTGCAGCCCATGACCGCCGGTGTCACGCCGATTTCCGTGGACGAACGTCGCGCACGCATCGAGCGGGCGCGCACGATGATGAAGACGGCAAAGATCGACGCGCTCGTGCTCACGGGCGGCACGTCGATGGAGTACTTCACCGGCATCCGCTGGGGCGTGAGCGAACGCATGCTGGCCGCGGTGATTCCGATCAAGGGTTCGGCGTTTCTCGTCACGCCGAAGTTCGAGGAAGGTCGCGCCATGGAGCAGGCGCACGCAGGACCACTCGGTGCCGATGCGCAGGTCTATGCGTGGGAAGAGGACGAGAATCCGCATGCGCTGATCGCGAGAGGCTTCCGCGAGCGTGGCCTCGCGACGGCGACCATTGGCGTGGAGGAAACGACGCGCTTCGTCTTCGCCGACAACATGGCGCACGGGCTGGCGTCCGCGAAGTTCGTGAGTGGCACGCCGATCAGCGCCGGCTGCCGCATGGTGAAGGATGCGCACGAGATCGCGCTGATGGAGCACGCCAGCAAGGTGACGCTGGCGGCGTACGAAGCGGCGTGGAAGTCGCTCACGGATGGCATGACGCAATCACAGTTTCAGGTGCTGGTGCAGGACGCGCATCGCCAGCTTGGCTACGACGGCAGCGCGGGCGCGCAGGTCGGCGAGTTCTCGGCGCTGCCACACGGGTCGGTGACACCGCAGGTCATCCGCGAGGGCTCGATCGTGCTCATCGACGGTGGCTGTAGAGTCGAGGGCTACTGCAGCGATCTCTCACGCACCTTCGTGCTGGGCAAGGCCACGCAGCGCATGAAGGATGTGTTCGAGATTGAGTTCCGCGCGCAGAGTGCCGCACTGGCCGCGGCCCGGCCCGGTGTGCCGGTGGAGTCGGTGGATGCGGCGGCGCGCAAGGTGATTGCCGATGGTGGCTTCGGCCCCGGCTACAAGTACTTCACGCATCGCGTTGGCCACGGCATGGGCATGGACGGGCACGAGTGGCCGTACCTCGTGAAGGGCAACACGATGCCGCTGCAGGCCGGGATGGTGTTTTCCGATGAGCCGGGCATCTACATCCCCGGTGAATTCGGGATCCGGCTCGAGGATGACATGGTGATCACCGAGACCGGAGCGCGGCTTCTGACACCGCAGTCGCGCAGTCTGGAGCAGCCGTTCGCGCTTGCTTGAGGCTGACCGCCGCGATGCTCCGCTCAGTACGAGCGCGCAGTGACTTCGTGGGGGGCGGGAGAACACGGAGAACACTGAGTGGGACCGTGGCAGCATCTGAATACGCGCTGTGTGGACGACGGCACCCGACGCACTCAGTGTTCTCGGTGCTCTCCCGCCCCCCACGAAGTCACCGTCACCACGCGCCGCACGAATCGCTGCAGCGGTACACCAGAAGACTCACGTCCCCCGCTGTGCCAGCAGCGCAATACGCTCGCGCGTCGACACGACGACACCGCCCGCGTGTTCGACTGTGACGGCAAACATCACCGCGTCACCAACGGGCACGCGCGCGTCGATCGGGACATAGACCTCACTCTTGCCTGCGGGCATGTCGAAGACGCCGCCGTCCACCGGATACTTCTGGTCGCGCGTCGTGTCGAAGATCCAGAGCTGGTACTGCCACCGCGTACGATCGTTGGCCTGGAGGCCTGCGATGCGCATCACCCCGCGTTGCGCGCGGCCACTCCACACGACATCCCCGCTGGCACCGAGTGCGCTGCTGTCCTTGGTGGCGGTCCAGGCGAGGCGTTCGGCAGCGGCGGCGAGGAGCGAATCGCGCAACTGTGATGGCGTTGCGATGGGTGATGGAGCGACTGCCACGGATATCGGCGGGCGTTCGGTCGTGCGCGGCGCGACAAGCCAGAGTACCAGCGCAGCAGCGGCGGCCAGCCAGCCCGTCCAGGCGAGCGCATTCGAGCGCGGCGCGATCATGGGCGCGACGGCGAGTGGTGTCACACGCGGCTGCGAGCGCACCATCGCCTCGCCGCTGCTGATGATGCGATCTGCGAGCGCCATCGGCATCGGCTCACGCATTGCCGGATCGGCGGCAGCAAACGCCGCTGCGAGTTCGGCGGCTGCGCGTTCCCATCGCGCCACTTCGCCCGGCGGCATCTTCGCCAGCGCCTGTGCGAGTGCATCCGCCTCCGGTGCACTCAGCGCACCGGTCGCGCGTTGCATCAGCAGCTCGCCCAATCCCTCGTCCTCGATCTCGTTCTGCACTATGCCTCTCCTGCATCGTCTTGAGCCCGTGCCGCCAGCAGATCGCGCGCGCGCTGCAGGCCGCGTCGGATGTGCGACTTCACGGTGCCCAGTGGTGTTTCCGTCTCACGTGCGATTTCGTCGTGCGTCCTGCCGTGCACCAGCGACAGCTCGAGCATCCGTCGCTGCGCCGGCGGTAATTCACGCAGCACGGCTCTCGCCTGCTCTGCGCGCCATTCCCGGTCGAGATCGCGCTCCGACTCACTCGCTACGTCGAAGCCGTCCGGAATGGATTCGAGCGCAGGCAGGCGTTCGCGGCGACGCGCGCGATCGATCAGTCGGCGGCGTGCGATCATCGCCACCCACCCCGCCTCGCTGGTGCGCGAGACGTCGTAGCGCGCAGCGGTGCGCCACAGATCGATGAAGATCTCCTGCACCGCATCTTCCGCATCACTGCCATCGGGTGACCACCGTCGGGCGAGTGACCAGACCAGCGCACCGTAGCGCGCCAGACAGTCGCGCACCGCGCGCTCGTCACCCGCCGCGATGCGCGGCAACAACGGCTCGAGTGGCGCCGGCCCGGGACCGACCACGTCGGCGACCAGCGCCAGATGTCCACGCGCCGCATCGGCGCCGACAGCCCGCGTCATGTCATCCATCCGATCCACTCAGTCGCGTGCCATACCAACTGCAAATCAGCCTCATCGTTGTCTGAGTGATGAATGCGTTCGCAGGGCCGATGGTTTCGGATGCATGCCCAATCCGCGCCACACACGGCTGCATCCAGCGCCTGCGCGCCGACGAATCGGCTGTCATCGCCCGTTCCATCACCCCGGTCTTCAGGAGCCGTCCCATGCGCTGCACCTCACTCGCCATTGCCTCCATCACTGCGCTACTCAGCGTTCCGGCGCCCGTTGCGGCGCAGCATCCTGGTCGCGGCCCATCGATCCCGCAGGTCGCCAAATCTGCCGGACAGTTTACCACGTTGCTCGCCGCCGTCGATGCGGCAGGGCTCACGGAGACGCTGCTCGGCCGCGGCCCGTACACGCTCTTCGCCCCGACCGATGAGGCGTTTGCCAAACTGCCCGGCGGCACCGTGCAGGAGCTGCTGAAGCCGGAGAATCGCGACAAGCTGCGCACGATCCTTACATACCATGTGCTGTCCGGACGCGTGACGGCGGCACAGGCGCGCGGCGTCAGCAGCGCGGAGACGGTCGCCGGACAGAGTGTGCGTATCACCACCAACGGCGATCAACTCCGCATCAACGACGCCGTGGTGCGCATTGCCGACATTCCCGCGAGCAATGGCATCGTGCATGTGATCGATCGCGTCCTGCTGCCCGCTGATCGTCCGACCGGCGCAGCCGGCAGCGCGCTCGAGCTGATCGATCTCGCGATCACGCGTGGTGTGCCGCTATTCAACAACGGTCAGCCGGAAGCGACGGTCGCAATCTACGAAGTCGCGACGAAGGCGCTGCTCACCGCGGGCAACGCCGTCCCCGATGCGGGACGTCGTGCGCTGCGCACGGCACTCGGCGATACGAGCGGCAGCGTGCGCGATCGCGCGTTCACCTTGCGCGGCGGATTGGACGAGGCTCGACGGAGCCTGACCGGGCAGATGCAGACGACGAGCGCGCGCTGAACGATGCGCGCGTGGGGCGGCGTGACGGCTGCCCCACGCGCTCCTCGGCACCACGGCATCATCGGCGGCGCGTCCGCCTCACAGTCATCGGGACGCGCCACTCCGGGGCTGCAGCCACGTCACTCGCTCCGTCGCCTGCTCGACTTTCGCGCGTGAATAGACCAGCGGGAAGTACTGATCGGCGCCCCACAGTTTGAGCAGATCTGCGTAATGCGGGCTGCGCGGATCGGCCGACTGACCCGGCACATTCGTCACAATCGACTTGTCGAAGTCCGACAGATCGATCACCTCCCTGAATGACGCGCCCGCGGTCTGCGAGAAACCTGCACCACCGGTCACATTCACGGTCAGTCCATCGCCACTGCGCGACGCCGCTGGCAGATCGTACTGCGCCGACAGCGGATGCCGGAACTTGGCCGTGTGCACGGTACCCCACAGCAGATTCAGCGTATCCGAGCCGTTCGGCAGCGCGCGCAGCTGCTGCTCGGCATCGCCGAGCGCCGCCAGCAGCAGCGAGTCCGTCGCGGCCACTCCCTGTGTGCGCTTCAAGTACGCCTCGAGCCAGCTGTACGACGGTCGAGTCGACAACAGTGCTGCAATCGGGCCACTGGCCGGTGCTTCCTTCGCGATCGCGCGACGATACACGAACGGCGCCCACGCCTCGAACAGCGTCGGCGCATACAGGTCACGCGACATCCGGAAATTCCACGCCGACAGCGTCTTCACGCTCGGTGCATTCGTCTGGCCGAGCCGCTGCGCCGCGTCACGGAGCGAGGGAACGAGCGCGGTGGCAAGCAGCGACAGATCGTCGTGCTGCAACCTGCCGAAATCCTCGACGCTGAACTTGCGCGGCTCGCTCAGCACCTCGCGCACGCGCTGCGCACGATGGCGCGTCGCCCACTCGTACGAGATCGGCGTGGTGTACCCCGCCGGCAGGATGTTGTCGTTCGACGTGTTGATGAAGCCGGATGCCGGATTGTACGCGCGCGGCAGTTTCAGCCCCGGGACGAAGCCACTCCACTCATACGTGCCGTCGCCGGGCACCGGCAGCAGTCCACTCCACCGGCGTTTCGGCATCAGCCCTGCCGCAATCCACCCGATGTTTCCGTGCGTATCGGCGTAGATCATGTTCTCGCTCGGCATCAGCCAGCGCGTCATCGCCGCCTCGAACTGACTCCAGTTCTTCGCCTTGTCGAGCACGAGCGATCCCATGTAGCTCGCAGTACCGGGTTCGGAGTGTACCGATCGGATCGCGAACGCCCGCTTCCGCGCAGCATCGATCGACACGATCGGCCCGTGCGATGTGAACTGCAGCGTGAGTGCTCGCGGCGCTTCGCCCTTCACGCGAATGGTGTCGATGCGCGTGGTGATGCGCGCAAACCCCTTCGGCGTCTTCACGCAACCGAGTGAAGCCGGCGCGTCGCCCGCGCACGGACCGACCGTCTCCACGTACACGTCCTGCTGATCCATCCCGACGACGGTCAGACCAAACGCAATCCGATCGTTGTGACCGATCGCGACACCCGGCACCGACGGCTCGCCGGCGCCGATCACATTCCATCCCGGCGCAACGAGATGCGTGAGGTATCGCACCGCCGGATTCGTGATCACACGATGCGGATCGTTCGCGAGGATCGGGCGGCCAGTCGTCGTCTTTGAACCATTCACGACCCAGTTGTTCGACCCTTCGATGCGATTGTACGCCACATCGCCGAAGGTGCCGCCGAAACCGCCGAGCGATGCTGACGTGATTCCGGCCAGATCGAGGCCGGGCGCCGGGTCGAGTGCACGCGTCGGCTCGGCGGGCATCAGCTCCTCGACCTTCGCCAGACCGAGTGCCGAAATGAGCTGCGCGCGCAGCACTTCACTCGATCCATTCGACACGCCGCTCAAGCCCGTCGCGCGCACCAATGGCACCGTGATCGCCCAGGGTTCCGGCTTGAAGCCGAGCATCGCGAACTCCGGCGGCAGTGCATCACCCGCCTGTGCGATGTACGCATTCACGCCGGCGATGAATGCCGTCACGATGGTCTTCGTCTCCGGACCGTACGCCGCCCACTCGCGCGCCATGTTGCCGCGATACGCAAACAGTCGTGCAAACCGGTCCCGCTGCACCGCCTTCGGCCCGAGCACCTCGGCGAGGCGCCCTTCACCCTGGCGTCGCCACATCTCCATCTGGAAAAGGCGATCCTGTGCGGCAACGAAACCCTGTGCAAAGAACAGATCGTGCTGGTTCGCTGCGTAGATGTGCGGCACACCCCAGGTATCGCGCCGGACTTCGACTTTCCCCGTCAGACCGCGCACGTTCAGCGTGTCGTGCACGATCGGCCGCTGTTGCGCGCTGCTCACGCGCGGCATCAGGCTCAGTATCAGACCTGCCAGACCACGCAGCACGCGGCGCGAGAGCAACGACGGCATTTCGGGGGCTCCATGGATGGATTCGTTGCTCCAATCT
>JBBRLZ010000088.1:0-13186 GCA_038231095.1 Gemmatimonadales bacterium
CGCCGGTCAGAAGCTGGCCGGTCCGTCCCTGCGTTCTGACGATACGCCTGATGACGAGAGTGTGCAGGACTGGCGCGTACAACTGACGCGGAACGCGCCGCTCGAACTCACGATCGATGCCACTGCCGCCGACGCCACGCTGGACCTCACCGGCCTACCGCTGCGGCGCTTTGCACTGAACACCGGTGCCGCTGCCGCGACGGTGCGCTTCGATGCGCCGAATCCGGAATCGATGTCGGTGTTCGACGCGAATGTCGGCGCCGGCGGTCTCAAGGTCATCGGCCTTGGCAACTCCGGCGCCAGCGAAGCGCGCATCGAAGGCGACATCGGTGATCTCTCACTCGATCTTGGAGGGCGCTGGCAGCGTGACATGCAACTGATGATCGGGAGCACCATCGGCGGCATTCGTATCACGGCGCCACCAACGATCGGCATCGAGCTGCAGTCGAAGGGCCTGCTCGCACGCGAGAGCTTCGACGGATCATTCACGAAGGCGAACGGTGTCTGGCGCAGTGCCAACTTCGCGGCAGCCAGCGTCAAAGTTCGCATCGTGGTGAAGTCGTTTCTCAGCCGTATCGAAATAATTCAGCGCTAGATCTTGCTCGCGTCGCGGCGCATCAGTGGCTTCGTGGGGGGCGGGAGAACACGGAGAACACTGAGTAGCGCCACACCCGCGAGCCCGCTCATCGCGCACGTCGAATTGCGAAAAAGTTGCGTGACCGCGAGCGTTCTCGCGAACGACAAGCGGCAAATGTGGTTGGAACTGCAGTTCATGCAGATTCGTCTGCCACGCCCGCGCGAAGAGCCACAAACGAATCACCCGCCCGCTCCCATCCCCCAAAAAGCCGTTCGCTGGTGCGCGAAACGCGCGAGCACGCGCATGACGCTACTCAGTGTTCTCCGTGTTCTCCCGCCCCCCACGAAGCCACCAAAGCCCGCCCCCCAAGCCACTGAGCTCGCAACGAGCCAGCAATCACACGCTTGCGCGTCGCCACCCTCCCGACGCCCAGAGCCCCATCATCGCGAGTGCCCGCGCAATCGCCGTGAGGGAGATCACCCACCAGATACCGGTCGTGCCCCACTGCATCGCAGCCCACGCCGCAAGCGGCACCCGCGCGAGCGTGATGGCGGTGGATGTGATCATCGGCGGCAGCGTCCAGCCGGCACCACCGAGCGCACCTTCGAGTACGGTCTCGCCGCTCACCACCAGTTGTGCGAAGGCGGCGGTGCGCAGGTACCGCGTCGCTTCTTCGACAACCGCATGATCGGTCGAGAACAATCCCGCGAGTACCGTCGGGAACGTGTACAACGCGACGCACGCAATCACACCGGGAATACCCGTCATCGCGAGCGTGAGCCAACCGGCGCGCGCGGCGCGGTCCGACTTGCCGGCACCGAGATTCTGCCCGACGATCGCGGCCGCCGCGGCACCGAATCCGACACCCACCATGTACATCCAGCTCTCGATGCGATGGCCGAGTCCGAGCGCGGCGAGCGCCGGTGTCCCGAACTGCTGCGTCGTGCGCGTCATCACGACGTAGATCAGTGAGAAGATCACGCCTGTCGCCGCCGTCGGCAGACCGACGCGCACGATCGTGCGGATACGCGACCACTCGATCGCGCCGAACGACACGAGCTTCCGGCGGCGCAACATCAGCGTGCCGACCACGCACAGTGATCCCCGCACGCACAACGTCGCGACGGCAGCACCGCGAATACCGAGTTCCGGGAACGGTCCCCACCCCGTGATCAGGATCGGATCGAGCAGTGCCGCGATGATCGTCGCGCACAGCAGCATGATGAAGGGCAAGCGCGTGTTGCCTGCCGCGCGGAATGCGGCATCGACGACGAAGTAGCCGAAGATCAGCGGCGACCCCGCCAGATACGTCCCGAGATATCGCATGCCGAGCGCCGTGACGTCGGGCGGCGTTTCCATCAACGCGAACAGGCGCGGCAGCACGAGGAGTCCGGCGATGCCCGTGCACACACCGAGTCCCAGCGTGAACAGCAGCGCGTCACCAACCGCACGCGCCGCTTCTTCGTCGCGACGCTCGCCATGTCGCCGTGCGGCGACGGCCGTCAATCCGACGCTCACCATTTCGGCGAGCGAGATGATCGTCCAGATCCAGAAGATCGACGTACTGACTGCGGCGAGCCCCGCACCGCCGACGAAGTGGCCGACCCACGCCGAGTCGAGCGACACGAATGCCGTCAGCAACAACGCACTCGCAACGGCCGGAACGCCAATCCGCACCACGACGCGCAGCAGCGCGTCTTCGGAAAGGTTCACGTCCGCACCGCCCTTCACACCGTCCTTCGCACCACCGGCGCGTGGCGCCGCGGTGCTCACCCGCGTGCAGCGATCGCGTTCATGCCTTCCACGACGCGTGCCGCCAGCGCCGTGATCACCTTCGACGCGGGTGCCGTCGGCTCCACCGCGACCAGCGGACGGCCGGTGTCACCACCTTCGGAGATGCGTGGGTCCATCGGAATCTGCGCCAGCAGTTCGAGTCCGACCTGCGTCGCGAGCCGCTGCCCACCACCGCTGCCGAACATCGCGATCGGCTTGCCCGTCTCGGGATTCTCGAACCAACTCATGTTCTCCACGATACCGAGCACCGGCACCGCCACGCGCTCGAACATCTTCACGCCACGCAGTGCGTCACCGGTCGACACCTGCTGCGGTGTCGTGACGATCAACGCCGCGCTGACGAGCGTCGTCTGGACCAGCGACAGCTGCGCGTCGCCGGTGCCCGGTGGCATATCCACCACGAAGTAGTCGAGCTGGCCCCAGTCCACATCCTTCAGGAACTGTCCGATCAGCTTCATCACGATCGGACCACGCCAGATGGCCGGCTGGTCTTTCTCGATCAGAAAGCCAAGCGAGATCAGCTTCACGCCGTACGCTTCGAGCGGAATGATCTTCGCCTGCTTGTTCACTTCCGGCTGCTGATCGAGGCCCATCATCAGCGGGATATTCGGCCCGTAGATGTCGGCGTCCATCAGCCCGACGCGATAGCCGAGTTGTACGAGCGCGATGGCGAGATTGACGCTGACGGTGCTCTTGCCGACGCCTCCCTTCCCCGAGCTCACCGCGAGGATGCGGCCGAGGTTCGGCAGCGCCACCGGAGTCGGTGCAGCGACGCGCGGTGCGGCTGCCGCAGGAGCCGCTTCGGGCGCCATCGGCAATGCGCGGCCCGGACGAGCGGCCGTCGGCGTCTGCTGGCGTGGATCGCGCACGTTCACCTTCACGTCGGTGACGCCGGCCAGTTCCACCACGGCTTCGCGCACGTCGCGAACGAGGGCGGCGTCATCCCGGCTGTCGAGCAGCAGGGTGAACTGCACCTTGCCGTCGACGGTCGTGGCGATGTCCTGCACCATCTCGGCCGTCATGACATCGGTATCGAGGCGCGCGTTGCGGACGCGGCCGAGGGCGGTGGTGATCTGCTGCGTCAACGACACGGGAACAGGCGCGAAAGAGACGAAAACCGGCGGACGCGGCACGGAGGTGGCATGTGTGGCGGCCAGTCCGGCGCGAAACGTGAAGTGTGGTAATCTAGCCAGCCGGCCCAGTGTTGCACGTCCGCGACAGCGTCGTCCTGCAACGGGAATTTCTGAGCGTGCCAAACGCTCAACCCGTTGTGAGATGGTCGGTTACAGCTCGACGTTCCTCTTTGGACGCCGTGCCTCGCTTGCGCCCCTCGTGGCCGCACGCGAGACTACTCTCGCCGCCGACCATCGAATGACGCCGCCGCTGGCGTCGGACGACCGGCACCCCCTCGAGGCACGCATGAACCTTTCGACAACTCAGCTCCGACTGCTTGGCAGCGTCATGTATTTCGCCGCTGCGGCGCTGATTCTCAATTATTTCGCCCAATTCACGATCCAGGTCTGGCCGTTCAAGTTCTCCGAGCTCAACTGGCGCGTTGGTGGCGCCGGCCTGTTCATGGATGCGTTGCTCGCGACCGTCGTGCCGCAGGCCATCATGTACTTCGCCGCCTTCATGAACAACGACCGCAAGACGCTGCAGGCGCTGCGGTGGGTGACGTTGATCATGGGCCTCGCGACGATCGGTCTGCTGCTCCTCTTCCTGCTCGACTCGGTGCAGATTCGCGCATCGCTGCCGCAGAACGTCAAGGCGAATTTCATGAAGGTCGCACTGCGGGCCGGGCTCGTCGGCGTCCTGCTGTCGATCCTTTTCGTCTGGTTCGGCATGACCATGGGCAAGGTGCTCAAGAGTCAGGGCACCGTCCGCACGCCAGGCATGAAGGAGTCCGAGAAGGACGCGATGCTGATGGTGGGCACCCGCGAACCGGGTCGCCCGAATCTGCGCGCAATCGATGGCGCCGAGAGCAAGAAGGATTCGAAGAAGGAAGGCATGGGCGGACTTTCCGTCGACGCCTGATCGAATCCACGCTGAACTGCGGCGCCAGACTGGTTAAGACCGGTCTGGCGCCGTCAGCATTCCGGTCTCGAGCGCGAGCGCAGTCAGTCCTGCGACAGTGCTCACGCCGAGTTTCCGCATCAATCGCTCGCGGTGCGTTTCCACTGTCCGCGGACTGATACCCAGACCGCCGGCGATCGCCTTGTTCGTCTGACCTGACGCGATGCCGCGCAACACGTCGCACTCCCGCGGTGTGAGCTGCGCGATGCGCTCCCATGGCGACGGCCCTGCCGGCTCACTGAGATCGGCGACCGAGATCCGCGCACCGACCGCAAGGCGGAGCTGAGTCGCCAGCATCGTCGCGGCGCTGTCCTTCACGACATACGCGCTCGCACCGGCGATTCGACTTACACGCGCATACTCGGCGTCGTCGTACATGCTGAGCATGACGACGGTCAGTTCGCTGCGCTGTTCCTTCAGCTGCCGCACCAGCTCGAGCCCCGACATGTCAGGCAGACCGACGTCCACCACGGCCGCGTCGGGCAGCAGGCGTGCGGCGAGTGCCAGCGCACTCGCGCCATCGTTCGCTTCACCGACGACCTGCATGTCGGGTGCCGCTTCGAGAATGCGCCGGACGCCCTCGCGCACGATCGGATGATCGTCCACGACCAGCACGCGCAGCGGCGCTGGAGCACTCATGGCGTCGCGACCACCGGTACAGGATCCGACGCACCAAGTCTGACGGCGAGCCGCGTTCCGCCGAGCGGCGAAGCCTCGAGACTCACGCGTCCGCCCAATGCGCCAAGGCGTTCCCGCATGCCCACCAGTCCCACGTGTCCTCCCCGTTCCTGTTCCGCCAGCCGTGCGCGCGACGGCGGCCCGATGCCATCGTCGTCCACGCTCAGCACCACGTCGTCATCGTGCTCGGCAATCGTGATCACCAATCTGGTCGCCTGCGCGTGACGAAGCACGTTCGTGATGCCTTCCTGCGCCGCGCGGAAGAGCGCCAGCTCCCGATCGCGACGGAGCGATGGCAACGTCCCGGGCGCCTGCAGTGACGCCTGCACCTGCCCTTCGCGTGAGACCTGCGCGACGAGCGATCGAACGGCACTCAGCAACCCCAGGTCATCCAGCAGCGACGGCCGCAGCGCGGCCGTCACACGTCGCAGGCTGGTGAGACCAGCCGTTACGAGCGCGTCCATGCGCGCCGCGACTTCGCCCGCACCGGCCACGCCTTGCAAGGCACCGACTTCCATCCGCATCGCACTGAAGAGTTGCCCTGTTTCGTCGTGCAGTTCACGTGCGAGCCGTTTGCGTTCGTCCTCGTGTTGCTCGACCAGTCGTGCAGACAGACGCGCCAGCTCGCCGGTCCGTTCCTCGAGTCGCTGCGTGAGTTCCGCCTGTTGCAGCGCCGAGCCGACCTGTCGTCCGAGCGCGCGAAGGAATTCCTCGTCGAGCGCGCTGAATGGATCGCGGACGTCGCCCGTCAGCACGAGCACGTGCGTCACGATGCTCTCGCCGTAGATCGGCAGCGCGGCAACGAAGCGCTCGCCACCCTTGCGCGGTGCAATCGCGGCGCTCGCGCTGCGGCCGTCCCGCACCGCCCTCGCCACCACGTCACTCACGGCCGGCGGCAGCGCCGCACCGGGCCAGGCCTGCGCGCGCCCAGCGCCATCGAGCACGCGCGCCTCACTCACGAGATAGAGCGCCGTGCCGCTCACGCCGCGCAGGCGCAGCGGCCGCTCGAGCAGTGCCGCGACGACGGCGTCACCACGCGCACTCGCCTGCACGTCGGCCGACAGTCTCGCCAGGGCTTCGAGGCCGCGCCGGAGATCGTCGATCACCAGCAGACCGATACCTCCGACGACCGCGAGGATGAACACGATGTCGAGATAGTATCCCCACGGCACCCATGCGCCGCGCGCGCGCAGCATCGGGTAGTCGAGGTGATGCACGGCCCACAGCGTGAACGCACCGGCGAGTGTCCACGCACCGGGCGATCCGGTCTTCTGCGCATGGCGCGCGAAGCTGATGCCGGTGATCAGAGTCGCCGCGCTGAGGAACGCGATCGCCGGTACCACGGCGAGGAGAAAGTTCTCCAGCGTGAAGATCGCGATGTAGCTCCACACGACCGGGAAGAGCCCGATCAGCGCGAGCTTCGGCGTCCATTTCAATCCGCGTGCGAAGCTGATGCCCGCGGCGAGAAACCCAAGCGCGGTCCAGCCAGTGAGCACCTGATGCCAGAACAGCCAGCCGCTCTGTTGCGTGCGGATGAAGCCGATGATCACGCCGACGCGCATCGCGTAGAGCATCCACGTTGCCGACCACCAGGCGTAGTACGGCTTGCGGAACCGCGAATAAAGCCAGGCACAGTACCCCGCACCGCCGAGCGCCACGAGCGCGAGCAGCAGTGCGGCGGCGAACTCGGTCATGACGGCGTGTGCCTCACTCCATCACCGCGCCGCTGGCACGCGGCGCGGGCGGTGCGTTGTCGGGCGGCGTGTCCGCCAGCGCCTGTCGCGACGCGCTCAGCACGCGCGCTTCGACGTCCTTCAGCGAACCGTGTACCAGTGCTCCGCTCGCCTTGGCGTGGCCGCCGCCGTCGAACTGTCGCGCCAGTGCATTCACATCGACGTTGCCGGAACTGCGGAAGCTGATCTTCACGCGATTGTGCCCGAGGTCGCGGAAGAACAGGGCCAGTCGGGTGCCGGCGATCGATCGCGGGTGCTCGACGATGCCATCCATCTCTTCGCTCGTGACGTGATAGCGCTCCTTCGCGCCGACGGTGAGCGAGAGCCAGCTCAGACCGACCGTTTCATCAACGCCGAGCGATTGGAGCGCTTCGGCGAGCAACCGCACGCGTCCCGGGCTCTGCGATGCGTAGACGCGACGGTACATCAGCTCAGGATCCACACCGCGCGCGAGCAGTTGTGCGGCGATCGCATGCACGCGCGGAGTGGTGTTGCTGAAGCGGAAGCCGCCGGTGTCGGTCAGGATCGCGATGTAGAGCGCGGTGGCCGTCTCCATGTCGATCGGCAGGTCGAGCACCTGCGCGACGTCGAACACGAGTTCACCGGTGGCCGACGCGCGCGTATCAGCGACGATCACCGGTGCCGGTGGCTCGTCACTCGGAATGTGGTGATCGATGCAGAAGCGCGGCACCGTCATCTCGCGCACGGTGTCGGACAGCGTGCCGAGTCGCTTCACATCGCTGATGTCCACCACCAGCAGTGCGCTCACGTCGGGATCGCGCAGCGCGGCCGCACCCTGCTCGCTGAAATCCTGGACTGGCCCGCCGAGCAGGAAGCGGAACATCGTCGGCCACGGCGTCGGATTCACGATGCGACAACTGATGCCGCGATGCGCGAGGAGGCGCGACAGCGCCGCCTCTGAACCACAGCCATCACCGTCGCAGTTGACGTGCGTCGACAGCGCCACCGTCATGCCGGAGGTGAGTCCGGCGGCGAGGGTGCGGATGGCGTCAACGCGATCGGCCGGGACGGCGAGAAGGTCGTGCATGGTCATCGGTACGCGTCACTCTTCCATGTAAGAGCGGCGCCCGGGGGTCCGGGCGCCGCCTGAAACCTTTCCGTTCGATCAACTACTCGATTGGTGCGAGACCGGCATCGGAGCGCCCGAGCTTCGAATGCGACTTGCTGTATCCGAAGTACACCACGAAGCCGATTGCGAGCCAGATCACCAGCCGCAGCTTCGTATCCATCGGCAGACCGAGGATCTGCACACCGCAGATCAGAATGCCGAGGATCGGCACGAGCGGCACCAGCGGCGTCTTGAACGGGCGCGGCAGGTTCGGCTGCTTGTTGCGCAGCACGATGATGCCGATCGACACCAGCACGAACGCCAGCAGCGTGCCAATGGAGACAAGCTCGCCAAGCAAGCCCACGGGAAGAATCCCGGCAACCGACATCGAGAGCAGACCGCAGATGATCGTCGTGATGTGCGGGGTGCGGAACTTCGGATGCACCACGCCGAACACTCTGGGCAGCAGGCCGTCGCGCGCCATCGCGTAGAACACGCGTGTCTGGCCGAAGAGCATCACCAGTACCACCGAGGCGAGCCCTGCGATCGCGCCGATATCGACGAAGTAACCAAGCCAGTTGAGCGCAGGGTAGCGCGACACGGCGATGTCGATCGGATGCGGAACGTTCAGGTCCTTGTAGCTGACCATACCGGTGATCGTGAGCGCCATCGCGATATAGAGCACGGTACAGATCGCGAGTGAGGCGAGCATGCCGACCGGCATGTCCTTCTGTGGATTCTTCGCTTCGCCCGCGGCGGTCGAAACGGCGTCGAACCCGATGTAGGCAAAGAACACCACGCCGGATGCACGCAGCACCCCGCTCCAGCCGAACTCACCGAACGTCCCGGTATTCTCGGGAATGAACGGGTGCCAGTTGGCGGTGTTGACGTACTTGAAGCCGAAGCCGATCACGAGCAGCACGATCGCCATCTTCACGAACACGATGATGTTGTTGAATCGCGTCGATTCCTTGATGCCGATCACGAGCAGTGTGGACACGAGGATGAGCAGGAACACCGCGGGCAGATTGATCACCCCCTGCACCACGTTGAACGGCGCGGCGCAGCTGGCGGCGTCGATCACCTTGCCGAGCGCGTCGTGGGCCTTGGCGCCGGTCGCCGGATCCACACAGAAACGCGCCGGCACCAGCGTGTGCGTGCCAACGACCGCAAACGGCGCCTCGGCGAACTGCGCTGGGATGTGAATGCCGAGCTTGTTCAGAAACGCAACGAAATACCCTGACCAACCCACGGCCACGGTTGCAGCACCGAACAGATATTCGAGAATGAGGTCCCAGCCGATGATCCAGGCCATCAGCTCGCCCATCGTCGCGTAGGCGTAGGTGTATGCGCTTCCGGCGATCGGAATCATCGCGGCGAATTCCGCGTAGCAGAGGCCGGCGAAGAGACAGCCGAAGCCAGCGATGATGAACGAGAAGACCACGCCCGGGCCGGCGTACTGCGCTGCCGCACTGCCCGTGAGCACAAAGATACCGGCGCCGATGATGGCACCGATACCGAGCAGCGTGAGATTCAGGGCGCCCAGCGAACGCTTGAGCGAGTGTTCATTCTCGACCGAGGCTTCCGCCTGCAGGTCCGTGACGCTCTTACGTGACCAAAGTCCCATGCGGGAGCTCCCTATCAGGGTCGGACAACGGGAATGAGGGGGTGACCTGCCTTGGGAAACGTGGACCTTCCCGGTCAGGCCGTAACCCGCGCAAGGTCACACGGCCGAGACCGGAAAGTCAATCGCACTCAGGGGATGTAATGGTCCCCTCACTTATTTGTGGTAGTTCGGCGACTCGCGGGTGATCGTCACGTCGTGCGGATGACTCTCGCGCAACCCGGCCGACGTGATCCGGACGAACTGACTCTCCGTGCGCAGCGCATCGATCGTCGCGCAGCCGACATAGCCCATGCCGCTGCGGAGACCGCCGACCATCTGAAAGAGCACGTCCGACACGGGGCCCTTGTACGGCACGCGTCCCTCGATGCCTTCCGGCACGAGCTTGCGTGCGCTCATTTCGCCTTCCTGGAAGTAGCGATCGGCGCTGCCGTCCTGCATCGCGGACAGCGAACCCATGCCACGAATGGCCTTGAAGCGGCGCCCTTCGAGCAGAATCGTCTCGCCTGGGCTCTCTTCGGTTCCGGCCAGCATCGACCCCATCATGACGCTCGACGCACCGGCGCCGAGCGCCTTCACGATGTCGCCCGAATACTTGATGCCACCATCGGCGATCACCGGGACATCGCCCGCCCCTTCGATCGCGTCGAAGATGGCCGTGAGCTGCGGCACGCCGACGCCGGTGACGACACGCGTGGTGCAGATCGAGCCTGGTCCGACGCCGACCTTCACGGCGTTCACGCCACGTTCCACCAATGCCGCCGCCCCTTCGCGCGTCGCAATGTTGCCGACGACGAGCTGCGCCTCCGGGAATGCATTACGCACCTTCGATGTCGCCTGCAGCACGGCATCGCTGTGCCCGTGTGCAGTGTCGATGCAGAGCACATCGGCGCCTGCATCGATCAACGCGCGCGCACGCTCGAGAAAGTCGCCACCCGCGCCGATGGCAGCGGCCACACGCAGGCTGCCCTGTGCATCCTTGTTCGCATTCGGGAACTGACGACGCTTGTGAATGTCCTTCACCGTGATCAGCCCGCGCAGCGTGCCATCGACATCCACCACCGGCAGCTTCTCGACGCGCCGCTCGCCCATGATGCGCTCGGCTTCGTCCAGCGTCGTGCCGAGTGCGGCAGTGACGAGGCGATCCTTCGTCATGGCATCCTGCACGGGGCGATCGAGCGCACGTTCGAACTGCAGATCGCGGTTGGTGAGAATGCCGACGAGCTTGCCATCACCGTCCACGATCGGCACACCACTGATCTTGAAGCGCTGCATCAGTGCCACCGCTTCACGCAGCGACGCTTCGGGTGTGAGCGTGATCGGATTGCGGATGATGCCGCTTTCGCTGCGCTTCACCCGATCGATCTCGGCGCTCTGCCGGTCGATCGACATGTTCTTGTGCACGACGCCGATGCCGCCGGCGCGCGCCATCGCGATCGCCATCTCGCTTTCCGTCACCGTGTCCATCGCAGCAGCAATCAGCGGCACGTTGAGTGTGATGCCGGTGGTGAAGCGGCTGCCGGTGCGCACGTCCTTCGGATGAATCAGCGAGTGCCGCGGCACCAGCAGGACGTCGTCGAAGGTGAGCGCGTCATCCTCGCGCACGCGCATGCGTCCGACCAATGCGGTGGACTGTCCGTCAGGCGAGATACTTCCGCGGACGGGCGACGAGATCGGGGGGCGAGACGTGGTTGCCATCTCGAAAAATAGACGCGGACGGCTCCTTGTGGGAGGGCCGCCCGCAGCGGCGACGCGATTCGCGGCCCTCTGCAGCTACCCGCGCAGGGACTTCCGCACGCGACGCCGGATGCTCGGCGGAAGAAAGAACGCCGCCGCCGCGAGCGTCGCCGCGAGGTTGATGCCGCTGATCGAGGCCGGATTGCCGGTCCAGTGATCGCTCAGCACGGGCCGACCCGCACGACTCACCATCCGCTGCAGGGCGAGCATGAGGATGTAGAGGTCATCCACCTGCCCCAGAAACGGAATGAAGTCGGGGATGATGTCGATCGGGCTCACGATGTACACGGCCGCCGCCACGACGAGGAGCTTGTCCACGATGGCGACGCGCGGATCCCGCGCGAGGCCCCAGAGCAGGCGGATGTAGTGCGGGATATCCCGGATGGCCGACAGCACCGTGCGCCGCGCGCCGGTTCGCGGACCGCCGTCAGGGCGATCGTCAGCTGGTACGGTCCACCCGGCGTCGGATCCGGGACCCGGGCCGGGTGTGCCACGCCCGACGTCCGGAATCCCCAGACGCCGACTGCGACGCTCGCGTGGCTCCGTCACCGCGCCGGGCCTTCGCCGGCGCCGGAGCCCGGCTGGGTGGGCGGCTGGGTGGGCGGCTGGGTGGGCGGCGGGGTGTCCTCGCCTGCCACGCCACGCGCCACGCGGGTCGCGGCGCTGGCGAGGTCATTCGCGACGCTCTGACCAGCCGCCGCAACTCCCGTCAGGACACCCACGGCTTTCTGCATGAAGCCAAGCGTCTCGGCGACGCTCGTGGCAGACACCTTGCCAGCCCGAAGGCCATCCTCCACGGTTTCCTGCAGCTTCACGAGGAGGCCAGCGGCACCCGTTGGCGCTTCTGTACGGCTGTACTTCGACTCGAGGAATTCGACGTAGTCGAGCACCTGAAAGGCGCGCTCGTCAGACATGGTGTCGAACTTGGCGATCAGTCGATCGCGGAGATATGGACTCAGCGGCATGCGCACTGGTGATGGTGAAGGTGAGAGCGAACCACGAATCCTACCCCACGTGCCGTGCGCCGTTCAGGGGCGCGCCGAGACAGGGGACGGCGTCGATGCCTTCACGGCGGCGGCAACGGAATCAAACGAGGCGTCGGTTGGCAGGGAGTCGACGATGACGCGCGCGCCGCGCCGCACACCGCCGCGCCAGCGTGCGCGATGACCACGCGTGTCGATGTGTACATACGGCCAGCCGGCGCCTTCGGTGGTGATGTACAGCCCAATGCCGCCGACAAGATCGGGGTGCTTTCGCTCGACGACCTCGGCGGCGGCGGCGACGAGTCGCGCATCGATCTCGGTGAGCTTGCCGTCGTTGTTGGCGTCGATCGCGATGTCGGCCGCGTCACCATACATGTGACGACTGTCCTGGGCCGTGCCGGACAGTTCGCCGTTGTGCGCCGGACTGCGGAAACCGCTCGCGACGTTCAGCGTAAGGGACGCCGGCGACCGACCGCGCATCTGCGCGAGTTCATCGACTACCAGCTCAACCTTGTCGAGCAATGCTTCGCGCACGTGCAGGTACTTCGGGAACTCGTCCTGCGCATCGTGCACGACGAAATCGCTCAGGCGAAGATGCGGGGACAAGGGGAAGTCGCTGATACGCTGCGAGACTTCGATGAACCCGCGCGGCACGATACCGTCGGACGCCTTTGGCCAGCGCCCCATGTGATAGCCGTTGATGCCAGTCGCCATGGTATTCGGCATCGGATGTTCAACGAGCACCGCGAGATCAGCGATGGTGTCCGTCACGCCACCACGCGAAACGACGAGCCAGAACGCCCCAGGCCGCGCCGGTGCACGCAGCACGCCATTCACCGGCCACGCCGCAGGTGTGTCGTCGCTCTTGCCGTCAAATGCGATCCACTGCGACTGCATGCCGTCGGTGGCACCGGCGAA
>JBBRLZ010000089.1:0-12982 GCA_038231095.1 Gemmatimonadales bacterium
CTCCGGGCCGCACGCCGACTGGTTCTGGGACGTCAATCAGTCCGGTGGCGGTGCACTGATGGACCTCGGCTGCCACGGCATCGCGTTCTGCTGGTGGTTCCTTGGAAAGCCGAAGGTGAAGAGCGTGTATGCGCACCTCAGCACGCAGGTGCATGGCCACAAGACCGCCGGCGACGATGAGGCGCTCTGCATCATCGAGTTTGAAGGTGGCGCGACCGGCGTCATCGAGAACTCGTGGACAAAGCCCGGTGGCATGGACGACTCCATCGAGATCTTCGGCGACAAGGGCCAGGTGTACGCCGATCTGCTGATGGGCAACGCCATGCCGACGTACTCGGAGACCGGGTTCGGCTACGCCGTCGAGAAGGCCGACGCGACCACCGGCTGGACGTGGCCGGTGTTCGAGGAACACTGGAACTACGGTTTCCCGCAGGAGATGCGTCATTTCGCACGCTGTGTGCGCGGTAAGGAGACGCCGATATCGGATGGCGAAACCGGTCGCATGGTGCAGGAAGTGTTGTACGCGGCGTACGCATCAGCTGGACTCGGCCGCAAGATCGAGATGCCGTTCCGGCCGAGAGGCATCGTGAAACCGATCGATCTGTGGAAGCATCCGGAGCTGGCGCAGGCTGCGCTCTGACGCGCGACATGTCGCGCCTGCCAGTGCGTGTGTTCGACACGCCCGATGATATCGGCGTGTACGTCGCCGAGCGTATTCTGCGTGGCGTTGCCATGGCGCGTGATGAGGGGCGACGGTATCTGCTCGGCCTGCCCACCGGTCGCACACCGCGGCCGGTGTACGCGGCGATGGCCGCGCAGTTGATGCATGAACCGCAGTCGCTCAGGCACGTCACACTCGTCATGATGGACGAGTATCTGATCGAGACGGCGACTGGATTCGAGTATGCCATGGCGGTAGGTGCGCCGTCGTGTCACGCGTTCACGCGCGACGAGATCGTCGGGCCGTTGAACGCTGCACTGCCATCGGAATTCCGGATCAGTGATCACCAGGTGTGGTTTCCCGATCCACACGAGCCGACGGCGTACGACGCACGGATCGAGGCAGCCGGCGGGATCGACTTTTTTCTCATCGCATCCGGCGCGGGCGATGGACATGTGGCGTTCAATCCGCCAGGCAGTCCGCTCGACAGCCGCTCGCGCATCGTGACGCTCTCCGCACAGACGCGGCGCGACAATCTCGTCACCTTTCCCGGGCTGGGCACGCTCGACAACGTGCCGCGTTCCGGCGTGACCGTTGGCATCGCGACGATTGTCGCGGCGCGTGACGCGGTGATGGTCGCGTGGGGCGAGGGGAAGCGCGAGACGGTCACTCGCATGCTCGCGGCATCAGGCTATGCCCCTGAATGGCCAGCGACACTGGTGCACGCCTGTGGGCGGTGTGAGCTGCTGGTCGACGTTGCGGCGAGCACGCCGGTGCCATCGACGCGCGCCGCGGGCTAGCAGGCATTCCGAAACTTCGTTTCCTGCGAAGGGGCGAGGGGATGCTGGCAGATGAAGTCGCACGAACCGGGGCAACGCCCAGCCGCACGTGTCGTATGGATTTCCCGTGGTCAGCGGCGCGCGTGGTCAGCTTGCAAGGCGCGATCTGCCTCTGACATGCCGGTTGACCACAGCGTGGCAACGAGCCGGGATCCTGCTGCGGTCCGCGGAGGGCTGATTTGCTGACGCAGCACGATTCTGCATTGCACCTCCAGCATGACTGAGCGATACTTGAGGAAATGGCTAATGCCTTAGCTAACCATCCCTGACTGCGAGTATCTGACATGCAGATGGTCACAATGCATAAAGCAAAGTCCCAACTCTCCGCTCTGGTCGCAGCCGCAGAGGCGGGGGAGGAAATCGTCATCATGCGCGACACGGTGCCCGCCGTGCGCCTTGTGCCTATCACGCCGAATCCCCCCGCGCGTCGCTTTGGCGCCCTCAAGGGCAAGCTGTTCGTCTCGGCCGCGTTCTTCGATGCGCTGCCGGATGAGGAACTCGACCCTTGGCACAAGTAGCCGAGTATGCGAATCCTGCTCGACACGCACGCACTGCTCTGGTGGTTGTCGGGCGATTCTCAGCTTCCAGTGCTGGTGCGAGAGGCGATCGCGGACTCTGACAACGAGGTATTCGTCAGCGCAGCCTCCGCTTGGGAAGTCACTACAAAACACCGCATCGGGAAGCTGCCTGATGCGGGAGGGGTTGCTGTCGACTTTGCACGCGAAGTTCGGCAGCAGGGATTCATTCCGCTGCCCATCACACTCGAACATGCGCAGGCAGCAGGAGCGTTGTCCGGCAACCACCGCGACCCTTTCGATCGGATGTTGATCGCGCAGGCACGCGAGGAGCGTATGGCATTGATCTCGAATGAATCGGCCTTCGATCAGTATGAAATCACGCGACTCTGGTCAACGTGACGTCTGCACTGCACTGAACGGCGCGGCTCCGGTTCCCTCGGCGAGCTGAGCGAAATCGTACCGGGCCTGATCGGCGGCACCGCCGCGTGACTCAGGCCGCCAGCGATGGCTCCTGATAAATCCCGAACACATTCCCCGACGGATCACTGAACCGCGCCGTGATCTCCGGCGCATCACGACCCGGCCCCTCGAGCACTTCGCCGTCATTCACCGAGATCGCCGCCATCGTCTCCACGACGTTCGCGACCATGATGTGAATGAAGACGCCTTGCGTTGTGGAGGGCGGCAGGCCGATGACGAACGTGCCGCTGACCTGCCCGACGCTGTCGTCGAAGGCAACCGAGCCATCGTCGCGACGTCGAATGTGCCAGTCGAATACCGACTCGTAGAACGACGCCGCTTCCGCGATGTCGCGTGCGGGAATCACGATGTAACAGATCTTGCCGTGCGCCATAGTGGGTTCCATGCACCGCTCCGCGGCTGAGGTGGGGGTGCTACACTCTTGCATGCCAGGGGCCCCGGCGCCAGCCGGTAGCGGAGTCCAGTCCCCCGGCACACTATCCACCCAGCGCTGCGGGCCGCCATCCGGCGGCGTCCGTGCGGATGACCGCGTGCGTGTCGCCCTGATTCCTCATGGTCCGTGATCGATATGAGTGCTGCTGCCGAACCGCGCGTCGCGCGCCTCGTCATCATTGGCGGCGGATTCTCCGGAATCGGCATCGCGATCCGGCTGCGCCAGGAAGGAATCGAAGATTTCGTGATCCTCGAGCGCGCACACGATTCGGGTGGAACGTGGCGCGACAACAGTTATCCCGGCTGTGCGTGCGACGTGCAGTCGTCTCTCTACTCCTTCTCGTTCGCGCCGAACCCGGACTGGAGTCGCAGCTTCTCGCCGCAGCCCGAGATCTGGGCGTATCTGCGGAAGTGCGCACGTGACTACGACATCGATCGACACTTCGTCTTCGATCAGAATGTCACCGGTGCGGTCTGGGACGATGCCGCGCAGCTGTGGACCGTCACGACCGCGACCGACGCCTGGCGCAGTTCAGCCGTCGTGATGGCCAGTGGAGCACTCAGTGATCCGATCATTCCGAACATTCCCGGATTCGACTCGTACACGGGTCACCTGTTTCACTCGGCGCAGTGGGATCACGATTTCAACCTGAAAGGCCGACGCGTCGCCGTGATCGGGACCGGTGCGTCGGCGATCCAGTTCGTCCCGGAGATTCAGCCGCGCGTGGCAAAACTCGAGGTCTTTCAGCGCACACCGCCATGGATTCTGCCACGTCATGACAAGCCGGTGCCGGCATGGCGGAAGTCGCTCTATCGCACGATGCCGGTGACGCAGCGTGTGGAGCGCGCACTGCTGTACGCGATGCGCGAAGCGCTGGTCTATCCCTTTCGGCACCGCAACGCAGCGCGCGTGGTGGAGTGGCGCGCGCGGACGTTCATGGAGTCGCAGATCAGCGACCCGACACTACGCGCGAGACTGCTGCCCGACTACCGGATCGGCTGCAAACGGATTCTCGTGTCCGATGACTACTACCCCGCCCTGCAGCGACCGAACGTCTCACTCGTGACTGAGGCGATCACGTCGATTCAGCCAACAGGCGTCGTCACCGCCGACGGCGCACTGCATCACGCGGATGCCATCATCCTCGGCACCGGCTTCCGGCCAACCGATCCGCCGCTCGCGCCGCTCATCGTGGGTCGTGAGGGTCGATCGCTGGCTGATGTATGGCAGGGCAGCCCGACGGCGTACATGGGCACCACCGAAGCCGGATTCCCGAATCTGTTCATGCTGCTCGGCCCCAACACCGCGCTCGGTCACAGCTCGGTCATGCTGATGGTCGAGGCGCAGATCGAGCATGTCCTCGGCGTACTGCGCCTGATGGCCGCGCGCGACGCCGGGTCGGCGGAACCCGATGCGCAAGCCCAGCGCGCGTACGTCGCGATGCTCGATGCCCGCCTCGCGACGACCACGTGGAATGCGGGCGGTTGCAGCAGCTGGTATCTCGATCGCACCGGGCGGAATTCGACACTCTGGCCCGATGGCGTGGGCCGCTTCCGTCGCACGGTGTCGCGCGTCGACGCAAATGCATATCGACTGTCGCCACGCCGCAGGTCACCTCAGAACACCACCGTGCATGTCTGACGCGCACACACACTCCGACCGGCCATCGTCGCGCGAACGTATCGAAGGCCGAGTCGCGCGCGCACTGTCGGCGCTCCCGGGCAGTTGGTTGTTGCGGATGATCGGTGAATCGCCGCGCACCGTGGCCGGGCAGACCCTCGATCCGCACGTGCAGTTCATTCTTGCGGCACGTCGTCGGAAGCCGGTTGAGTTGATGTGCGGTCCGACGCCCGCTGAGGCGCGGGCGCGCAATCGTCGCGAGATCCGCGCGGTCTCGCTCGATGCCGGTGCGATACCGACGGCCGTCGGCCGCGTGCGCGACATCACAATCGATGGCCACGGCGTCGCACTGCAGGCACGTCACTACGCCCCGGCAGACGCCAGCACTCCGCAGCCGTTGCTGGTGTTCTTTCATGGCGGCGGCTTCGTGATCTGCGATCTCGACACGCATGACGAGCCGTGTCGCATGCTCTCGCACTACGGCAACATGCATGTGCTGAGCGTCGGCTATCGACTGGCACCTGAGCACCCGTTTCCGACGCCGATGGAAGACTGCTGCGCAGCGCTGCGATGGGCGATCGCGCATGCGACGGAGCTTGGTGCGGACCCGTTACGCGTGTGCGCGGGTGGCGACAGCGCCGGCGCCAATCTGGCGGCAGTTGCAGCGCTCGCCGTCGCGCGCGAGGGTACGCCGCTCGCGGCGCAACTCCTCATTTATCCCACCACCGACGCGCGTGACGAGTCGCCATCGCAGGCGCTGTTCGCAGACGGGTACGTGCTCACACGTGCCGACATGACGGCGTTCACACAGTTGTATCTGGGGATCAACGCCGAGTTGCGTGCGGATCCACGTGTCAGTCCGCGCCAGAGTCTTGACCTCGATCGATCACCCGCAACCGTCGTCATCACGGCTGCGTTCGACCCGTTACGCGATGAAGGAGAAGCGTACGCATCGACGCTCGACGCTGCTGGTGTGATGGTGCGCTCTCGGCGCGTGGCGGGACTCGTGCACGGGTTCATGCACATGACAACGGTCGTGCCGGCGGCGAAGGCGGCGATGATCGACATGGCGCGGATGTTCAGGGCGGTGGTGGATGACCTCCGCCGAACGCCGTGATGCGCTGACCGGGCCTGCGCTCGAGTAACGCTGCAGGGCGCAACCGTTGATCGCAGGGTCAGGCCAGTGGTCAGTGATATGGCGCGATCGTGGCTGCGGTGATGCGAAGCGAGGGTGCTTCTGCTGTAACGAGGCTGCGTTGAGCAGCAACCTGATCACAGCGGCGTGGTCGTGCTGTCAGCAGCGAAAGGTGCGAGCCTCACCGCGTGTGCCCACCAGAGGAACACACCGCCGAGGACCAGATCCGGCGTGGCATTCACCGCCATGCTCATCGGCAGGTCGCCGACCACTGCGTACACGGCGGTCAACGCAAAGAAGCCGATTTTTCCAGCACCGCCGACAACCACGAGGCCACGATTCAGGCGTGGTTGCACTGCGAGCCACGCGTACACGACCAGAAACAGCGCGATGACGAAGTCGATCTGGGCCGCGAAGAACCGTGGGGCAGCAACCGGAAGCAGCGGCGAGGCGTATCCGAACGCGAGCGGCGTGAAAACCAGAACGCCCAGCGCATTGATCGGCACGCTGACCCAGAGGGCGGCTCGCACGATTCGATCGGGAGACATGCGGTGCTCAGAGTGAAGGGTGAATCGGACCGATCATCGCAGGTGTCTGCTTCGAGCGGGCGAACCAGTTCCGCGCGATGCGCCAAGAGCAGTGCCGCATTCGCGTCACCAGGAACCGATGGGTCGGGCTGCACCGTCGCACTCCTCCGTGTTGGACACGCTGACTGGGGAAGGCACGGGCGCGGATCCCACCAGGTGCATCGTGTGCGCGGCGCAATCTCGTTTCCGGTCGCTTGGTCTCCGCAACGTATGCAGCCCAGGCGCGCTGGAGAGAGGGAGGCAACGTGTCGTAGCGTGCGGCGACGTCTGGATCGGCATCGAAACCGCCTGAAGCTCGTGCGGGATGTCCACTGGCCGCGGCTCCAAGTCGAGTTCGAGCATGACCTCGACGGTGTCGCCGCAGCCTATGCCCGCCTCGTTACCGAGGTCTCGAGGAACGGGCACACGGAGCGACCCTTCACCTCGACTGGCGGTGCCGAGAAACACCGTGCCGGCAATGGTGCCGCGAACCGCCTTCTGACGCTGCGCGATGCATCGAGCGCTACGTCTGCGAGATGCATCGGCTGGACGATACCACACCGCGCTGCAGCTCTGGTCGGCACCGCATCCGACCACGCGCCCGAATCGAAGACAGTCTCCGTCGATTCGAGCGCGTCGCGCGGTGTTCTTTAGTCTTTGATCGTCGCGAACGCGGTTACTGCACGCGTCTCCGCTGACGCGCCACAATCGCGAGCATCCCGAAGCCGGAGAGCATGAGAACCCAGGTCGACGGTTCCGGCACCACGCCGGTCGGTGGCGCTTGAGGACCGTTCAACACATAGGTCATCGATACGATCAGGCCGTCAGCCGTGCCGTCACCGGACCACTTCACGTCGATGACGTGAGTTCCTGCCAGGAAGTCGGTGAATGTCTGCGCCGGACCGAACCCGCTGTCGTTCGCTCCACCGCACGCGTCGCCGCTTCGTACCTGAGTGCCGTTGATCCAGATCCCGAGTGGTGTGTCCTTCACCGCGCAGAGCATCGTTATCGAGATGCGGTCCCCAGCGCCGAGCGTGAAGATCGTACGCGCCGTGTATCTGTCGGTGAAATTGGGTCGGATGAAGCTTCCCGTCGCGTTCGCGCTGATCCAGTTGTACTGGCCGGGGACCGGCGTGACCCCGGGCAGCGCGACGGTCATCGGAACGCCCGACAGGAGTGACGAACCATCCTGCGAAACGGACCATCGCACATCGCGACCATTCACGATGGACACGCCTGTGCCGACTAACAGATCGCCCTGCGCCTCGACCACCCCAGGCACTGCCAGCAGCGCGGCTGCGACCAGTGATCGTGCAATTCCTGACACCATTTTTACGCTCTCGTCGGAGAGTGAGCCCTTGGGAGCGACCTCGGCGTCGAGGCGACTCTGGCGACGAAACGCATCCACGTGGCCAAATTCTCACGAGCCTCGGAAGCTGGACGCGTCTTCGCCCATCTGATCGCGGCAACGTGGTGTTCCTCCCGGGTGCCAGAGAGCTGACCAACGTGGAAAGCATCTGGCGGACGAGTGCTCGGCTATGTGCCCGGCTGTTCACGGAGATTCAGACTCCCGTGGGCCAGGCTGGCCGAATGGCGGTGCCACGAGCGATCACACTGCGTTCCACGGTGTCGGGCGAGCCCGAGGCGCACGAACACACTGAGACTCAGGGCGCCGGCAGTCTGCGCCGGTACGATGCGCCATTCGGCAGAGACGTCATCGCAGCAAGGGCAGCGACGTTGTCTGATCGGTCACGGGTGCGCTCGCTCCGCTGAGATCGCAGGACACAACGTGCTTCGCGGCCACCGCTTGCATGCCGCGACCGCCTGTGTTAGATACTGAACCATATGGTTCAGTATATCACGACCCGGATTGATACGTCGTTCGCCGCGCTCTCGGACGCCACGCGGCGTGGCGTTCTCGAGCAGCTCGGACGAGCCGACGCGTCGATCACGGAGCTGGCCGACAAGTTCCACATGACGCTCACGGGCATGAAGAAGCACGTCGGCGTTCTGGAGCAGGCGGGACTCGTCACGACGAAGAAGATCGGGCGTGTGCGGCGGTGCGAGCTGGGCCCGCGCCGATTGGACGAAGCGACGGCGTGGCTCGAGAGCTACCGGGAGCGCTGGGACGCACGTTTCGACGAGTTGGAGAGTGTTGTCTCTGAACTGACACGAAAGGAGAAGAGCGATGACCGCAGGAAGCGAAAGTGAGTCCGTCCCCGTGAAGAACCGCACCACGGTGGAGCGGACGTCGGACCGCGAAGTAGTCGTCACGCGGACCATCAACGGCCCGGCGCGCATGGTATTCGAGGCGTTTACCAGGGCCGAGTTGTTCCGGCGTTGGTGGGTGCCCAAGTCGATGGGAATGACCCTGTTGTCCTGCGAGTTGGATGCTCGTGTGGGTGGTCAGTACCGACTGGTCTTCGACTTTGCCCCCGAGCCCATGGCGTTCTTCGGCACGTATGTCGACGTGACGCCGCATTCGCGCCTCGCGTGGACGAATGACGAAGGTGGCGAGGGCGGGTCGGTCACGACGGTGACCTTCGAGGAAGAGAGCGGCAAGACGGTGGTAGTCGTGACTGAGACCTATCCGTCGAAGGAAGCACTCGACGCTGCCGGTACCGGTGCAGCCGATGCAATGTTCGAGACGTTCGATCAGCTGGACGAGCTGCTCGTCGTCTTGCGTGAGAGCGCGGCGAAGTAGCAGGGACTGGATGTCGTCTTCGTTCGTCCGATCGTTCCGGCGCACACTTGCCGGGGCGCTGGACCGTCAACGCACCGCTCTGTTCCTTGCTCTCAACCTGCCCACGTTTTCTGAGCGTACGTCACCAGCGCAGTGATCGAGCGTGACATCGACTGGACGCTCGGCGAGTCGCTGAGTGAAGTGCTGGCCGATGCGGTGTTGTCACGGCTGCGAGAGGTGGGCCGCTTTGGCGCGGTCGCCGGCTGCGACACCTGACACCGCGGCACTGACGGCTCGCGGGCGTTTCGTGCGCGGCGTAGGTTGACGGGAGTCGTCCGGCACAGCACCACGGCGTCAGGCGCCGGGTACCCAACCGCTCACGTGCGCTCCATGTCCCGACTGCCTCGTCGTGCGTCCGCTGGCCGCGTGTTCGCGTGCCGGATCGTCCTGCTCACCGTGTGCAGCGCCAGTCTGGCCGGGCGAACGTCTGCACAGGCAACACCGGCACCGGACCTGATCGTCACCGACGGCAAAGTGTTCACCGCCGACACGGCGCGCCGCTGGGTCGAGGCGTTTGCCGTGCGGGGTGATCGCATTGTGGCGGTGGGGACCACGGCCGAGATCAGCGCGCTGGCCGGACCGGCCACGCGGCGCGTGAGTGCCGGCGGGCGCGTGGTGATCCCGGGGATCAACGATGCGCATGTGCATTTCGGCGAAGCGGCGTTCGGTACCGCGTTCCGCACCAGCGACGCCACACCGGCCGGCCCGACGCTGCAGGAAGTGCAGGATTCCCTGCGTGCCATCACGGCGCGAACCGCGCCCGGCACCTGGCTGCAAACCACCCTCGGCACGCGCATCCTGTTCGACACCGCAGCGCGACGTGCGGCGCTCGATGTCGTTGCCCCGCGGCATCCCGTGCTGCTGCGCGCCCCGTGGGGACATGGGATCGTCGTCAACGGCGCAGCACTGCGCGCCCTGGGCATTGCCGACGAGACGCCGGACATCGCTGGCGGGACATACGAGCGCGATGCACGTGGGCGCGTGACGGGTTTGCTGGGCGAGTATGCCGGTTGGTCGCCACTGCAGCGGATGCTGTCCAGGATGGACGTCGCGACCACCGCACGGGCGCTGCGCGAGGAGGTCTCCTCGCGTCTCGCTTTCGGTGTGACGAGCATGCAGGACATGGCGAGCGCGTGGGATGCGGCCACTACGCTACGCGTGCTGAGGGCCGCGGAATTGCCGATGCGTGTGCGGGTGGTGCGCTGGCCGATGACCGATGTGCGCGGGCGTCGCCTGCGCGACTGGTCGGCCGCTCCCGCTACCGCGGGGCCGATGATCAGCGTCTCCGGTGTGAAGTACGTGCTCGAAGGCACACCGCAGGAGCAGGGTGCGCTCAACCGCACGGCGTACCCGGGGCGCCCCGGGTGGTTCGGCGCGCTGAACTTTCCCGTCGACACCGTGCGTGCCATGCTGCAGGAGGCGCTCCGCGGTTCCGGTCCGCGCGACCAGCTGATGCTGCACGTGGTGGGTGACAGCAGCATCGTGCTCGTGATGAACCTGATGCAGTCGCTGGCGCCTGATTCGGTGTGGCGCACGAAGCGTGTGCGCATCGAGCACGCGAGCCGCCTGTACGGGCCGCTGGTGGCCCGCGCAAAGGCGATGGGCCTGTACATCGCGCAGCCGCGCACGAGTGCGGCGTACCGCAGCTGGCTGACTGCCGGCATTCCAGTGGGGTATGGTTCCGATGGACAACCGAATCCGTTCGTGGACTTTGCCGGCGCCGTGACGATGGCCAATCGGCCGGCCGAGGCGATCACGCGCGAGGAGGCTGCCATGATCCTCACGCGCGGTGCGGCGGTGATGGAATGGGCGGAAGGACAGAAGGGGAGCCTGGCGACTGGCATGCTGGCAGACTTCGCCATCCTGTCGCAGGACATCTTCTCGGTGCCGGCGGCGGAGCTTCCCGCCACACGCAGCCTGCTCACCGTCGTCGGCGGCCGGATCGTCTACTCGTCTGGCGCGATGGCGCAATCACGCTAGCCGGGGTTCTCCGAGCCTCGATGTGTGCGCGATCGTACGTGTCAGGCCTGCAGCGCTCGGCGCTTCGACAGGCACGACCGGCCGCAGATTGCACGGACCGGCCCGCCGAACGCGATTACATCATTCAGAGCTGGCGCGCGTGTAAAGGATGTTGCCGGACTAAAGTGTTGCCGATGTTCCCGATCATTCAGCAAGAAGCCACGATTCCCAACACGGCACGTGTTCAGACTCGCTTCGCGCCTGTATTTGTCGAGCGTACTCCACATGACTTCGCGCGCCAGCCCCCGCCAGGCTGCCGCTCCCGCGCCTCAGGGCGCAACTCACTCCGCGCGTCCGGAGCAAGCAGTGCGCACGGATCGAACCAGTGGTGCGTCCGCACGCTCGCAAGAATCGGTGGTAACGCGCCCGCGAATTCGGGATTGTTCGGGCAGCGATGATGCCACAGTGCCTGCACGGACGGGCGCACTGCGAAACACAGCACTTCCTTGACCCCACCGTTGCAATTTGTTGCAACGACGAGCATTGAGCCTGGCAATGACGCCGGCGGCGCCGGCAGCTCAAGCACGAGATCGTGATGGAACTCGCCCTGCTGCGCATGCTCGAGCAAGTGGTGACGGCCGCAGGCGCGATCGACGTTCGCGAGAAAAGCGCCGAGGCCGAGATGCGTCGCGAGGCTCTGAACGGTTTCCATAGCACACCCTACGGCGTAATGCACGTGCTGGTTTCTGCCTCACGCGCCGATGCGCGGCGCTGGAGCGCGTAGAGAGAAGGCGTCCGCTCCATTGGCAGGTCAGGCGTCACAGTGATTACTACAAGCCAAGCTCGGACAGTCCTGGGTGATCGTCAGGGCGACGGCCCAACGGCCACATATATTTTCGATCTGCTTCTTGGATGGGAAGGTCGTTGATGCTCGCGATGCGGCGGCACATAAAGCCGCCTTCATCAAATTCCCAGTTCTCATTCCCATACGAGCGGAACCAATTTCCCGATTCGTCGTGCCACTCGTAGGCGAAGCGTACAGCGATCCGATTGCCTTGAAATGCCCACAGTTCTTTGATGAGACGATAGTCGAGTTCCTTTGCCCACTTTCGAGTCAGGAACTGGACAATGGCCTGTCGGCCTTGAAGGAATTCGGCCCGGTTCCGCCAGATGCTTTCCGCCGAGTAGGCGAGCGAAACTCGCTCTGGGTCACGGGCATTCCAAGCGTCTTCAGCCATGCGAACCTTTGTCGCAGCCGAGTTCGCATCAAATGGCGGTAGGGGCGGTCTCGGAGCGTCGATCATGCGCGTACCTGTCGTGGTGATGTGTGACGCCTGACGATCTGGAGTTCAGCGACGAGCGAAGCGAGTCCCCTGCAACGACGACTTAGGCTGCACGGTGCTCTTCGGAAGTGCCCCGCGCAGGCGCCGCGGCGAGACGCCGGAGCGCGACATCCGAGCCGACCGCCGCCACTGTCAGCACGAACATGAGACACGCCGCCACGAACGCGGGAGGTTCCGGCTGCACGAGAGCGAACGAGAGACAGAATGCCAGCACGGTGATGTTCACGGCGTGCACCAGGCGCGATAGAGATCTGGTGCGGGGAGGCTGCTGCCATGCCACGACATTCAGAAGGGCGATGGTGATGAACGTGACGCCGTGATTCGAAAACGCCAGCTGATCGGTCGTGCTGCCGCCGCGCACTTTGAATGCGAACACTATCGTGGCGACGCCATGCAGTGTCAGGAGTACAGCACTCACCCTGAGCGCGATGCGCCACATTCGGGCTCCCTATTTGCGTGACGTTGATCCAAAAAATAGAGACGCCGCACGGGCGATGGTCAGGCTGAGAAGCGGCACGCCTGACGAAGCGTAACGAGACAGGGTTCTGCTGCAAAGTGGCCACCTGACCCTTATCCTGCGCACGGACGGTCGGCCACTTTGTCAGCAGCAACCCGTGTTATGCGGCAACTTCGACGATGGTCGCGTACGTGTGGGGTTCGGGGAGCTGCTCGCCGTCCGCTCGCA
>JBBRLZ010000090.1:0-12759 GCA_038231095.1 Gemmatimonadales bacterium
CAAGGCGATCGTCGATCTGCCCGATGGTTACGACACGATTCTCGGCGAACGTGGCATCAACCTGAGTGGCGGTCAGAAGCAGCGCGCCGCCATCGCACGCGCACTGGCGCGCGATCCGCAGATCGTGCTGCTGGATGATGCCCTGAGCGCCGTGGACACCGGCACCGAAGCCGCCATTCTGCAGGGCCTGCGCGAGGAGTTGGCGGGTCGCACGGCCTTGATCACGTCGCATCGGGTGAGTGCCGTGCGCGATGCAACATGGATCGTCGTGCTGGACGAGGGCCGCATCACCGAGCAGGGGACGCACGACGTGCTGGTGAGTGCACGCGGGCGCTATTGGCAGTTGCTGCGCCGTCAGCAGGTGAGCGACGAGCTCGAGGCCGTGGCAGTCTGATCGACGCTCAGATGCGGCTGCGCAGGAACTCCGGTGTCTGGTCGCTCAACCACCCGGCGATGGTCGTGAACGCGCCCGTGAGCATCAGCAGCCCGACGCAGATCAGCAGCGCGCCGGCGATGCGATTGACCTTTCCCAGATGCACGCGAACGCGTTGGAACCAGCCGAGAAACCGATCGACCATCAGCGCCGACACGGCAAACGGAAGGCCCAGACCGAGCGCGTAGCAGAGCAGCAGCAGCAAGCCGCGTCGGAGATCGGCGATCGATGACGTGTACGCCAGAATGCCGCCGAGCACAGGGCCGAGGCACGGCGTCCATCCCGCGCCGAATGCAATGCCGACGAACACCGTGCCGAGGTAGCCGATCGGCTTGTCGGCGAGATGCATGCGGCGCTCGCGATCGAGCGCACGGAGTCGCGGCAGGCCCGCGAGGTAGAGTCCGAAGACGATCAGCATGCTGCCGCCCGCGCGCGCAATCCAGACGCGATGCAGGAACAGCAGCCGGCCGAGCACCGTCGCCGTGGCGCCAAGTGCAAGGAAGATCAGTGTGAAGCCGCTCACGAACAGCAGCCCGTGCACCAGCGCGGTCCGTCGCGACGCGCTCACATCATCGAGGCCAAGGCCGGTGATGAACGTGACGTAACTCGGGACCAGCGGCAGCACGCACGGCGACAGAAAACTCAGCAGGCCGGCCGAGAATGCGAGTGCGTACGAGATCGAGGCGCCGGGATCCATACGAAGAAGTTACTGCCGCACCGGCCGGCTATCTGCCTGGGCCACCGCTGCGCTGACAGTCGGCACACACGCCGTAAATCACGAGCCGATGACGCTGGCGGCTGTAGCCATGCGACTCGGCGATGATCGTCGTCATGCGCTCGAGACGTTCGTCACGGAATTCATCGACGCGACCACACACCGTGCACAACATGTGTTCGTGATGCGGGATGCCGCGCGTCGGCTCGAAGCGGCGGAAGCCCTCGCCGAAATCGCGCTCGACGACGAGGCCACTCTTCACCAGCAGATCGAGCGTGCGATAGATCGTCGCCGTGCCCGCGTTTTCGCCCTGCTCGGATACGTCATGCGCCACCTCTTCAACCGAGAGATGACGATCGGAGGCGAAGACGACGCCGGCAATCGCGAGGCGCTGCTGCGTGACCGGCAGATTGTGCTGACGCAGATAGGTGCGGAACTGCTGCAGTTCGTTGTCGCGCACGTCCATGCGGAATGCGTCCTCTGTTGGTGACGCGCCGTTACGCGGCCGGCGCGACAGCGGCGGGCGTCAGCAGCGCCGCCAGCGCGTCATGACTGACGAGCTCAGGATCCGCCGGCTCCGTGCTGCGATGCCGCACGCCGCGCAGCACCAGCTCCACCGCTTCCAGTGGTGCGTCGGCCTCTTCCTGCACCTCGACGCTCCACTTGCCGCGTTCGACACCCTTGATCGTGTGACGGTAGCTCGCCGTCAGGATGCGGAGGCGCGCCGACGGGATGCGAACCGTCTCGAGCACCGCCTCCCTCTCGTCGTTCGCCGTGTCGTCGGCGCCCCGCGAGGCGTCACCGCGCACGTCATCCACCAGTTCGACCGCACCGGGATCGCCGTCGACAGTTTCGAGGTCGCCCTCGTCATGCACGGCGCCGGTGAAGATCTCGCCGACTTCATCACCTTCCTCGAGCGTTGCGACCGTTGCGGCCACCTGCTCGGCGTCGGCCAGCGGATCGTGCACCAGCGTATCGGTGCTGGTGTCGACGTCGTCGAGCGCGACGTCGTCGAGCGCGACGTCCGCGAGTGCGCTGTCCTCGCTTGCGTCGACCGCGTCCCTCTCGATGTCGAGCATCGTCAGCGCCGCCGTCGGCAGCACGGTCGCAATGACGGCCACACCTGTCTCCAGCGTTCCGCGACGGATCGGCGGAAAGAGATGCATCTCGACGACCGTCTCGAGCGGCACGCGGGTCAGGACGGTGCGGAGGAAGCGTTCCTGCGTTTCGGTCATTTACGGAATCCAGAAGCTGCGGCATCGGCGCCGCGACGCGCACCGAGTGTGCGCTGATGCCAGAAGTGTACGGATTGCCTTCGCCGCAATTTGCCTGGAAGAACGTGCAGGAACAATGCTTAACTGTGCCTGAGACCGTGACCGTCGGAGAAACCGGTTGCCGTACCCGAAACGCCGCGGGGCCGGCGCATGCAGCACCGGCCCCGCGGACGCACACCAGAGGCAGCGATCAGAATGAGACGCGGATGCCAGCCTGCATCTGCCAGCGCGACTGGAAGTCGTCCGTCTGATACGGGGTGCCAATCGGGTCGAAGCTGAAGCTCGGCGTGGCCCCGACGGCGCGACCGCTCCGGTACGCGATCGGGTAGACGTTCTGGTTGTTCAGGTTCGGAACGAAGTAGTACTTGCCCCAGCTGTTCTTGAGCAGGTTGCCGAGGTTGATGACATCGAACGTGAGCTGCATGGAGTGCGCGGTGGCGCTGCCATCGATCTTGATGTCCTGCGCGACGCGCAGGTCGACGCGGTGGTTCCACGGGGTGCGCGGACCATTGCGCTCCGCGGTCTGACCGCGATGGCTGTTGAGGTACGGATCGCTCGAGATGAACTGGTTGAGCTGATTCCAGATGTCCGCCGCACTGCGCGTGTCGCTCTGCCCGGCCGGTCGTGAGGACGGGATGAGCTTGATCTCGCTGGCATCGCGGGGGATGTAGATCAGGTCGTTGTTGCTCGAGCCGTCGTTGTTCAGATCGCCCGAGTACACGTAGCTGTATGGGCTGCCCGACTGCCCCGTGTAAATCAGCGTGGCCGACGTCGACGTGCGCATGCTCCAGCTGTGATTGTAACTCGCGGTGCCGATCAGGCGGTGCCGCAGGTCGAAGTTCGAGAACGTGAGCGGATAGGCATTCGCCGTCACGAGCTGGTTGTATTCGACGTTCGACTGCGGCGAGTTGCGCTGTCCGTTAGCCACGTCCTTCGACTGACCGTACGTGTACGTGCCACCGAGATTGAATGCACTCCCGAACTGCGTGCGCAAATCGGCGGTGAGGCTGTAACGGTAGCCCAGGTTGGTGTTACCGAGGACGTAGACTGCGGAGAACGGATTCGACGAGCCCGCGGGGGCCGCAAGGCGAGAAGACGGGTAGATGGCGCGCTGGTCGGCGCCGCCGAGGTTGCCCGATGACACCGGGATGTCCTGGTTGGTATACAGGATATCCTTCACCGTCTTCGAGTACGTACCCTCGAGCGTCAACGTGGTCTGCGAAGGCAGGCGGAAATCGATGGCGAGGTTCGTGCGCGCCATCTGCGGCTGCACGTAATTGTTATTGATCAGATTGATCTCGTAGACGTTGCCCTGATTGTACGTCGTATTGATGGTCTGCTGCTTGGTCGGATCGATGATCAGAGGCACGCTGGTGAGCGTCGCACCATACGCCGGGCGATAATCCACGTTGGCGAACTGCTGTCCGTTATTCAGGTACGGATACGCGAACCAGGCGAACGGCATACGACCTTGAAACAGGCCAGCACCACCGCGCACGGTGACCTCGGGCTTCACTTCCCACGTGAAGCCGGCGCGCGGGGAGACGAAGATCGTCTTTGCATAGTTGTTCGTATACTGAGCGAACGGTGTACTGCCATCGGCCGCCGCGAAGTTCGAGAACGCAGCTGACTGGCTGGCCTGTTCGGTGCTCGTCGCATCGACGCGCACACCGAACGTCATCTTGAAGTTGTTGGCCGGTGCGATTTCGTCCTGCAGGTAGACGCTGGGCGTGAAGACGTTGAAGTCAGCGCCCGGCGTTCCGCTCACGCTGCCAAGTGCGTTGTTCGTCGGGCTGTACGTGGCACGGATGCGGTTCGGCTGTCCGGCAAGGAATGCTGCGATGTTCGGATACTGCCAGCGTCCGTTGTACGAATTGAGGAACGTGTACTGCACGTTGTACAACTCGTTGTGCGTGCCGAGCGTGAGCGTGTGGATGCCGCTGGTCCATGTCGCGTTATCGGTCAATTCGAGCGTGCGCGTGCGCTGCTTGTAGACTGACGATTCGCGATCGCTTCCGGCGTTGACCTGACCGTAGCCGAGATCCTGAATCTCGATCTGCGGCGAGAGCTGTGACCCGAACGGCGTGCGATGATCGTTGACCACCGAAAAGCCAAGAATCAGGCTGTTCGACAGGTTGTCGTTCACCTGCGTCTTCGCCTCAGCCACGAGGCTGTTGTTCTGGCTGAAGTGCGTGAAGTCCTGCGAGCCGAGCTTGTTGAGCGCCTGGGCGCGCTCGAGGTTGCCCGCGAGAGCGTTGACGTAATTGTCGCGCAGCGTGAGCACCGTGCGACCGAGGTTTGCATCAAAGCGAACGAAATACTTCTCGCTGTTGGCCGGAATCGAGTAGTTCGAGATCGTGCCGGTATTAAAGCCGGGATATCCGGCGCGCGCAGCGTACGAGGCGAGCGAGTCACGCACCTGCGCAGCCACCGGCGCCGTGAGCAGCGCACCATTCGAGCCCGGTGCGAACAGGACAGGATCGGTGCGGCGCGAGAGTTCCGCGTTCAGGAAGAAGAACAGCTTGTCCGGGATGATCGGGCCACCGATCCGGCCGCCGTACTGGAACTCACGGAAGTCAGTCGGAATCGAGCCGGAGAGACCGTTGCCAACCAGCGACGGATTCCGGCCGAAGCTGTAGAGCGATCCGGTCAACTGGTTCGTGCCTGAGCGCGTGACGGCATTAATGCTGGCGCCTGTGAAGTTGCCGATCTTGACGTCATACGGCGCGATGGCAACCGAGACGGCTTCGATCGCGTCGAGCGAGATGGGCTGCGAGCGTGCGAGTCCGCCCGGCGTGCCCGTGGGCACCGACGCGGTGGACTGGCCCGACGACTGGCTGAAGCCGAACGCGTCGTTCGATGCGGCGCCGTCGATGGTCAGGTTGTTGTAGCGGTAGTTGGAGCCGCCGTAGCTGGCACCGTTCGCCGTCGGGCTGAGGCGCGTGATGTCCTGAAGGCTGCGCGAGAGCGCTGGGACCTGAGCAATCTGGGTCTGGCCGATCTGCGTCGACGTGCCGGTCTTGAGCGACGCTGGCGCGAGGCGATCGACCGCCACCGTCACTGCCGCCAGTTGCACGGTCGCCTTCTGCAGCACGTAGCGGCCTGTCGTCTGCTGGCCCAGCTGGACGCGTAGGTCACGCGTGGTAATCGGCGAGTAGCCGATGGATACGATGCGGACCGCGTACGGACCGCCCGGGCGGAGGTTGCTGACGGCAAAACGCCCGTCCTCGCGCGAACGCGTCGACAGCGCGAGACCGGTCGGCGTGAAGGTGACGGTGACGGCTGCATTCGCAATTGGCTTGCTGAGGTCGTCGACGACCAGCCCGCCAAGGGAACCGCTAGTGATCTGAGCTGATGCGGAAGAGGCTACAAGCGCAAGCGCGACGATCGCGCTACCGACTGACCAGGATTTCATGAGGCCCTCAGGAGGCTGATTCACCCATGCGCGCACCGACGAGTGTGCGGCGGTTCGGCCGACGGCGACGCCTGAAAACGCAAGCGATGGCCCGTGGATGAAGTTGTTGCGTCGAAGATCCGCCTTCCATTGTGGCGTTACAATTGATGTCACACGACCGTGACACACTTCAGGCGCAGCCGTGACGTACATGCCAGGAACCCCTTATTTCACAACGAGTTTGCTCATTCGTTCTCGCGAAGAAGGCTCGTTACAAACTGCGTCTGGGAACGCGTTCGCGTCACCACCAGGTCACGTAAGTTTTGCCGAACGACTCAATCTGCGAGTCAGATCTGCTCTTCCACCGTGACGTTCGAGATGCGGTTCCGCTTCTCGTTACGCTTCCTGAAGCGCTGCGTGACCAGCCGGCGCTCGACGGCGTAGTACAGCACCGGCATGACGAGCAGCGTGAGCACCAGCGCCGAGAGCAGGCCGCCCACGATCACGGTCGCCAGTGGCCGCTGGATGTCCGATCCGATGCCCGTTGCCCGTGCCGCTGGAATGAGGCCGATCAGCGCGACCATCATCATCATCAGGATCGGTCGCAGCTGCGTGGCCGCGCCTTCCACCACCGCCGCGCGGAGCTTGTACAGCTTCTCCTGCCGCAACGCATTGATGTAGGAGATGAGCAGCACGCCCGACATTACCGCGACGCCGAACAGCGAGACGAAGCCGACGCCCGCTGATACGGAGAAGTTGATGCCGCGCAGCCAGAGCGCCGCGATGCCGCCGACGAGGGCAAACGGCACGTTGGTGAGCACGATGCCGGCATCCTTGGCCGAATTGTCGAACAGGATGAAGAGCACCACGAAGATCAGGAGCACCGTCACCGGCACGACCACACTGAGTCGTGCCTTGGCTCGCGTGAGGTTCTCGAACTGGCCGCCCCAGCGGATTGCATAGCCCTCCGGGATCTTCACCTGCGCCGCCACCTTGGCCTGCGCTTCTGCTACGAAGCTCCCCTGGTCGCGATCGCGCACGTTCGTGCGCACACCGACCTGACGTCGGCCGCCATCGCGCGCGATGATCGTCTGGCCTTCGACCATCGAGATACGGGCAACATCTGACAGTGGCACGCGCGCGCCGCCGGAGCCGATCAGCTGCAGATCCTGAATCGCCGGCACACTCGCACGCGCAGCCTTGGTATAGCGCAGCGCGATCGAAAAGCGTCGCTCCCCTTCGTACACCGTGCTGACCGGTCGACCGGCGACGGCGAGATCGATCAGCGCATTGACGTCCTTGATGTTCAGACCGTAGCGCGCGAGGGCCTCACGATCGACGTCGATCACGAGTTGCGTCTGCGTGCCCTCCTGTTCGAGGCCGCTCTCCGACGCGCCCTTGATTTTCTGGACGACCTTCAGGATGTCGTTTGCCGTGTGTCGCAGGATCTGCTGGTCATCACCACTCACGATCACCGCGAGGTCGGCGGCGGAGCCGGTCACCGATTCGCTGACATTGTCGAGAATCGGCTGCGAGAACGAGAAGCTGGCACCGGGAATCGCCTTCTCGAGCTTCAATTGCAGCGCGTTGAGCAGTTGCTCTTTGCTGCGACCCGTGGTCCAGCTGGCGTAGGGTCGGAGCGCCACCAGAGTTTCGATGCGACTCGGTCCGTACGGATCGGTACCGTCGTCGTTACGACCGAGCTGCGAGATCTCGAGTCTGACTTCAGAGAACTTTGCGATCTCGCGGCGAATGATGCGCGGGTAGGTGCGCGCCACGTCGAGGGCGATACCGGCAGGCAGGATCGTGCGGATGTTGAAGCCGCCTTCGTCGAGTTCCGGCAGGAACTCGGTGCCAAGCTGCGATGCGACGCCCAGCGCGCCCATCACCAGCAGGCCTGCCGTCGTCAGCACGACCACGGGCCGACGCAGCAACCATGCGATCGTCTCCCGGTAACGGCTTTCGAGCCACGCGAGCACGGGATTATGCTTCTCGTGAAATTCCTTGCCAAGCATCAGTGAACAGACCACCGGTACGATCGTGAGTGCGAGCAGCAGTGATGTCCCGATGGCGAAGGACAGCGTGAAAGCCATCGGACGGAACAGCTTCCCTTCCACGCGCTGCAGCGTGAAGAGCGGCAGGAATGCGAGCACGATGATCGCCACCGCAAACACGATCGATCGTTGCACCTCCGACGACGCGAGGAGGATCAGGCGCCGGTTGCCGCGCGCTTTCTGCTCTGCCGATGCGTGTGTCAAGGTGCGTGCGATGGACTCAACCATGACCACCGACGCATCCACAATGATGCCAAAGTCGATCGCGCCAAGCGAGAGCAGGTTGGCCGGAATGCCGGTCAGCTTCATCAGCACGAAGGCGCCGCACAGTGCAAGCGGAATCGTGATCGCGACCGACAGGGCCAGCCGCAGATCGCCGAGGAAGAGGAGCAGCACGACCACGACGATCGTGAGGCCTTCGAGCAGCGTGTGGGCGACGGTCTCGAGTGTGGAGTTGACGAGATCCTTCCGGTCGTACTCGATGCGGAGCTTCACGCCTTTGGGCAACTCGCCGGCATTGAGCTGTGCAATGCGGCTCTTGATGCCATCGAGGACCTCCGACGGGTTCTCGCCCCGGCGCATCAGCACGATGCCTTCGACCCCATCGTCCACGTCATCGTGGTTGTCGGCATCGACATACCCGAGCACACCGGACGGAGGTAGCGCACCAATTTCGACGCTCGCGACGTCGCGGACGAAAATCGGCGTGCCATTGCGTTCCGTGAGCACGATCCGCTCGATGTCTTCGCGCTTCGAGATGCGACCGACGGCGCGAATCGCGAGCTGTGACGCGCCCTGCCGGATCACGTTGCCGCCGGTGCTGCTGTTGTTCGCCGCGACCGCGTCGGCCAACTGCTGAATGGTGAGTCCGTACTTTGCGAGCCGTGACGGGTCGATCACCACATTGTACTGTCGCACCAGTCCACCGAAGTTCGTGATGTCAGCGACACCCGGAGCGGTGAGCAGCTTCGGCACGATCTTCCAGTCCTGCAATTCGCGTAGCGCCATTGGCGACTGCGAGCCATCACCTTCGATCACATACCGTAGAATTTCACCGACCGGCGTGGACAGCGGCCCGAGTGTCGGTGTCACGCCCTCGGGCAACTCGGCGTCACGCAACTTCTCGATCACCTGCTGGCGTGCGAAATAGTCGTCGGTGCCTTCGGCGAAGGTCAGTCGAACGATCGAGAGGCCGAAAATCGTGCGCGAGCGCCGCGTGATCACGCGTGGTACGGCGTTCACCGCGCGCTCGACCGGGACCGTCACCTGTTGCTCGACTTCCTCGGCCGGGCGGCCGTCGTACTGCGTGATGATCGCGACTTCGGTATCCGCGACATCGGGATACGCTTCGATCTTGATCGTGTTCCAGGCGACAACGCCGCCGCCGATGAGCAATGCGGCAAGGGCCAGCACCAGATACCGCTGGCGCAGGGAAAAACGGACGATCGCGTCAAGCATTCGTGGCCGGGGCCCGGGTGATGGAGGCGGTCAGGGTCAGTACCCGAACGCCAGCCCCTTGAGGAGGATCGTGTTGCCGGTGACGACCTGATCGCCGGGATTGAGGCCACTGCGTACTTCGACGCGCTTGCCGTCATCGGCGCCGAGCACGACGAGGCGGCGCTCGAAACGCGTGGGCGTCGTGCGCACGAACACCCAGGTCTTTGCATCGGCCGCGACAGACGCCGTGACGGGGACCGTGACCGCTTTCACGGTGGCCTGATCGAGCGATACGCGCGCGAACATTCCGGGCCGAATCGCACCCTTTTCATCGTCGGTGGTGAGTCCGATCCGTACGGTGCGCGTCGTCGGATCGACGGTCTGCGAGATCTGGATCACGCGGCCCGACAGCGGCACTCCCGGCAGCGAGGTGAACTCGATGATCGCCGGCATGCCGGCGCGCACGAACTTGGCGCGTGACTCGACGACATCGGCGACGACGAAGGCCGTACCGGGCCGCAGCGACTGCAGAAATCGCGGGTCCATTCCGGCTTCGCGCAGCTTCCCTTCCGTCTCTCGCAGCTTCGCTTCGGCCTGTGCATAATCCGATTCGGCGTCGTCCACGTCCTTGCCTGCGGCGGCGTTCCGCTGCAGCAGCTCGCGCAATCGCTGGCGCTGCTTTCCGGTGCGTGCGAAGATCACGCGTGCGCTCGAGAACTCCGAATACAGCGACGAGAGATCAGACGTCTCGAACAGGATGAGTGGCGCCGGCAGGTCAGAGGAGGCAGTGGCCGTTGCGACCGAGCGTGCCGGCAGAGAGAGCAAGACCGAGAAGGGTGTTTCTATCGCCGACGCCACTGGCATGCGAGCGGCTTGCGCCGCCGGCAGCGTTACGACGTTGCCGTCAGCCGACACGGTGATCGTGGCCGTATCGCCGGCCGCGGCCGCGGCGGCCTCGGGCTTCGCCGAACACCCGCTGAGCGCCACCAACACCGCGAATAGCGCCGCGGCGTGCGAGATGACGCGCGGGAGTGGGACATGCACGATCATGATTCAGCACCAAAGGGTGAAAGCCCTGCCGCCGCATCCACGAGTGCAAGGCTCTTGTCGTATCGGGCCACCGCATCGATGTACGCGCGATACAGCTCGGTAAACGTGCGTTCTGCATCGAGCAGCTCGAGGAGCGACGTGCTGCCGTTCCGGTACGCGAATTCGGCGGCGTCCTTGATCGACGTCGCTTCGGCGAGGATGCCTTCACTTGACGGGTCGACGAAACGCGCGAGCGCGGTGCGGCGCGTTTCATACTCGGCGTACGCGAAACGCAACTCGGCCGTGATCTGCGCCTCGACTCCACGGATCCGCTGCGCCGCCTGCGCCTCGCGAACGGTTGCCTTCTCACGTTCACCCTGATTCCTGTTGAAAACGGCGAACGGAACGCTGCCTGAGATGCCGTACAGTCTCGAAAACTGCTGCACCGACGCATCGACGCCGAAGGTGATGTCCTGTTTCGCATTCGCGTCCTGCAGGCGTCGGTTGGCCTGCGCGAACGCCACGGCGGTCCGGGCAGCACGCACGTCGGCGCGCAGCGCCAACGCACGTGAGAGCAACGTGTCAAACGGCAGCAGCGCGCGGCGCGATGGTGCGAGCGTGTCGCGCGGCGCGACCGTCAACGCCCGACCGACGAGCGCGGTGAGCGATTCACCGGCCTGGCGCAGCGTGAGTGCCGCTTCATCCCGTTGCAACGCCGCCTGACTGCGCGCCACTATCGAGCGCGAGAGTTCACTGCCTGCAATCTGTTTCGCGGAGAGACGACTGCGGTTGAGAGCGACGAGCTGATCGTACGACGCAAGCGTGCGATCAGCGATGGCAAGCGCGGCCTGCGCGCTGAGTAAATCGACCCACGACAGGCGTGCCGCGACGGTGATCTGTCGTTCGGCGTCAGCGATCGCTTCCGTCACCGATCGCACGGTCACTTCGGCCGCACCGGAGCGCAGGGCGCGCTTGTTGCCACGCTCGAACGGCAGCTGCACGCTGACGCCATAGACACCGGCGGCCGGCGTAAACTTGTCGCCTGGAAACGGAAAGATGTCCCCGGTGATGTTCGCCACTGGATTCGGGCGTAGTCGTGCCGTTGTCACGTCTGCCTGTGCAACGGGAATCTCGAACCGCAGCGCGCGGAGCGTGGGATTCTCGCGCAGCACGGCGTCGACGAACTCGCGTTCCGCCATCACCACTGTGTCGGCGTCGATTCGAACGCCGAGGGGCACTGGCACTGCACACGCGTCAGACCGCTCCGGCACCAGCAACGCCGAAGCAACCAGCCCAATCAGGAACGCTCTCACGAGAATCTGCTTTTGCGGAGAGTACGGACTTCGAGGAGATAGGCGATGAGCGCCGCACTCGGGAGGAATGCTTCCTCGACGCGCTGCAGCATCACCGTGCCTTCCGGTTCGGTCGTCAGCACCTCGATGACGACATTCGTCGAGTCAAGGGTGGTGGCATCGCGATCGCCGTGCTCACCAGACCCGGCGGCGTCATAGATCGTGTGACCGTTGGCGCCAGCGTCGGTGAGGACAGCGAGGACTTTCGGCGTCAGGCGTTTTTCCGTCACGACGCGAACGAGACAGAGTCGATGGAGGTGCATGGGCGATAAGTAACACATCCCGGTAGCTATGTTCCACGCGAGAATCTCTTGCTGCGCAACTGACTTTTCAGCATCAAGTGTCACCGCTCGTGCATCTTTTGCACATTGTTAGTCTTTATCATTTTTATTTCATGATTTCATCGTGACCTCCATCGCCGCATCGCGCGAGATCCCAGCGCACACTGCACGTTTTGACCGGCCATCCGTCGTCCGATTGATGCTCGGACATGGCGCGACCGATTTCTATCAGGCAGCAGTGCCGGCGCTCGTGCCGTACTTCATCGCCACGTTTCATCTGACGCTCGCGCGCGGCGCGAGTGCGGTGTTCGCCGCCACGATTCTCTCTGCCGTGCTGCAACCGTATTTCGGCTGGCTCGCGGATCGACGCGCGACACCGTGGCTGACGCACGTCGGCCTGCTACTGGCGGCGAGTGGTGTCGCGGCGGCCGTGATGGCACCGAATTTCGACGTTGCACTGGGTGCCGTCGCCCTGGCCGGCATCGGCGTGGCGGCGTTTCATCCGGAGGCGACGCGCGCTGTGAGCATGTTCTCCGGTGAGCGCAAGGGCACCGGGATGAGCTTCTTCACGATCGGCGGCAACATCGGCTTTGCACTGGCTCCGATCGTGGTCGTCCCGTTGGCGAATCCGGAACGACGCGGCACGCTGGCACTCCTTTGCCTGCTCTCGATTCCGTGCGCGTGGATCCTCAGTCGCGCGATGGGAGCGCTACCACGAGAGCGCGGGCTGAAGGCGCACTCCGCCGCGCATGACGCCACGGTGCCGGAGGATGCCTGGGGCGCGTTCGCG
>JBBRLZ010000091.1:0-12734 GCA_038231095.1 Gemmatimonadales bacterium
CGCACTGGCGAAGGTGAACATCGCCGCCTTCGAAGCGACGCCGGATGCTCTGATCGCCGTCAATGCTGCGGGCTGCGGCGCGATGCTCAAGGAGTATGCGCATCTGCTGCACGACGACCCGGCGTGGAGCGCGCGCGCAGAAGCCGTGAGCCTGCGGACACGCGATGCCACGGAGTTGCTCGCCGCCGCGGGGCCGAAGCCGGCCACTCTCGCGGCGCCGTTGCGCATCACCTATGACGCACCGTGTCACCTGCAACATGCACAACGCCTCACGTCGCCCCCGCTGGCCGTCCTGAACGCGATCGGCAATCTGACGCACGTTCCGCTTGAAGACAGCGATCAGTGCTGCGGATCGGCTGGTATCTACAACCTCATAGAGCCGACCGTCTCCGACGCCGTCCTTGCGCCAAAGCTGCGCAACATCGCGGCGACCGGGGCATCGATCGTGGTGACGGGGAATCCGGGCTGTCTGATGCAGATCGGTGCCGGACTGCTGCGCGCGGGGTCGAGTACACGTGTTGTCCATCCGATCGATCTGCTCGATGCCGCCTACGCCGCCGATTCACCGTCCTGATGCGCATCGCGCTGGTGATGGAGATCGAGGAACTGGTGTTCGACACGCTGGCACTGCGTGCACAGGCGCTCTGGTCGGCACTTGCCGCCGAGGGTATCGGAGCGTCGATGGACGAGGTGCAGCGGGCGCACACGGGTGTGACGGCGCAGATGGCACTGGCGCGTATTCCCGCTGCGGCGGCGCTCGACGGCGTCGGTGAGTCACTCACGCTGCGCCGGGCGGCGGACGCGATGCAACTCGCACTCGATCGCGCGCTGCCGACGTTCGTGCCGACAGTACGCGACACACTGGATGCCTTGTCGTCCGAGTTTCCGGTTGCCGTCGTCACGCGCGCGACTCGCGATGCGGCGCTGCTGATGCTCGAGCAAGCGGGCCTGGATCGGTGCATGAATGCGGTGCGTTCACTTGGTGACATGCGCTTGGACGAGCAACCGCCGGTGTGGTCGGACGCACTCACACGGCTGGGCGCGGACCGCGGCGTGGCGATCGCCGGCGGGGCAACGCTTTCCGCCGCCCAGGCTGCCGGCCTCCGCACGGTGCAGGTCGGTGGCCATCCGGTCACCGGCGTTGACGCAACGCTTATTTCACTCGATGCTCTCGACGCGTCGTTCCTCGCGTCTCTCTTCTGAATTGTGATGTCCATATGACCGATCCCGCGTCTGGATCACCCACGCCGGCGGTGCTGCTCTTTGACCGGAGCGCGCGCCTGCGGATGCAGTTCACCGGCCCGAAGGCCGCCGAGTCACTGACGGGGCTCGTGACGAACGACGTCCTCGCGCTGCGCGGCGGCGACGGGTTGTACGCCTGTGCACTGACGGTCAAGGGTCGAATCATCGCCGATGTGCGCGTTCACGCGATCGCCAGCGATGACGGGAGTGTGCAGACGCTGCTGGTGGATGCGAACGAGGCAGGCGGCGTCAACTTTGCGGCGATGATCCGGAAGTATGTGAATCCGCGGCTTGCCAGGTACATGGACGTGACTGCGACGACTGCGTGCCTGACACTCGTCGGCGACGGTGCACTCGATCTGCTGCGCACACTGGGCGCGGCGGACGATGACGTGGACGTTGTTCGCAGCGGAAACGCCTTCTCACATCGGCCGGTGGTGATTGCGGGCGTTGCAGCGCGCCTCGTGCGCGCGCCGGATCTTGGCAGCGCGCCGACGTTCGATCTGCATGTCGAGCGCGCATCACAAGACGCCGTGTTCGCGGCGCTCATCGCTGCCGGTGCCGCAGTGTCGGAGGATGCGGAGTGGCACCGTCGTCGCGTGATCGCCGGCCGGCCCGAATGGGGCATCGACATGGACGAGAGCACGCTGGCGCAGGAAGCGAACATGGATGCGTTGCAGGCGATCTCGTACAAGAAAGGGTGCTACACGGGCCAGGAAACGGTCGCGCGCGTCCATTTCCGTGGGCACGTCAATCGCACGCTGCGCTCGGTATCGTATGCCGATGGTGTGCTGCCGCCCGCAGCGGCGGCGCTGGTCGACGCCGAGCAGAAGCCAGTTGGCGATGCACGAAGCGCGGCGTTGACGGCGGATGGTCGCGCGATCGGGATTGCGATGGTGCGGCGCGAAGTGACGGACGGCGCCGCGCTCAGCTGGACGGGTGCCGGTGCGACTGCGCATCCGGTGGTCGTCGTCGGCAACGCGGACGACTGACAGAAAAAAAGCGGGGCTGCTCGAGAGAGCAGCCCCGCTGACTTCGCCGAAGAGGCGAAATTACATCTTCTTCGTGGTGTCCGTCGGGGCCATTGCCGGAGCAGCCATCGCGGTGCTGTCCTTCTTCATCGTGTCGGCCATCGCCGGGGCCGGAGCAGCGGCCGGAGCGGCAGCAGCAGAATCGACCTTCGGGGCTTCCGTCTTGGCGCCGCAGGCAACAAGGGCCAGCATAGCAGCGAACGTGGCAATACGCTTCATTTGAAATTCTCCTGGGATATCCGAGGTGGTGGCGAACTGAAGCTCCCGGTCGGCGGGCCCGCCGGCTGGAAGCGAAGTGAAGGATATTCCCACAGACGGGACTGTCAAGTGTATTCGTGCACTTTTCACTGATTTGCCCCAGAAAACCTTCCGAATCATGCCGAATACAGCCGAAGTGAGCGTCACAGTCGTGCGCGGCGCGTGCCCGCATGACTGTCCGGACACTTGTGCCACGCTGATCACCGTCGACGGCAGCGGCAGGGCCACCCGCATTCAGGGCGATCCAAGTCACCCGGTCACGAGCGGTTTTCTCTGCGCGAAGGTCAATCGCTACCTCGAGCGCACGTATCACCCGGACCGTCTGACGACGCCACTCAAGCGCGTCGGACCGAAGGGGTCCGGTGCATTTGTGCCGTGCAGTTGGGAGGAGGCTCTCACTGACATCGGCGCGCGACTCGATGCGATCCGGAATGGGCCGCATGGTCCACAGGCGATCCTGCCGTATTCCTACGCCGGCACGATGGGGCAACTGCAGGGCAGTTCGATGGATCGCCGGTTCTTTCATGCCATTGGCGCCAGCCGTCTGAACCGCACCATCTGCGCGGAAGCGGGACGGGTCGGCATGATGATGACCGTCGGCGGCAGCATCGGGACCGATCTCGAAGGTGTGCCGGACAGTGATCTGATCCTGCTCTGGGGCACCAACACGCTGACGGCCAACCCGCACCTCTGGCCGTTCATCCTGGACGCGCGCAAGAAGGGCGCGCGCGTAATCTGCATCGACCCGATCCGCACGCGCACGGCCGAGCAGTGCGACGAGTGGATCGCGCTCAAGCCAGGCACCGATGCGGCGCTCGCGCTGGGCATCATGCACGAGTTGTTCACGCACGACTGGCTCGATCACGACTACATCGCGCAGTACACCGTTGGTGTCGATGCGCTGCGCGAGCGCGCTGCCGAGTGGACGCTCGAGCGGACCGCGGAGATCACGGGCATCGCAGCAGACCGAATCGCCGCTCTGGCGTCTGCCTACGGTCAGGCCAAGGCGGCGTTTCTGCGTATCAACTACGGCTTGCAGCGCCATGCGGGCGGCGGCATGGCGGTGCGCACGATTGCCTGTCTGCCGGCACTCACAGGACACTGGCGATACGCTGGCGGCGGCGTGAGTCTGTCCACGAGCGCCGCGTTCGGGATGAACAAGGAGCTGCTGCAGCGCCCCGATCTCGGCCCGCCGGCGCGCACGATCAACATGAGCCTCCTCGGCGAGGCACTGACGAAGCCCGACGCTGGTGTCGGCGGGCCGCCGGTCCAGGCCTTGATCGTGTACAACAGCAATCCCGGCGCGGTCGCACCTGATCGCTCTGCCGTGATGCAGGGCCTCGCGCGGGAGGAGCTGTTGACCGTGGTGCTCGAGCATTTCCAGACCGATACCGCTGACTGGGCCGACTACGTGTTGCCGGCAACGTCGCAGCTCGAACACTGGGATGTGCATACGGCGTATGGGCATGTCTACGCGACGCTGAACAGGCCAGCGATCGCGCCGATGGGCGACGCATTGCCGAACACCGAGATCTTCCGTCGGCTGGCCAGGGTGATGCATCTCGACGATCCGTGCCTGCAGGACGACGATCTGACGCTGATCAGGCAGGCGCTGACGTCCAACCACGCGCGCATGCAGGGCGTCACCTTCGACGAGCTGCTCGAGCGCGGGTGGGTGCGACTGAACGTGCCTCGGCCGTACCTGCCGTTTGCCAACGGCGGATTCCTGACGCCGAGTGGCAAGTGTGAGTTCGTGTCGCCACGGCTGGAGCAGATGGGGCTCGACCCGGTACCGACGTATATCGCGCCATACGAGTCAGCGGAGTCCGATCCGATGCTCGCCGCACGATTCCCGTTGCAGCTGATCTCGAGTCCGGCGCATCAGTTCCTGAACTCGACGTTCGTGAACGTCCCGACGCTGCGTCGTGCCGCGAAGGAACCGGAGTGCGTGATGCATCCTGCCGACGCGGGTCAGCGCGGCGTGGCGAATGATCAGGTGGTGCAGATCCAGAACGATCGCGGGACCTTTCATGCGCGCGTGCGCGTGAGCGATGGGATCCGGCCCGGCGTGATCTGGGCGCCGTCGATCTGGTGGACGAAACTGGCCGGCGACGGTCGGAACGCGAACGACACCACGTCGCAGCGGCTGACGGACATGGGCGAAGGTCCGGTGTTCTACGACAACCTCGTCGAGGTCTCTGCGGTCGGGTGATCTCCCGTCCTGCGCAACGGTGCCGGATCTGCAACGGCGCTGATGGACGGTGCCGCCGGTTGAACCAATGAGGGGGTCGGCCGGTGGCTTCCCCGCCGCGCTAAACTGCCGGCAGCCGTGAAACGATCGCGCCGCTGGCATGCGTTAAGCCTCGAGCAGCAATTCCTCACTGATTTCGGAGTTCTTCGTGTCCCAGTTGCCCAGCACCCTCGGAGCGCTCAAGCGTTCCCCGTGGGGCGAGCCTTCCCGCGCCAGGCGGTCCGTCAAGGACGAGATCCGCGCCAATCTCCTCGCGCGCATCCGCGCCGGTGGCACGTTGCTGCCCGGTGTGATCGGTTACGAGGAGACGGTGCTGCCACAGCTCGTCAACGCGCTGCTCAGCCGGCACAACTTCATTCTGCTCGGCCTGCGCGGTCAGGCCAAGAGTCGCATCCTGCGCGCGCTCACCGCGCTCCTCGATGACGAGATGCCGATCGTGGCCGGCAGCGAAATCAACGACAGTCCGTTCTCGCCGATCTCGAAGTACGCAAAGACGCAGCTGACCGACGGTGGCGACGACACGCCGATCGCGTGGGTGCATCGCGACGAGCGCTACATCGAGAAGCTCGCGACACCGGACGTGACAATCGCCGACATCATCGGTGACGTCGACCCGATCCGTGCAGCCCGCGGCGGTCACATGCTGAGCGATGAACTGACGATTCAGTTCGGCATGCTGCCGCGCGCGAATCGTGGCATCTTCGCGCTCAACGAACTGCCGGACCTGTCGGGCAAGGTGCAGGTCGGCCTGTTCAACATCATGCAGGAAGGCGACGTGCAGATCAAAGGCTTCCCGGTGCGCCTGCCGCTGGACGTCATGCTCTGCTTCACCGCCAACCCCGAGGATTACACGGCGCGCGGCAAGATCATCACGCCGCTCAAGGATCGCATCGGCAGCGAGATCGTGACGCACTACCCGCTGACCGTCGAACTCGGTGTATCGATCACGAAGCAGGAAGCGTGGACATCGCGCGAGTCCGTCTCGATCAAGGTGCCGACGTTCATGTCGGAAGTGGTCGAGCGCATCGCGTTCGAAGCCCGCGAGGACAAGCGCATCGACCGCCGCAGCGGCGTGTCGCAGCGCATGCCGATCTCGGTGCTCGAGAATGTCGTGTCGAACGCCGAACGGCGCTCCCTGCAGACGAACGAAGACGTGGCCGTGCCGCGGATGAGCGACGTATATGCTGCATTGCCCGCGATCACCGGCAAGATCGAGCTTGAATACGAAGGGGAGTTGGTCGGTGGCGAGAAGATCGCGCGCGAGTTGATCAAGCGCGCCGCAGACGCCACGCTGTCGAGCGTCGGAAAGGAGTTTTCGAGCGACGAGATCGTGATCTGGTTCGACGAAGGTGGCGCGTTGCAGGTCGGTGACGACGTTGCCGCGAGCACGATGGTGAAGGCCTTCGAGACCGTGCCCACGTTGCTGAACATCGTGCGTGCGCTGCGACTGGCCGAGCCGTCGGATCACGGCACGACCGCCGCGGCCTGCGAGCTCGTGCTCGAGGCGCTGGTGGCGCGTCGCAAGATCAGTCGCAGCGATGCCGGGCAGTACGGTCGCGCGATTCCCGAAGAGCGCCGCCGTCCGAGCGACGACTTCTAGAGATTCCCGGGTCGCCTCATAGCGACCTCTGGCATTCAGAGCCACGCGCCTGTTTCGCCGATAGCGGAACAGGCGTTTGGCATATTCCCTCTACCAAACTCTGCCGCAGCATGACGGGGCCGTGTGTCGGTAGTATGGTTGACGTGGCGACGGCTCCCGCCCGGCTCCCACCCTGCCTTCGCACCTCTTCGCCGCGTGCCTGTGTTGCTCCTCGCCAGCCTTCGCAGTCGCCTGCTCGTCGTCGTGGCCGCCGCCGTCGCGCCCTTCGTGCTGTACGCCGGCCTCTCCGCGGCGCGCGAACGCACGATCGGCGATTCGACGATGCGCGATCTGAGTCTGGCGCGTGCGAAAACCACGGCGCGCAGTCTCGATGCCCGATTGATGACTGTCGATCGCCTGCTCGACTCCGCGATGGTGCGCGTGCGTCGCCCGATCGGCAGCATGAGCGACCTGCAGTTTCCCGACTCCGCCACGAATCCGCTGCGCTCCGCCCTGTCGATCGCCGTCATCGCACCGGGTGGCGGACGGACCGGTGCGTTACTCGGCGCCGCGTCGCGTATCGACTCCATCCCGCTCGAGCGACGAAATGCATTGATCGGCGCGGCGATGGGCAGCGTACGCCGCAACGCCGGTGCGGCGGCACCGACGTTCGTCGATGATGGCGGAACGCGCGCGCTGACGGATTCGATCGCGATGATCATCGTCCGACCGCTGCCGCGTGTGGGCGGCAACTGCCGCTGTCTGGCAGAGACGCCCGGGGCTGTGGTCGCGGTGTTGTCCGACAAGGCGCTGCAGACGCTGCTCGGTGCCGACACGCTGCCAGAGGGCGGCGTCGCCGTGCTCGTTGGCAGCGCGGGTCTGCCGCTCGGCCGCATCGCGAAGCCGGAGCGGTGGCTTGCCCGGGATACACGCGACACTTCCGTACTCGCGGCCAGCGTGGAACGCGAAGGCGTGCTGCAGATAACCGGGCAGGATGATGTCGTGCGCGCGGTGGGCTTTGCCGCACTGACGCAGCTGCCGTGGCGCGTCTTTGTCGGCGCACCAGCGGCATCCGCGTCGTCGCTGCCGGCACAGAACCTGCGCGACGCATTGCTGCTCACCGTGCTCGCGATGGGCATTGCGGCGGTCGGCGTCGTGGTTGCGTCACGCAATGTCAGCGCGCCATTGCAGATGCTCGTCGCGGATACCCAGCGACTCGCTGCCGGCGCGCTGTCGCACCGCACCGAGGTGGCGCAGAGTGGTGGCGAAATCGGTGCGCTTGGCGTGGCGATGAACACACTGGCCGCCGACCTCGAAGCGACGCGCAAGGCAATGCAAGATGAATTGCACCGCGCGAAACTGATTTTCGACGACTCGCCGATTGCGATGTGGGTCGCGGATGCCTCGACCGATCCGGCAACCGCGGGGCGCATTCAGCAGGCGAATCCGGTGGCGGCACGCTTGTTCGGCTTCATGCCCGGCGGGTTGATCGGTCGGCGTGACAGCGACCTGCTCGATGCATCGAGTGCACATCTCGTCGCGCCACTATCGGCTGCTGAGCGCGAGTCGTCATCGGCACGACGCAGTGGTCGTGCGCTCCTGCGTACGATCGGTGGCGCGTCGCGCGAGTGTACGCTGAGCGTGAGCATCAGCACCGAGGCGGTGCAACCGCTGCGGCTCGTGACCGCGTTGCCGGTGCCGCAGCTGGTGCCGATCGCTGCACCGACCAACGTCGAAACACAGATCGCACAGCCGCCGATGCGCGACGAGGACGAAACGCTGGTGCGGTTTGCGGGACAGATTGCCGATCAGTTCAACACGCTGCTGAACGGACTGTCCGGATTCACCAGGCTCGCGCTCGAGACCGAGGACGACCCCGACATGCGCATCATCGCGCTCGAGCGCATTCGCGATCTGACGATCGCTGGCCTCGCGATAACGCGGCAGATGCAGGCGTACGGCCAGCGCGATGCGCTGTTTCTGACGATGGTTGACGCGAATGAGACGCTGACCAGCGTGGTTCAGGCGATGGCGGGTACGCTTGGTCCCGATGTGGAGCTCGATGTGCTGTGCAGCGTGTCGCCGGCAGTCGTGCATGCCGATGCCGCACTGCTCAATCATGTCGTTACCGTGCTGGTCACGAACGCGCGGGATGCGATGCCCGCTGGTGGTACGCTGACACTCGCAACCACGCTCGTCGACGTGCCGGCTGACTCGAAAGAACGGTTCGCGGCACCGGCGGGTCGCTACATCGTGTTGACGATCGCCGATACCGGTATGGGTATGTCCACCGAAGCACGGCAGCACATGTTCGACCCGTTCTACTCCACCAAGCCGGAGCGTGGCAATGGCGTGGGACTCGGTCTCGCGAGTGTCGCCGGCATCGCGCGCGAACACGGCTGGACGATCAGCGCAGACAGTGAGCCGGCGGTCGGTACGGCGATCTCGATCTACATCCCGGACGTCGCCGCCGAAGTCGTGGCCGACGTTATGGCCGACGTCATGACCGAAGCCGTATCCGACGTCGATTCGCCCGCGACGGACGATGCGGCGTCGCCCGTTCAGTCCAGCCTGGAGACCGCCCCGGCGCGCACCGCGTAACGCTGACCCGTCACTGGATCGGCGGCCTCTCCGTCGCCAGTGAGTGGCAGCGCGAGACGCTCGCCGTGTTCGCTCATCCAGCCGACCTGTCGGGCCGGCACGCCAACCATCAGCGCGTACGGCTTCACGTCGTGATTGATCACGGCGCCCGCACCGACGAAGGCGAAGGCGCCGATCGTCACACCGCAGACGATCGTGCAGTTCGCGCCAAGGGTCACACCCTGCTTGACGAGCGTATCACGATACTCGTCCTTCCGCGACACGGCCGATCGCGGATTGTACACGTTCGTGAAGACCATACTCGGCCCGCAAAACACGTCGTCCTCGAGCGTCACGTTGTCGTAGATCGAGACGTTGTTCTGGATCTTGCAGTTGTGGCCGATCACCACGCGATTACCGACGAACACATTCTGTCCGAACGAGCAGCGCTCGCCGATGCGGGCCCCGCTGCTGATGTGCACCCAGTGCCACACGCGCGACCCGTCACCGATGACTGCGCCATCATCGACGATCGCGGTCGGGTGAATCGTCACCGGCATCTCAGTACTCCAACGGCAGTGCGACACGCTTGCCGTCACGGGCGCTGAGGTACGTCGCAATCAGCAGTTCGAGCGAGTGCAGCCCTTCACGACCATCGGTGTCGGGTTCGACCTCTCCTTTCAGCGCGCTGATCACGTTGTCGTAATACAGCGGATGGCCGAAGCCGTACACCGACGTGGTGTCGTAGCTCGCTTTCTCGACCAGTGCGTCATCGGCATCGGGTTCGGCGAATTCCCAGTGCTCGATCTTGTTCACCGCCACGCCGCCGAGCCGCACGGTGCCCTTCTCGCCGAGAATCGTGATCGAGCCTTCGAGGTTCTTCGGGTACGTGAGCATCGTCACGCTCATGGAGCCGAGCGCGCCGGTGCGCCAGCGGATCGAGAGCACCCCGGTGTCTTCGACCTGAATGTTGCGCGCGAGGGTCGCGGTGTAAGCCTGCACGCTCTCGACGGGCCCGATCAGCCAGTCGAGCAGATCGACGTAGTGACTGGCCTGGTTCATGAATGCACCGCCGTCGAACTCCCACGTACCACGCCACGCGGCGCTGTCGTAGTAGCTCTGCGGCCGGCTCCAGAAGACGTTCACGTTCACCATGTAGATCTTGCCGAAGCGGTGCTTCTGCATCGCGCTCTTCACCAGCTGCAACGTCGGGTTGCGCCGGTTCTGCTTCACGACGAAGAGATGCACGCCGGCCGCATCGCAGGCCGCGACCATCGCCTTGCCATCCTGCCAGCGCGTGGCCATCGGCTTTTCCGTCACCACGTGCCGCCCCGCCTGGGCCACCGCAATCGCCTGCGATGCGTGCAAGCCGCTCGGTGTCGCGAGAATCACGGCGTCCACTGGGGGCTCGTGCGCGAGGAGGCCCTCCAGTGTGTCGTACGCCGCCGCGCCGGTTTCGCTGGCGGTCGCCGCCAGGCGCTCGGGGTTCGCATCGCAGACGGCGATCAGCTCGGCGCGTTCACCGTGGGCCGCGATGGCCCCGATGTGGTTGGCCGAGATGCGACCGCAGCCGACGAGGCCGAACCGGATCGGACGACCGGTGATCGGGCGGGCGCGGGATGGAATGATCAGGGACATGTACGGATGGGCAGAGTTGGTGTATCACTCCAAAATAGCCATCGCGTCGCGGTTTGGCGCGTCGTGACGCCGGGCTCCGGCTCCGCGGGGCACGAGTGTCGGCCGCTGGCTGTTATGATCAGGAGGGCAGTGCGCATGACGCGCACTGCGATGCCGGCGCCGGGAGGGTGCATGAAGTTCCACACCTATACGAAGTACAACCCCGAGATGGCCGATGCAGTGGACCTGCAGGCGCTGCTCGATGGGTTGTCGGACTTCCTGCTGCAAAGCGGGTTCGCCGAGCAGCCCGGCTACAATCCGTACTGGGGCAGCAACGAGGATCCGGCGGATCGCTCCATGGACGCGCTGAAGGAAGCGATTCTCAATGCGCTGATCGAGAGCGGGCAGTTCACGCCGGAGATGCTCGAAGCACTGCGCGGTGACGGCGACGAGGATTCGCAGCAGAAGCTGAGTGAACTGCTCGACAAGATCGTGCAGCGGCTGATCGCGGACGGCTTCATCAATGCCGAGTTGCCGCCGCAGGCGGCTGACTCGCACCAGCAGGTGACCGGCAAGGGCGGGCTGGCACACGCGGCGAGCAAGGATGTCCAGTTCAACCTGTCGCAGAAGGGCATCGACTTCCTCGGCTACAAGTCGCTGCGCAACATCCTCGGGTCGTTCGGCAAGAGCACGTTCGGCAGCCACGACACGCCGTACCTCGCCACGGGGGTGGAGAGCGACGCGTGGAGCAAGCCGTACGAGTTCGGCGATGTGCTGAATCTCGATGTGAACGAGACGCTCAAGAATTCGATGTTGCGGACTGGATCGCTCGATGTGCCGATGGATCTCGAGTACAGCGATCTGATGGTCCGGCAGTCGGAGTATCGGTCGAGCTGTGCAACGGTGCTGATGCTCGACACGTCGCACTCGATGATTCTGTACGGCGAGGATCGCTTCACGCCGGCGAAGAAGGTGGCGCTGGCGCTGACGCATCTGATCCGCACGCAGTTCCCGGGCGACACGATTCGCGTCGTGCTGTTCCATGACAGCGCCGAGGAGATTCCGCTGGCGGCGCTGGCCGGTGCGCAGGTCGGGCCGTATCACACGAATACGGCGGAAGGGCTCAAGCTGGCGCGTCGGATCCTGATGTCGCAGAAGAAGGATATGCGGCAGATCGTGATGATCACCGACGGCAAGCCGAGCGCGCTGACGATGCCGAACGGGCAGATCTACAAGAACAGCATGGGCCTCGACATGAATGTGATCGGCCAGACGCTCAAGGAAGTGGCGGACTGTCGGCGGTCGGGCATCACGATCAACACGTTCATGCTCGCGCGCGACTACGCGCTGGTGGAGTTCGTGAAGAAGGTGTCGGGGATTTCACGCGGGAAGGCGTACTTCACGAACACGATGAGCCTCGGCCAATTCGTGTTGATGGACTTTCTCCGCAAGAAGACCAAACGCGTCAGCTGACTTTCGTGACAGCCAAAGCACGACGAAAGAAATCGCCCGCCGCGCGCGTCAGTGATGACGCGTTGCGGCGGTTCGGGCGTCTGCTCCGCGCGTGGTACAAGAAGAATGCGCGTGACCTGCCGTGGCGGCGTACGCGCGATCCGTATGCGATTCTCGTGTCGGAGCTGATGCTGCAGCAGACGCAGGTGCTGCGCGTCGAGCCACGCTGGCATCAGTTCCTCGCCGAGTTCCCGACGCTGCACTCGATCGCGACGGCATCGGTGACGCAGGTCGAGGCCGCATGGGAAGGACTCGGCTACTACGCCCGCGCGCGCAACCTGCATCGCACGGCGCGGCTCGTGACACGCGATGGTGATGACGCCGACGCGACCCTGCCGTCGGATGCGGAGTCGTTGCGCGCACTGCCGGGCATCGGTCGATATACGGCCGGCGCGGTGGCGAGTTTTGCGTACGGCCGTCGCACGCCGCTCGTCGATACCAACGTCGCGCGCGTGCTGCAGCGCGTGTTTCTGCCGAAGGCGCAGCGCAACGTCGCGAGCACTGAGCATGCGCTCTGGGAGTTGGCGGAGCGCTCGTTGCCGACCAGGCCGGATGCGGTGTGGACGCACAATCAGGCGCTGATGGAGATCGGTGCGCTGGTGTGTACGGCGCGGGTGATGCACTGCGGGGGGTGTCCGGTGCGGAGTGTGTGTGCGACGTTCAC
>JBBRLZ010000092.1:0-12543 GCA_038231095.1 Gemmatimonadales bacterium
ACGCACAACGGCCCGGCGCATCACTGCGCCGGGCCGTTGTCGTACTTCAGACCTTGATGTCTTTACTCGTCTTCAGCCGGCACGCCGGCGGCAACGGGCATCGACAGCGGCGTGGTTGCCGGTGGCTCGAGGTACGATGCGCTCGCATCGTACGGATTCTCGGGCGCCGGCGGCGGCTCCATGCCGTCGATCTCCACATCGTTGTACCGGTACATACCCGTACCGGCCGGAATGAGGTGACCGATGATGATGTTCTCCTTGAGGCCGAGCAGGTCGTCCTGCGAACCGCGGATCGCGGCGTCGGTGAGGACTCGTGTCGTCTCCTGGAAGCTGGCGGCCGAGATGAACGACTGCGTCGTCAGCGACGCCTTCGTGATACCCAGCAGCAGTGGTTCGGCCTGCGACGCAGTCTTGCCACTCAGTTCGATCGCCAGATTCTCCTTCAGCCAGATCGCGCGCTCCACGTGCTCCCCTTCCAGGAACTCCGTGTCACCGCTTTCTGTAATGCGAACCTTCTGCAGCATCTGACGCACGATCACACCGATGTGCTTGTCGTTGATCTTCACGCCCTGCAGGCGATAGACCTCCTGCACTTCGTTGAGCAGGTACTCCTGCACCGCGCGCGGACCCTTGATGGCAAGAATGTCGTGCGGATTGACCGGGCCTTCCGACAGACGGTCGCCGGCGCGCACGCGGTCACCCTCGTGCACTCGGAGATGCTTGCCTGACGGCACTTCGTACTGCTTCGGCTCGGCCGACTCGATCTCGGTCCATCCCGTCTTCGGATCAGCCGGGTACACGCGAATCTCGCGCTTGCCGCGCTTGATGTCGCCGAACCGGACCACGCCGTCGATTTCCGTGATCGTCGCCGGATCCTTCGGACGACGGGCTTCGAACAGTTCGGCCACACGCGGCAGACCACCGGTGATGTCGCGGGTCTTGTAGGCCTCGCGGTTCACCTTGGCGATGATCGTACCGGCGCTGATCGCCTGTCCATCCTTCACTTCCAGCTTCGCGCCAACCGGCACCACGAAGTCGCGGACTCGCTGGCCCTTGGCGTCGATGATTTCGATGTGCGGATGCAGCTTCTTGTCGCGATCCTCGATGACGCGGCGTTCGCGCATGCCCGTCAGTTCGTCGAGCTCGTCCGACATCGACTCGTCTTCGACCAGGTCCACGAACCGGACATGACCGCTGACGTCCACGATGATCGGGTTCGAGTACGGGTCCCAGCTGAAGATCGTGTCGTCCTTCTTCACCGTCTGGCCTTCACCGACCATCAGTTCGGCACCAAGCGGCACGAGCAGACGTGCACCGACGCCATAGCTGGCATCGGCAGAACCCTTGATGGTGAGCTCGCCTTCGTACGAGGTGACGATGCTCTTGCCATCCTTGTCCGTCACGAACGTGAGGCGATCGCCGAACTCGACGACACCCGGCACCTTCGTCTTCTTCACCGTCTGTTCGGCGATACGGGCTGCGGCACCACCGATGTGGAAGGTGCGCAACGTCAGCTGCGTACCCGGCTCACCGATGGACTGTGCGGCGATGATACCAACCGCTTCGCCGAGGTCCACAACCGCCATCGTGGCCAGGTTGCGGCCGTAGCACATGCGGCAGAGACCACGCTTGCTCTCGCACGTCAGCACCGAGCGGATCTTCACCTTCTCGATGCTCGACTCCTCGATCACCTTCGCGAGGTCTTCGTCGATCATCATGCCCGCTTCGACCAGCAGCTTCTGACGGCCGCTCTCGTCGCGCTCGAACGGATCGTACACATCTTCACCGGCAAAGCTGCCGACGATGCGCTCGCTGAGCGACTCGATCACGTCCTCGCCTTCCTTCAGCGCCTCCGCCTCGATACCCAGCAGCGTTCCGCAATCCTCTTCAGCAATCGTGACATCCTGTGCGACGTCGCACAGACGACGCGTCAGGTAGCCGGCGTCTGCCGTCTTCAGTGCGGTGTCGGCCAGACCCTTACGGGCACCGTGCGTCGAGATGAAGTACTCGTGCACAGACAGACCTTCACGGAAGTTCGACTTGATCGGGCTTTCGATGATTTCGCCGAGACCACCGGTGAGCTTCTTCTGCGGCTTCGCCATCAGGCCGCGCATACCGGCGAGCTGACGGATCTGGTCGCGTGAACCACGGGCGCCGGAGTCGAACATCATGAACACCGGGTTGAATCCACCCTGTGACGCGCGCATGGCATCGACCATCGAGTTGGCGATGTCGGTGTTCGCGTGCGTCCACGTGTCGATGACTTTGTTGTAGCGCTCACCGTTCGTGATGTTGCCTGTCTGGTAGGCGCGCTGGAAGCGATCGACCCGCTCACCCGCTTCCTTCAGCAACTCTTCCTTCTCCTTCGGGATGTGCAGGTCTTCGATGCCGATGGACACGCCGGAACGCGTCGCATTGCTGAAGCCGAACTCCTTCAGGCGATCGAGGAACATCACCGTCTCGGCCAGTCCGGCGCGTCGGTAGCTCTCGAACACGAGCTCACCGAGCACCTTCTTCTTCATGTCCTTGTTCTGGAAGCCCAGCGCCTTCGGCACGATGGCGTTGAACAGCACACGACCGGCGGTGGTGGTGACCCACGCGCCCTCATGCATGTAGCGGATCACATCCTTGCGGACGACCTTGCCGAGGGTCAGCGCCGTTTCGACGTCAGCATGTGCGCTGAAGTGCTTGAGGGCGTTGAACTTCTTCGGGTCCTTGGCGGTCTGGTCGAAATCGGCCGGCGCCTTGGTCGCGACATAGCACCCGAGCACGATGTCCTGTGACGGTTCCGCCACCGGACGACCGTCGGCCGGCTTGAGGATGTTGTTCGACGACAGCATCAGCACGCGCGCTTCGATCTGCGCTTCGAACGACAGCGGGACGTGCACGGCCATCTGGTCACCGTCGAAGTCGGCGTTGAACGCCGCGCAGACGAGCGGGTGAATACGAATGGCCTTGCCTTCCACGAGCACCGGCTCGAACGCCTGGATACCGAGGCGATGAAGCGTCGGTGCACGGTTCAGCAGCACCGGGTGGTCGCGAATGATCTCTTCGAGGATTTCGTACACCTCCGGACTCTCGCGCTCCACGATCTTCTTGGCGCGCTTGACCGTCTCGGCGATCCCCTTGTCCACCAGCTTGTGGATGATGAACGGCTTGAAGAGCTCGAGCGCCATCGCCTTCGGCAGACCGCACTGGTGCAGCTTCAGCTCCGGACCGACCACGATGACCGAGCGGCCGGAGTAGTCCACACGCTTGCCGAGCAGGTTCTGACGGAATCGGCCCTGCTTGCCCTTCAGCATGTCCGACAGCGACTTGAGCGGACGCTTGCCACGACCACGGATCGCCTTCGAGCGACGGCCGTTGTCGAACAGGGCGTCCACCGCTTCCTGAAGCATGCGCTTTTCGTTCCGGAGAATGACTTCCGGGGCGCGATGCAGGATCAGCTTCTGCAGACGGTTGTTGCGGTTGATGACGCGACGATACAGGTCATTCAGATCGGACGTAGCGAAACGGCCGCCATCGAGGGGGACGAGCGGACGCAGATCCGGCGGGAGCACCGGAATCACGTCCATGATCATCCACTCCGGACGGTTGCGCTGCTCGCCGTTGTCACCCGAGTTGCGGAACGCATCAACAATCTTGAGGCGCTTCAGCATCTGCTTCTTACGATGCTGGCTCGTCTCGGTGGTCAGCGACAGGCGCAGTGAGTCCGCCAGCGAATCGACGTCGAGACGCTTGAGGAGTTCACGCACGGCCGGCGCACCGATGTCGGCGAGGAACGCGGTGTCACCCTGTTCCTTCGCCCGCATGCGCAGGTCAAGGAATTCATCTTCGTTCAGCAACTGGTTCGCACGCACTTCCTGCGAGCCAGGATCGATGCAGATGTAGTTGCTGTAGTAGATCACCTTCTCGAGGTCACGGAGCGTGACATCGATCAGATTGCCCATCGGCGACGGCAGGGTCTTGAAGAACCAGATGTGCGCGACCGGCACGGCCAGTTCGATGTGACCCATGCGCTCGCGACGCACCTTTGCGAGCGTGACTTCCACGCCGCATCGGTCACAGATCACGCCGCGATAGCGGATGCGCTTGTACTTGCCGCAATGGCATTCCCAGTCCTTGACGGGACCGAAGATGCGCTCGCAGAAGAGACCATCCTTCTCGGGCTTGAAGCTGCGGTAGTTGATCGTTTCCGGCTTCGTGACCTCGCCCCACGACCACCAGGTCCGGAGGCCCGTGAGCTCGAGCCGCTCGCGTTCCTTCGGATCCTTCGGACCGCGGATCTCCTCGGGTGAGGCGATCCGGATCCGGATATAGTCAAAGCTGGACGCGCGGGCCTCGCGCGCATTACGGAAGTCAATCATCGCGTCACTCCTCGCTGGCGTTGTCGGCGCCAGTGCCGTCCAGCAGGGCATTGGGCGAGAAACCATCGCCCTTGGCTCCCATCTTCACGTAGATGCCGAGAGCCTGCAGTTCCTTCACGAGCACGTTGAACGATTCCGGCGTGCCGGGTTCCGGGAGGTTCTGGCCCTTCACGATCGCCTCGTACACGCGGCTGCGACCGTTCACGTCGTCGGACTTGACCGTGAGGATCTCCTGCAGCACGTGCGCGGCGCCGTACGCCTCGAGCGCCCAGACTTCCATTTCGCCGAAGCGCTGGCCGCCGAACTGTGCCTTGCCCGCCAGCGGTTGCTGCGTGACGAGGGAGTACGGTCCAATGCTGCGGGCGTGGATCTTGTCGTCGACCAAATGGCTGAGCTTCAGCATGTAGACCTCACCCACGGTGACCGGCGACGAGAACGTCTCGCCACTGCGACCATCGCGGAGCCAGATCTTACCGGCCGGCGTGGTGCCAGCCAGACGGAGCAACTCATCACAGGCGGCGTCGATATCGAGGTCACCCTTCTTCCCCGATGTCGCGGCGGCCAGCGCACGCAGTTCGTGACGCGCCAGCAGGTCGCTGTCGCCACTGGCCTGCGCGGCCACCACCAGCTTCGACCCGGCTTCCAGCCGCTCACGTTCACCGGCCGTCGTTTCCGGCAGCAGGGTCTCGTGTGTGGTTGCCTGGATACCCAATTCCGTGCGCTCGCGCTCTGCCAGCTCACGTGCGGCCGACAACAGATATGCGCTCACACGGGCGTGCACTTCCTTCGTCTGCGGCGACATGTGCTTGCCACCGAGATCGGCGATCCGCGCGTCGGCCAGCAACGTCACCTTGTCCGCATCTTCCGTCGACGGCTTCACATCCGCCACGATCGATGCGAGATCGCTGTCGCTGATCACCAGCGGCGGCGTGGACTGCAGTTCGAGACCCTTGCGTGTCCAGCTCAACGCGGCGAGACGCAGCATGAGCCCGATCTCGCGCTCGTTCGCACCCTGGAACACCGGCGTCTTGGCATAGAACCCAAGGAGCTTTGCAGCCCAGCCGAGGTGCGTTTCGAGAATCTGGCCGACGTTCATGCGCGACGGCACGCCGAGCGGATTGAGGACGATGTCCACCGGCCGCCCATCGGGCAGGAACGGCATGTCTTCCTCAGGCACGATACGGGCAACGATACCCTTGTTGCCGTGACGGCCGGCCATCTTGTCACCGACCGAGATCTTGCGCTTCTCAGCGAGGTAGACCTTCACCAGCTGAATCACGCCAGGCGGCAGTTCATCAGGCTGCAGGATGCTGTCGATGCGCTGCTCCGCCCACTCTTCGATGCGCGACTTCTCAGCCGCTGCCGCATCGAGGATCACGCGGATCTGGTCGTTCACCTTCTTGTTCTCGACCCGGAACGTCTTCAGGTCGAGCGATGCCATCTTGAACGTGCGGAGGAATTCCTTCGTCAGCACTGTGCCCTGCGTCACGGCTTCTTCCACCGTGCCGGACTTCAGCGCCAGCGCCACCGTCTCGCCGTCGAGAATGTCGGAGAGTTCTCCGTCGCGGATCTCGTTGACGCGGATCTTCTCCTCGCCTTCGACGCGACGCACTTCACCGATGCGCTCACCACGATCCTTTTCGACCACCGAGTCTTCGATGCGCGAGAAGATCTTGACGTCGATGACGACGCCTTCCATGCCTGGCGAGACCTTGAGGGACGAATCCTTCACGTCCTTCGCCTTCTCACCGAAGATGGCGGTCAGCAGCTTCTCTTCCGGTGACAGCTCCGTCTCGCCCTTCGGCGTGATCTTGCCGACGAGGATGTCGCCCGGCTTCACATGCGCGCCGATACGCACGATGCCGCGTTCGTCGAGATCGACGAGCGTTTCATCGGACACGTTCGGAATTTCACGCGTGATTTCCTCCTGGCCGCGCTTCGTGTCGCGGACGTGCAGTTCGAGCTCCTGGATGTGGATGGACGAGTACACGTCCTCCTTCACCAGTCGCTCGCTGAGCACGATCGCGTCCTCGAAGTTGTAGCCGAACCACGGCATGAACGCGACCGTCACGTTCGCACCGAGGGCCAGCTGCCCGAACTCAGTTGCTGCACCATCGGCGAGCGCCTGACCGGCCTTCACCTTCTGGCCGAGTCGGACGATCGGACGCTGGTTGATGCAGGTATCCTGGTTCGTGCGCCAGTACTTCTTGACCTTGTACCGATCGATCTGACCGAGGCGTGCGAGCGGACGCGAGACGTCCGTCGTCTGCTCGGCCGGGCCGGCATCGACGATGATCTCGTCTGCCGTGACGCGTGTGACCACACCACCGCGACGTGCGATGATGCAGGCACCGGAATCCTGCGCCACTTTCTCTTCGAGGCCCGTGCCCACCACCGGCGTACGGGGGTTGAGGAGCGGCACGGCCTGACGCTGCATGTTCGAGCCCATCAACGCGCGGTTGGCGTCGTCGTGCTCGAGGAACGGAATCAGTGCTGCGGCGATGGAGACGAGCTGCTCCGGCGCCACGTCCATGTAGTCGATGCGCTTGCCCGGCACGAGCGGCAAGTCGCCTTCACGACGGGCGAGCACGAACTCCTCGACGAAGGTGCCGTCGGGATTGAGCTTGGAGTTGGCCTGCGCGATCGTCTTGTTCGCCTCACGCGTCGCGTCCAGCCACTCGATGTCATCGCTGACCCGACCGTCGCGCACGATGAGATACGGCGTCTCGACGAAGCCGAGATCGTTGACGCGCGCAAAGCACGCCAGCGACGTGATCAGGCCGATGTTCGGACCTTCCGGCGTTTCGATCGGGCACATCCGGCCGTACTGCGAGAAGTGCACGTCGCGCACTTCGAAGCCGGCGCGTTCGCGCGTCAGACCGCCCGGGCCAAGCGCGGAGAGACGACGCTTGTGCGTCAGCTCGGCCAGCGGATTGGTCTGGTCCATGAACTGTGACAGCTGCGACGATCCGAAGAAGGCCTGGATCACTGCGCTGACCGTACGTGCATTGACCAGATCGTCGAGACTGATGCGCTCGGGATCGGTGTTGATGCTCATGCGCTCCTTCACCAGGCGCGCCATGCGGCTCAGACCAACCGAGAACTGGTTGGCGATGAGTTCACCGACTGAGCGGATACGACGATTGCCGAGGTGATCGATGTCATCAGTATCGCCGCGGCCCTCGTGCAATTCGATCAGGGTGCGGACGATTTCGACGAAATCTTCCGTCGTCAGCACGGTCGTAGCCGGATCGGTATCCAGCACCAGGCGCTGGTTGATCTTGTAGCGACCGACGCGACCGAGGTCGTAGCGCTTCGGGTTGAAGAACAGGCGCATCAGCGCGTCCTTCGCCGTGGTGGCGTTCGGGGCATCGCCCGGACGCAGCAGCGCATAGATCTGGTTGAGCGCCGTCATCTCGCCAGCGGCGGCCGGTGAACCGGCCTTCGCGATGTCCTTCGGCTCGAGACGGATCGGATCGGTCGGGTCCTTCGCGATCGTATTCTTGATCAGCGAGGATTCCATACGCCCGGTGGCCGCGAACACTTTCACGCGTGCGATGCCGGCGGTGCGCAGCTTCTTGATGAGGACTGGCTTGAGCGCCTGATGCGCCTCGGCCATCACTTCGCCGTCCTTGGAGACGACGTCCATCGCGAGCACGCGCGGCTCTTCCCGTTCGCCGTTCTCGAACGCGTCCTGTTCGTCGCGCAGCTCCACGCTGTGGTAGCTCGCGAACACCTTGACCTTCTTGTAGCCCGCTTCCTTGAGCCGGTTGACCAGCTGATCATCCAGCTCGTCGCCGACCTTCACCGTGCGATCGGCTTCCGCCGATTCGCGCTCGAGGCGCGCCTTCTTCGTTTCCTTCTTCGGCTTCAGTTCCTCGGCGATCTTCTCGCGTCCGACGAGCGTGAGCTCCTCGGCCACGATGGCACCGGCGACTTCGCGGAGATCCTGTCGGTTCTCGCGAATGCGCTCGATGTCCAGTTCACGGATGCCGAAGAAGAGACGGTAGATGTCTTCGTTCCCGCCGTAGCCGAGTGCGCGAAGCAGCGCGGTGGCCGGGAACTTCTTCTTCTTGTCGATGTGGACGAAGATCACGTCGTGGATGTCGACGGTGAACTCGACCCACGATCCGCGGAACGGGATGATGCGGGACGAAATCAGGCGCTGTCCGTTCGGGTGCGTGTTCTCTTCGAACACGACGCCAGGCGAGCGGTGCAACTGACTGACGATGACGCGTTCAGCGCCATTGATCACGAACGTGCCAAGATTGGTGATCAGCGGCAGTTCGCCGAGATACACCTCTTTCTCGATCTCGTTCTTGAGCTGCTTCTCGCCGCCGACTTCCTCGAAGATGCGGAGCGCGAGACGCGCCTTGAGCGGCGCAGAATAGGTCATGTCGCGCTCAATACACTCTTCGACCGAGTATTTCGGTTCGCCGAGGGTATAGCTCTTGAACTCCAGACTGAAGTTCTCGTGCGCGTCGGTGATCGGGAACAGGTCCTTGAAGACCCGTTCGAGACCAATGTCTTCGCGGTCATGGGCCGCGGCGTCCAGTTGCAACAGCGCTTCGAACGCGCGTGTCTGGATATCGAGCAGGTGCGGCATATTCATCCGCACGTCGAGCTTACCGAAGGAAATCTGCTTCATCGAGTCAGGCATCTCTCACCCGCACGCAGGCGAAAAGCGCCACGCCCCCGCAGCGACCGAAAAATTTCGGCGACGCGGGGCTGTGGCGTGAAACTGCAGGGAAGGACCAGCGGAAATGGCAGGCAGCACGATCGTCCGGAGAGTCTAGTGACACCGCAGGATTGACGCCGGAGTCCCGGCGGTCCAGCGGCAGCGGGACGACCCCGTCTTCGGGCATCGATTCCAGTCGAACACTTACATACGTCTTGAACTGGAATCGAGTGCCTTCAGTCGAGGTCGTTACCCCGCCAGCGTCACTTGACTTCGACGACTGCGCCTTCTGCTTCGAGCTTTGCCTTGACGGCTGCTGCGTCGTCCTTGGTGGCGCCGCCCTTGACTTCCTTCGGCGCGGCTTCGACCAGGTCCTTCGCTTCCTTCAGACCGAGGCCGGTGATTTCGCGAACCACCTTGATGACCTGAATCTTCTTGGCGCCGACTTCCTTGAGGATGACCGAGAACTCGGTCTGCTCTTCAACGGCAGCGGCGGGACCTGCACCACCAGCCGGCGCCGCAGCGGCGGCAGCGATGGTGACGTTGAACTTTTCCTTGAATGCGTCGACGAGTTCGGACAGCTCGATGACCGACATGCCGCCGATCGCGTCGAGGATTTCGTCCTTGCTCAGAGTGCTATTCGCCATTTCTCAAATCTCCGTCGTGGTTCCCAGGCGACGCTGACTGCGCGCCGGGTGCGTGAAAATCGGTACGCCTGGGATCAGGCAGTAGCGGAAGCGCCTTCGCGATCCGCCTTCAGGGCTTCGAGGGCGCCGAGCATCGCTCCGAGAGGAGCCTGCAGAGCACCGGCCAACATGGAGAGGAGCACATCGCGTGGCGGAATGGCGGCCAGCTTCGCGACCATCTTCGCATCGACTTCCTTGCCCTCGTACACCCCGCCCTTCACTTCGGGCTTCTGGTCGTTCGCCTTCGCGAAGTCAGTGAGCACCTTGGCCGCCAACAGCGCGTCCTTGCCCACCACGATCCCGGTCGGTCCCTTGAGCTTGGACGACACGAGGCCTGACTCCGACACTGCCCGCAACGCGAGCGTGTTCTTGATGACCACATACTCCACGCCAGCTGCACGCAGCTTGCGACGGAGGTCGGTCATCCGCTTCACGTTCAGTCCCGTGAAGTCGGTGTAATACAGCGCCGCAGCGCCGCTGATCTTGTCCCGCAGCTCGACGACGAGCTGTTCCTTTTCGGATCGCTTCATGTCGTGTTACCGGTAGGGATTGGGATCGACGAGCACGCCCGGGCCCATCGTGCTGGACACCGAGACGGTGCGCACATACACGCCCTTGGCCGCACTCGGCTTGGATCGCACGACCTGATCGATGAACGCCGTGAAATTCTGTTCGAGCGCTTCGATCGCAAACGAGACCTTACCGATCGGGACGTGCACATTGCCGCCCTTGTCGACGCGGAACTCGATACGGCCGGCCTTCGTCTCCTTCACCGCGCGTGCGACATCGAACGTGACGGTGCCGGTTTTCGGATTCGGCATCAGACCGCGAGGTCCGAGCACACGTCCGAGCTGACCGACCTGACCCATCTGGTCCGGTGTTGCAATCATCACGTCGAAGTCGAGGAAGCCGTCCTTGATCTTCTGGATGTATTCGATACCCACGAAATCGGCGCCGGCGGCTTCGGCTTCTGCAGCCTTCGGCCCGCTCGCGATCACGAGGACACGAACCGTCTTGCCGGTTCCGGCAGGCAGCACGACCGTGCCGCGCACCAGCTGGTCGGCGTGCCGCGGATCAACACCGAGGCGCACCGCGACTTCGACGGTCTCATCGAACTTGGCAAACGCGGCCGACTTCACCGCTTCAAGGGCCGTACGCGCTGCGTACGCCTGGAGCGGATTGGTCCTGGCGGCTGCCGCCGTGAACTTCTTGCCATGCGTTGCCATCAGCCCTTGACCTCCACACCCATCGAGCGTGCTGCACCAGCCATCATCTTGATGGCCGACTCAATGGTGTCGCAGTTCAGGTCCGGCATCTTGATCTCCGCAATCTTGCGCAGCTGAGCCGTGCTGATGGAACCCACCTTGGTCTTGTTCGGCGCGCCTGACCCGCTCGCCAAACCCAACTCCTTCTTGATCAGGATCGCCGCAGGCGGCGTCTTGAGAATGAAGGTGAAGGACTTGTCGCCGTAGATCGTCACTTCGACCGGGAGAATCGTATCCTGGCCCTGCGTCCGAGCGTTGAACTCTTTGCAGAACCCCATGATGTTGATTCCCTGGGGGCCGAGCGCCGTACCTACTGGAGGGGCCGGCGTCGCCTTGCCTGCAGGAATCTGCAGTTTGACGAATCCGGTGACCTTCTTGGCCATCTGTACCTCGCTGACGTTGCGATGCTGATCCACGCGTGTGCGACATGCGCACGGTGTAGCATCGGAAACTCCCATGGCGTTTTACGTCGTCGTGGTCGCCGACGTCCTGCACTGCCCAACCGCTCCCGCTAGTAGCCCTTCAACTGCAGATAGTCGAGTTCGACGCTCGTCGGGCGACCGAAGAGGCTCACCGAGACGCGTACCTTGCCCTTCTCGGGCATGACTTCCTCGACCGTGCCGTTGAAATCGGTGAACGGTCCTTCCGTGATCTGCACCGCCTGACCGACAAGAAATGGAATCTCCTCGACCGGGGCGGACGCTGCCTTCTCGTCCACAATGCCCAGGAGGCGCTTCACTTCATCATCGCGCAGTGGTGCGGGTTCCTTGTCCTTCCCGACGAACTTGATGACGCCCTGAATGCCGTTGACGGTGTGCTGGGTGTCCTGATTGACCACCATTTCCACCAGCACGTAGCCCGGGTAGGTCTTCTTCTCGACTTCGACCTTTTTGCCGTTCTTCACTTCGACGACGGTCTGCGTCGGCACCATCACCTGACGGATCTGACGCTCTTCTGGCGGCACGGGATCAGTGTCGATCCGACGCTGCAACAGCGTGCGCACCTTGTTCTCGTGCCCCGCGGTCGTCTGGATAGCGTACCAGCGATGTGAGGTGGCGGAGAGCATTGGCACTAGCGGGCGAAGAGACGCGGGAGACCTGAGACGAGGACCGCCTGACAGACGAGATCGATGAGACCGATGACGGCACCAATGAACAGCACCACAGCAATGATGCCAAGCGTGGCCTGACGCACCTGCGGCCAATCGGGCCAGGTGACCTTGCGCATCTCGACCATCACGTCGTTGTAGAACGTCGCGACGCGCGCCGGGAGGCTGGGCTTCTGTGTTTCGACAGCGGTACTCACGCGGACTGCTCCTTCAGGTCTGAACAGTGAAGCCTGCAATTCCCGGCACGAAGGCCGGAGTGCCGTAAAGCACTCCGGCCCGTGCCAGCGTCGAGCGATGACTTATGCGAGGATCTTGGCGACGACACCGGCGCCGACCGTGCGCCCGCCTTCGCGAATCGCGAAGCGCAGCCCTTCGTCCATCGCGATCGGCGTGATCAGCTCGATCGTCATCTGCACGTTGTCCCCCGGCATCACCATCT
>JBBRLZ010000093.1:0-12525 GCA_038231095.1 Gemmatimonadales bacterium
GCGCGCCTTCGCCGCCGGATCGACCGCGGGGCTGACGTTGATCCACTGTTCGCTCGGATACGCGATCTTGACGAGGCCAGCCCCGCTCGCGTACACGATGTCGGGGTTCAGCGGATCGGGCCGAATCGTGCCCCATTCCCAGCCATTCACGCCGTTCCAGTCGGCCATCGTCACCGCGCCGTAGTTGCCACGACTCCGCGTGCGGATGGCGCCAGCGTCCTGCTGCGTGGCGTACACGTAGTACGGAAACGCGTTGTCGCTCGCCACGTGGTAGAGCTGCTCCGTGGATTGATTGTACCACGAACTCCAGGTGGTGCCGGCATCGAGCGAAATGGTCGCACCCTGATCGAGTCCCATGAAGATGCGACGGCCATCGGTCGGATCGATCCACATCTGCTGCGGATCATCCCCGCCCGGCGCGCCTTTCATTCCCGTGAACGTGGCGCCGCCATCCGTCGATCGATACGCCGCCGTGTTCAACGTGTAGACGATATCCGGATTCTGCGGATCGACGTACACCCCGCAGCTGTAGCCGCCCTGTCCATTCCGGATCCGTTCATCGTCCTTCGCCATCTGCCGCCACGAGGCACCGGCATCGTCGGAGCGGTAGAGCGCAGTGTTGGAGATCAGGAACAGGCGCTGTCCGTTGGTATGCATCGCCACGGCGATCGAGGTGCGCCCGTCGAGGGTCGGCAGGCCGGTTCCCGTGACTTCCTTCCACGTCACACCATTGTCCATGGACCGATAGATCGCGGTGCCGCTGCGCGTCGTGTCGGTCCCTGGCGTGCCGCGCAGACCGAATTGCCACGAGCGGTACGATCCCTGTGCATATGTCGGTGGCGTGTAGTGACGTACGGTGGTCGCATAGATCACATTCGGCATGTCGAATGCGCGCGCGAGTTTTGCAATGCCGATCTCGTCGTCGATGGAGAGGGCCCTGGTCCAGCTGCGACCACCGTCGGTGCTGCGGAACACACCGCGCACGTCGCTCTTCTGGATATGATCGCCAAGCGCGCCGACCATCACGATCTCCGGATTTGTCGGGTCGACGAGAATGGTCTGGATGTGGCGACTCGCGTCGAGACCGAGATGCTGCCACGTCGCACCGGCGTCCACCGACTTGTACACGCCGTTGCCCTGATCCAGCGTGCCGCCGGTGATCATGTCGCCCGTTCCCACGTAGATCACGTTCGGATTGGAGGGTGCGACTTCCACCGCGCCGACGGAGGATACCGTCTTCACCGCGTCGAAGATGGGAAACCACGTCGTCCCGGCGCTGGTGGTCTTCCAGACACCGCCGCCCGGGACACCGGCGTAGAAGGTGCCCGGCTGGCCGATCGCGCCCGAGACGGCACCGACGCGACCGCCGCGGAACGGGCCCACGTTGCGCCAGGTCAGGCCGGCGTACGCGCTCGCGGGCACGGCGCCGCTGGCCTGCGCGGCGGCGGGCGTGCCACTGATCGCAGCGCAGAACAGACTCACTGAGGCGAGTGACATCCAGCGGAGAACCGGAGCGTGCATCATGGCGTCCTGACGGATCGGGAAGAAGGGCACTGCATCGCATCAATCTGGCTGCCACGCACGCTTTTGGCAGCGTCGCGGCGGAGCTGCATGGGCCGATCGCTGGCGCACATGACGCATGGAGGAATGCCCTCGACGCGATACGTTCCGGTATGCCGACCACACCCGTGAACACCGCGCCCGTGCCAGTCGCCGATCCCGGCACCACCCTGCCGGATGGCTGGCAGTTCGGCGGGATGTACGAAGTCTTTGTCCGCGCGTATCAGGACAGTGATGGCGACGGGATCGGGGACCTGCAGGGTGTGATTCTGCGACTCGACTACCTGAAAGCTCTCGGCGTCAGTGGCCTGTGGCTGATGCCCGTGATGCAGAGCGCGGATCACGACCATGGATACGCGGTGAGCGACTATCGCGACATCGAGACGCCGTATGGCACACTCGCCGACCTCGACGCGCTGATCGCCGCCGCGCATGACCGCGGCATCGGCGTGATTCTCGACTATGTGATGAACCACAGCTCGGCGCAGCATCCGGCATTTGTGGATGCACGCTCATCGACGACCAGTGCATGTCGCGACTGGTACCTCTGGCGCGACGCGAAGCCGGACGGATGGAACATCTACGGGAGCGATCCGTGGCACGCCGATCCGACCGGCTGGTATTTCGGCGCGTTCTGGGACCAGATGCCGGACTTCAACCTGCTGAATGCTGACGTGATCGCGTGGCACCATGACAATCTGCGATTCTGGCTGAACCGCGGGGTCGATGGTTTCCGCTTCGATGCCGTCGGTAATCTGGTCGAGAACGATGCGAATGATTTTCAGGATCAGCCCGAGAGCTATTCGATCGTCGCCGGACTGAGAAAAGTGCTGGACGCGTACGACAATCGCTTCATGGTCTGTGAATCACCGGCCGATCCGATCGGCTTTGCTGAGACGCGGCCGAATGTGAGTGCGTTCGCGTTCGGGCATCACCACGACATCATCGCTGCGGCCAGTGGCGATACCCGCGCGCTGGCGCTCGTCGCCGGCTTCCCGCCGGTCGCGCCTCCGTGGATCTCGACGCTGCTCTCGAATCACGATTCGTTCGCTGGCCGACGTCCGATGGATCAGCTGGGCGGCAACAGCGCGATGATGAAGCTGGCTGCGGCCATGTACCTGCTGCAGCCGGGCATTCCGTTCGTCTACTACGGTGAGGAAATCGGCATGAACGGTGGCGATGCCATGGCGTCAGACCCGAGCCTGCGCACGCCGATGAGCTGGACGCACGATGACGGCCACCCGGGCTTCACCATCGGCACGCCGTTCCGCGCGCATGCGGCCAATATCACGTGGAACAACTATTCCTCGCAGCGCGCCGATCCCGACTCGATCTTTCACTTCTACAAGTCGATGCTCGCGTTGCGTCGATCACGCCCCTCACTCGCACTCGGTGACTACGACGGCGCCGTCGTCAGCGGCACGACACTTGGGTTTCGCCGGTCGCTCGAAGGCGAAGAGACGCTCGTCGGCATCAACGTCGGCATCGACTGGGCGTCAGTCACGCTTGGCGGGCTGCCGAACAGCGCGACCTGGTATGAACTGTGGGTCACCCCCGGAACGAACGTCGAGCCATCCGAATCGGGCACACTCACGATCTGGATTCCGCCGCAAGGCGTTGCCGTCTATGCGCGCGGCGAATGAGCCCTGCCGCAGTCATTTTCCGCCGCGCGTGCGCAGGGGAGGCGGTCGTCGCGAGCGGGCCGGCTGCGGTCAGGAGCACGGCTGCTTTTCGCCGCCGCGAAGCTAGCCCCTGACTGGTGCCCTGCATATGCTCACGCCGTGCGGCACGACACCGCGCGTAACCGTCCCGTGCATCGAGAGCTGACACCATGCGCCTGCTTCGCGCCTCCGCGACCGTCGTCCTGCTCCTTGCCGCGCCCGCAATCGGCGCCGCCCAGACGATTCCGCTCTTCAATCACGTGGACCTCAGTGGCTGGCATGCCGACGTGCCACCGCGCGACACTGTGCCGTCGTTGCCGGTGCCATTCGCGGTGCGCAGCGGAGTGCTCGCGATTGCAGGCGAGCCGCGCGGGCACCTCATCTCGGACTCGGTTTATCGCAACTATCGACTCGAGGTCGAGTACCGCTTTCCCGGCAAGCCGGGCAACGCCGGGGTGCTGATTCACGCCTCAACGCCGCGAGCGCTCTACGCGATGTTTCCGAAGTCCATCGAAGTGCAGATGGAATCAGGCAATGCCGGCGATTTCTGGTGCATCGTCGAGGACATCACTGTGCCCGACATGGTCAGGCGCCGCGGACCGCGCGCCGACTGGGGCATCACGGAAGGGAAGGGTCGCCGCATCCGCCATCTCGCTGACGGCAAGGAGAAACCGCTCGGCGAGTGGAACCGCATGGTTGTCGAAGCGGTCGGGCGTTCGATCAGCGTCTGGGTGAACGGCACGATGCTGAATCGCGGGACGCGCGCGACGGCTGATCGCGGTCAGATCGCGATTCAGTCCGAAGGAGCGGAAGTGGAGATCCGGAAGGTCGATCTGACGCCACTCCGACGACGGTGAATCCGTCGTCGGAGTGGTATCACGAATTCACGGCGTGAGTGCGAGCGTGGTGACGCTCAGCGCCGGCATCGTATAGGAAATTGCACCGCCGCTGACCGTGACATCCGTTCCACGCGTCGGGTTCGCGTTGCCGCTCTTCAGCACATAGACCTGCGCCACCGTCGGTGAACCGACACCGGTCAGCGTGATGCGCAGGACCTTCGCTGTCGTCGCCTTGTTGATCACCACGAGCACCGTCTTTCCGCTGCTCGTGCGGCTGGCGTAGACGGAGCTGAGTGTCGCGTCGGACGTCGTCGCGTTGAGGCCCGTGTCGCCGAACGCGCTGCCCGCACCATCGTAGTTCCGGAAGATCTTGAACGCGCCGAACATATAGGCGTACGCAACCGCACCGCTCCCGCCGTAGGCCCCCGCGCCAAGTGGCCAGAGTGACGCGGCAAAGACTCCCTCGCGGCCGAAGATGCCCAGCACATCCGCCTGCGCGACACCGCCGGAGATATCGCCACCACGCCCGTAGTTGTATTCGGTGACGGCGATCTTCGTCCCCGGGTAGTGCGCCGCGATCTGGTCGCGGATGCGCGGGATCAGACGGATCGGTCCGCCTGCCGCGCTCACAACCCAGCTGCCGTCATCGTAGGTCGGATCCCAGAGCGAGCGCGGGGCCTGCACGCGCGCCTGGATCATCGCCGCATCCTGCGTTGCATAGTCATTCGTGATCGAGCCGTTGCCCGTACCGTTCTGCGGATAGAAGTGCAGGTCCAGCACGTCGAGCAGGCGCTTGCCGGCGGCCGTGCCTGCGGCGTTCATGCGATCGAGATAGACATCGAAGAAGTTCTGCGTGCCGTACACGGGATCCGGCGTCGGGTACCGGCCAAGCAGCGCGATGCCGGTGTAGGTGGCGGTCGCCGGACCGAAGATCATCGCATTCGGCAGCACTGCCTTGATCGCCTTCGCATACACGACGCTGGTGTCGGTGAATCCGGTGTACGTCTGCAGACGCGGCGTATTCGGATTGTCACCGATATTGCTCTGGATTTCATCGTGCGTCACGTGCCAGATATCCGGCTCGTTGTCGAGCGAGAAGAAGACCGGTGCCGTCGCATTCGTCGTACGCCCCGGATAGCGCGACTCGAACCAGTTCGCGAACTCGTCCTGATAGACCGTGGCGTCCGTCTGGTTCGGCGTCAGCGTGAACGCACTCCCCTTGACTGCCTTGCTGACCTTGAACCGCGTGGCCAGTCGATTGGCGCGATCCGCATCAGTCACGCCCACGTCGCAGTTGCACGCGTCCCCTGACACATAGCCAAGCATTGGAATCGTCGCCATGAACGCCTGGCCGCGCGCAAACGTCGGGTCGGCGTTGATCGCGACGCCATCTCCCGGTGTCGTTGAACTGCTGTACAGCTGGTCGTTGTGATGGAAGTAGTCGGCGCCAGCGTTGCTGTAGTTCGTCTCCCAGTTGTACGCCGTCGCGCGATTGCCACCGAGTCGGTTGAACGTCATCTCGGGCGGCGTCGCGCCGCCGTCCCAGCCCTGATTGATGAAGTTACCGCCGTAGATGAACCGCGAGATTGCAAACGTCGTCCCGCCATTCACCGTCGCGGTGATGTCGGCGGCAACGGCCGACGTCACCGTCAACGGGCGCGTCGTCGTGACCGCGGTGCCGGCAACGCTCGCCGTCACCGTCCGCGAGGTTCCCGCCGTGCTGCCGGTGAGCGTGGCGCGGTATGTGGAGTCCGTGGAGGTGAAGCTCGTCGCTCCGATCGTGACGCCGCTCGTACCGGTTGCACCCAGCGCGAACGTGACCGTCTGGCCGCTGCCAAGCTTGTTCCCCTGCGCGTCACGCGGCGTGACGATCGCCGTGCTTCCCGCGCTGACAATCACAGTGTCCAGCGTGAGAGTGAACGTGCTCACACTGCTGGAGAACGCGCCCGCCGTGACGCGGACCGGCAGGCTTGCGGCCGTCAGTCCGGTTGCGCTGAAGCGCAGTCGGCCGCTGCCAACGAGCGCCAGCAGACGCAGGGCCGGGAAGGCGACGGTGCCATCGGCACCCGTCAGCAGCGGCCCGCCTCCTTGCACACTCGCGCCACTCCACACCGCACCGCCGCTCGTCACGGCAGTGGCCGTGATCGCCACACCGGCCTGTGCCACCGCCGCGCCACTCGCGCTGCGCAGCGACACGGTGACGCTGTTGAACAGCGCGCCGCTCTGCACGAGAATACCACCCGCCGTGGTATCGCCCGGCAGCACGGTGATGAGCATGTTCGTTGCCGGGTTCGGCGGCGGCGGCGGCGCGGCGGTCACGGTCAGCGAACGCGTTGCTGACAGGATGACACCATTCACGCTCGTGGTCACGCTGGTCGTCGTACCGGCAGTCACGCCGGTGATGGTGGCGCGGTATGACGAGTCCCCCGCGCTGTACGTGATGGCACCGACGGTGGCGACGCTCGTGCCGCCGCCGAGTGTGACGACGACGGTCAGGCCCGGGCCGATCTTTCGGCCGGCGCCATCGATCGGTGTCGTGGTCAACTGCGACGCAATACCAACTGCGATCGTGTCCGGCGTCACCGTCACCGGGCTGGCGGCCACCGGCACGCCTGGCGCGACGATCACCGTCAGTGCGATGGACGCGAACAACTGGCTGCCGTTCACCGTCGCGCGCAGCGTCGTCGGCGTGCCTGTGGTCTTGCCGGTGAACGTCGCGCGATAGGATGAATCGGCGACGTTGTACGTGACAGCGCTGAGCAGACCGGCGCTGGTGCCACTGCTGACACCGAGTATGACCGTCTGTCCGCTGCCGAGCGCAGATCCGGCAGCATCGCGCGGTGTGACGATGATGCTGATGCTGCTGTCCACGACAACCATCGTTCCGGATGTCGTGAGCGTGCTGACGGTGGCCGAGAGCGCACCTGGAACGAGCTGCACCGGCATGCTGGCGAGCGTGAGATTCGCCGCCTCGAAGCGCAGACGCGCGAGGCCGATCGGTGCGGTGAGTGCGAGGCCGCCGAACGTCGCCCGACCGGAGGCATCCGTGCTGACCGGAGCGCCGCCATTCAATGTCGAGTTGGGCAGTGCGAGCCCGCCGACGGTGGTGGCTCGCGGTGTCACGGCGACACCGGCCTGCCGCACGGCGGCGCCGGTGGCGTCCACCAGTTGCACGACGGTGGGCGGCCAGATGGCACCGTTGAGCGTGCGGTACGCCGGCACGGTATCGCCAGGCAGCGTCGCGAGACGCAGTGCCGTCGCCGGTGCCGGAGGTGTAACGCCGACGATACCCGTGAACAGCGGTGCCATCGTGAGTGTCGTGCCATTCACGTTCGTGCGCAGTGCGCGCGGTGGTGCGGCACCGAGCACCGCAATCGTGCCCGTGTAGGCTGAATCAGCGGCCGAATACGTGAACACGCTGACGGTGGCGAGCGACTGATTTCCGTCGAGTGTGGCCGCGACCTGCTGGCCCGGCCCCCGCTTGTTGCCGCTGGCGTCCATCGGTACCACGATCACCTGCGCCACGCCGCCGATGGGCACGGTGTCCGGCGAGACTCGCACCGCAGAGGCGCCGGCGGACAGCGCGCCAGCCTTGACGCGCATCGGAATGCGGATCGCCGGCAGGGAATCGATCCGGGCAGCCAACACCGCCGATCCCGCCTGTCCAGAAAGGACCAGCCCGGTAACCTGAGCGAGGCCATTCGCATCCGTCTGTGCGGTCGCCCCGCGGCGGATCTGGATGCGGGTGCTGACGACGCCGGACGCCTCGAGGACCGAGAGCGTCAGTGTACGACCTGCCTGGCGTACGGCCTGCCCCGTGCCATCCCGCAGTTCGACGCTCAGCGCGCTGGGGGCGCTGTCGTCAGCGGCCCGCTCCAGCGGCGTGATCGAGTCGAATGGCGTCATCAGCGCGATCGCCGTCGCCGGTGGCTGAATCGGCTTCACCACCACCGGTTCGGTCGAAGCAGCGTCGCCACAGGCGAGCAAACTGGCGAGGAAAACGGGACGCGCGACGCGACGAAGGAGCGTGCGGGTTTGGAGATGAGCAACGTCGCCCATGACTGACACGAGATGAGAGGATTACCGCAAATTTCTGACGCGGCTTTCAGCAGGATTCGGGCCAATCCGGGCGTTCCAGCGCCGTGCGGTGAGCCAGAACGTCGACGCATCGCCGCCACGAACCAGAACATCCGGCTCTCGTGACCTCGATCGCCTGACGCCGTGGAGAATAGCGCAGTCTCGCCCGACCCGATCCCCATCAGTGGACGACCGATTCGCGATTCCGGAACGGCTGCCCGTCAGTGCCGGTCAGACTGTTGCCGGCGGTGCCCCGTCCGCGGGGCCGTCAGCGGCCTGACGACGACAGATGCCGGATCACCCTGGCGGGGACGCCGCCGCAAAACGTGTCCGGCGGCAGGTCGCGGTTCACGACCGAGCCCGCGCTTACGACGACGCCCTTCCCGATTCTGACACCCGGAAGCACGATGACACCCAGCGCCAGCCACGCGCCGTCCCCGATGACGATCGGGCGCGAGACGACCGTCGCATCACACCGCTCTTCGCTGGGCCCGATCTCGTGCGTGGACGTGTACAACTTGACGTAGGGCCCGATCGTCACGAAATCGCCGATCACGATGCGATCGTCGAGATTGACGGTCAGATCACTGCTGATTCGAGTCTCGACTCCGATTTTCAGCAGTCGATGTTGTTGCCGATTTCCGCCGCGAAATGCGATGTTGCCCATGATGTAGGCACTCGTTGCGGCATCGATACCGAGCAATCGGTATGCGCGACTCCGCACCCGGAATGCGATCGAGTCCGGCAGCAGCCGCAGCATGGCGTGCGCGAACGCGACGGCAAACTGCCACGGATACAGACGTCGGTAGACGATCGGGTCGTTCCCCCGAGGGATGATCCGCTCGTCCGTGTCCAATGCCAACGCAATGCTCGACATGCAGTTCGTAATCACAGGTGAAAGTCGCGCAGCTCCGGCGCACCCGATGTCCTGTGTCACAGCATCGGAGCGCGCTGAACAAGTATCGGCTCGCGAGGCACTGCACAGATACATCCGAAAGCCGCGGCGTCGTCGCGCGCTCGACGACGCCGTCACGCCTGCAGACGATTCGTCGAAGCCTCGGACACAATAGCGAGTACCGGAAGAGGGGCGCGACCCGAGACGCAGGAGGCGCGTATACGTAAAACCACGGACTCTCCGATCAGTTCTCCCTTTGGAAACGCCCTCGTAACGACCGAGGTCGCGGCTCGCGACATGCGCAAACCACGACCTCGGAAACCCCGGCGCGCCTCGGCGATCCCAAATCAGCCGAGGCCGAGCTTCTTCAGCACCTCAGGCGGCGGCCCCTCGAACTTCGCCAGCGGCACGTTGCCGATGTACTGCAGATCCTTCATGCCGGCGTCGGACGTGTAAAACCCACTCTGCGTCAGGTTGCGGATCTCCCCGAAGAAGCGCGCCGCCGCCTTGAACTGCGGCTTCGCGTCCGGAAAGAAACAGATGTCGTCGCAGATCTGTGTGCGCTCGGCGTTCGTGAGTGCGACGAACCGACGCATGAAGCGGCGCTGACTCTCGACATCGAGCCACCCAAGCCCACCGCGCACCCGCACCAGCGACTTCTCGGCCCACTCGTACGGCGCGCTCACGTACTCGTTGATGTAGGCTGGTGCACCGACGGTGGATGCGCTCGGGCTTTTGTCATCCGCAGGGATGATCATGTCGCAGAGCGCGGCCAGTGTGACCATCTCAGCGGCCGACAACTGGCGTGGCCAGTTCGCCTTCGGCGTCAGCAGCACCGGATCGGTCAGCGTGCCACGTGGTCCGGAAAGTGGCGGCGCGACAGCAGCGACCTTCGGCTTCGGGCCCGGTGCCACGAGCTGCTGCGCATCGCTCGTGGCAGGCAGCAGTCCCTCGGCCAGCGCCGCGCTGGCCGCCGCAGCGGTGAGCACCTTCAACGCTTCACGCCGATCCATCGGCGCGGTCTGTTCGTCGCTCATCAGATGTTCCCCCGCTGCATTTCGGCCAGGATGTGATCGCAGGTGCGCCATGCCAGCGCCAGAATCGAGAGCGTCGGATTCTTGTCGGCATTCGATGTGAAGACGGAACCATCGGTGACGAACAGATTCTTCACGTCCCACGACTGACAGTACGCGTTGAGCACTGACGTCTTCGGATCGGTGCCCATCCGACAGGTGCCGACTTCGTGAATGATCTCGCCGCCGTTCGCGATCGCTTTCGCGCCATCGGTCTGCACCGTGCCTTGCACCGTGCCGCCCATCGCGACGACCATATCGGCGAAGGTCTTCACCATGTGCGCGGCCTGCTTCGTTTCGTGATCCGACCACTTCCAGTGGAAGCGGAGCACTGGAATACCCCACTGGTCCACGACATTCGGATCGATCTCGCAATATGAATCCTCGTTCGGGATCATCTCGCCGCGACCTGAGAAGTACATGAAGCTGCCGTAGTAGCGACGCGCTTCCTCCTTCAGCCGCTTGCCGTATGCGCCCTTCGTGTAGCTGTCGAGTCCACCGAAAATTCCGGGGCCGGGCATTTCGCGACCGCCACCGAATTCGATGTGATAGCCACGTGCGAACCCGAGCTTGCCGGCGAGCTGCTCCTTGTACTGCCACCACGGCACGTACATGTGCATTCCGCTCGCGCCATCCTGGTTGTGCGGCGGCAGATTCTCGAGCGCCGGGATCTGGCCACCGATGCCTGCGCCGACCGTATCCATCAGATACTTGCCGACGAGCCCACTGCTGTTGCCGACGCCGTTCGGGAACAGTGCGCTCTTCGAATTCAGCATGATGCGTGCGCTTTCACACGCACTCGCCGCCAGCACCACGATACGCGCCTTCACCTGGCGATCCGTGCGCGTCGTCTTGTCGATGTAGTGCACGCCGGTCGCCTTGCCGCTGGCATCGACGATCAGCTCGCGCACCATCGCATCGGGCACGATGTCCACGTTGCCAGTCATCATCGCCGGTGGCAGCAGCACCGTGGTGGACTGGAAGTTCGCCTTCACCGAGCAGCCCCACCCGCAGGGCGTCGCCCACAGGCACGCCGCACGCTGTCGCATCGACTGCGCGAGCACCTTCTGCGCGAGCGGATTGTTCGGGTGGATTCTCTTTGGCAGCACGTCGGCGTCCTGCCGCTGCGTCATGATCGCGAGATGCGCCGGAATCACCGGAATGCCAAGCGGGGCCGAGTGCTTCTTCGTCAGCAGCTCCGTCGCGCGCGGTGCCGGTGCCGGCATCAACACGCCCGCGGGCGATGCCGGTGTGTTCTCCATGTTGTCATCGCCGCCATACACGCCGATCAGCATCTCGGTGCGGTCGTAGTACGGTGCCAGGTCGTCGTACGTCATCGGCCAGTCGGCACCGAGTCCGTCGCGCGTCTTCGGCTTGAAATCGTACTCGCCCATGCGCAACGAGATGCGACCCCAGTGGTTTGTACGGCCGCCGAGCATGCGCGCGCGCCACCACTTGAAGTCCGTGCCCGGTGCATTGGTGTACGGCTCGCCCGGAACGTCCCAGCCACCGTCGACCGTGGCGTCGTAAAAACCGAACGGCTTGTGCTTGGTGCCGGCGCCGAGCAGTGGCGCCTGGCGCGGCAGCTTGAACATCGGCGTCTCGCGCACGGGATCGTAGCTGCGACCAGCTTCGAGCACGCAGACCTTCAGACCCGCGACCGCCAGCTGATAGGCGGCCATGCCGCCGCCGGCACCCGAGCCGACCACGATGACATCGTAATTCGTCTGCGATTTGGGACTGGCTTGAACCACGCAATGCGCTCCGTGTAGGGACCGGCGACAACTTAGCGACCGGTCACGACGGAGCGAGGCGCCACGCTCTGCGATCGGCGCCGGAAACCGACGATGCATGGCGTGCGTACTGGCGCGACATCCCCCGCCACTCCACGCCAGACGCCGCGATGCGCATCTCTCCGAATCCCACCACCACCGCGCTCGGCATCGGCGGTGAAGCACTGTTCGCAAATCCGCTCCGCACGCTGCTCTCCACACTCGGCGTGATCATCGGCGTGGCCTCGCTGGTCGCGGTGCTTTCGCTCGGCGATGGCATGCAAGCTGCCGCGCGAACGCAGGCCGAGCGGTTGACCGGTGTGCAGACGGTGCTGTTGACGCCGAAGACCACCGAGCAGGTGGACGGCGTCTGGATTCCCGTGCGCAACTATCCGGTCTTCACACCGGCCGATGCGGACGAAGCGCAGGCCACGACGGGAGCGCGTGGCATGTCATTGGTCATCAGCGCGGCGATGACGATCGAGAACCCTTCTGCGAATCGACGTCGTGCCGCGGGCGTCAGTGGCGTTCTGTCACGCGCCGATCAGTTCCTGTCGCTCGAACTGGCGGACGGTCGCTTCTTCACCGACGCCGAGGCGGCGCGCGGTGCGAGTGTGATCGTGCTCAGTCACAAGCTCGCGACCGAAC
>JBBRLZ010000094.1:0-12400 GCA_038231095.1 Gemmatimonadales bacterium
CAGCGACACAAACCCGGAGACCAGAATCGCGGCCGCGATCGTGACCGCGAATTCGTGGAACAGTCGCCCGACGATGCCACTCATGAAGAGCAGCGGGATGAACACCGCGGTCAGCGAGATCGTCATCGACATGATCGTGAAACCGATCTCCTTCGAACCGTCGAGCGCTGCCTGCGTTGGCGTCCTTCCCATCTCGATGTGGCGCACGATGTTCTCGAGCATCACGATCGCGTCGTCCACCACGAAGCCCACCGCGAGCGTGAGCGCCATCAGCGACAGGTTGTCGAGACTGTAGTCCAGCGCCCACATCACACAGAACGTGCCCACCAGCGACATCGGCAGCGCGAGGCTCGGAATGATCGTGGCCGAGACGTTGCGCAGGAACAGGAAGATCACCATCACCACCAGGAACAGCGTCAGCATCAGCGTGAACTTGACGTCCGCGACCGATTCACGAATGCCTTCGGAGCGATCGAAGAACGTCTCGATTTCGACCGACGGAGGCATCTGCGCGCGCAGGATGGGAAGCAGCCGGTTCACGGCATCGGCCACCTGCACCGTGTTCGTCCCCGGCTGCTTCTGCACCGCCATCGTGATCGAGCGCGTGTCGTTGAACCAGGCCGCCACGCGATTGTTCTGCACGTCGTCCTTCACCTTGCCGACGTCCTTCAGCCGCACCGGGTTGCCGTTGCGGTACGCCACGATCAGCTCGGCGAACTGCGCCGCATTCGAGAGCTGGCCATCGGCCCGCAGCGTGTACGCCTTGTTGGCGCCCCACAGGACGCCCGTCGGCAGATTGACGTTGCCCTGCGCGGCCGCCGTCGCCACTTCGTCGATGCCGATGCCACGAGCGGCCAGTGCGCGCGGGTCGAGCTGGATTCGCGCAGCGTACTTCTGTGTGCCGAAAATTGTGACTTGCGCGACGCCGCTGACCGTCGAGATGCGCTGGCCGAGTACCGTCTGCCCGTATTCGTCGAGCGCCGACAGCGGCAGCGTCTTCGAACGCAGATTGATGTAGAGAAACGGCTCGTCGGCTGGATTGGTCTTCTGCAGCGACGGTGGCACGATGCCCGGCGGCAGATCGCGCAACGTCTTCGAGATTGCGGCCTGCACGTCCTGCGCGGCCGCATCGATGTTGCGATCGAGCGTGAACTGCACGGTGATACTGGTGCTGCCGAGCGCACTCGTACTCACCATGTTGTCGATGCCGGCGATCGTCGTGAACTGCTTCTCCAGTGGCGTTGCCACGGCGGCCGCCATCGTCTCCGGACTCGCGCCCGGCAACGAGGCCGACACGCTCAGCGTCGGATAGTCCACATTCGGCAGATCGCTGACCGCCAACTGGCGATAGGACATCGTGCCGAACGCGAGAATCGCCAGCATGACCAACGTCGTCATGACCGGCCGCTTGATGAACAACGCGGTGAAGTTCACGGCGCCACTCCTGCCTTGGCATCCACGGCGCGCGCAGCCGCGCCATCCTTGGTCGGGCCGGCTCCGCGCTGCGGCGCGGGGGTGTCCTTGATGGCCACCTTCGAGCCCGGTGCCAGCTTGCCCTGTCCATCCGTCACGATCCGCTCGCCCACCGTGAGCCCCTGCTCGATCACCGTCAGATCGCCCACCGCGCGGCCAACCGTCACGGGACGCATCACGGCCTTGCCCTTGTCGTCGATCGTGAACACGAACGTACCGGTCTGCGAGGTCTGCACCGCCTGCGACGGCACCAGCACCGCGCCCGGATCGCTGAACAACTCCAGCTCGACGCGCACGAACTGACCGGGCCAGAGCGACCGATCACTGTTGTCGAAGCGCGCCTTGAGCAGCACGGTTCCGGTCGTGCTGTCCACACCATTGTCCACGAAACTGAGCGAGCCGATCGTCGCGGTGCCGTCACCGTTGGAGTGAATCGCGCGCGCGGGTAGCGCCTTGCCGCTGGCGTAGCGCTGCACCTGCGGGAATTCGCGATCCGGCACCGCGAAGCGCACGAGAATCGGACGGATCTGATTGATCACCACGAGCGCCGGCGCCGCACCGGGCCGCACCAGATTCCCCGCGCGCACCAGCAAGCTGCCGGTCTTGCCGCTGATCGGCGCGCGAATCGTCGCGTTGTCGAGGTTGAAACGCTGCGCATCGACCGTCGCGCGGTCCGCCTCGACCACCGCCGCCAGCGCCGTGGCGTTGGCCGCCGCCTGATCGGCCTGCGACTTCGTCACGAAATCCTTCGCCACCAGCGCTGCGAAACGCTCGGCATCGCGCCTGGCATTCTCGGCCTGCGCGATGTCGCGAGCGAGCACCGCCTGCGCCTGCTTCAACGCCGCATCGTACGGACGGCTGTCGATCGAGAACAGCACCTGACCCTCCGTCACTTCGTCGCCTTCCTTGAAGTGCACGCGCGTCAGCACACCGCCGACCTGCGATTGAATCGCAACCGACTGCAGCGGCTCGACGACACCGTTGGCCGCGACGACATACGGCGCATCACCCTTGGTCGACGTGCCAACCGTCACGGCGACCGGGGGCTTGGGCGGTGCCGACGGCTTGGAACAGGCAGCCAGCGCGAGCAGCACAGATGCAGCGAGCGGCGAATGGAAACGCATGGACACGAGGAGTGTCATCGAGGCAACCCACGGGTAGAGTCGGACGAGAAACGAAGACCGGCGGAACCGCCGGACGTCAGGCCGCCTGCATCACGCCCCAGCTGAGCGAGTGCGGCGAACCAGGTCCAGCGTGCCGTTACAGCCTGCGACCGCGCATCGGCCAGCGCACTCTGCGCCAGCAACACGTCGAGAATGCTGCCGACACCCTCCTGATACCGGCCGCGCGCCACCTGCTCGGACTGCAGTGCAGTGCTGAGCAGCGTCTGCGAGGTCGTCACGCGCTGTGCGGCGGTCCGCAGCCCGTAGTAGCTCGTGTACACCTGCGCCGCAGCCTGAATCCGCGCCTGCTCGGCACGTGCCGCCGCCGCCGAGGCATTCTCCTTTGCGGTCACGATGTCGTACTGCCGCGCATTGCCGCTGAAGATCGGAATCGACAGGCCGAGCGTCAGCGCGTAGGTCTGCCCTTCCAGCGCGGCGACGTTGGCAAAACTGCGACCGGCAGTCGAGCCGAGTGTGAGCGTCGGCATGGTCGCCGACCGCGCCACGGAAATCTGCGCCTCACTCTGGCGCACGAGTGCGCGCGCCGCGGCGAGGTCGGGACGATCGCGTTCGGCGCGCCCGATCAGCGTATCGACGCTCTCGGCCAGTTCGCGAAGCGGGAACGCGGCGGTGTCCACCGCGACCTCGAACGTCCGTCCGGCATCGAAGCCCATGTTCAGCGCGAGGTTGGCGCGGGCGGCTTGCCGCGCGCCGTCGGCACTCTGCGCCAGCAGCTCCGCCTGGGCGAGCGCCGTGCGCGCCTGGAGCACGTCGGCGATGGTCGCCAGACCGACCTCGTGACGACGGTCAGCCGCCGCAAGGTTCTGGGTCGCCGTCGCAACCGTCTGGCGCGAACCTTCCAGCACGCCGCGGGCCGACTGGTACGCGAAATACGCCTGTTGCGTCTGCAGCAGGACGGTCTGGACGTTGGCGTTGTGCGTGAAGTCGGCCGCGTACAGCGCTTCCCGTGCGGCGCGCGAGCCGCCGCTTCTGGCACCGAAGTCGAACAGCAGGTACTGCAGCGAGACGATCGGCGTGAGCGTGGTGCGGCTTGCCGGAAGCCGTGCAGGATTGGCTGAGATCGCCTGAGCGGGGCCGCCGTTGATGTCGCCCGTGATCGTCGGCAGATAGCGGCCGTTGGCTGCGCCATAGGCGGACGCCGCGGCACGCGCCTGGGCCCAGCTGATCCGTGTGACGGGGCTGTTGCCCAGCGCCAGATCAACGACGTCGCTGAGTGTCAGCGTCTGCATGCGGCTGGCAACCTCAGCAGGTACGCCGGCGATCGGGGCGGCGAGGGCGCGCTCAGCAGGGGTCAGCGGTGCTGCGGCGTGCGGTCCCGGCGCCCAGATCTTCCCGGGCGCTGGACTCGTCGAGGGTACCCCTGCTACCGAGCTCGGCGGTGCCGAAGCGCAGCCGGCCGCTGTCAGGGCGGCAAGCGTGAGCAGGCAGAGCGGTCGGAACGGGGGCGAGCGATCGGCGTGCGGGTGCAGCAGGCCAGTGATGAGCCGCATGTGGCAAAGAGAGGAGTTCTGTCGTCGGCGCTCAGCAACTTACCAGCACCTGTGGCTCGGCCCTGAAGGGCTCGACAGGCCTACGCCTGCGACGGCGGGATCGTTGCTGATCGGGCGGAGTCATGGCCCCGCGCCATCGACAACGCCGCGTCGTCCAGCGAGTATCGCCACACCACCCGGCGCGACCGCCCTCCCATCCGATCTCTCACAGTGCCCACACCATACGACATCGCATATCGCGCCTCGATCGCAGATCCCGATGCATTCTGGGGCGCGGCCGCCGGTGCATTGCACTGGGATCGGCCGTGGGACATGGTGCTCGACGCCAGCGCGGCGCCGCTCTATCGCTGGTTCACCGGCGGTGAGATCAACACCTGCTTCAACGCGATCGATCGGCACGTGCTGCACGGTCGCGCAGAGCAGGCGGCGGTGATCTACGACAGTCCGGTGACGCAGACCAAGCGCACGATCACCTATCGCGAGTTGCGGGAGGAAGTCGCGCAGTTCGCCGGTGTGCTGAAGTCGCTGGGTGTCGAGAAGGGCGATCGGGTCGTCATCTACATGCCGATGACACCGGAAACGCTGATCGGCATCTACGCGTGCGCACGCATCGGTGCGGTGCATTCGGTGGTGTTCGGTGGCTTCGCGCCGCAGGAACTCGCGGTGCGCATCGATGATGCGCAGCCGAAGGTGGTACTGACTGCCAGTTGCGGCATCGAAGGGCAGCGCATCGTGCCGTACAAGCCGCTGCTCGATGCGGCGATTGCCTTGGCGACACACAAGCCGGCACACTGCGTCGTGCTGCAGCGTGACATTCATCGCTGCGAACTCATCGCGGGTCGCGATCACGACTGGCGGGAGTGTGCGGCGATGGCAACGCCGGCCGAGTGCGTGCCACTCAAGGCCACCGATCCGCTGTACATCCTTTACACGTCAGGTACGACGGGCATGCCGAAAGGCGTCGTGCGGGACAACGGCGGTCACGCCGTTGCGCTGCAGTGGTCGATGAAGCACGTGTACGGTGTGGAGCCGGGCGAGGTGTTCTGGTCGGCGAGCGATTTCGGCTGGGCCGTCGGACACTCGTACATCGTCTATGCGCCGCTGCTCGCGGGGTGTACGACCGTGGTGTATGAAGGGAAGCCGGTTGGCACACCGGACGCCGGTGAATTCTGGCGCGTGATCGACGAGCACAACGTGCGCGTGCTGTTCACCGCGCCAACGGCATTCCGCGCGATCAAGCGCGAGGATCCCAACGGATTGTTGTTTGCGCAGCATGACCTCTCACGATTCCGCGCGCTGTTCCTCGCTGGCGAGCGACTCGATCCCGACACTTATCACTGGGCCCGCGCGCTGCTGCAGAAGCCGGTGATCGACAACTGGTGGCAGACCGAGACCGGCTGGGCGGTGGCCGCGAACTGTCAGGGGCTCGGCGCGTTCGCCGTGAAACCCGGGTCGCCGACGAAAGCCGTACCGGGGTACGTCGTCGAGATTCTCGATGACGACGGCAACGTGATGCCGGCGAACAAGGAAGGCGCGGTCGTCATCAAGCTGCCGATGCCACCGGGCACGCTGCCGACACTCTGGCGCAACGATGCGCGCTACATCGGGACGTATCTCACGCGTTATCCGGGCTACTACCTCACCGGCGACGGCGGCTACATCGACGAGGATGGCTACATCTTCATCATGGGTCGCACGGATGACATCATCATCGTTGCAGGTCACAACCTCTCGACCGGCTCGATGGAGCAGGCACTCGCGAGTCATCCGGATGTCGCCGAGTGCGCGGTGATCGGCGTGCGCGACCCGCTGAAGACGCAGGTGCCGCTCGGCTTCGTGGTGCTCAAGGCGGGCGTCGATCGGAGGCATGCCGACATCGTGGACGAGCTGGTACAGCTGGTGCGCGCGCAGGTCGGTCCGGTGGCGAACTTCAAGCAGGCGCTGGTGGTCAACCGGCTGCCGAAAACGCGGTCAGGCAAGGTGTTGCGCAAGACCATGCGTCTGATCGCCGACGGTGATCCGTGGACGATGCCGCCGACGATCGATGATCCCACGACGCTGGATGAGATTCTGGCGGCGCTCAGTGCCCGCGGATTTGCGCGCGGGCCCGTGTCGCCGATTGGCGGGTAGCGACTGCTACTCCGGTTGATTGCGCATGTGGTCCGCCAGCGCATGCAACCGCTGTGTCAGGTACCCGCGCAGCGCCTCGTCCTGCATCGGATGTTCGGTCAGCGCACGATCCATGCACCAGAGCCATTCGTCGCGCTCGATCGCACCGATCGCGAACGGAGAATGCCGCTGCCGCAGCATCGGGTGTCCGTACTTCTCGACGTACACCTGCGGGCCGCCGGTCCAGCCGGTCAGAAACAGGCGCAGCTTCTCGCGCGAGACCTTCAGGCTGGCCGCATGCAACGCGCGCACGTGTACCGCTTCGGGGGCAGTGTCCATCAGGTCGTAGAAACGATCGACGATCTGCCGGATACCATCGTCGCCGCCAAGGGCGTCGTAGTGCGATTCTGTGGGCTCCATCGCGAGGAATTTAGCGTTCCTCGTTAGACTCTGGCACGTACGGCGCGGAATCGGGTTGACACGGCTACTGACGAGGAACGACGGACGATGGCAGCGAAGAAATCGGCAACAAAGAAATCGGCAGCAAAGAAATCGGCGGTGCGGAAGCCCGAGGCGAAGGCACCCGCGAAGAAGACGTCGGTGAAGAAGGCGCCGCAGTCGATGCCGTACGAACTCGGCAAGTGGGCGCACGTCTACACGCGCGCACCGGGCGAACGTCGCTACTGGTTGATCAAGTCGGAGCCTGACGTCTTCTCGTACGCCGATCTCGAAGCCGCGACAAAGCAGACCACCTGCTGGGACAGCATCCGCAACACCGGCGCGCGCAACTTCCTGCGCGATGCAATGAAGGTCGGCGACCTGGCGTTCTACTATCACTCGAACGCCGAACCGTCCGCGATCGTCGGCATCTGTGAGGTGGTGCGCGAGGGCTATCCCGACGTCACGGCGCTCGATCCCAGGCACCCGTACTTCGATGCCGAGTCGGTCGCCGCAACGCCGACATGGTTCATGGTGGACGTGAAGGCGGTGCGCGCGCTGGAGCGGCCGGTGACACTGCCGGAAATCAAAGCGAGCGCCGCACTGGCCGAGATGGCGCTGCTCAAGGTCAGCCGGCTGAGTGTGGTACCGGTCACGGCCGACGAGTGGGAGATCGTGCAAGCGATGGCGCGCGGCGGCTGACCGAATGACGGCGCACTGCGCAAGAGCGCTGGCGCGGCGCGGACGTCACTCTGTTGCGCGCCACCGCGCGTGACGGACAACCATCCCACGTCGAGTCACGCATGGCCCAGGCACGCGAACTGCCCTATCCCGGACTGAACTTCCTGCTCGACCTCGGCACCGGTGAAACGGAAACACCGGCGGCGGGTGCCATGCAGGTCCAGTTTCCCGACGCGCGCAAGTTGCAGGCACTGTCGCGCTGCACGCCGACACACTGATCGAGACGCTGGAGATCGTCGTCGAGCGGATGGAAGTCGAATAGCTGCAACGGCAACTGAAACTGCGAGATGAGCTCTAGATCTCGCCCTTGCGAGCGAATCGCGCGATGTGATCCGCCGCGCGGAACGCCAGCGCCTGAATCGTCATCGTCGGCTGCCCGCGACCACTCGTCACGAAGCTGCTGCCATCCACGATGAACAGGTTCTTCACGTCGTGCGCGCGATGATACTTGTCCACGACTGACGTTTTCGGATCGTTGCCCATGCGCGCGGTGCCGAGCAGGTGCACCGTCTGGCGCGGCACCGTGCGGACGGGCTGCGGGTAGACCTTCTTCGCACCGGCGGCGTTCAGGAACTCCACCGCGCGTTCCTGGAAGTACTTGTAAAGCTTGAGATCTTCGGCGTGCTCCGAGAACGTGACGCGCATCGCCGGCAGCCCCCACGCGTCCTTCAGCACCGGATCGAGTGACACCGCGTTCGTCGCGACCGGCAGCGACGTGGTGTGACCCGCCGCGTCCAGTGAATTCAGAAACCAGGGGCGCATGTTCTTCTTGAACTCGCTGCCCCAGGTTGGTCCCGCTTCTTCCGGCATGCCCATCGTGCGCATCAGCGCAGGCGTTGCAATGCGGAAGTCGAACCCACCACCGCCATGCAGGCCGAGCTTCGGGTCGAGCTCGTAGTGTTCCTGCGAAATACGCGTGACGACCGGACCCTTGTGCGCGTGAATCTCGTGCTCGAATTCTCCGCTCGCGCTGCCGCCGCCGTTGAACATGAAATGCTGGCCGACCATACCACTCGAATTCGCCAGCCCGTCCGGAAAGCGATTCGACTTGGACATCAGCAGCAGTCGCGGCGTCTCGGCGCCATTCGCGCACAGGACAACGGCCTTCGCTTTCTGGAAAACTTCCTTCTTGTCCTTGTCGAAGTAGATCACGCCAGTCGCACGACCACTGTCGTCGGTCTCGATCTTCCGCACGTAGCTGTGACTGCGCAATTCGCATCGGCCACTGGCGAGCGCGTCGGGCACCATCGTCCAGTTGGCACCGGACTTCGCGCCCCACTCGCACGGAAATGCGAGGCAGAAGCCGCAGTTGTGACAGGGCTGCCGGCCCTTGTACTGCCGTGACAGGATCGCCATCGGCGCCGCTTTCGAAGCCCAGCCGAGCTTCTTCGCGCCGACTTCCAGCAGCACGCCGGGCCCGGTGGCGTTCAGCGGTGGCAGCGGAAACGGCTTCGAGCGCATCGGCTCGCGTGGATCGTTGCCGACTTCGCCGGAGACACCGACGGCGTATTCGACCGCCGTGTAATACGGCTCGAGTTCTTCGTATGTGATCGGCCAGTCGGCGAGTGCGGCACCCGCGACGTCACCGTGCGTCGAGTGTTCGCGAAAGTCGATCGGTCGGAAGCGCCAGAAGTTGCCGGTGAAGTGCAGCGTCGTGCCGCCCACTGCACGCGCATAGCGCACGAACTGGCGCGGCTCCGCCTTGTCTTCTGCCTTGGCGCGGAATGTCTGCGGCGACACGGCCGGATCGTTCGTCCAGCGCGGCCAGCGGAACGCGCCGAGTTCATCGTGCTCCATATCCTCGGGCCCGACTGTGCGGCCTTGCTCGAGGATCAGCACGTCGAAGCCCTCCATGGTCAATTCGCGAGCCACCGATGCGCCCGCGATGCCCGAGCCGATGATCACGAAATCAACGGCGGTGTCGGTACCAAAGGTCTTGCCTGGTACTGCGGGTTGCGCGGGCAGCTGGGTGGAGTGTCCGTGCATCAGATCTCGCCTTTGCGAGCGAAATCCGCGATGTGATCGGCGGCGCGGAACGCCAGTGCGTTGATCGTCATCGTCGGCTGCCCACGACCGCTGGTCACGAAGCTGCTGCCGTCCACGATGAAGAGGTTCTTCACGTCGTGCGCGCGATGGTACTTGTCCACCACCGACGTCTTCGGATCGTTGCCCATGCGCGCGGTCCCGAGCAGGTGCACGGCGCTGCCGGGTGCGTCTTGAAGCTCGCCGGTGTGGACTTTCTTCGCGCCGGCGGCCGTCAGCAGTTCGCGTCCCAGTCCCTGGAAATGCTTGAAGAGGCGCATGTCATGCTCGTGCTCCTTGTACGTCACGCGTATGGCCGGCACACCCCAAGCATCTTTCAATTCCGGATCGATCGTCACGCCATTGGTCGCTGATGGCAGCGACGTCGTATGGCCAAGCGCCTCGATCGAGTTGTTGAACCAGGGGCGCATGCGCTGCTTGAATCCGGCGCCCCACATCGGCCCGTCGTCCGGCATGCCGAGCGTCCACATCAGCGCGGGGACGGACATGCGGAAGTCGAACCCGCCGCCACCGATCAGGTTCAGTTTCGGATCCAGTTCATACGGCTCCTGCGTGATGCGCGTCACGACCGGCCCTTTGTGCGCCGCGACTTCGTGCTCGAACTCCGCGGTTGACGAGACGTTGCCGTTCGGCATCAGGTTCTTGCCGACCATGCCGCTTGAATTCGCGAGTCCGTCGGGGAAGCGGTTCGACTTCGAGTTGAGCAGCAGGCGCGGCGTCTCGGCGCCGTTGGCGCAGAGCACGACGGCCTTCGCCTTCTGCACGATCTCGCGCTTGTCCTTGTCGAAGTACACCACGCCCGTTGCGCGGCCGGCGGCGTCCGTCTCGATTTTGCGCACGTAGCTGTTCGGGCGCAGCTCGCATTTCCCGCTGGCGAGTGCCTCGGGCACCATCGTCCAGTTCGCGCCCGACTTTGCGCCCCACTCGCATGGGAACGCGAGGCAGAAGCCGCAGTTGTGGCACGGCTGCCGCCCCTTGTACTCGCGTGACAGGATTGCCATCGGCGCTGCCTTCGAGCTCCAGCCGAGCTTTTTTGCGCCGACTTCGAGCAGCACGCCGGGGCCGTGTGCGTTCAGCGGCGGCAGCGGGTACGGCTTCGATCGCATTGGTTCGCGCGGGTCGTCATTGGCTTCGCCGGAGACGCCAACCGCGTATTCCACGGCCGTGTAGTACGGCTCGAGTTCCTCGTACGTGATCGGCCAGTCGGCGAGTGTGGAGCCCGCGGGAACACCACGCTTCGACGCTTCGTGGAAATCGATCGGGCGGAAGCGCCAGAAATTCCCGGTGAAGTGGAGCGTGGTTCCACCGACCGCGCGTGCGTACTGCGCAAAGTTGCGTGACTCGACCTTGGCCTCCGGTCCCTTCTTATATGTCTGCGGCGACAGTGCCGGATCATTCGTCCAGCGTGGCCACATGAAGGCACCGAGTTCGTCATGCTCCATGTCGGCTGGCCCGACGCGGCGCCCCTGCTCGAGCAGCACCACGGAAAATCCGTTCCGCGTCAGCTCACGTGCGACCGAGCCGCCGGCGATACCGGAGCCGATGATGACAAAGTCCACTGGCGTGTCAGTGGGATACGACGGCTGCGTCGGGTCGGGCTGCGCTGTCGGCATTTGCATCAGAGCACCCTGCCGAGCAACGCCTGCTGATTCTCCGGCCGATCGTACCAGCCGAATGGCGCCTTGTGCTCCATCGCGAGTTCCTGCCCGATGAACTTCCAGCCGACGTAGTCCTTGTTGCCACCATACTTCGGCAGCGACAGAAATCCGGCCAGCGTCGCGAAGCGGATCGCGCCGAAGAACGGCGTCTTCTCGATGCTCGTGAGCATCGCATCCTGCTGCGCGGTCGTGAGCGAGGCGAAGGTCGCCGATGCACCGTGCGCCTTCGTGACCGCAGCACTGAGCGATGCGAGGCCTTCGGTGAAGAGCGGCGCTTGTTCCTTCGCGAAGCCGTTCAGCATCTGATCGATGAATGAGGTGACGCCGGCTTCCTTCGCTCCGGGCGTGCCGTCATCACTGGGCAGAATCCGCGCCGTGATCGCATCCACCTGCGTCGCCTGATCCGGCGTGAGGTGTACGAGCTTCGCCGTATCACTCGGCAGCCCTCCTTCGCGGGCGCAGGCCGTTCCTGCCACCAGCCAGACTGCACTCAGGGCGGCGACACCCGCCACGAATTCCCGGCGCGAGACCGTAGTCCCGACCTGCTCCGAATCTTGCATGAACATTCCCGCGGTGAAGGGAGCGCACCACACGCGAACGACGCCTTTTTCCAACGTAGTGTGTGACGGACGGACTGGCGACCGCGTGCACTCCAGCTGAGAGCCTCGAATCAACTGACGGCTCGGCGGTGCAATATTTTCGGGCCATGATTCCCATTGCACTCCGCCCGATGACCGGCGCCGACGCCCTCGTCGTGGCCGCCCTGCACGCCACCAGCTGGCGCTCGGCGTACCGCGGCATCCTGCCGGATCACTACCTGGATGAACACGCCGATGCGGATCGCAGCACGGTCTGGCTTGAGCGCCTGCGCGCACCCGATGCGAGTCGGTTTGGAGTGGTCGCGCAGCAGGGCGAGATGGCGGTTGGCTTCGTGTATGTCGTTGCGAATGCCGACCCGACGTGGGGCACCTTGATCGACAACCTGCACGTCTCGGCGCCGGCGCGATCGGCCGGGCTTGGGGCACGCCTGCTCGCTGCGGCCGCCAGCGGGATCGATGCTCGCGCGTGGGATCGTCGCGTGCATCTGTGGGTGTACGATGCCAATGTGCGTGCGCGTGCATTCTACGCGCGCATGCGTGGCCGGGAGGTCGAGACGATCATGAAAGCCACGCCCGATGGTGTCGCGGCGAAGTCATGGCGTGTCGCCTGGCGCGATCTCGATGAGTTGCTGCCGCCCGCCGAGTAACGTTCGCTGCACGTCTTC
>JBBRLZ010000095.1:0-11875 GCA_038231095.1 Gemmatimonadales bacterium
CTCGACAAGGTGCTGATGGGCGCGACGTATCTCGGCATCAGCTTTCCGGTGTTCTGGGTCGGCCTGCTGCTGATTCTGCTGTTCGCGCTGACGCTCAAGTGGCTGCCGCCGAGCGGGTTCGGTGGTGGCTTGGTGCTGATCCTGCCCGCCCTGACACTCGGCTCGCGCAGCATCGCGTATCTGGCGCGTGTGACGCGTACCAGCATGCTCGACGCGATGAGCAGCGATCACGTCAGAACCGCGCGCGCGAAGGGATTGTCGAACGCGGCCGTCGTCATGCGCCACGGGCTTCGTACCGCGTTGATCCCTGTCGTGACCGTCCTCGGCCTGGATGTCGGCAGTTACCTCACCGGGAGTATTTTGACCGAAACGGTGTTCGGCTGGCCGGGGCTGGGGCGATATGTGGTGAACGCGATTTCACGCCGCGATCTGCCGGCGATCCAGGGCACGGTGCTGTTTCTGAGCGTGGTGTTCGTACTCGTGAATCTGCTCACGGACCTGGCGTACAAGCGCAGCGATCCGCGGATATCATAGATTCATGTCTGCCGCGAGGAGGTGGCCATGAACGACACGTATGATGCCCTGAGCGAGACGCTCGGCGGCCGCTATCTGATCGAACGAGAACTCGGGCGCGGCGGCATGGGCACTGTCTACCTCGCGCGCGACCGGCGGCTTGATCGTTCAGTCGCACTCAAGGTGCTGCCGCCCGAATTTGCCGTGGTGCCGGAGCTGCGTCAGCGATTCCTGCGCGAGACGCGTCTCGCCGCCGGGTTTTCGCATCCCAACATCGTGCCAGTGTTCGCGATCGAGGAGGCGGACGATGTCCTCGCCTTCGCGATGGGCTTCGTCGAGGGGGAGTCACTGGCGTCGCGCGTGGCGCGCGAGGGCCCACTGTCGCGACGCGATGCAGTCCGCCTTCTGCAGGACGTCGGCTATGCGCTCGCCTACGCGCACGGCCGCGGCGTGGTGCATCGGGACATCAAGCCGGACAACATCATGATCGAACGAGCGACAGGACGCGCGCTCGTGATGGATTTCGGTATCGCGCGCGCCATAACGCCGGTTGCGGACACGCCTGGGCTGACGCGCGTTGGCGAAGTGGTGGGGACACCTGAGTACATGAGCCCTGAGCAGGCAGCAGGCGAGTCGGTGGATGGGCGCGCTGACCTGTATTCGCTGGGTCTCGTCGCCTGGTTTGCGCTGTCGGGCCGTACTGCCGTCACGGGCGAGAGTACCCAACGCATCCTCGTCAAACAGCTGACTGAGTCCATCCCGCCACTCGCGTCCGTCCGCACCGACCTGCCTCGTGCGCTCAGCGACGCTGTCGATCGCTGCTGCGCGAAGGAGGCCGACGATCGGTTCGCAAACGCCGAGGCGCTCGTCGAGGCGCTCGACGCCGCGCAGCTCTCAACGCCGGAAATTCCGGTTGCGATTCGGTTGCTCGCGCCAGAACTGTCGGACGTCACGTCGCGCGCACTACTCAGCATCGTGCTGCTCGCCGTCGGTGTGGTGTCGATTCATAATACCAGCAACGGCAATTACTTCGCGCTTGGCGTGGTGTTCGCTGCGATGGCATTCGTTGCAGCACTCGCAGCCAGTCGCGAGATGCGGCGCCTGCGCCGTTTGGGGTACTCGGTGGCCGAGTTGCAGCGGTTGCTGCGCATGACACTCACCGAGCGCGATGAGGAGCGCGCACGGCGCGCCGCTGATGTCGTGCAACTCGCAAAGCGGCGGCGGCGTGTAATGATCGCAGCCGCGTTGTTAGTCTGGCAGGGAAGTGTGCTCGTCGTCATGGGGTACAACGTCGGGCCTGACCGCGGCATCAAGCTTTCCGGGACGCCTTCGACAGTGGCCTTCTTCGCGACGCTGCTCGGCACTGCGCTGGCAATTGCCATCATGCTGACAAGTCCGTTCAAGCGCACCATCACCGAGCGTCTCTTCAACGCGGTGTGGCTCAGCGCCGCAGGCCGCTTCATCGTCTCGGTGATGACCGGGCGCGACAACGGACAGCTCGCCGCCGTTCCCATCACCGCAGCGCGGATGGCATCAGGGGCGACGATCGCACCAGTTCCAGCGACCGGTATCGGCCGCGATGCTGGCACTGCTCTCGCCACGCTCGCGGCAGAAGTCAGCGCCCTGCGCGAGCGCGTCGAGGCGCTCGAGTCTCGTCCTGCCGACCGTGCACACGTCGCATCCTGACCTGCAGAACGACGCGGCACGCACGATCGGTGAAGCTACTCCGCCGTCTGCCCGAAAATCGCCAGATTCGACGAGTGGCCCGGGTTGACCTTCTTCTCCGGGTAGATCCAGTGCACCGCCTGATTCACGGCCGTCGCTGCTTCGCCGAAGCCGACTGAGATCAGTTTCAGCTTGCCGCCGTAGGTCGTGATGTCGCCAGCGGCGTAGACACCGGCGCGACCCGTCTCCATCTGCGGCGTGACGATGATCTCGTCCTTGTCGACATTCAGGCCCCACTCGGCCAGCGCGCCGATGTCACTCACGAACCCGAGCATCGGCAGGATCACGTCCACGTCGAGCGGGCGCGTGGTCTTCTCCTTCGTCGCCCGGATCACCGCCCCGCTCAGTTTCTCGCCGTCGAGCGAGACGACGTCATGGAGTTCGTGGAAGGTGAGCACATCCGTGCGATCCCCTCGCTTCGCGGCGTCGAGCACATCGTCTACCGTGGCCTGATGCGCGCGGAACCGATCGCTGCGATGGATGAGCGTGACGTGCGCCGCGCGCGGGCGCAGCTGCTGGGCCCAGTCGAAGGCGCTGTCGCCGCCGCCAACGATCAGCACCCGCTTGTTCGTGTACTTGGCCGGATCGAGCACCACGTCGTCGATGCCCTTGCCGTACCACGGGTGTGACACCGTCTGCGGGAGCTTGCGCGGCGAGAAGGCGCCGATGCCGCCGGCAATCACCACGGCCTTCGTCGGGAACTCGCCGTCGGTCGTGCGAACGATGAACTGCCCCTCCACCTCATCGAGACCGGTCACGGTGCGATTGAGGTGCATCGGATTGCCGAACTGCGCCGCCTGATCATTCAGCCCGCTGACCAGATCCTTCGACAATACACGCGGGAAACCGGCGACGTCGAAGATCAGCTTCTCCGGGTACAGCGCCGCCAACTGCCCGCCGACCTGCGGCAAAGCGTCGATGACCTGCGCCGAAACCCCGCGCATGCCGGCATAAAAGAGCGCGTACAACCCAGTGGGGCCGGCGCCGATGATCGTGATGTCCTTGGGTTCGTGAGTCATGATCTGTGAAAACTCACTGATCCGGTCGGATCCCGAAACCCCACACCGGGAGCGCGGGCCCGGTTGTGGGTTGCGACCGTGATCTCCCCGGAATTGCCGTCAGTGACTTCGTGGGGGCGGGAGAACACCGAGCACACTGAGTGCGCCATTGGCCAGCCCCAGTTCAGCGCGACGCATCCACATTTCCTGGCGAACAGCAGTTCCAAAGCAACGACGTTGCAGCACGCACAGCGGAGGGTTGCTCATGGCGCTACTCAGTGTTCTCCGTGTTCTCCCGCCCTCCACGAAGTCACCGGGGCCAGTAGGCGCACAAGAGCCTGGCTACCGCGACCGAATCCGACCGCCTTGGAAAGCCTGACTAGTTTTCACCGCATGTCATTCAAGATCTACACCCGCACGGGTGACAAGGGCGACACCGGACTGTTCGGCGGTGGTCGCGTGGCAAAGGACAATCCGCGCGTCGAGGCGTACGGCGACGTGGACGAGCTCAACGCCGTCATCGGCATGGCGCGCGCTGTCGAGCTGATGCCGCGTATCGATGAGGTACTCGTGCCGTTGCAGCGAGATCTCTTCTCGATCGGTGCCATTCTCGCAACGCCGGATCGCGACAAGATGGCGGAGCAGCTCATCAAGGCGCGGATCGACGAGGAGCGCATCGAGGAACTCGAGCGCGCGATCGACGCCGGGGACGCCGAGCTCGAGCCGCTGAAGAGTTTCATCATGCCCGGCGGAACGCCGAAGGCGGCCGCATTGCACGTCGCACGCACCGTCTGCCGCCGCGCGGAACGGCGTGTCGTCACGCTGCAGCACGATGCGGACGTGCCCGACCTCGTCGTCATCTATCTCAACCGCCTGTCGGACCTGCTCTTCACACTTGCACGCGTTGCCAACAAGCGGGCCGGCGCCGGCGAAGTCACCTGGTAGGCCGCCGCACGTGACCGTCTCGACGTGCCGCACGCTCGCGTACCCAGTGCACGTCGGCCACGGCCTGCTCGCACAGCTGCCCGCGCTCGTTCCCGAGCTGGCGCGCGCGCACCGCATCGCCGTCATCACTGACGACGTCGTCGGACCGCTCTACGCGGATCAGGTGGCGGCAGTGCTGGGGGAAGATCGGAGTATCCTGATTTCGATCCCCCCGGGCGAAGACCAGAAGACCCGGATGACCTGGGCACAGATCACCGATGCCCTGCTGAACGCCCGGTTCGGACGTGACAGTCTGCTGATCGCACTCGGCGGCGGAGTGATTGGTGATCTGACCGGCTTTGTCGCCGCCACCTACCTGCGCGGCGTGCCGGTGCTCCAGGTGCCGACGACGCTGCTGGCGATGGTCGACGCATCGATTGGAGGCAAGACCGGCGTGGACACGGCATTCGGCAAGAATCTGGTCGGTGCCTTTCATCCGCCGGTGGCCGTGATCTCCGATCTTGAGACGCTTGAAACCTTGCCGGAACTCGATCGCGTGAACGGTCTGGCCGAGGCGTTGAAGCACGGCGTGATCTGTGACGAGGCGTATTTCGATCGCGTCGCCAGCGTCGATATCGCGCGCGCAGACTGGCAGTCCGTCGTATCGCGCAGCGTCGAGATCAAGACGAGCGTGGTTGCCGCCGATGAGCGCGAGCACGGTCTGCGGAAGACGCTGAACCTTGGCCACACCATCGGGCATGCGGTCGAGCAACTGATGGAATACCGCGTGCCGCACGGCGCGTGCGTCGCGTTCGGCATGCTGATCGAGGCGCGCATTGCGATTGCGATGGGGCTTTGCGATCCATCGCTGGAAGGGCGAATCCGTGGTGCACTCGAGCATTTCGGATTGCCGACCGAGGTTCCCGGGATCCTGACGCCGCAGGCGATCGTCGACGCGACGGTCGGTGACAAGAAAGCGCGTGCGGGCACGGTGGAATACGCGCTCCCGGCGCGGTGTGGTGCGATGGCGGGCGCGGAGCGCGGCTACGGCACGCCTGTGCCTCGTGATGTGGCGATCACGGCATTGCTGAGCGCGTGAGCGACTCACCGCCCTCGGATGACCGGTCGAGTCGCCGGCGACGGGCCCAGCGCACCCGTGTCGCGCTGGAGTTGATGATCGGTGGTGCTGCGATCTGGTTCGTCACGCATCCGCGGGCGCTGCCCACGCCTCAGACGCCCGAACCGGTTGCTGACAGCAGCGGGGCCGACACGCTGGGTACCGGGCGAGACACGACGACGCTCGGCTCTCCTTTCGATGCACTCCCGAAGGCGGCGCTGCCCAAGGTGCTGACGCCGACAGGTCGCCTCTTCCGCAGCATCGAGGAGCGCGCGCGGGCGGGCGAGCGCATCGCCGTGAGTATCACCGCCTACTGCCTGCAGGGTCGTACGCGCCGCGACAATCTGGTGCGCGAGGGGATCATTGCCGTGGACCGTCGTCTTTTTCCGCTCGGCCGCGATGTGGACCTCTTCATCGGCCGCGCGAAGTACGGCCGGTTCCTCGCGGACGACACCGGCGGAGCCATCAAGGGCGGCCGGATTGACGTCTGGATGCCCGACTGTGGCGCTGCCCGTCGCTTCGGTCGGCGGCGCGGGTATGCCCAACTCGTGAGTCGCGGCAAGTAACCCGGTCGACCACACAAAGACGGCGAAGTGCTTGTGCAACGACAACTTGAAGCGGGCTCGGCAGTATAGAATGTCGCCCGATGTTGACACGCTCGACCGCTGACGGCTACGCACTGCGCTCTCAGCGCATCCGGCGTCCCGAATGTTGTCCATAAAAGTTGACACTTGACATGTAATGTTCCCATGACGGTTATTGGGGCCAGAAATCCGACATGCCTCGGATTCACCATCGCGCCGACCAGCCCTCGACATGATGACGACAAGACGGCTGGCGTCGCAAAAAGTGGCGCCCACGCACGGGGAGAGACCATGGACAAGGCAACGGCATCACGCGCTCGGCAGACCACGCGCAGCACCGGTGGCAGCACGTTCGACCAGTATCTGGCGGACATCAAGCGGCTCCCACTGATCGGCAGTGTGGCAGAGGAACGGGCGCTGGCCCGGCTGGCCCAGCAAGGCGATGCCGCCGCTGCAGAACGCCTCGTGACGGCGAACCTGCGTTTCGTGATCAGCTACGTGAAGAAGTACCAAGGACATGGGCTGGATCTGGCCGAGCTCGTCGCCATCGGCAACGAAGGCCTGCTCAAGGCGGTCCGGAAGTTCGATCCCGATCAGGGCGTGAAGTTCATTTCGTATGCCGTGTGGTGGGTGCGTCAGGCCGTGCTCAAGGCGCTCGCCGAGCAGACGCGCAGCATTCGCGTCCCGCTGAATCAGAATTCCGCGCTGCTGCGGATGGCGAAAGCCGAGCAGATCCTCGCGACCAAGCTCAACCGTGAACCCACGGATGCGGAGCTGGGCCAGATGATCAACGAAGACGCCGAGACCGTCCGCGCGCAGCGGCAGATGACGACCAGCGAAACGTCGCTCGACGCGCCGGTGGACAAGTCGGATCGCGACGCCAGCACTCTCGGCGAGCGTTTTTCGATCAGCGACGGCGGTGACATCGAGGAAGCGACCGACGAGCGTCTGATGCGCGGGTTCGTGAAGGAAGCGATCCAGAAGCACCTCACGATCCGCGAGCGCCAGATCCTGACGATGTATTACGGCCTCGATGACAAGGCCGAGCCGATGACGCTCGAGCGCATCGGCGACATGCTCGGCGTGACCCGCGAACGTATCCGTCAGATCCGTGAGCGCGCATTCGAGAAGCTGCGTGAGAGTGGCGACGGCAAGTCACTCGCTGCCTTCTGGCAGGTCGCATAAAAGCGGACGGTTAGTCACGATTTCGGAGTGGCGTGTCATTCATTTGTTGAGCGAGCCTGACAAAAGCGGCACAGCAACACGCTGTGCCGCTTTTGTGTGCGAACACTAATAAATCGCGGGAACTGTCACGTTCTCGCTGCCACTTTGATGCTGCTCGTGAACCCGTATAGCTTGCCGGTCCACTCATTGCGCGCGGGCCCGCATGCTCAGTTCGAATCAGCCGTTGCCGAGTAGCACATCGCAACCCGCCGCAGCATCCGATGCGTCGACGCGCACGCTGTTACTGGTGGATGACGAGGCCACACTCCGATCCGCATTGCGACGATTCTTCATGCGCCGCGGCTGGCGTGTGGTGGAAGCCGAAGATGGCGAGCATGCACGCGTGATGCTGCTCGACGGCGAGACGCTCGGCGGCGGATTCGATGCCGTGATCACCGACATGCGCATGCCGCGACTTTCCGGCATTGCCCTGCACGACCTCGTCTGTCGCACCGATGCACGCATCGGGCAGCGCTTCATTTTCTCGTCCGGCGACACCGGCGATGACGACGCGGTGGACTTCATCGCGCGGACGCAGTGCCCGTTGATTCCCAAGCCGTTCGAACTTGCGGCGCTCCTGGCGGTCGTGGAGCGCGTGGCCGCCGGCACGATGCCTCACGCCAGCTGATCGGTCGCGCCACGCGCATCCGGTGGTAGTTTGTGCAGGTGATCACCACACCGATTCCGCTCTTCCCGCTGGGGCTCGTCCTGCTGCCCGGCGCCACGATTCCGCTGCACATCTTCGAGCCGCGCTACCGCCAGATGCTCCGCGATGTGAACGCCGGCACGCGGTGCTTCGGCCTGATCGCCCCGCCAGCCGACACCGCTGAAGACGACCTGCCGGCCGGCCGTGTCGGCTGCATTGCCTGCATCACCGAGATGGAGACGATGCCCGACGGTCGATCGAACATCCTGATCGAAGGGCGCGAGCGATTCCGTTTCGAGACGTATCTCGAAGCCGGGACGCCATATCGACTCGGTCACATCGCGCCGCTCGAGGACGTGACGGACGACGTGTTGTCGCTCTCGCTGGCCGCCGACGAGGTGCGTGCGCTCGCACGCCGTGCGGTCCGCGCCTCGATGACGATCCACGAGATCCGCGCCGAGCTGCCTGTTTTCACGGACGACGCATCAGCACTGTCGTTCGAGGTTGCGCAGCTGCTGCAGGCAAGCACCACGACGCTGTATGGCGTGCTGGCGGAACGCAGTCCGCTGGCGCGCCTCACGCGGCTCGACGCGTTGCTGCGCGTCGGGCTCGACGATCTCGAGCTCGAAGCGGAGTTGTATCTGCGGTCGAAGATGAACGACGAGCACGACGAGCACGACGGTCCGCCAACGGCCTGACGATCGATGGAGACTCTCGGCGCCACACTGGCAGCGATCGTCGGTGACCGTCGCGTGATGCAGCGCGCGAGCGCGCTGATCGCGTACACGAGCGACGGATTACCGGGGTATCATCAGACGCCGTCGCTGGCCGTGTTTCCCGGCACGCGCGATGAACTGATCGCGGTCGTGCGTGCGCTGGCAGCGGCGCGTGTGCCATTCGTGCCGCGTGGCGCAGGCACAGGACTGAGTGGCGGCGCGCTGGCAGACGGTACGGTGCTGATCGGCCTCAATCGCCTCACGCGCATCATCGAGATCGACGCGATCAATGGCATCGCGACCGTGGAACCCGGCGTGGTGAACACCTCGCTGCAGAAAGCCGCCGCGGTGCACGGGCTCCACTACGCACCCGACCCATCGAGCCAGTCCGCCTGCACGATCGGCGGCAATGTGGCGGAGAATGCGGGTGGGCCGCATTGCCTGAAATACGGCGTGACGCTCAATCACACCGTGGAATGCACCGTGATTCTGCCCGACGGTGAGATCGTCACACTCGGCTCGCGCAGTGGCGAAACGCCGGGCTACGACCTGCTCGGCGCGTTCGTGGGCTCGGAGGGATGCTTCGGCATCGCGCTCGATTGCACGGTCAAGCTGCTGCCGAACGCACCGTGCGTGCACACCCTGCTGGCGGACTTCCTGTCATTGAACGACGCCGCGCTCGCCACCAGCTCGATCATTGCGAGCGGTGTGCTGCCCGCGGCGCTGGAGATGATGGACGGCAATGCGGTGCGCCTGGTGGAGTCCTCGATTTACGCGGCAGGGTATCCGACCGATTGCGATGCGGTGCTGCTGGTCGATCTCGACGGCGTGGTGGACGGGCTCGCGGACGATGTGACCGCGGTGGCGGCGCTCTGCCGTGAGCATGGTGCACGCAACGTCCGGATCGCGCGTGATGCCGCCGAACGCACGCTGCTCTGGCAGGGGCGGAAGAAGGCGTTCGGCGCGATGGGACGTGCCGCGTCGCACCTGGTGCTGCAGGATGCGGTCGTGCCGCGCACGCAGTTGCCCGCCGTGCTGCAGGAGATTGCGGCCATCGGTGCGCGACATGGTGTGGCCGTGTGGAACATCTTCCACGCCGGGGACGGTAACCTGCATCCGAGCGTGAGCTACGACGGCGACAACGCCGATGAAGCGCGGCGCGTGCATCAGTGCATGACGGAGATCATGCAGGCGTGCATTCGTGCGGGCGGCACGATCACCGGAGAACATGGCGTCGGGCTCGACAAAATCGACTACATGCCGTCACTGTTCGACGGCGACACGCTGGCTGCGATGTGTCGCCTGCGCGATGTGTTCGATCCCGAGCATCGCGCAAACCGTGGGAAAGTGGTGCCGGTGCATTCGTGTCGTGAGTGGCACCAGGCGCCGGCGGCGCGTCCCGCGTGACGATGCTCCACGATGCACCGGTGCTCACACCGGCGACAGTCGACGACGTGCGCAGCGCCATGCGCGACGCCATGCGTGACGAGACGCCGCTGCAGATTCGCGGTGCGGGGACGTGGCGCGCAGCGAGTGCACCGATTGCGGCGGCGCGCGCACTCTCGCTGGCGGCGTTGCGCGGCATCATCGCCTACGTGCCGGGTGATCTGACGATCACCGCATGGGCTGGCACATCGCTCGCAGAAATCGCGAATGAAACGGCGGCGCATGGACAGTGGATCGGGCTCGACCCGGCCGGCGATCGCCACGGCACCATCGGCGCGACGATCGCGACCGCGTCATCGGGCCCACTCGCGCACGCGTTCGGGACACCGCGTGATCTCGTGCTCGGCCTCGATGCGGTGACGGGTTACGGCGAGAGCGTTCGCCCCGGCGGACGCGTGGTGAAGAACGTCGCCGGATTCGATCTCGTCCGCCTCTACACCGGCAGCTGGGGCACACTCGGTGCGATCACATCGGTCACGCTGCGCCTGCGCGCATTGCCGGTGCACGACGTCACGCTCGCGATCACGGGATTTGAAACCACACGCCTGTCGCCGCTGCTCGGCGCCTTGCGCGCGAACACGCTCTCGCTGCTTGCCTGCGAGTTCGTCGATGGCGGTACCGCGAAGACACTCGGCATCAGCAACGGCGGCGATGCACTGCTGCTCCGACTTGGCGGCAACGACGCGTTCATTCGTGGTCAGCGCGCCGTCGTTGACGGCATTGCCCCATCGCGCGTGGTCGATCCTGCGGTGTGGGGCGCCTTCGCGCGGCTCGATCATGAGGCACACGCGGTGGTGCGCATCAGCGGTGCGGTGAGCACGCTCGCGCAGCGCGTTGCGCGCATTCAGGTTGCCGCGCAGCAGTGCGGTGCCGATGTCTCACTGCACGCGTGCGTCAGCCGCGGCATCGTGCGCGTGATTGCGCGCGGCGACGTCGAACCGCTGCGCGACGTTCTTTGCGCGGCGATACCCGGTGAGCAGCGTATTGTCGAGCGGCTGCCGCACAGCTGGTGGTCGGACGAAGCCGACCCGTTCAGCGGCGCACTCGCAGGCCGCGTGCGCGACGCGTTCGATCCGCACCGTCTCTGCAACCGGCGTGAGCGTGCCGATGCGTGAGGCGCTACCCGTCACACAGACGACCGACGCCAACAGGGTCTGCGCGCTGCCGGGCACACCGCTCGCATACGCCGAAGCCGGCATCGATGCCTGCGTGCACTGCGGCTTCTGTCTGCAGGCCTGTCCGACGTATCTCGCGCTCGAAGACGAGAACGACAGCCCGCGCGGCCGGATCGTGCTGATGCGCGGTCTGCTCGACGGCGACGTGCAGCTTTCCGATCCGGTGGTGCAGCAGCACATGGATCGATGCCTCGGGTGCCGCGCGTGCGAGACAGCGTGCCCAAGCGGTGTGCCGTACGGCCAGCTGCTCGAGGCGACCCGTGCCACGATGCGTCGAGTCACGGCGCCGCCGCTGATCGCGCGCGTGATCCTGCGCGTCTTTGCATCACCACTGTTGCTGCGGGCCGCCCTGTCCGGTGGACGACTCGTGCGCGCCCTCGGCCTGCCACCGCTGCTCGCGAGGCTTCCGGGTCGCGTTGGTGCCGGCATGGCCATGTTGTCGAGTACGCGACCAGTGGTGAGGCCACGCGCGTACGTATCACGCACGGACGCGACGCGTGGGAACGTGACGCTGCTTCGCGGATGCGTGATGGAAGGGCTGCAGACCGCCACCAACGACGCCACCGTGCGCACGCTTTCGGTGAATGGTTATGCCATTGTCGAGACGGGCGCGCAGGTCTGTTGTGGTGCGCTGCACGCGCATGCCGGCGATCTCGAGACTGCGCGCGCACTGGCGAAGGTGAACATCGCCGCCTTCGAAGCGACGCCGGATGCTCTGATCGCCGTCAATGCTGCGGGCTGCGGCGCGATGCTCAAGGAGTATGCGCATCTGCTGCACGACGACCCGGCGTGGAGCGCGCGCGCAGA
>JBBRLZ010000096.1:0-11444 GCA_038231095.1 Gemmatimonadales bacterium
AAATTTCAGCCGTTCGTTCATGGCGTCGGTCTCCAACCAGGGCATCAGCGATCCTCGCGAAAGGGAGTCGCTGTGCAGTGTAGAAGGAGTGTAAACCATGTTGCCGGACTACTTTGTAAACCATGTACCCGGGCTGTACCACGCGAGCCCTAACGCAAGTCGCGCCTGTTTCGCGCATCCGGGCCATCAGGTACCTCTGTCGGGGAATGCCCGGAATGCCGTTCGCAAGTAACTTTGTGACCTATCGAAGTCCTCGCACCCTTGATCGCCGATGCCGACTGCACAGCCGATCCGCGTCCTGATTGCCGACGATCATCCGCTCGTCCGCTCGGGACTTGTCGCCGTATTTGCGGTGGAGAGCGATATGGTTGTGGTGGCAGAGGCAGCGAATGGTGAGGAAGCCCTCGAGCGCTACTGGGAACACCGACCCGATGTAGTGTTGATGGACCTTCGGATGCCGGTCATGGATGGGCTGACCGCCATCCGCGCGATCCGCGCTGAGGCACCGAACGCTCGGATCGTGGTCCTCACGACTTTTGACGGCGACGAAGACATTCACCGCGCTCTCGAAGCCGGTGCTCGGGGCTTTTTGCTGAAGGACATGCTGCGGACCGACGTCATCAAGGTCGTCCGCGCGGTGCATAACGGTTTTCGTGGCATCCCGATACCAGTCGCTGCGCGGCTGGCGGAGCACACGCCGCGAATTGGGTTGACCCCTCGCGAGATCGAGGTGCTACGCCTCGTTGCGAAGGGATTGAGTAACCCGGGCATCGGCAACCAGATTGGTCTGGCTGAGGGCACGGTGAAGGTGCATCTCAAGCACATTCTGCAGAAACTGAATGTGCGCGATCGCACGGAGGCGGTTACGACTGCAATCCGGCGAGGCTTCATTCGCCTCGACTAATGCAGGTGTGGCGCGCACTCGCGGGGTGGAGCGTCGATCATGCGCGTCTCAACGACACGATCGGCAAAACCAGCGTCACACGCGTGCCTCGCTCCGATCCGCGGTCAATATTCAGCAGGCCTCCCAGCTCGACAGCGCGGCTCCGCATGCCGACGAGACCCCAGTGGCCATCGGCCGTCGCTGCGGCAGCCGCTGCTGGGTCAATGCCTGTTCCGTCGTCAGTAACCGTCAGCGTGACGGCATCTTTCTGGAAGCCAAGCGTCACGTCGATCGATGACGGGTCGGCGTGCTTGACGGCGTTGCACACCGCTTCGCGCGCAATGCGGAGCAATGCGACCTCGATGGCAGGAGGCAGTGGACCGATCGAGCCGTCGAGTGCGCAATTCAACGCGATTGGCAAACTGCCGATCGCAGCGCGTGCGGCTGTTTCGATGGCCAGTGTCAGGCTTTGCGCGTCGAGCTCGGGAGCGCGAATGTCCCACACCATCTGGCGCGCGTCGCGCAATGCCCCGTCGGCGCGTTGAAGCACACGTTCGAGCGCTTCAGACAGGTTGCTTCCCTTGGCGCGGATTGCCGGAGACAATGCTTGCAGCTCGAGCGTAATTCCCGTGAAGTCCTGCAGGAGGGTATCATGCAGATCACGGGCAATCCTGGTGCGCTCGACGAGAATCGCGTCGAAACCCGCTTGCATCCGGTCGCTCACCAGCCTGTCGCGCACTCGTTGCGACGCGATGAACGTCACGCCGACGAGACCGCTTACGGCGAGGAAAATCAGGATCGCAAACCACCATGTCTGATTCCACGCTGGGAGAACGTGCACAGCCCGCGCAGCCTCGACTGCGCTCGGCGCCCCGTCCTCATTCAACGCCCGCACCCGGAACTGATACGTTCCCGGCGAAAGCGATGGATATGCTGCCGTTCGTGTCGAACCGCTACTGACCCAATCGCGGTCGATTCCGTCGAGCCGATACTCGAGCCGGACCTGCTCAGGTACACGCAATGATGGGGCGGTGAAGTGGATTTCGATGCGGCCAGGATTAGGCGAGATCTGGAACGCTCGGCCGGCAGGGAGTTCTCGACCATCAACTGTGACTTCTTCGATGAGCACGCGGGGGACCACCGGATTCGCGTCATCGTACCGCGAGTCATAGACCGCGATGCCACCGACAGTGCTGAACCACAGACGGCCGTCCCGAGCGGCGACGAGCGGGTGTGGATTGAGGAAAGTAAACGCGCTCGACGAGAGCCCATCGAGCCGGCCGAAGAGGTACGGATTGGCGCTGGCTGCACGGCCATCGGCGATCGCGTTCAGATCGGAGATTCGAATCCGACCGATCCCGCGTTCGCTCCCGAAAAACAGGCGTTCTCTTTGTGCGACGATTGCGACGGAAAAATTGTCGAGGGTCGTCGCCAGTTGAGGCAGCGGGATCGCGACGGCGCGCTCGCCAACCACCCGAACGAGGCCGCCACCGTACGTGGCCCAGAGTGTGTCGGCCGCGCCAGGAGCGATCGCCAAAATCGCGTCGACCCCCGTTGGCAACGGCACCCGACGCAGCACTCGCCCCGCCTGGAGCTGCAGCAGGTCCTTGGTTGTTGACACCGCTACCCACGGCGTTCCTCGCAAACCGCCCATCATTCGCCCTGTCTGAGCTGTGTTTTTCTCCTTAAGTGGGACGGCCACGAAACGGCCACCCCTTACCACTCCGAATCCCTCTGGGAAAAGCCTTAGCCACGGTGTGCCGTCGGACGTCTCGACGAGCTGGATGGGACGCGTCCCAGGCGGAAGCTGAACGGCCACGGACAGTCCACCGTCAGCCCGGACGCGAACGACGTTGTCGCCGTTCCGTGTGAGCCACAACCCGCCGTCGGTGGCGGTTGAAAGAAGGCCCCATTCGCCGCTCCGGAGCAGTGTGCTTTTCACGTTCGTGGCGCGATCAGAGAGCACGCCCCCCTCGATTCTGAAGAGCCCGCGCGTGCCCAACGGCTCGACGATCGCCCCGCCGTCGGCGCCTTCGTACAGTCCGCGAGGGGACTGAAAGGGGAGCCCGTCACGAGGGCTGAGCACACTGAACGGCGCGGGCCGAAGCCGATCCAAACCAGCGATGGTACCGACCCAGATGCTCTGCTCGCCATCAGCATGCAGCGCGCTGACGGTGGGTGCGGAGAGCCCGTCTCGATAGTCGACCGCATCGAGCCTGCCGTCGCGCCATCGCAGGAGACCGCGTCCCCGGGTGCCGATCCAGACGCTTCCGTCGGGGCCTTCAACTGCCGCCTGCGCCTGAATGCATTTCAGTTTGCCCGGTGCGTCAACCTGAGACCAGACACCGCGACGACGAACCCATAAGCATGAAAGCCACGCCCAGAGGGTCCCGTCGCGCGATTGCAGGAGCGGTCGCGCTGAACGGAACTGGCGTATCAACGAATCGGCTTCCGTCGCTCCGGTTGGCGTGACGTGCCACAACCCGCGGTTTTCAGTGCCCATCCAGAAGCCCCCGGCCGTATCGGGGATGATGCTCCGAAGATTCGTGTCGGGCACCTCGGCTGAGACGGGTCGAGGTATCAGACGCCCACCACGCAAGGCCACAAGACTGCGATAACGCTCAAGCCAGATCACGCCGTCGGAGGCTTCGACCGCACTGTTCACGATCGGACCGGTCTGAGTGAGCAACGGATGAAATATCCCATCCTTGTACTCGAGCAGCACTCCGTCTGGTCGGCAGATCCAGATCGTTTGGCGCTGCGTGAGTGCGCCAACAGACCACCGGCCGGGCTTCGTAACCCGGAGAAGCGAATCCTTTCGCTCATCCATGAGCGTGAATCGCACGCCATCGAAGCGGTACAGACTCGAGGAGGTGCCGAGCCAGAGGTAGCCATCGGCGCTGCGCTGAATGTCGAGGACATCTCCAGGTCGAACGCCCGCTTCGGTCTCCCATGACGTGTGGTGAAGAAATCGCGACCGAGGAATCGCAGACCTCTCCGATTGCCCCCAAAGCTGCGTTGTTCCCAGCAGCAGGAGTGGCACGAGCACCGTCCGCGTGAACATCCGTGCCGCCATGAGATGAGTGATCCCAAGGACGCCCGCAATCCCGCCGCGTCGCGCGCCGTCAGGAGTTCTGTGGGTCGATGGCTGGCGCTCAACGCGACGGTTCACGATTCCATCACCCTGCTCACGTGGACGCCGCATACCGGCGATGGCGAACGATGACTGCCCGCCGTCAGCGAGCCACACTGGTTCAAGCAACTGCTGACGGCGCTTTGCGCAAGGCGAGCGAGACGGCTTTGCGGACCAATGCACGAGTCTGTGATCTACAACAGAATCCGAGCGGCGGAACGTACATTGCTCGAGGTCGCTGGAGCACCCGTCACGTCCGGAGCACGTGCGACGTGTGCGGATATGCTGCTCTTCGGCGTCGCCTCGCGGCAGATAAGGATGTGATGATCCTAAACATCCTGTCGACGCAATCGGCCTGACAGCGATCGAGCGCATGGTGCTCGTACGCGGCAACGAGACGCGACGTATCTGAAGTCTCGACAATCCTCGTCGCGAGCGCGCTTGGAGCGCGCAGATCGATACCTCGATGGAGGGACGCGTCGACCGCGAGCGCCACATAAGCATTTGTCGGCAGGGTCACGGGATTCGGCACGCACGTGTGCACTTCCGGTGACGACGGAGTTCTCGCCGCAGCGATCACGCTATCGCGAAGACTGCAAACCGCGCACTCGGCGCGCCGCCATCACATACGCACACAAAGGAATCCATCATGGCGATCCCGCGCGTTATCTCTGTGAACGTCAGTCAGGTGAGGGAGATCGAGTGGAACGGGCAGCGTGTCGCCACGGGAATCTTCAAGTTGCCCGTCGTCGGTCGGATTGCACTGCACGGCGTCAACTTCGCGGGCGATGATCAGGAAGATCGCACAGTGCACGGCGGTCCCGACAAAGCGGTGTACGCATACGCGTGGGAGGACTACGACTACTGGGGATCGACGGCCGGCATTCCGGTCGCGGCGGGATTGTTCGGTGAGAACCTCACCGTTGAGGGTCTCGATCTGTCAGCGGCCATCGTGGGAGAACAGTGGAGTGTCGGATCCACCGTGCTCGAGGTCGTGCAACCCAGGCTACCGTGCTACAAGCTCGCCATCCGAGTTGGAGACTCGCGCTTTCTGGGGCGCTTCCTCCGCGCCGCGCGTACCGGCGCGTACCTGCGCGTTATGCGCGAAGGCGCTATCGGAAGCGGCGACGACGTACGGGTCACTTTTGTGCCGACGCACGGTGTGTCACTGCGCCTGATGCTCGCGGCGCTTCGCGACCCGATCAGTGCGCAATCGCTCCGAGCTGTTTCAGAGCTCCCCGAGTATTGGAAGCGCATCGCAGGAGAGACTGGCACGATTTAACGTGGCGCACGAGGCAACGCAGAACCGCTGGACAATACCTCGAATGACGTACGCGCAATTCGGCGTAATGGACTAGCGAAGTATCCCTCTGGTGAGGGGCGCGTGCTTCCCGAGCGCCACGTACTCTGTACTCGGCGTCCACGAGCGACATCCTGACTCGAATTCGCCGTCACCTCCGGGAGGACCGCTATGAGAACCGATAGCGAACATCATGAGATCGTTCCAGAAAGCACTGCGTCACCTGCAACTGATCTCGCTTCTACGGCGCGACGCACGATGCTGAAGACGGCAGCAGCCATGGCTGCTGCCCCGATGATCTCAGCTCTCGTGCCAGCCGTATTCGCATCCGGCGACAAGCACACCCTTCAACCTGCTTCAGGACGGAACCCCATGACGCTCGAACCCACAACACAAAAATTCATCGATGGCCTCGAAGGCTCCACGCCACTGTACAAGCTCTCGGCAGACGCTGCGCACAAGGTGCTCACCGACTTGCAGTCCGCTCCAGTTGCGCTGCGCCCCGCGGACGAAGAGGATGTCGTCTGGCCGGTCGGCCCCCTCGGTTCCACTCGTATTCGAATCACCCGACCAAAAGGCGCGAAAGAAAAGCTTCCAGTGCTGATGTACTTCCACGGCGGCGGTTGGGTCCTCGGTGACAAGATCACGCATCAGCGACTTGTCCGCGAACTGGCCGAAGGCATTCACGCTTGCGTCGTGTTCGTCGACTACGTGAACTCGCCCGAAGCGAAGTACCCGGTCCAGAACGAGCAGGCGTACGCGTCGATGCAGTACGTGGTCGATCACGCGCGGGAACTGAACGTCGATGCCTCGCGCCTCGCAATCATGGGAGACAGTGTTGGCGGGAATATGTCAGCAGCCGTCACGCTGATGGCGAAAGAACGTCGTGGACCGAAGATCACGTATCAGGTGCTGATCTACCCGCTCGTGGACTACGTCCGCGACGATAGCTCGTACCGGAAGTACGCCGACGGACCGTGGCTGATCACGAAGACGATGCAGTGGATGTTCGATTTGCAGGGCCTCGATGGGACGGAGGGCATCACCGCGTATCCGCTCCGCGCAACCGTGGATCAGCTCCGCGGCCTGCCAGACGCGTTCATCGTCACCGACGACGACATCCTGCAGGACCAGGGCGAGGAGTACGCCGCGAAACTGGGACGCGCTGGCGTCACTGTGACTGCCGTTCGCTACAACGGCACGATTCACGATTTCGCGATGCTCAATCCGCTGGCGGACACGCCGGCAACACGTGGCGTCATTCAGCAGACTATCACGATTCTTAGGCGCGCGCTCGGCGTCTGAGCGCACGTGATTCACGGCTCAGTTCAGCGCTACAGACCCGTTCCTCGTGTTTGGCTGCCGTCGGGATAGCGGCCGCTGCGATGCGCGAACCGTTCGCGCGCGAGCACCCGACATCGCTCCAGCGCTTCCTCGGCTCTCCGGTCTCATCAATGCGCCTTCTCATTGCTGGCTTCGTCGCCATGACCTCACTGCACCCCCTCACCCATGGCGCCGAGGCGCAGGCGATTGCGCCGTCGCCCTTGGTGGCAATTACAAACGAACCACCAGCCAAGCTCTTCGTCAGCCAGCCGCTGGCGGAGCCGTTGCTCCACGGCCGAGCATTCATACAATATCGGACCGAGAACCTGCGCGTGGTCCCGGTGTTCGGCGCCGGCGCACTTGATGTGTCGCCGCGTATCGGCCACGTCCACATCACGGTTGACGACGCACCGTGGCACTTCGTCGACGCGAGCGGGGAGACGGTCGTGCTCGTCGGCCTGCCGCCCGGAGCGCACACAGTGCTCTTCGAGCTTGCCGATCCGACGCACCGAGTGATCACGAGCAAGACCGTGTCATTCACGATTCCCGCCTCGGAATCGAGCGGGACTCGAAATCCCTGACTGACCGCACTTCGATGATGCGGACGATTTCCACAGATCGACACTCGAAATTCCTCTTACCGTCGGCATATCCGCCGGGACACACAAGGACATACACCATGTCGAAGACATTGCATATTACGCGATTGACGTTGGCGTCGCTGATCGCGACGAGCGCGCCATTTCGCGCTGAAGCGCAGGGCGTTCCGCCGGTGCGCAACGTGCTCCTGATCCACGGGGCGTACGCCGACGGGTCGAGCTACGCGAAGGTCATTCCGTTGCTCGAGGCTCGTGGACTGCACGTGGTCGCGGTGCAGAATCCATTGACATCCCTGGCTGCCGACGTCGCAGCGACACGGCGTGCAATTGCGCGGCAGACGGGACCGGTGATTCTGGTCGGCCACTCGTCGGCTGGCGTGGTCATTACCGAGGCAGGAAATGACCCGAAGGTAGCGGGGCTCGTCTATATCTCCGCTATCGCGCCAGACGATGGCCAAAGCGCACTTGACGCGCTGAAGGGCTACCCACCGACGCCTGGGCTGGCGGAGCAGAAGCCGGACGCTGCGGGCTACCTCACGATCACGCGCAAGGGTGTGGATGAGGACTTCGTGCCGGACTCGCCGCCGGCGGAGCGCGCAATCGTGTACGCGACTCAAGGTGATTGGAACTCGACCTTCCTCGACGAGAAAGTGACCGTTGCAGCGTGGAAGTCGAAGCCGTCCTGGTTCATCATTGTCAGTGACCGGATGGTGCCTCCGCAGCATGAGCGCGACGCGGCGCTACGCATGCACGCCACGACGACGACACTCGCGTCGGGCCACGTTCCGATGCTTTCGCATCCGCGGGACGTTGCGCGCGTGATCCTCGACGCGGCGAACAAGGCCGGAGCCAATCTTGCGCAGTCGGGCGGTGCAGCACGGCCACCCAGGCGTTAAGACGCCGCGGGATGGACAGGAATACGCTATGTCTGATCTCCCTGGACACACTCGTCGCCGTTTCCTCGAACTCGCCGCGCGGCGGCTTCTCGCTTCTGAGATGATGCTCCTGGGCGCTGAATCGAAACAGACGCTGCAGCCGACACCGCGAGGCGTCTGGCGGTCGCCGATCAGACAGACGCGCGCTGGCGTGCTCGACGTCGGGTACCACGAGGCCGGGACTGCCGACGGCACACCAGTGCTATTACTGCATGGCTATCCGTACTCGATCGACAGCTATACCGACGTGGCGTCGATCCTCGCCGATCGTGGCTGCCGAGTGATCGTCCCGCATCTGCGGGGACATGGGACGACGCGATTCCTCGACGCGGCGACCGCACGCTCAGGCCAACAGGCCGCGATTGGCAAGGATGTGCTCGACCTGCTTGACGCATTGCACGTTGACCGCGCGGTGCTGGCGGGATTCGACTGGGGAGGGCGAGCGGCATGCGTGGCTGCCGCCCTCTGGCCGGAGCGCTGTATGGGTCTGGTGTCGGTGAATGGGTACCTGATTCAGAATATTGCCACTGCGGCGCTTCCGATCGCGCCCACGGTCGAGGCAGGGCTATGGTATCAATTCTACTTCCTCACAGAGCGGGGCAGGGCAGGTCTGACTGAGAACCGGCGTCAGATTGCGCGGATACTGTGGTCACGCAATTCTCCGTCGTGGACATTTGATGAAGCGACATTTGAGCGGAGTGCAGCCGAATTCGACAATCCCGACTACGTCGAGGTCGTGCTGCACTCCTACCGTCACCGGCTCGGATTCGCGCCAGGACATCCGTCGCTCGCGGCGCTCGAACGTCGGCTCGCGATGCGACCAGCTATCACGGTTCCGACGGTCACCGTGGATGGTGACGCAGACGGCGTGGTGCCGGCCACAGACGGACGCGCCGCCGCGTCGTATTTCACCGGACCCCGCGCGCATCGAGTCCTCGAAGGGGTGGGCCACAATCCGCCGCAGGAAGATCCGATTGCGTTTGCCGATGCTGTCTGGTCGCTCGTATCGAGACAGCGGTGACAGGCTTCAGTCGTCGAAGCGATGTCTGCGGCCTCGCGCAAATTCAGGGTTCTCGAATCAGCAACGCTGTCGGCGCGACTTCCGCTGTTGATATGATGTTCTCCCGAAAGCAACGCCCGCGCGGCGCACCACGTCAAAATCCGGTGCAATCACATCGTTGTCTGATGATCCACGATAGTCTATCTGAAGTCGCTTCTCGCTGATGACCTGTGCAGTGCTTGCGTTCGGTTCACTGGCGCTCCGACGCAGGATCCCCTTTTCCTGACGACCGATGGCCAACCCTCCAAGCGAACTCACCGGTCCCGACCTGGCGTTGGGTATTCCGCTGTCGGCACTCGCTGTCGGCGCAATGCTCACTGGCCACGCACATGGCGATGCCGTGATGCTGGTGCGGCGCGCCGACTCGATCGTTGCCATCGGCGCATACTGTTCGCACTATGGTGTGTCGCTGCAGGACGGTGTGCTAAATGGTGACAAGGTGCGGTGTCCGTTGCATCACGCCTGCTTCAACGTTGACACCGGAGACGCGCTTCATGCACCGGCGTTCGATCCGCTGCCGCGATGGGCGGTGGAGATTCGCGACGGGATGATCTTCGTCACGACTCCGCTCCCTGCCGCGACGATACCCGTTCGGCCGGCTGCGTCGCACCCGGCACGAATCGTGATCATCGGTGGTGGTGCCGCCGGCGATGCCGCAGCCGGTACGCTGCGTCACGAGGGCTATCGCGGTACGATCACAATGTTGAGCGCCGACAGGCACGCGCCTCCCGATCGCCCGAATTTTTCGAAGGGGACGATCTCTGGTACCGTAACGATGGCATTCAATTTCGTGCGGCTCGCCGATTTCTATCATCGGCACGATATCGACCTGCGACTCGACACCACAGTTGCGTCGATCGACACCGCGTTGCGCGTTGTACACCTCACGAGCGGCGACGCGGTAGCCTACGACGCTCTGCTGCTCGCGACGGGCGCCGAGCCAATCAGGCTCGCGGTCCCCGGTGCAGAGTTGCCGCACGTTCGCACGCTTCGTTCGCTGGACGACAGCCTCGAGATTGCGGCGCTTGCCGCGAATGCAAAGAGTGTGGTGGTAGTCGGGGCCAGCTTCATCGGCCTCGAGACGGCTGCTGCGCTGCGTGCGCTGGACCTCGACGTCCACGTCGTGGCACCGGACGACATTCCAATGGCACGCGTGCTGGGTGATGACATCGGCCGCTTCATGCAGCGCCTGCACGAGCGACATGGCGTGACGTTTCATCTGGGCACGACTGCCCTGTCGATCGAACCCGGCAGAGTGCAGTTGGCGAATGGCGATGTGATCGCCGCGGATCTCGTGATTACGGGCATCGGTGTGCGGCCCTCCCTCGCGCTTGCAGAGAAGGCCGGGCTCGCGATCGACAACGGTGTACTCGTCAACGCGCAACTCGAAACCAGCATTCCCGGCGTGTTTGCTGCCGGTGACATCGCGCGCTGGCTCGACGAATCGACCGGCAAGCGCACGCGTGTCGAACATTGGGTGGTCGCGCAACGACAGGGCCAAACCGTCGCACGCAACATGCTCGGCGCGAAGGAATCCTTCACGGCCGTTCCATTTTTCTGGACGGAACACTATGGCGTCACACTGCTCTACGTCGGGCATGCGGAGCGCGGCTTCACAAGCGAGCTGACCGGGTCGCTCGCTACGACGCCGCCTGATGCGCGCGTGGACTACCGCGAGAACGGACGCCTGGTGGCGGTGGCGACGATCGGGCGCGACAGGGCGAACCTCGAAGCCGAGTTGGCATTCGAACGTGCGCGGGCGGCATTGGCGGTATCTGAGCACTGACGTCGATGCGCTCGGTTGCGTGCACAAGGCCAAGCTGTACTGCACAACGTGGGCACCTCCACGCTCGAGGGCACCGACGGCGTACGGGAGGCCATGCCCTGCCTGTCGTCATTCGGTCGCGAGCGGCATCGTGACGCTGACAGTCGTGCCACCGGAGGCACGACATTCAATGGTCAGCGCTCCGCCATGCCGCGCCGCACGCTCGCGCATCCCGGAGATCCCCCAGTGACCTCGGCTCGTCGCGCCAGCCGCCTCGTTCACATCGATACCAATGCCATCATCGGCTAGGCTCAATGTCACCAACGTCTTATCGAAGGTGAACGTCATGGTGAGGTTCTGCGGGGATGCATGTTGTACCGCGTTCATCACGGCTTCGCGACCGATACGCAGCAAACTCACCTCAATGGAATCCGTAAGGCGCCGAC
>JBBRLZ010000097.1:0-10956 GCA_038231095.1 Gemmatimonadales bacterium
CACAGCTCGGCCATGGTGAAGCGATCACTCTGCGCGTCCTGCACGAATTTCAGACGTTCGTTCATGGAGTCGGTCTCCAACCAGGGCATAGCGACCTCGCGCAAAGGGGAGTCGCCGTGCAGTGTAGAAGGAGTGTAAACCATGTTGCCGGACTACTCTGTCAACCATGTACCCGGGCTATACCGTCGCCAACCTAACCCGGGTTGCTGCAGTCACGGCGACCAGAGTAATGTGATCAGGACAGCCTTTTGTCGGTCGCCGTGCAGCAGAACCCATTTTCGTTAGAACGCGGGCCAACATCGGTGTTGTGCGGAATTGCCAGTGCTTAGATTTGAGGGCATCTCAACTTGAGTGGGGCGCATGGGCCAGACCGTCGAGCTAGTGGAGCGCATCACCGTCAATCCGGATCAGTGCGGCGGGAGACCGTGTGTGCGCGGGATGCGCATCCGCGTGAGCGACGTCCTGGAACTGCTCGCCGCCGGGTTGTCGATCGACGACGTGGTCATCGAGCTTCCCGATCTTGAGCGCGATGACATTGCGGCCTGCCTGCGGTTTGCCAGTCGACGGCTGGATCATCCAGTCCTGGCCGCGTAAGACGTGCCGGCGCTCTGGGTCGACGCGCACATCGCACCAGCGCTGGCGGGCCGGATGCGCGATGTGCTCGGCCTCGATGCGATTGCGGTGCGTGATCTCGGGCTGCGTCACGCAGAAGACGCGGTGATTTTCGAACGTGCTCGGGCGGTGGGCGCCGTCGTCGTGAGCAAGGACAGCGATTTCGTCGATCTCGTGCTGCGCCATGGGCCGCCGCCGCAAATCGTGTGGCTCACGTGCGGCAATACGAGCAATGCCTATCTTCGGATGCTGTTCACGCAGATGTGGCCGCGGGTCGCGACATTGTTGGCAGCGAACGAACCACTGGTGGAGATCGGTGGGACTGAACAGCCGGGCACATAGGTGACAGATCAAACCGGGTACGTGGGTGACACTCGGGTGAGTGAATACCGGGTCAGGCGCTCTGCTGCGCCGTGCTCGCGTTCACGCGGCGTAATCGTATTGCGGCAGCAACCGCAACCGCCTACAAAGGAATCGTTCCAGCACATGGAGTAGCGCAACGTCTCGCACCGGCAGAATGTTTACAGCCTTGCCGCGCCGCAGCTGAACTCTGGCGTTCGGCAGCGCGCCTGAGTTAGGCGCCACTTCGCGCAGACCGGACAATGAAAGACCCGACCGCACCAACCCTGTCGCTGATTCCTGCCGTCGTCGGCGCCCTCCTCCAGGCCGGCGCTCAACTCGTAGCTATCACCGTCGTCGTGGGGACAGCTGCGAAGGCGCCGCCCCGGTCACTGGCCCTGTACGCCGGCGAGTACGGTTACGACAGCGGCCCGTTCTGGGAAGTGATGCCGACAGTGACGCTCGCGCTCCTCCTCATCGCGCTCGTGGGCAACTGGCGGACGCCGAGGCGGCGCCTTGTCATTGGCGCCCTCGCGCTGTTCATCGTCGCCGGCCTCTTCACAGTGTTCGTCATGGGCCCGGCCCAGGAGGCAGTCGTTGGCGTCGGATACAGCGATGCGGTTGACGCGGGACTCCAGATCCTGGCAATGCGCTGGCGCATGCTCGAGTGGATTTCTTGGGCGCTGACGCTCAGCGTCGGCGTGCTTCTCGCGGTATCGCTTGCTGTCCGGGTGCCTGAAGCCACTGCCAAGAGCTACGCGGTTTAGCCCGGGTTCCTACTGACGCTGTGGCCGGTGGTCCGGAGGCAGGAGAGAGTTCGTCTGGCCGCCGCTGCAGTTGAACCATGTCTCGCTATACGGCCCTGCAGCCTTCCATCGGTGAATTTACAATCGTAGGTCACACCCGTGATCTTCGATTGGGATACTCCGAAGAGCGAGCGGGACGCCAGTGAGCGCGGATTCGACTTCGAATTCGCGACCCAAATCTTCGCGGCGACCGACGTCGAGTTTGAGGATACGCGGCGAGACGATGGGAAGCGCCGAGTCGTGGCGCTCGGCCTCGCGGATGCGATTCCGCTGACCGTCGCGTTCACCGATCGGGTCGTCTCGGACGAATCGCATCGTGCGCCGCAGCATCAGTGCCCGCCTCAGTCATCGAAACGGAGCGTCGTCGCTATGTGCCGCAGCCATCGCCCAAGTCCACGCGCCGCAGGCCGACGAACGTGCCGACCACGAGTCGCGCCGACTTGGCGCGCCTGCGGCGCACGTCCGACGCGGCGATTGCCAGGACCGCGCCGAAGGAGCTGCGGGCGCTCTCGGAGGATTTCTGGCAGTGAGCCCGCGTGGTCACTCCGGTCACGAAGCAGGCCATCTCCATTCGGCTGGACGAGGATGTGATTGCCTTGTTCCGGGCGACGGGGCCGAAGTATCAAACCCGCATCACTGCAGTGCTGCGCAGCGACGTCGAACAGGTCGGTACGTCGGCGCGAAGGAGCTGATCCGAATAGCGCCAGTTGCTGTACGCAACGTGGCCGGAGTACGGTGAGCAGGATAAGGTTCAGACAGCCACTTTCCTGCACAACATGTCTCGTCAGGAACCGTCCTGCTCAAGCGGGCGCCTCACCCTCAACCCTGAAAGAATCCATGCGCGGCATTCTGCCTCTGTGTGTGTTCGGTCTTTTGCTGACTCCGGACACAGGACAGGCGCAGCGCTTGTCACAACTGGCGCCAGGCACCCTCGTGAAGATCACGACGCACCAAGGCGCCACGATCATCGGCCCGTTGGCTGAAGTGCGCGCAGACACCGTCGTGGTCTCCTCGACCGTGCAGCAGCCTGGCACGTCCATTCCGCTGGCAGGCATCGCCACGGCTTCCTACGCGGATGGGACCGAATCAGGGTCCGCGAAGCGCGGCGCATTGATCGGCGCGGGTCTCGGTTTTGCGCTCGCCCTGCTGATTGGACGAGATGAGACGGACGAGTGGCGCCTCTTCAGTAGTACACCGGTCCGCGTCGTGATGACGGCCCTTGGCGGCATCATTGGACTCAGACTGGGTGCAGCCGATGCGTCGCCACATTGGGTAGACACGGCCATCGCCGCCGCGGGCGGCCAACCACAACCTGCGAGGTCGTTTGTCGGGCTCGCGCTACGGTTCTGAATTCGTCGTTGCACTCGCTTTCGCGGTCTGCGCTGAGGCTCTGGCCACGAGCAGTTTTCAAGTGCACAGCCCGACAGGCAACAACAAGCGCTGACGGTTCGCGTACGCGCCTATTTTGCCGCGATTGGTACGGGCGATCCGGCGACGGTTGAACAGATGCTCGCGCAGGACTACCGCGTGACTGGTGGTGATGGGAAGCTTGGGCGCCGTGCCGAACGGCTCGCATGGCTGCGCACTAATGCGACGAGTCTGGTCTCGATCACACCGACGCAGTTCGACGTGCGTGTGTGCGGGAAGTCCGCGGTTGTCACGGGGTTGGCGACGATCCCTGCCGACGCGACTGGTCCACCCATCGAAAAGCGATTCACCCAGGTTTTGATCCAACGCACTGGCGTGTAGCGCATGGTGTCCGGGCAGATCACGATCGTGCGGAAACAAAAGAGTACCGCATTCCGTGTATAGCGTTCGCGTATCTGACGGCGCCGCGTGACGCTGCGTTGCTGATGGCTCGGATGGCCCGGATCCCGTTTCAAGTCGAAAGCGTCGTCACAATCATTGGTCGCGGGGTGCGCGTGCTCGCGCGCTACCGGGCCCCGCAACACTTGCGATACCCATGGGTGCGCAACTCGGTGGCTGCGCGATTGAACCATGCACCGACATCCCGGGAAGCCTCAGCCATGCTCGAGCGCTGCGCCTCGACCTCGTCGCGTTTGTGCTCCGCGATCCGGATGACCGCAAGCACTTCTCCGTTGTCCAGCATAGCGGCAGAGGCCTTTGCACGATGGCGCAGGACTACTTTAGTCCACCATGTATCCGGCCTACATCATTCCTGAGCAGAGGACCGTGTTTCGCGCGCTCCTGACGACCCTGTTGGTCGCCTCGCCGCTGCTCGCACAGCCCACCGCCGTACCCGACCCCTCGGCCGAGACGCGACGGCATGTGACGGCCCGTCGCGCGATCGGCAAGATCACGATCGATGGTCGGTTGGACGAGGCCGACTGGGCGCGTGCACCGATCGGCAGGGACTTCGTGCAAACGAAGCCGAACTACATCCCGACGACGAAGTACCCGACAGAATTCCGAATTCTGTTCGACGACGACTATCTGTACATCGGCGGCTTCAATCGTGACAGCGCGGGACTGTCGCAGATGCGACTTCCCGACCTCCGCCGCGACTTCGAGCCGCCGGAGTCGGATGATTTCGCCATCACGCTCGGCCCGCTCGGCGATCACCGCACGGCATATCAATTCCATGTCACGCCACTCGGCTCACAAGGCGAAGTGCAGGCGTTCGACGGCGGCGACGCGTACAACTTCAACTGGGATGCTGTCTGGCGCGTGCGCACCACACGTGCCGATTCCGGGTGGGTGGCTGAGGTGGCCATTCCGTGGCGTTCGCTGCGCTATGCGCGCGGGCTGACGACGTGGGACCTGAATATTCTTCGCAACACCCGTCGCGCTGGTCAGTTCAGCGCCTGGATGCCGTATCCACGACAGTTCTCCTCGTGGCGTTTGACGTATGCCGGCGCGCTCGACTCCATCCAGCCGCCCACGCCGCGCACCAACATCCGCATCCGACCCTACGCCCTCGGGTCGGCGCAGAAGGACCGCACACCAGGCGCCAACAACGCGACCACCGGCGATATCGGCGGCGAGATCATCTGGGCGCCGTCGGCAAACACGCTGCTCGAAGCCACGGTGAACACCGACTTCGCGCAGGCCGATGTCGATCGACAGGTGGTGAACCTGACACGCTTCAGTGTGTTCTTTCCTGAGCGACGTCAGTTCTTTCTCGAGAACGCTGACCTGTTGACGGCTGGCGGACTTGGTGCGACGTCGCGCTACATCGTGCAGCCGTTCTTCACGCGCCGCATCGGACTCGGTGATGATGGGACGCTGTTGCCGATCGACGGCGGCGCGCGATTCGCGTATCGTACCGGTCGCACGACGGCTGGCATCCTGGCAATGCGGCAGCGCGGCGTCGGTGGTGCCGAGGACGCGACGTTCGCGGTGGCACGTGGCAGTCAGTTCTTCGGCAAGGCGACACGTGTTGGAGCGACGGTCGCGATCCGTGATGCCGCATCGTCGTCCGGCGACAATGTCGTGACGGCGGTGGACGCGCTGGCGCGACTGGGTGAGCTGGTACAGTTCACCGGCACCGTGTCCACATCGACGCGTGACAACCGCACCGATCTCGCCAGTACCTGGCAGCTCACGCGCACCACGCAGCGGAGTGCGACCGGATTGATCGGCGCGTGGGTGACGGAGCGGTACGATCCGCTGACAGGATTCGTGTCACGCCCGAATGTGATCCTGACGAACCCCAGCTACAACTACACCTTTCAGCCAAAGTGGCTGCCGACGTCGATGATCTGGCTCAAGCCCGGCATCGCGACCTATCTGTATCACTCGCCGGAGAACTACGCGCTGCAGGAAGGGTTGACGCAGGTGCGTGGGGAAGTGCTGTATCGCAACGGCGCGACGTTGGTCCCATTCATCGAGTCGAACCTGCAGCGTCCGTCAACGACGGTGACGCTGTTGCCCGGCGTGCAGATTGCGCCCGGTTCGCATGACTACATGCGGTATGGTATCGAGGGCAAGAGTGACCAGAGCACCAGGGTGTCGACGACGGCGAACCTGTCGACCGGTACCTTCTTCGATGGCCGACTCGATCGCGCCGCGGTGGGTCTGCGTTACGCACCGTCGCCCTATGTTGCGATGCGTGCGGACTACGAAGTGAACCGGCTGCGCAGCATCGGCACGCGTGACAGCAACTTCGTGACGCATCTGGTGGCACCAGAGCTGCGCGTGTTCCTGAATCCACGCGTGCAGTGGAGCGCGTTCTACCAGTTCAACACGATTCAGCAGCGCGGGGCGCTGAACGCACGGTTCAGTTGGGAGTTTGCGCCGCTCTCATTCCTGTATGTGGTGTACAACGACCGGCAGGCGATCCTGAACGGGACGTCGCCGTCGGCGCGGTCGGTGATCGTGAAGTTGAGTTGGTTGAAGCAGCTGTAGGCGCATGGTGGACCGGCACCAGTGCGCGAGATCGCGGTCAAGCTGACCGCGGCCAGCGTGCCGACTGACGCTACTGGATACGGTGCTGCTACGGCGCTGATGCGGTGCTTGCCGCTCGGCGACGAGCATAGGCCGGGAGTTCCCCACGCCGGCCGCTGTGGATAGCTGTCAGGCCAACGACCAGTCGGGCGCTGAGTCGCTCATGCAGCACGACTTCCCGGATTGGCACGGGAGCCTGCGCGAAACGGGCCGCAAGCACCAATTTCCAGCCAAGGCAATTCCGCGAATCTGACGGGCGGTTCGTGCCGTCGTGTAGCAGACCTGCGCGGTTTGCGCGTATGCATGTAGCGGATGACAGGAGTCGGGATTCATGATGCGTCGTGTCGCGACTGTGTGCTTGGCCATCGGCGGTGCCGTTGCGGTGCTCGGCGTGATTGGCCTCGCGGTGGGCTTTCGGCCGAGCGCCTTGCCGGCGGCGCTGCTGGACATTGCGGCCTTCAAGCTCGTCTTCATTGCCGCAGGTGGGCTCGTTGTGGCGGGCGCGATGCTGGGGCGCTCCGCGCGCCGCGCAGCAGATCGTTGCAATTCACCCGCTCCACCGGATCGACTGCCCGAAGGCCTTGAGCCTGGCACACCGCACGGTGATTCGCAGACGCGTGAGCCGGTGCCCGAGCGTGTCCACCGTGCGCCATAGGACACGACTTCGTTGCCTGCTGACACATTCGGACGTCGCTGCTCTGACACTCGGTGCTGCGCGCTGTCGTGATCACCGCCTTCTTGTCCTGACCAGCTCGAATCCGTAGCTTCGTTTGGCCGATCACGTCGTCCTCATCAGTTGTAATGCCCAAAATCTGCCCCACCTGCGACGCCATCTATCCTGACGCCAACGCGTTCTGTCCAGTCGATGGAACGACGTTGCATGTTGTCGATCTGGATGGGGGACTGATTGGGAGTGTCATAGCCGATCGATACCTCGTCACCGATCTGCTGGGCGAAGGGGGCATGGGCAAGGTCTATCTGGCGCGTCACGTTCGCCTGCCGCAGCAAGCGGCGATCAAGGTGCTGCGCACCGAGATGGTGCGGGACCCGGCCGCCGTAGCGCGGTTCAATCGCGAAGCCTCGAACGCCAGCCGCATCGACGACGACAACGTCGCGCGCGTGTACGACTTCGGCGAAGCCACCGGCGGCACGGTCTATCTCGCGATGGAATACGTGGCCGGGCGGACCTTGCGCGACATCATTCTCGATGAGGGGGCGCTGTCGCCGCGCCGGACCGCAGATCTGGTCGAGCAGACGGCGCGCGCGCTCGACGCGGCCCATCGCCTGAAGATCATCCACCGCGACCTGAAGCCTGACAATGTGATGGTCGTGGTCGCCCCGGACGGGCGCGACAAGGTCAAGGTCGTGGATTTCGGTATCGCCCGGGCATTCGGCGCCGGCGACGGCGGCCTGACCAAGACGGGCTTCGTCGTCGGCACGCCGGAGTTCATGAGTCCGGAACAGCTCACCGGCGGCGCGCTGGACGCTCGCAGCGACGTGTATGCGCTCGCGTTGCTCGCCTTTCAGTGCCTGACTGCGTCCCTCCCGTTCGGAGGCGATACCCCCGAAAAGTCGATGACCGCGCGGCTGACCACTCCGCCGCGCCCACTGTCCGATGTGACGGGGCAGGTGTGGCCGGACGGGGTTCAGGCCGCATTCGACTCGGCTCTGGCGCGCGACCCGGACAAGCGGCCCGCGAGTGCCGGCGAGTTCGCCCGCCAGCTCCGCGCGGCCATCGAGGGCGCGGCCAACGGGTCCAACGCGACCGCGGCGCGCGTCGAGACGGCCAAGCCAACCCCTGTGGTGGTGCCGACCGCCGCAAAAGGCGCTGAAGGCGCGACTGAAGCACCGCGCTCGCCGACCTCGGCAAGGCTGCCAATGATCGTCGGCGCGGTGGTCGTCATCGCCGGCGGTGCGGCGGCCTGGATGCGTTTCGGCGGCGGCGCGACGGCCGTCGGGCCCACCGAAGCCCCGGCACGAGTCGCGGCCGAATCGCTCCATCTTGCCACCGGCACGCGGACCGACTCCGTTCGAAGCGCGTCACCAGCCAGCGAGCAGCAGCCACCGACAGCCAGCCCGCCGCCGGCGAAGACGCCGGTGAAGACGCCGGTGGCAGCGGTGGTGCAGGCGCCGCCTCGGGCATCCGAGCCCGCTGTCGCCGCACCTGGTCCCACCGCCTCACAAACGATGAAAACGGAAGTCGCCGACGAGTCCTCGGCGCCGGTGCAGATCCTCGACTCGCTGTCGGTGCTTCTGCGGACCGCGGACGCGTCGCGGTCCCGCGGTATCGCGTCGGCGCTGCGCGATCTGTCGCCACGGCTGCGCAGCCCGACGCTCCGTACCCGGATGTTTTTCCGCCTCATCGACGCGAACGTGAACAGCGGCGATCTGCGGGGGGCCTGTTCCGCCCTGACGAGTGCACGCGGGACGGCGCGAGGCGCCCAGCAGGTGGAGTTGAGCCGCTACGAGAAGGAACTCGGCTGCGATTGAGCCTCACCGGCGATCTGCGCCGTGTGCATATTTCCGGATAGGTCCCGCGCAGACAGGATCGTGGCGGGTGTAAGGTCCCCCCGGATACGTGCAGCAGACTCTGTCTATCACCGAACTCCGTCGTCCCATGTCGTCGATGCTTTCAAGAACTGCACGGCGAGGGTTTTGGCCGTCATTGCTGGTGGCTGTGGCGCTCCTCGCGGCCACGTTCGCTGGCGCCCAGGCCACGCGTGGCGATACCACGTCCGGCGCCGGTCGGCCGGTTGCAATCGCTGACCTGCTGTCATTCATCTCGAATGGCATGCCCCGGTTGGCGGTGCTGACGCAGGTGCGCAAGAACTGTCTTGCGACGCCGATCAGTCCCGCAGACGAGAAGCGGTTGCTTGCCGTCGGCGTTGATTCGTCATACGTCTCGCAGCTCATGAACTCGTGCGTCGCAGCCGCTGTGGTCGTCGCGACAGTCGTCGACGCGAACGGCGGCATGCTCACCGCATCGGTGCAGGCGCAACAGGTGAGTTGCGAGCGCGGCTCGTATGCCGCGTGCGACTCGGTCGCCGATCGGTACGAGGAGGGAATCTTTGCGCCGAAGAGTCCCACCAAGGCCGCCGAGTTTCTGTTGAAGGCCTGTGCCGCAGGCCGCGACCAGGCGTGTTGGCGTGCGGTCGATATTCTCGACAAGAGCGCGAATCCCGCCGACAATACCGAAGGCGCGCGCGTGCTCGTCGAGCGCTGCAGCCGTGACGACTGGGTTGCCTGTCGTCGCCTCGGTGGATTCCGCGAAGCGGGACACGGCGTGCCGAAGGATGGCCAGATCGCGCTGAGCCTGTTCAAGCGCGCCTGTGATGCGAACGAGCCGACGGCATGCACGCGCATCACGATGATGTTGCTCTCCGGCGCATTGATTCCCGCCGACAGCGTACAGGGCTTCACGTATGCGGCGCGCGCCTGCGAAACGGGCGAACGGGTGCAATCAGCCGACTACTGTGCGCGCGCGGGCCTGGCCTACACGAGTGGCGTACACGTCAAGCAGGATTTTGCGCGCTCGGCGATTCTGTTCCAGCGCGGTTGTGATGCTGACGATACGCGCGCCTGCGGTGAGCTCGCGAAACTGATCACCGCCGGACACGTCCCCGGTCGCACGAGCGCGCAGGCTGCCACGTTGTATCAGAAAGGCTGTGACGGCGGCCGCTTTGATGATTGTCACACGCTCGCGGTGATGCTCGCGGAAGGGAAGGTGGTGGCGCGCAACCTGGTGGTGGCTGTCGCGCTCTGGGAGAAGGCGTGCCAGAGTGGCGTGATGCGCTCGTGTGTGAGTGCGGCGGCAGCGCTCGTTGCTGCCGATGGCATTCCGCTGGACCTGCCGAAGGCGCTCGCCTACTACAACAAGGCGTGCGATGCCAAGGACGCTGCGGCGTGTCTCGCGGCCGGTCTGCAGACGTTGCATGGCGTCGGTACGGCGGCGTCGGCAAGTGCGGCTGCTCCGCTGCTCGAGCGCGCCTGCACCGGTGGGGCGCTTCCGCAGGCCTGCGGCGAACTTGGACAGCTGCACGCCACCGGAAACGGCGCGCGTCGCGATCGCGCGCTGGCCACCGATCTGCTTGGAAAAGGATGTGAAGGCGCGCAGTTCGTGTCGTGCGTCAACCTCGGCCTGCATCTCGCGGCGGACACGAGCGAGACGCCGCTCAACTTCACGCGAATCGCATCGCTCTACAAACGCGGCTGTGATGGCAAGGTTGCCGACGGATGCAGTCTGCTCGGAATTGCGACGTACAATGGCGTCGGCGCGACCGCGGACCAGTTGAAAGGCGTGAGCCTGCTCACGGAGGGTTGCGACGCCGGCAGCGCGCTTGGCTGCGGCGAGCTTGGCAAGGCCACGCTGCTTGGCGCGGGCATTGCACGAGATCCAGTCAAGGCTGTGGCGCTGCTCGACAAGAGCTGCTCGGCGAGTATCGGACCGTCGTGCAACGCACTGGCCGATACGTACTGGCGCGGCGTCAAGGGCATCGAGCGCGACCGCCCGCGTGCGGTGAAGTTGTACGAACAGGGCTGCACGGCCACGGACATGGCGTCGTGCACGAATCTGGCGCGCCTTCTGGTGCGCGGTGACAACGTCACGAAAGACGAACCGCGCGCCGTCGAAATGTTCACGAAGGCGTGCGATGCGCGCGATGTGGGTGGCTGCGTAGAACTGGCGCGAGTGTTCAAGGACGGACGCGGTGTGGCGCAGGATCCGGTCAAGGCCGATCTACTGTTGACGCGCGCCTGCAAGCTGGGCTGGGACGACAAGCGCTGTCGTCCGAAC
>JBBRLZ010000098.1:0-10432 GCA_038231095.1 Gemmatimonadales bacterium
AGCTCTCGCCGGTCGCGTGTTCGTTGGCGACCGAGAGGTGTGTTGGGTACATGTCGGTGGAGTAGCCAAGCGGTCAACGGCAACAGACTGTAAATCTGTCGACTCCGGTCTTCGAAGGTTCGAATCCTTCCTCCACCATGTTCGATGAAGTGCAGGAGCCGCAACGAGTTACAACGTTGCGGCTCTTTGTGCGCCGCTGTGGTCCCGCTCGGTACTGGGGTTCCTACCGTGAAGATGCTTGGCAGAAACGTTCCCGGCTACGGACGAGGGCGTTTCGTGACGCTGGCGGTCGCCATCTGAAAGATGAGTGGACGGCCATCAGCGATATCGGTTGTGAGTACGACGGTGTCGTGCTCACGAGGGAAGCGTATCAGCCGGTGGAGGACGCGTACGTCACCGCCGCAGAGTCATTCCTGAACGAAGCGGGTGCGGCCGCGCTGACAGTTGCAAGCCTCGCAGTCCCGAAGGGTGTCATGCTGGACTTTCGCGGCGGCGACACGCTCCGCATTGACCGGATCAGGGGTGTTGCGCGCCGCGTGCAGACCGAGGAGTTCTGGTGTCGCCTTGAAGCCGAAGACGACTACGTGCACTTCGGTTACGGCTACTACATGCACATTGGCGTGTCGCATCCGTGCCGTGCGCTCCAGCGGCGCGGCGCAGAGCTCGGGGTGTTCGTCGAGAACGTCTCGCTACCAGCCGGACGCGTGAGACGCGTCCGCTTCCCTGCCGCAGTCGGCTTGCACGAGCTCCGATCCAGCGACAGGCGCGAAGGAGCCGCGTGAATGATCGGGAACATCGTTGACGATGCCAGACCGCGCCACCCGCAGCCGCGCACGCCGATCGAGTCCCGCACCGCGACGTAAGTTTCCGCAGCGCCTGATAGCGTCCGACCCGATTCGCAGTGCCTGTTCCGGCGATCCCACCAGCCCCAGAACCGATGCACGACCTTGCGATTGCCACGTGGCGCATCAAGACCCTCCCATGTCTGCTCGACGACATGGCCATTCATGCCAAGATCAACGCGTACGCCGAGAAGGCCGACGGCGTGCTGTTGCAGCTCGAAGCCGAGGCGCGCCGCCTTCAACTGCCGAATCTCCATCGCATTTTCCTCGCACCCGAGCACCTCTTCCGGCGCAGCTCGACGCTGATGGCGCTGCATCAAGATGAGAAGGATCAGATCATGCGCGCGGTCGGCGCGATCTCTGCCCGTCACGGAGACGCATTGATCATTCCGGGTACCATCGTGTGGCGCGAGGAAACGAAATTCGCCACGCTCTTCAATCGTCGCTTCGAGGCGCGCAATACCGCCTTCGTGTTCCAGAACGGATCCGTACTGCATAACTACAACAAGCACACGGATGCGAACGAACTCGCTCAGATTGAACTTGCGCAGTGCACGTACCGCGCCGGGCAGAAGCTCGGCGTCTTCCGATGCTGGAATCTGCGGTTTGGCGTGGAGATCTGCTTCGACCACAAGAACAGCACCCTGTACAACAACCTGCAGACCGCACGAGAGTCGCCGGTCGATGTGCACCTGGTCATCTCATCCAGCGTGCCGAACAAGGGGGGAGCGGTTGCGGCTCGCGACGGCGGTCTCTTCGTCAAGTCCGATGGTGGAGACAACAAGAGCAGCCATACGCTGCAACTGCCCGGCGTTGGCGCGAGACACGGCGTCTGGGGCGTGGAGATGCGCGAGGAAGGCCGCTCGGGCGCTCAACCAGCGCATCTGCGCGCGCAACACATGATCGACAATCGCGGTGAGTATGTCGACTTGACGCGTCGCCACAGCGTGACGATGCGGGGCGGAGTGGTGCCTGCCGAAGCGCCGGCGTATGTGTTCGAGGGTTTCGACGACGACGTGAGCGTGTACCACGTCCGTATTCCCGACTAGCGCGCGTGTGTTCGCGGCGTTCTTCATCGCGAGTGACTGTCACGCACGCCAACGCGCATGACGAATCCTGAGCGCGTCGCCGCCACGAGCACCCGCGACGCCAAGGCAACAGTGTCCGAGCTCCTGCTGGACATCGCACGCGCCGACGCCCCGACCGCGCTGCAGAAGCTCGTGTCGCGGCTGGACGGCCTGAGTCAGGCTGAAGTCGACGACCGCGTGAAGCAGTACGGCCTGAACGCGATCGCGCGCGAAAAGAAGCAGTCAGCGCTGATGCGGCTGCTGAGCAACGTGAAGAATCCGCTGGTGCTGCTGCTCACGGCGCTCGGCGTGTTGTCCTTCCTCACGGGCGATATGCGGGCCACGGTCGTCATCTTCGTGATGGTCGTGCTGGGCGTGGTGCTGCGCTTCATCCAGGAGATGCGCGCCGATAACGCCGCCGAGAAACTGCAGGCGATGGTCAGCAACACGGCGACAGTGGTGCGTGACGGCAAGGACATCGAGGCGGCGCTCAAAACGCTGGTGCCGGGCGACATCATCCGGCTGGCCGCCGGCGACATGGTTCCGGCCGACGTGCGCGTGCTGTCCGCCAAGGACCTGTTCCTGAATCAGTCGGCGCTCACTGGCGAGTCGCTGCCGGTGGAGCGGAAGGCAGAGGCGTCCACGGTCGATGCACAGAATCCGCTGGAGTTGCCTGACATCTGCTTCATGGGCTCGAACGTCGAAAGCGGCAGCGCCACGGCCGTCGTCGTACATACCGGCGACACGACCTACTTCGGATCGCTGGCCGCCAGCATCGTTGGACAACGCCAGTTGACGAGCTTCGACAAAGGGATCAACAAGTTCACGTGGCTGATGATCGGGTTCATCGGGGTGATGGTGCCAGCCGTCTTTCTGATCAACGGATTCATCAAGCACGACTGGCTGGAGGCGTTCCTGTTCGCGATGGCGGTGGCCGTCGGGCTGACGCCTGAAATGCTGCCGATGATCGTGACGGTCAACCTGTCCAAAGGTGCGCTGGCGATGGCCGGCAAGAAGGTGATCGTCAAGCGCCTGAATGCGATCCAGAACTTCGGCGCGATGGACGTACTGTGCACCGACAAGACCGGCACGCTCACCCAGGGCCGGATCGTTCTCGAAAAGCACCTCGATGCGCACGGCGATCCGAGCGAGAAGGTCCTGCACTACAGCTACCTGAACAGCTTCCATCAGACCGGGCTGAAAAGCCTGCTCGACGAGGCGATCCTTGGCCATGAGGAACTGGAGGATCGCCTCAAGGCCAAGGAGGCGTATCGCAAGATCGACGAGATCCCCTTCGACTTCGTGCGCCGGCGGATGTCGGTGGTCGTCGAGGACAAGACCGGCCTGAATACGCTGATCTGCAAAGGCGCGGTCGAAGAAGTGCTGGGGCTCTGCACGAAGGTGGAAGTGCAGGGCGAAGTGATCGAGGTGATGCCTGAGCACGATGCGAAACGCCGACTGATTGCCGACGATCTGAATGGTCAAGGCTTCCGCGTGATCGCCCTCGCGTACAAGCAGATGCCCGGCGCGCCCGACGAACCCACCTACGGCGTGAAGGACGAGTCCGACCTCATCCTGCTCGGCTTTCTCGCCTTTCTCGATCCGCCGAAGGAGACTGCGGCCGACGCACTCACGCGACTGAAGGCGCTCAGCGTCGACGTCAAGATTCTGACGGGCGACAACGAGATCATCACCGCCTACATCTGCAAGGCCGTGGGCATGCCGGTCGAGCATCTGCTGCTGGGCCCACGAATTGAGGCGATGAGCGACGTTGAATTGGCGGACGCTGTCGGCCTGACGAGCGTCTTCGCGCGACTGGCGCCAGCGCACAAGGAACGCGTCATCCGTGCGTTGCAGAGCAAGGGCCACGTCGTGGGCTTCATGGGCGATGGCATCAACGATGCACCCGCACTGAAGGCGGCCGACGTCGGCATCTCGGTGGACAGTGCCGTGGACATCGCGAAGGAGTCATCCGACATCATCCTGCTCGAGAACAGTCTCGTGGTGCTGGAGCAGGGTGTGCTGGAAGGCCGACGCGTATTCGGCAACATCGTCAAGTACATCAAGATGGCCGCGAGTTCGAACTTCGGAAACATGTTCAGCGTCGTTGGCGCGAGTGCGTTTCTGCCGTTCCTGCCGATGCTGCCGATCCAGGTGCTGACCAACAATTTGTTATACGACTTCTCGCAGACCACGATCCCGACGGATCAGGTGGATGCCGAGTGGTTGACGAAGCCACGCAAGTGGGAGATCGACCGGATTCTGCGATTCATTCTGTTCATCGGGCCGATCAGCTCGATCTTCGACTACGTGACCTTCTTCATGATGCTGTCGGTATTCAAGGCGTGGCATAGCCCGGCGCTCTTTCGCACGGGCTGGTTCGTCGAGTCGCTGTTCACGCAGACGCTGATCATTCACGTCATTCGAACCAACAAGATTCCATTCATCCAGAGTCGCGCCAGTTGGCCGCTGATGCTGACGTCGGTGCTGATCGTCACGGCGGGTGCGCTGCTCACGGTATCGCCGCTGGCCGACGTGCTCGGACTCGTTCCGCTCCCCGGCCTGTACTGGCTGCTGCTCGTCGGCATCCTGGTGTGCTATCTGCTGCTCACGCAGGGGGTCAAGACGTGGTTCTATCGTCGGTATGGTGAATAGCGCGCGTGTCGCTTGCCGAGTGAGCTGAGCGGCGGGGCAGGCGCACTGGACCGACCGTACCTCTGAGCGTGGCAGCAGGACGAAGGGTGTCGGAACATCGGAGCGGAGAGCGCCTTGTCACGAACGCCGTCGGCCGGATCATATTGGTGATTGCTTGCCGCGACGTGTCACGCTGTCCGTGCCCGGAACGAACGCCACCTGCGAGGCCTCCCATCAGCGCCCATCGACTGCTCGGTCAGAAGCTCCGCCAGTACTCGATCATCACGTGGTTCTTCGAACGCGCCTTCTGGATGCTGCACCAGGCGTCCCCGAGCCGGCTGGTTCGGCGCAGTCGCATGGCGCACGTCAACTCGGCAGCCTTTCAGGCCGATCCGCATGGATCGACCGTGCGGCGGTCCCGTCGAGTCGAGGGCTACATCCTGACGTGGCTCGGCATCGAGGTGGTGCTGCTTGCCGGCATGGCCAACAGCGTCGCGTGGCCGGCGTGGATCCCGCGCGTGCTCGCAGTCGTGCGGATTCTCGACATCTTCCAATCGTCTGTGAACATGAGCGTGTTCGATCAGCTCAGGACGGAGAAGAGCCTCGTCATTTCGTCCGCGGTTCGCACGTTGGTGCTCAGTTTCCTGAACTACATCGAGCTGCTGGTCTGCTTCGGAATCATCTACGCATCGTTGGACGGGCTGCTGCTCGGTTCCTCCGGCTGGCTGGACGATCTGTATTTCAGCGTCGTGACGCAGTTGACCATCGGGTATGGCGACATTCGCCCGATCGGGTGGGCGCGTTTCGTGGCTGTCTCGCAGGGACTGATTGCAGTGGCGTTCACGATCCTGATCTTCGGGCGCATCGTCTCGGTGCTGCCGGCCATCGGCAGTGTGATGTCGCATACGCCGAAGGAGTGATCGTTCGTTCCTGCATCGTCGCGTGATGATCCGGGAACCTTTCGCTGGTGGTACGGCTCGCTATCGAACCCCCAGCCGTTGGTGACACCAGTGCAGCACAGATATCACGATCCTTCGACCGGCGCGACGCTCGCGCTTTCGGTCGGCGGCACGACCGCTGAACGCCGCTTCTTCGAGGAGCGTTCGACGCCTCTGCTCACGATCGCGTGGAATCGCGGCCCTGCACAGACGGTGTGGGTGGACGACACGCCGCTGACGGTGCCACCAAACGGCGTCGTGACGCTCATGGTGAGCCAGACGTACCGATTCGAGCGCCCAGCGAGTCTGGTGTATTGGCGGTTCAATCGCGAGTTCTACTGCATCGTGGATCACGACCGCGAGGTGTCGTGCGTCGGGCTCCTGTTCTACGGCTCGCACGGAACGACAGTGCTAGAGCCGGGAGTCGATGACCAACGGCGACTGGGTGCGCTGCTGCCGGTATTCGAGGACGAATTCGGTTCCGTCGATACGATTCAGGGCGAGATGCTTCGCACGCTGCTCAAGCGCCTGATCATCATCCTCACACGCCTCGCGCGCGCGAGCACCGTTGGTGACGCGCTGACGCAGCCGCAACTCGATGTGCTCCGGCGCTTCAACCTCCTCGTCGAGAACAACTATCGGACCCTGCATCGCGTGAGCGACTACGCTGCGCTGCTGCACAAGGCGCCGAAGACTCTCGCGAACCTCTTCGCCGCGCACGGAGAGCGCACGCCGTTGCAGGTCATTCAGGAGCGCATCGTCATCGAGGCCAAACGCCTGCTGCTCTACACCGACAAGAGCGTAAAGCAGATCGGCGGAGAACTGGGTTTCATCGACGCCGGAACGTTCAGCCGTTTCTTCAAGGCGATCGTGAGCGCCAGTCCACTCGAATTCCGATCCAATCGCGGCGGTCTCGCACCGCGCGTGTAAGTCGGGAAGTACGGCCATATACCCGGGACGTTCTGCCATGGAACCCACCCGCGATGACGGCCAGACTTGGGGTGTCAGCACAACACACCGCAGCACCCCAATTTCGAGGTTCACATCATGACCGCTTTCACCGTTCCAACCCGCGCCGACGTTTCACCCGCCAACCAGGCCCTGTTCGACGCATTGCAGAAAGGACTCGGCATGGTGCCGAACCTGTATGCCACTCTCGCGTACAACGACACGGCACTCGGCGACTATCTCACACTCCAGAACCGCAAGAGCACGCTGCGCGCGAAGGAACGAGAAGTCGTGAATCTCGTGGTGAGTCAGGTGAACGGCTGCCAGTACTGCCTTGCGGCGCACACCGCGATCGGCAAGCTGAATGGCTTCGCGGACGACCAGATCCTCGAGATTCGCAGCGGCCACGCTGCGTTCGATGCCCGGCTCGATGCACTGGCACGGTTTGTTCGGACTGCGACGGAGTCGCGCGGTCACCCGTCACTGGACGCAGTCGCCGAATTGCTGGCGGCTGGCTTCACGCAGGCCAACGCGATCGACATCGTGATCACGATCGGCGACAAGACGATCACGAACTTCCTGCATGGTTTGACGCAGGTGCCGATCGACTTTCCGCTGGCGCCGGCGCTGGATGCGATGGCGACGGTTTGATTCTTCCGTGCGACCAGGGACTCTGACCCCATGCTCCGAGCATGGGGTCAGAGTCCCTGGCCGCAGCGGATTCAGGCCACGTCCGTACAGAGCGCAGTCACGGGCGCAGCATCTCCAGCGCAGCCAGAACGTGTGCGCGGACACCGACTTCCATGACGGGCTCCCACACATCGAAATACGGTGAATGATTCGGAGCGGACGTCGCGGGATCGACTCCGGGAGCGGTTGCGCCGAGGAAGCAGAATACGCCGGGAATTTTCGCCTGATACTCCGCGAAGTCCTCGGAGGCGGTCACAGGTATCGCGCTGGCGTTGAGACGGTCAGCCCCACCGGCGGCGCGCGTCAGCGGTGCGAGCAGACGCGCGCTCAATGTGGGATCGTTGATCGTCAGTGCACCGGTCAGCTCGAATTCGACTTTCGACTCGGCACCGTACGATTGTGCCAGCGCCGTCACGCGCCGTGTCACGCGCTCGATCACATCCTGTCGCCGCGCCTGTGAGAACGTCCGCAACGTGCCCGTCAGCACGAATTCGTCGGGGATGATGTTCGGCCGGTTGCCACCATTGATCGTGGCGATGGTGATTACCGTCGGCTCTGCCGTGACGTCGATCTGCCGCGCCGCGATCTGATTGATCGCCTGCACACATTCTGCCACGAGCGCCGGGAGATCAATGCCCTTCCATGGCAACGCACCATGCGTCTGTCGCCCGGTGAGACGAATCGAAAGGCGATCGTCAGCAGCCATGATGCCTCCAGACCGATACGCCAACTGTCCGGTCGGGCCCGGCCACACGTGCAGGCCAAAAATGCTTTTGCAGGCTGGATCGGTGAGCACGCCTTCGCGGACCATCAGATTCGCCCCACCTTCCTCGCCAACCGGCGAGTCCTCCTCGGCCGGCTGAAAGATGAAGACGATCGTCCCCGAGATCTCGGTCCGCATCCTCGACAGCACTGCGGCCGCGCCGAGCAGCATCGCGATGTGGCAGTCGTGGCCGCAGGCATGCGACACCGGCACCTGCGCGCCGTGCGATTCGGCGCGTACCGTCGAGGCGAAGGGCAATCCGGTTCTCTCGGTGACCGGCAGCGCGTCCATGTCGGCGCGCAACGCCACCGCGGGCCCGGGCTTCGCGCCACGCAGGATTCCGACGACGCCGGTGTGTGCGATCTTCCGTCGCACTTCCAGGCCCATTGTCCCTAATTCAGCAGCAACGCGATCTGCCGTTGCGAATTCGCGATACGAGAGTTCCGGAAACTGATGGAAATGCCGCCGCCACGCGACAACGCGCGGCTGCGCCTCGGCCGCGAGTGTGAACACGCGGTCCTCGAAATCAGGAAACCGCCAGGCGGGCAGGATCGCGAGCGCCATCAGATTGCCGGCGACCGATTTGATCGCCGAGCGGCGGCTTTCCATGGAGGGTCCCTCTGGCGTGCTCACGACAGCTTCTCCCAGACGCAGCGGGCGATCTGGAGGTCCTGAACGCCGAGCCCCGTGAGATCGACGATGACCGTGTCGTCGGGACCGATGCTGCGCTGGTCGCTGATCAGGTGTCCGAGCTGCACGAGGCGTGACACGTCGAGCAGCCCGGCCGCGACGGCCCAACTCGTTTCGCCATGCGCGACGCACTGTTCGACGGAGTCGACGACGACCATGTCAGCGGCTCCGAGAATCGCGGACTCCAGTTCAATCTTTCCCGGTGCGTCCGCACCGACGGCAATCACGCGACTTCCGCGTGGAAGCATTTGCGCGGTCAGCAACGGCTCACGCGAGGGCGTGGTGGTCACGATCACCGCGCTCACCGCGCAGAGGTGCTGACGATCGTCCGTGGCCGATGCCGCATAGCCATCGCGCGTGAGAGAATCGGCGAGTGCCGCTGCTTTTTCCATTGAGCGCCCCCAGATCACGATGTCGCGACGGCCGGTGGCGCGTGCGATCATGCGCGCCTGCATACCCGCCTGAATCCCCGTGCCCACGATGCCAATGTTACCGCCGCGCGCTGGCATGATGCGGCGCGCCGCGACGGCGCCGGCCATCGCCGTTCGCATGTCGGTCAACCAGCCTTCATCCATCAGCAGGGCGAGTGGTGTGCCGGTCTCCGTGTCGAGGACAGCGACGAATCCGTTGCTGGTCGGCAATCCACGCGCCGCGTTGTTGTAGAAGCCTGTCGCCACCTTGACGGCGAACACATTCGATCCGGCGATGGTTGCGGCCTTGATGTGGCAATCGCCGTGCACGTCGGGAAACGCAAGGTGACCCACGGCCGCAAGCTGCACGCGTCCCGCCGAGTGCGCGCGGAATCCGTCAGCGATTGCGTCGATGGCGGCGTCAACGTCGAGCGCGGAGCAAATCTCTTCGAGCGAGAGGATCTTCATGCTTGTGCCGGGCCTCATCGGAAATCAGATTCGATGCTGGGATGGCCAAACCTAGTTCACTGACAATGCCAGACACTTTGATTCAGGCCATCCACGACGCGTCAGCGCTGCGTGCACCAGAAATGATCGTGACGCCGCTGACGCCGAGCACGGCCCTGTCGGCGTCGCTCGGCTGCAAGGTGTACCTCAAGTGCGAGCACCTGCAGGCGACCGGGTCGTTCAAGTATCGCGGCGCCGCCAACAGGATTCGTGTGCTCGATGCGGCGTCGCGTGCGTGCGGTGTGGTGACGGCATCATCCGGTAATCACGGTCAGGCGCTGGCGCTCGCCGGTCGCGTTGCCGGCACGTCGGTCACCGTGTATGTGGCGCGCACGGCGTCGCCGGCGAAGATGGCCGCGATCAGGGCATACGGTGCGGAACTGATCGTCCTCGATATCGATCCGCTCCAGGTTGAACTGTTCGCGCGCGCCGAGGCAGAGCGCAGCGGTCGGACATTCGTCTCACCGTACAATGATCTCGATATCATTGCCGGTCAGGGCACCATGGGTGTGGAGTTGCTCGAGCAACTCCCGGATGTCGACGCGGTGTTTGTCGCCGTCGGTGGCGGCGGTCTCGCGTCGGGACTCGGGACCGCGTTGAAGGCGGGTCGTCCGGGCATTCAGGTCATTGGGTGCTGGCCTGAAGTGGCGCAGAGTCTCAAGCGAAATCTCGAGGAGGGCCGGATTTTCGATGTGCCGGAAGAGGCGACGATCTCTGATGGTACCGCGGGGAATGTGGAGCCGGGGAGTGTGACGTTCGAGATCTGTGGGCGAGTGCTGGATGAGAGGATTGCAGTGTCGGAAATGGAGATCAAGGTTGCGATGCGCGATATCGCGGAAGCGGAGCACTGGATTGTCGAAGGTGCGGCTGGTGTGGCGATGGCGGGGGCGCGGGCAATGGCTTCGCAGTTCGCAGGGAAGAGCGTGGCCGTGATTCTGTGCGG
>JBBRLZ010000099.1:0-10392 GCA_038231095.1 Gemmatimonadales bacterium
ACCGCAGTGTGCTCACCCATTGATCACGTGCCTTCCAGCCCGCGCAACCGTGCGTCGAGATGCGACCGATCGGCGACCGCCATTGCCAGCGGACCGCGCTGCCCGAACTCCACCACACTGACCGAACCAGTCGGGCAACCGAAGCGAAAACGGAATCGCCCGACGTCCACGCCGAGGAGCGTGCAGAGCAGCGCGCGGATCGACGCCTTGTGCGTGACGAAAAGCACGTCGCCGTTCGTGAACTGGTGTGTGACCTCCTCGACGACGCCGAGCATCCGCCGCGCGAGTGCAATCGCCGTTTCACCGTCCGTTGGTGCATTCCACGCGGGATCGGCGGTCCAGCGCACATAGTCGTCGTGGAATTCATGGTCCACAATCGCGGCGGTCAGGCCGTCCCACCGGCCGTAGTCTATTTCCGTCAGCGCATCACGGGTCTCGACTGCGACGCCTGCACGCTCGCCGATGATGCGCGCCGTGACCTGTGCGCGTTGCAGCGGGCCGGCGTAGATCGCCTTCCATGGGAGCGTGGCATACGCCGTCGCGAACCGATCGGCCATCGCCAGCCCATCCTCGGTCAGCTCGGGATCGAGGTGTGCGCCGCAGAACACGTTGTCGCGGCTGGTCGGCGTCTGACCGTGACGCAGGAGATGGAGGCGGAGTGGCATGGTCAGGCGGAGACTAGCGCCGGCTGCAGCGTTCGCCCACCCCGCGCGCGTACTCACCGCGAGCGCGGATCGCAGACCAGCCGCGCCGCCACTCGCTGCTGGCACAATCGCTCCGGACGCGCCATTCTGGCTTGACGCGTCACGCTGTCCCGTTCGCGCAGGTTCGCCGCTACCGTTGCTCCCACCCTCCGCACTCCGATGACGACTCCGCACACACTGCTGCGCACGACCGGCCTGCTGTCGATGGCCGTTTTCAGCGCCGCGCTCTCCGGCGGCACGCTGGCGGCCCAATCCGCCCCGCCGACAACGCCGCGCCCGATGACGTGGGTTGACGTGCAGCAGGTCCGTCAGGCAGGGACACCCGTGCCGAGCCCTGATGGACGCTGGGCGCTGTACACGCTCTCAGTGCCGGACTGGACGAACGCTCGTCGGCAGTCGGACATCTACGTCGTCTCGACGACACAGGGACTGGCCAGCACGAAGCGTCTGACCTATACGAACGAGAAGAGCGAGTCGGCGCCTGCCTGGTCGCGTGACGGACAATACTTTGCCTTCCTGTCCGATCGCGACGCACCGGCGACGCCGGCCGCCACGACGCGCGGGAGCACGCTGCCGACCAGCGGACCGGGCATGCAGTACCTGCCCGCGGCAGCCGGCGGCGGCGGCGGTGGCACCTCGCAGCTGTTCTTCATGCGCCCGGATGGCGGTGAAGCACGACGCATTACCGACGCGCGCGACGGCGTCTCGACGTTCGCGTTCTCGAGCGATGGGCGTTGGCTCGTGTATCGCTCAGGTCCGTCGACGCAGGAACAGCTCTATGCACTCTCGGTTGCCGCCCTTGTCGCCGGCGATTCGACCAAGCCGGTGCAGCTCACGCGTCACCCGACGGGCATTGGCATGTGGCGCTTTGCGCCGGATGCGAAGCGTATCTACTTCACGGCCGCTGATACCGTCGACGCCGACGAGAAGTTGCGCCTCGAAAAGCGGTTCGACGTGCGCATACGCAACAGCGATGCGCCGCTGTACAGCCTGTGGGCGCTCGATCTTGACGGCAAGCGTACCACGCGCCTCACGAGCGACTCCACGTACAGCGTCGGCGACATGACGATCTCGCCCGACGGCAAGTGGATCGGCTATCACGGCCTGAGCACCAGCCGCTACGAGCGCAACATCCTCGAGCAGACCAGCTTTGCCGATCTGTATCTGCTCGACGTGGCGTCCAGCACTGTCGAACGCCTGACGAAGAATGCCGAGATCCCGGAGAGCAACGTCAGCTTCTCACCGGACAGCCGCACGGTCGGATTCTCGGCGCCGGACGACTTCATCATGCGCCACAACCTGCGCGTCTATCTGCGGCCGGTCGATGCACGCGGCACGGCGTTCAGGAAGCTCGGCGCGGGCTTCGACGGCCCGGTGAATATCGATTTCTGGTCGAAGGACGGCGGCACCATTTATTTCGATGTCGGCATCAAGGCCACCGATCAGCTCGCGACGCTCGACGTCGCCGCGAACACGGTGCGCGTGATGACGAACGACAAGGCGGCGCTGCGCGCATCGCAGGACGGCGAGTCGGAGCGCATCTTCATCACCCGCAGCGATCCGAAGACGCCGACGACGGTGTACACCGTTGCCACGGCCAGGGATCTCGAGACGCGCAGCAGCTGGGTGCAGCTGACCGATGCGAACCCGTGGACGCGTAACCTCGCACTCGGCGAGGTGGAAGAGATCACGTGGAAGGGCAAGGATGGTACGCCGGTGGGCGGTGTGCTGGTAAAGCCGGTCGGCTATCAGCCTGGCACGAGGGTGCCGCTGATCGTCGCCATTCACGGTGGACCGCAGGCCGCGGATGTGCTGAGCTTCAACGGCGGGTACGGGTCGCAGGTATATGCCGGCGCCGGATATGCGGTCCTGATGCCGAACTATCGCAATTCGACCAACTACGGGCAGAAGTTCGAGATCGAAAGCCAGGGCGATTATTTCACGAAAGGCTACAATGACATCATGGCCGGCGTCGATCATCTGATCCGCACCGGCCTGGTGGACAGTACACAGATGGGCGTGCTCGGCTGGAGCGCCGGCGGTCACTGGTCGAACTGGATCCTGACGCACACGAATCGCTTCAAGGCCATCTCGACAGGCGCGGGCGTGTACAACTGGATTTCGATGTATGGCGAGAGCGACACGCAGCGCGGTCGCCAGTGGTACCTCGGCGACAAGATGTACTGGGACGACATGGAGCATTGGTGGAAGCAGTCACCAGCGGCGTACATCAGGAATGCGAAGACGCCGACGATGATTCACGTCGTCGATGGCGATCCGCGCGTACCGCGTCCGGAGAGCGAGGGGCTGCACATGGCGCTCAAGCGCCTCGGCGTGCCGACGGAGTTCTATGTGTATCCGGGCGGAACGCATGGCATTCCTGATGTGCGCAATCAGCTCGTGAAGTCCACGGCAGAAATGGCGTGGATGGATTACTGGGTGCGCCGCTCGGGCAGGAAGTTTGCGTGGCGCGATGTGCTGAAGACGCTCGACGAGTCGCGCGATACGCGCCCGGCAGCAGGGATCAATCCATAGCGGACGAGGGCGTTGCGCCTCGGAACACCTGCGCAGGGCAAGATCGATCAGGCCATCGGCAAAGCGCAGCGCAGAATGGACAAGTAGCGTCGTCCGACAGCGGCTTGGCTGCGTCAGCCGTCGCGGGGAGGCATCATGGTGATGCCTCCCTTTCGCGTTCACATGGTCGTCACGACGCTTGCACGCGAGCCGGATAGAGCGATCGCACCAGGGCGCGCGCTCAGTTCGTCGGTGGATCTTTCTGACGAGTCCGCGACACTCCTGTCAGAATTCCGATTCCCAGCATGATCACGCAGGCAATCATGATGTAGAGCGTCGGCACGCCTGCGACTGACAACCCCCATGCAATGCCACCAATCACAAGCGCAAAGCCAAACAGGTAGATCGGGAACGACATCGTGACGGCTCCTCTGTGGAGGCGGATGCGCCGCAGATTCGATCTTACGTCGCACGAACGCTTCTTGAAGCGTCGTCCATTATTCGACGACGCGTGGAAATAGCGTGCAAGGGGCGTGCTCGATCGAGCACGGCGCTTTTTCCAACCCAGTGTAAATTCCGGCAATGCTGAGCTTCCTGCGCCGGACCGTTGACGCTGCCCGCGCTCGGCTGATGCCTGTACTCGCCGCACTCGTGCTCGCCGGACCGCTGCTGCGCGCCCAGGACGCGGGTGCGGCCTTGACGGGACTCGTCCGCGATTCCACCGGCGCACCGCTCGGCTCCACGACCATCGAGCTGACCTATCGCGCAACGGGCTATCGGATTCGAGCGACCACGAACGACGCTGGCCGGTTCGCATTCTTCAGCCTGCCACTCGGCGGACCGGTCACGCTTACGGCGCGGCGCCTCGGCTATCGAGCGCTCGAGCGCAGCGGGCTCGCGTTTACGATCGGTGCGCAGCCGGCGATCACCCTCACTCTCCGTCCAGCCGTCGGCGCGCTCGCTCCGGTGCTCGTCAGCGAAAGGGCCGAGGAAGGTCGCGACGCGCGGATCGGAGGCAGTACGCGCATCTCGCGCGAACGCGTCGATGCGCTGCCAGTAATCGATCGCGACTTTGCCGGGCTGACATCGCTCGCACCACTGGCTGGCCCGCAGCTGTCGCTCGGTGGACAGCGCTGGACGTCAACCGATATCCGTCTCGACGGTGCTCAGCACCGCAACATGCTGCGCGCGGGTGAGGCAAATGGTGGGCCGGCCAGCGTGCCGCTGGACGCTGTGCGCGAATTCGAAGTGAACACAGCGGTGTTCGATGTGGCACAGGGCCGACAGGGTGGCGGACAGATCGCCGCCGCCACGCGCTCCGGCACGAACGCAATCGAAGGGCGGCTGTTCAGTGCATACCGCAGCGAACAGCTCGCCGCACCGACGGATTTTCAGGGTCGCACGCGCACCGCGCGAGAGGCGCAGATCCGTCAGACTGGCATATCGCTCGGCGGGCCCCTCGTCCGAGATCGTGCACACTTCTTCATCGCCTACGAGCGCCAAACTTCCGATGAGCCGCTGTACTCCGGCGACGTCAGTACGCTGCAGGCGCAGCAGGCGGTCGGTATCAACAAGGACTCGCTCACGCGTGTGCTCTCGATTCTCGCGCGACGGTACGGCACCGACACCTCCTTCTCGCAACTCGGCCGACTGGACCGCAGCCCGCGCTCGCAGACGATGCTCGGCCGGATCGACTGGCAGCTATCACCACGCACACGCGCGACAGTGCGCGGAACCGCCAGCCGCTGGAACAGCCCGCTGAGCGGCGGCGTCGACCAGGCGATCACGCTGCGCGAAGCGCGTTCAGCTTTCCGGTCGGATGAATCGCAAATCGCCGCTACACTGTCGAGCGGTCTCGGCGCGGCGGCGAACAACGAAGTGCAGCTCACGTTCAATCGGTCCCGGCGAGAGCTCACGCCGGACACGCCGGGCGTCCCACGCGGCTTTGTGCAGGTGCGCTCACTGCTGCCGGACGGATCGACAGGCAACACGACGATTCAGTTCGGCGGTAATCGTCTCGCGCCGGATCGGAGCGACGAGTGGGCGCTCGAGGTGCGCGACCGACTGACTGCCGAGCGCGGGACGTGGCTGTTGACCATCGGCACGGACAACACGCTCACCGGGGCCAGCACGCTGATCGCAGAATCGCAAAGCGGCCTGTTCGTCTTCCCGTCGATCGCCGCGCTCGAGGCGTTGACGCCGAACCGGTTCACGCGGACAGTGCCGCTTGCCGGCAGGTCACCTGAGACGCGGCAGCAGGTGCTTGAACTCGGTCTCTTTTCGCAGGCCGTGTATCACACCAGCGCGCGAGTGACGGTGTCGGGTGGCATTCGCTGGGATGCGACGCAGTTTCTCACGGCACCAGCGCGCAACGCCGCCGTGGATGCCGCCTTCGGTGTCAGCACGGCGCGAGCGCCGTCGGACTGGCATCAGATTCAACCACGCGCGCAGGTCGTGTGGACCGTTGACGACGCTCGCCACGACGTGATCCGTATCGGCGTCGGACGGTTTTCGGCACAGCTGCCATACTACGCGCAACACAATCAGCTGCTCTATACCGGTACGTCGCTCGCCGACATCGATTTGCGCGGCGCCGCAGTGCCAGTGCCCGACTTCAACGCCTACCGCAGCGATCCGGCGAGCGTGCCCGGTCTTGGCGGCGCCACGCTGCCACCCGCGTACGTGAATGTCGTCGGCGCATGGCACGCACCGCGCGTGGACAAGACGATCATCGCATGGGAGCACCGCCTCACTGACAGCTGGACGACGACGCTCGGTGCGCAGTACTCGCGCACGTCACGCGAGTACCAGTACGTCGATCGTAATCTGCGCGCCAGCCCAAGCTTCACGCTCGAGAACGAACGTGGCCGCGGCGTGTGGGTGCCCGCGGCGACGATTCCCGCAGCGACCGGTGTGACGGATGTCCGCAACGCGTCCGCCAATCCTGCCTTTGCCCGCGTCGTCGCGCTCGAATCGAACGCAAGCGGCACGCAATTGTCGCTCACCGGCGAGTCGGCGCTGCAGGTTGGGCCGATCGCGCAGGCAACGGTCGGCTACGCCTGGAGCCGCGCGCGTGACAACTCGACCTTCGGCTGCTGTCTGGCCCGCACGGCCACAACATTCACACCGATCACCGACGATCCGCGCAATCTGTCGCAGGCGTCCGGGCCATCGGACCTGTCGGCGCGACATCGCATCGTGGGTACACTGCTCACAAAACTTCCGTTCGGGTTCACTGCGGCCGCGCGTTACCTCGGGTCGAGCGGACGACCGTTCTCCCTCGTCGTCGATGGCGACATCAATGGCGACGAGGCGAACGGCAACGATCTCGCCTTCCTCTTCGATCCGAAGGCGCCGGGCACTGACGCCGCCGTCGCCGCATCAATGACGCGGCTGCTTGCGAACCCGAACAACGTCGCGTCGAAGTACATCACCGCACACCTCGGCAGCATCGCGCAGCGGAATGCCATCGCGACGCCGTGGACGCATCGCGTCGATCTGCGGCTCGCACGACCCGTGCATCTCGTGCGCGGGACGCTGGTGGAGTTCACGCTCGACGTGTTCAACCTCGGCTACCTGCTGAATTCAGACTGGGGCGCGCAGTACCTGCTGCCGCTTGGCATTTCGTCACAGAATCCGGTCGTGAATCGCGTGCCGCTCCTGCGGGTGACGGGTTTCGATCCGATGGCGACGCGGTACAGGTATTCTGTGAACGAGTCGGCGGGTGTTTTCGCGAAGGGCGGTGAGCCGTATCAGTTACAGGTCGGTGCGCGCCTCGGCTGGTGAGTGCTCGGCGACGCGTGCCAGACCACGTGTCAATTCCCGCTCTGCCCCTCAGGATCCGGTGCGCGATCCTTTTGTGGCTTGCCGAAGCTCCAGTCGAAGTTCAGCAACAGTCCCCGAATCGGACGACGGCGTTCCGACTGCTGCGTGAAGCGCGGATCGATCGTCGTTGAACTCTCGTGCGACAATCCGAACGGATCGATCACGCGAAGCGTCACACTCATCAGATCACCGCGCAGCTTCTGCCGCGCCGCGACGCTGAATCGTGCACGGCTCGAGTTGCGGCCCTGCTCCACGGACATGGCCGCCTGATAGAAGAGCAGTGACTGTACATCGAGCGTCCGCGACACTTTGAACGACACATTGGTGCGTGCCGTCCACCCGAAGGTGCTCGCCGAATAGCCGGGCGACAGATTGGCCGCGTCACTCACCTGTCGGTACGCACTCGTGCCGGCGAAGCCGGTCACGCGACCTCCACGCAACGCCACGGTGACATCGGTGCCGTACGCATTACTCGTCGTCACGTTGGCGAACGTTCGCGTCGCCACGCCGAGCGAATCGACCGTGCGGATGGTTCGGATGGCATCCGAGGTGTGCCGGAAGAATGGTGTCACCTGCATCGTGACACGTTCGGCCGAGCGCTGCAGGCCAAGTTCGATCGACCGGATGTACTCGGGCTTGAGGTACGGATTGCCGCGCGACACGTTCAGTGGGTCGGCATAGTGCAGCGTCGGATCGATCTGGTCGGTATCGTCCGGGCGCCGGATGCGCGATGAGTAACTCAGCTTCACCTGGCGCGCATCATCCAGATTCCACGCGATCAATGCGCTCGGGAAGAGACTGTTGTACCGGTTCGCGTATGTCGAATTCAGAGTCCGCAGATGAAACGTCGTCGCGGCGTGTTCTGCGCGGACACCGCCCTGCACCACGAACTTGCCGCGTTGCGCCACCAGCATCCCGTACGCCGCATTGACGCGCGCGTCGTACGTGAAATCGCTGATACGAGTCGAGTCGGGCTGAAACACAGCCGACAACGTGTCGAGCACGCGCACGTCGTTCGTCGTGTGAAACTGCTGAATCGTACCCTTGTAGCCCGTCTCGAAACGCACGGTCCGCGAGAGCGGCTGCACGTAGTCGACCTTCAATGCATTCTCATCCGGCCGTTCGCCGCCGATCTGGGTCTCGCGCGAGACCGCCCCGAGCGGGTCGCCGCTGAACGCCAACGTTCGTGATGCGACCGTACTCGGCCCCCCTTCCTTCGCCCGGAACGCACGAAGTTCCACCGTGAGCTTGTGCGACTTCTGCGCGAACGCGTGCTTGTAGCCGAGCGTCGACTCGAAGTTGAATTCATCATTCGTGTTTATCGTGTTGCGGTCACGCAGTCCGGTCAGCGTCTGCGTCGCGCTCAGACTGCGATACAGAATCCCGTACGTCTCCGCTTCGCTCCGACCGCTGTAGACCACTTCGGCCGAGAGCTCGTCGTGCTTCGACAGTGTGTACTCGGCGCTGCCGGTGAGTGTGTTGGCGTGAGGAATCTGCGTGCGCTGCGCGCTCTCGTCGAGAAACGTCAGCGGATCCTGGTACAGATTCTGACGGAAGAGCACCTCGCTGCGCGGGCGATTGTCGCGCGTCCAACCGTAGCTGCCGTACAGCGACAGCGGGCCCTCCTGATACCCGAGACTGCCGCCGAGATCCGCGCGGCCTGTCGTACTGCCGGAGGTCGTCAGGCCACCCGTCAACCCCGCGTCCTCATTGCGCTTGAGCACGATGTTGATGATGCCCGCCACACCCTCGGGCGCGTCTCGCGCGGAGGGATTTGAGATCACCTCGACCTTTTCCACCACATTCGCGGGCAGTTGCGACAGGAAGCTGCCAAGTTGCGCGGGCTTCAGCGGACTTGGCCGACCATTGATCTGAATGACCACGCCGGAGTTGCCGCGCAAACTCACGTTGTTGTCGATGTCCACGTCCACCGCCGGCACGTTGCGCAGTACGTCAAGCGCATTCCCGCCACGCGTAGTTGCCATGTCACGGACGGAATACGTGTTGCGATCCGGTGCCAGCAACACCTCGTCCTTTGGTGCCGTGACGACCACTGATTGCAGTTCCGCCGCCGCTGCCGTCAGCTCGAGCGTCCCGACCTCCAGGTTGCCCGACGAACCCATCACGATCACAGGCAGCTCGCGCGGCGTGTAGCCGATTGCACGCACGCGCAGCCGGTATCGACCAGGCCGCACGCCGAGCACACGAAAGCGGCCGTCGACGCCGACCGTGGCCCGTGCGACCACGACCTCGGACGTCAGCCGCAGCACGTCCACCGTCCCGACATCGACCGCCAGCTTGTTGGCGACGTTCACGATGCGGCCGCGGATTTCGCCATCAGCCGGGGCGACGGCACTCCTCGGGGCACTCGCCTGTGCATGCACAGCGTGCGATGGCAGCGCGGCAAAGCTCAGGACGAGCACTGCCGCGCGAACGTGGAATATCAACCGCACTCCGGGCCGTTGACGTGATGACGCGCCGGATGGCCAGCGAATACTGGCGCGCGAATCCGGCAAACGGCTGAACGTAGCGCGCTCAGATCACGACACGATCAACGCCGGGGACGCCACACCTGTGTCTTCGAGGCTCGGAGTGGGTACTTTGGGCGCCGAGGCCGGTTTCGACCGGGTTTCGCCGTGCTCTCGCGTGCCATTCAACCGACTGCCTGTATCCACGTCGCATGCCATCCCGTCCAAACAGCAAGGCGCCGTCACGACCGACGGCGACAACCAGCCGCGCCCACGCAGGCGCTGAACCGACGCGCACAGGCCGGAAGCGCTCGAGCCGTTCCCGCGGCGGCACAGCAACGCACGACTCGACGCTCTCCTCGATGCCGACCGGTCGCGCAGCGTATGCCGACACGCGAAAGTGGCTCGTCGCCCAACACGGCCCGCTTTGCGCCTATTGCGCCAAGCGCGTGACCTCGCGCGGTGGCCTGACCCTCGATCACGTGGCGCCCCGCCGCGGCATGACCGCCTACGACCGGCGCGACAACCTCGTGCTCTGCTGCCTCGCGTGCAACATCCTCAAGGCTGACAAGACCACGATGGCATGGCTCCTCGCGAAGCGCAGCCGCGCGGTGAACCTGATCCGGTTCGGCAGCCATCTCAGCCAGCTGCTGGTCGAGATGGCGCACGATCTGGCGGGACCTGAAGGCGTTGCGCTCGCGGCCCGCCTCTCAGATCCCGACTACCCGTACTCCGATTAACGCTTCGACATCTCGTCGTACACCGCCCGAGTGAAGCGCTCGTGGCCACCCGGCCACTCCTTTTCGTACTCGGCGCTGAGCTTGAGTGCGAGGACCTGCTCGATCGTCTTGCCGGCCTTCACTTCACGCCCGATGCGCTCG
>JBBRLZ010000100.1:0-10373 GCA_038231095.1 Gemmatimonadales bacterium
CGGGGCTTGGGCGAGACCGTGTGGGCACCAGAGCAAGGATTCTCCAAACGGAAATGATGCGGCGCGTGCGCGCGCCGAAGAAGGCAGCGACGCCATGGCATGCGCTTTACAGCTTCTCGGGCTGAAGGCCTCCCGACGGGTGCCGCTCTTTGTTTCGATCACGCTCTTGACGTCGATGGTTGGCCTCTCGCCTGAGCAACGCCAGTACGGTAACCCCACTGACACCGACGACCGGACCGCGAAGGCCCTTACGTAAGGGTCCGACACGTAGGACGGCCCGACGGCGGGGACCGAGACGGCCGACCCGCTCGAGTTCCTGGCGCGGGTGCTGGTCCATATTCCCGACAAGGGCCACGTGACCACGCGGTATGACGGCTGGTGTGCCAACCGCCCCGTTGCATGCGGGACAAGGAGGCGCCCGCCGCCGCCAACGGGCCACCCGCCATCGTCCCCGCGCCCCGACTCGCGCCGACCGACGCCAGCCGCCGGTGGGCGAAGGCCCTGCGGCGGCGCTGCACCAGCAGATCGTCGGGGTCGACCCCCTCGTGTCCCGCGTGCCATCGCCCGATGCGGATAGTCGCGGTCCTATCGCGAGGACGTCATGTAGCGGTAGGTACGGGCAAGCATTCACGGGCCGGCGCGTGCGGCACGTCCGGAGTATGGGCCCGGAATCGCCCGTGAGCCGGTTTGGCGCACTCTTACGTGAATAGCGGTTGAGAGGCGTGTGTGCGGCATCCCATGAGGGGGAGCGGGCATGGTATTCACGCCGGCCGATCCACCGTGAGGGTGTGCTGAATGCGTGGCAAGTCGTTGGCCGTGGGATGCGTGCTGTTGGCGATCGTTCCGGTTCGACACGCCTTTGCGCAGGGCTTGCCGGCGGGCGCGTATCGCGCCCGAACGGCCACGCTCGAGCTGAAGGCGGACGGACAGGTGATCTTCGGGGGCGCCGGCGGGCCGCTCATCATCGGGTCGTACCTGGTCCAAGTGGACACCATCGTCTTCCGCGACGAAAGCGGGGTCGCCGCATGCCCGGGGGAGACCGGTCGCTACACTTGGCGACTCGCCGCCGACACGCTGCGCTTCCAGCCTCTGACCGATGCCTGCACGACCCGCCGATCGGCGTTGGCCCTCGCGTGGACGCGAGGAGGGGCCACCACGACGTTCGCGGCCCCGACATTGAACGCGGTCCTCATCACGGCGCAGCGGCAAACTGAAGACCTGCAACGGGCGCCACTGGCGATGTCCGTCGTGTCGTCGGAAACGATCCGCGATGCCAATGTCACGCGCACACAGGACCTGACCTATCTCGCGCCCGGTCTGCAGATCGGCTCGCTCATTGGCTCGACCGCCGTGCTCTACATGCGAGGCGTCGGCAACTTCGCCGGCAATTCGCTGCAAGACCCCACCGTCACGGTGAACTTCGACGGTGTGTACATTGCGCGCCAGACGGCGACGAACGGGCTGCTCTACGATCTCGATCGCGTCGAAGTGCTCAAGGGACCACAGGGCACGCTGTATGGGCGTAACGCCACCGGCGGCGCGATCAACATCGTTCCGCAGCGTCCGCGCCTGCGGGTTCGTGAAGGTGTGCTCAATGTGGGCGTGGGGGCGTTCAACAGTCAGCAGCTCGATGGCGCCTTCAATGTGCCGCTGGGCAAACGGGCCGCGCTGCGACTGGCAGCGCAGCGGGTCCGCCACGACGGCTACATGAACGACGGCACCGACGATCAGAATGACTGGGCTGGTCGTATCGCCGGCCGCTTCGAGGTGAACGACCGGCTCGCTGTTCGCGCCGTCGCCGACTATTTCCAACAGGGTGGTCGCGGGAACAGTTCGACGCCGTTGGCGCTGGGCGTCGAGAATCGCATCGGCGTCACGTCTCCGGAAGGCGGCGCGTATTACCTGACGCAGCGCCATTCGCTCGCGGGTCGCTCCTTCGCGCCAACGCCCGCGAATCAGTATGTCGACAATCAGCACAGCGGCGTGCACACCACGGTCGACTGGCGCAACGCGTTGGGGGCGTTGACGGTGACTGCGGCCGCGCGACGCAGTGTACTCGACCAGCGCGGATCTCCGTCGGGGAACATCGTCACGCAGCAGGAGCACTCTACGCAAAAAAGTGTGGAGGCGCGGCTCAGCGCCGCGCCGATGCAGCGGCTGGACCTGCTGGTCGGAACCTTTCTGTTCGACGAATCAATCGCAGTCAGAGGCGATGCACTGTTCAGGGTGTACAACCAATACAACGTCAGCCTGCAGAAGCCCGAATCGGGGGTGACGAGCGCGGCGGCGTTCGGTCGCCTCACCCTCCATGTCTCCGATAGGCTGCGAGCCACCGTCGGCGCTCGCTACACCCATGAGCGCAAGACCTTTGGCGGATCCTTTCAGACATTCAACAGGATCTGCGTGCCGCCGCCCACGGGTCAATGTCCGAATGCACAACCATTCCCAGTGGATCTGTCGAGTGCGCCACTCACCTTTCCGACCGACTCGCTCTCGGCGACTCCGGTCTTCAATCCTGCCGACGGCACGCGAACGGTCGGCTTTCGGATTCTGTCGAACACGGCGGCCACGTTCGATCGGACGACGTGGCGCGCCGCGCTCGAGTATGACCTGGCGCCGCAAACGTTCGTGTACTCGAGTTACGAGACGGGCTTCAAGTCCGGCGGCTTCTTCTTCTCGAACGACGACAACGTGTACCAGCCGGAGACGGTCGGCGCGCTGACCGTGGGCTTCAAAAGTCGACGTTTCGAGAATCGGCTGCAGGCCAATCTCGAACTGTTCGATTGGCGGTATCGCGATCAGCAGGTGAGCAAGATCTCGGTGGACTCACGCAACGTGACCAACTTGCGCACGGAGAACATCGGGCAGGCGACGATTCGCGGCGCCGAGGCGGGGCTCGAGATCGTGCCCTTCTTCGAAACGCCGATCACGGCGACCGTGCAGTATCTCAAGGCGACGTACGACTCGTATCGGTATCAGACGCCGCTGTCGTCGGGGCCGCCAGTGTCGGGGTGCGCCGTGTCGAGCAAGACCACCGGCTTCTTGGTGGACTGCACTGGCCGACAGTCCCCCTACGCACCCGAATGGACGATCGCGCTCGGCGCGAGTCGCGAGTTCGCGCTCCCAAGTAACACGACGCTCACCGCGCGCACGCGAGCGCGCTATCAGTCCCGCACGCTGCTCGGACTCGACTTCCTTCCCCAGCAGCAACAAGCGGGGTACTGGATAGCGGACGCGTCGCTGACGTATGCCACCGCGCGCGAGCGCCTGTTCGTGACGCTGTTCGGCCAGAATCTCACGGACGAGACGGTGCTGTCCAACAGCTTCGTCGTCCCGTTCAGCACCTTCGCGATTGGCGTATTACGGCCACCGCGTACGCTCGGCGTGCGGCTGGGCACCCACTTTTGAGCGGTGACCTGCACATGGTGGGTCCCGGCGACGCGCTCGCGTCGGCGCTAGCCGACCGCTACACGTTCGAAGCGCCCCTCGGCGAAGGTGGCATGGCGACGGTGTGGCGCGTGCACGATCGCCGACACGACCGGGCCGTAGCGCTTAAGGTGCTGCGCCCCGAACTCTCCGAGGCAATCGCGACCGAGCGGTTTCTGCGTGAGGTGCGCGTGGCGGCCTCATTGCAGCATCCGGGCATTCTTCCCTTGTTCGATTCCGGCGAGGCGAACGGGGTGCCCTGGTACGTCATGCCGCTCGTCGCGGGCGAGACGCTGCGACAGAAGCTGACGCGCGAACGGCAGCTGTCCGTCGAAGAGGCGGTGCGCATCACCCGGCAGGTGGCGGCGGCACTCGCGTACGCGCATCAGCGCGACATCGTGCATCGCGACGTCAAGCCGGAGAACATTCTCCTTGCCGATGGTCAGGCGTATCTGGCGGATTTCGGCATCGCGCTGGCGATGCAGCGCGTCGACGCCGAGCGACTCACGCAGTCCGGGTTCATGCTCGGCACGCCGCAATATCTCAGTCCCGAACTCGCCGCCGGCGACATGCATGTTGATGGGCGGAGCGACCAATGGGCGCTCTCCGCGGTCCTGTACGAGATGCTGGCCGGTCAGCCACCGCATACCGGCTCGACCTTTCAGTCGCTGGCGGCGCGGATCGTCACCGAAGCGCCGGCCTCGCTTTCGGCGCTGCGACCGGGTGTGCCCGCGGGGCTCGAAGCGGCCGTCATGCGCTCGTTGCAGAAGGTGCCGGCGGATCGGTACGCCGATACCGCCACGTTCGAGGTGGCGCTTGCGGGTGCGATGGCACTCGCGCCGTCACCGGTGTTGCCGGTCGCGCCGTGGTGGACTGTCACCGATCCGACGCGCGTGCGAGGGCTGCCGGCCGGCGCATGGCGACGCGCGCGAACGTGGCTGGGAGTACTGGCGTTGTGCATCACCGTGGTGGCGCTCATCGGCTGGTTTCGAGATCCGGTAATCGCTGCGCCGACCGGTTTGCCAATGCGATTGTCGCTCGAGCCACCCTCCGGTGAGCGTTTCGTCTCTGGACTGATCGAAGGCGGCGAAGCACTCGCACCCGACGGTCAGACGGTGGCGTTCGTCGCTTCGAGCAAAGGTGCGACACGGCTCTGGATTCGTGAGCTCAGCACGAGGTCCGATCGCGTGCTGACCGGCACGGAAGGGGCGGCGTTTCCCTTTTGGTCGCCGGATGGTCGTTCGATCGGCTTCTTTTCCGGCGACAAGCTGATGCGCGTCGGTGTCGACGGCGGCGCGCCGATCGTGATTTGTCAGGCGTTCGTTGGGCGCGGCGCAGCGTGGACGGACGATGGACGCATTGTGTTCTCGGGGTATGGCCCGCTCTCGATCGTCTCGGACGCGGGTGGAACGCCACAAATCCTGATAATCGCGCGCGATTCCGGGGTGGTGTTGCGATGGCCGCAGGTGTTGCCAGGCGGTCGGCTGCTGTATTACGCACCGCGGCACCGTTCGGCGAACGCCGGCACGTACCTGACGACGTTGGCCGATCCCGGCACGCACGTGCTTGTGCTGGAGAACGAGACGGAAGCCGTGTACACGCAGGATGGACGCGGCCACGACTTCCTGACGTGGATCCGGAATGGCTCCCTCGTGGTGGCGCCGCTCGACGTGCGTAACGCGACGCTTGGTGCTCCGCAACTGGTCGCTGATTCCGTGCATGGCTTCGCACTCACGGGGCGCTCGACGGTAACGGCCTCCAGATCCGGCACGCTGTTGTACAGCTCGATGGCCAATTTCACGAGTCAGTTTGGCTGGTTCGACCGCACTGGACGCGAGCTTGGCACCCTCGGCGAGCCGACGCAGTTCAACGAGTTCAGGTTGTCGCCAGATGGCCGGCAGGTGGTGGCCTCGCGCGAGCGCCCAAGCGGCCTCGAACTCTGGACGATCGATGCCGAACGCAACGTGTCGACGCGCATCGAGACTGGCCTATCCGTGTCGACGTTTCCGGTCTGGATGCCGGACGGCCGCTCGCTGCTCTTCGCTGGCGGCGACATTCGCAACCTGTTTCGGCGTGACGCCACCGGCGGGCAGCGACAGCTCACGCAGAGCAGCATGCACCAGCTTCCGAACGATGTGTGTCGCGACGGTCGGGTCGCGCTGTACTACCGCATCACGCCGAAAACCCAGCGCGATCTCTGGACGCTGGCACTCGATACGTCCGATGCCACTCCGCGCGCGTATCTCGCCACCCCATCGCAAGAGGCGTTCGCCCGCTTCTCTCCGGACTGCCAGTGGGTGGCGTACCAGTCGGACGAAACCGGCCATCACGAGGTGTATGTCGCATCGTATCCCGATCCGTCGCAACGCATTCGCGTATCAACCACGGCTGGCGGTGGACTGTACCCGGTGTGGGCACAGCGAAAAACCGGTGCGCTGGAGCTGCTGTACCTGGCCCCCGACGGGATGATCATGTCGGTGCCCATGACGACGGCGAATCACTCCATACAAGTCGGCGCCGCACGCGAAGTGTTTCGCATCCGGCGGGTCGATGATCTGTCCAGCCCCTTCGATGCCACCGCCGACGGCGAGCGCTTTCTGGTGCGCATGCTGTCCCCCAGCGCGCCGCTGTCGGTGATCGTGAACTGGCCGGCGCTGCTCAAGTAACGTCGGGTGCGTGAGCCGTTCGGCGAAGGATTTCCGTGAACAACGGAGGGCGTCGTCTCGATCTTACTCTGTTCGCTCTCCACACTCGCGCGAGGTGCATTTATGAACAGGATGTTGCGGGATCCCGCCGGCCGATTTCGTCTGCCGACCGTTGTTCGTCTCTCGATCGTGGCCACACTCGCGGTGACACTCGCCGTCGCCGCGATGCCACGCGTTGTCGTGGCGCAGGGCACCATATCGGTGAACACCGGGCTCACACCGACGGCGCTCACGTTCGGCTTGAAAGGCATCGCCTGGCAGCTCACACCCACGGCAAACACGACGGTGGGCGGAATCCGCACCTGGTTCAGCGATGCCGGCGGAAGCGATCGGTCGGTCACCTTCGAACTGCGGGACGGCAGCGACGTGAATGGAGCGGCGTTGCGCTCCGTCACCTTCAACAGCGCGGTGGCACGCACGGGGTTGGGCGGCGCTGATTTCACCCCGATCGATCTGACGAGTGGCTCGAACTACTGGCTGGTGTTTCTCGGCATTCAGGGCTTGGGTCGGAACGTGCAGGAGACTCCACCGCCGGGATCCACCTTGCTCCCGGTGCGCATCCTGCCGCCCAACGCCGCGCAGTTCGTGGCCGCGCCAATCGCGTCGTCGGCGCCAGTACTCCAGCTCACTGCGGTCCCGGAACCATCGACCGGCTTGCTGTTGGCGACCGGCGTCGCGCTGTTGGCATGGGGCGCACGGAGGCGGCGCCGCCTGGCGCTCGTGCGTGTGTCCGAACTTTGATTGAACGACTCGTCAATGGCGTGTTTGCGCGAGCCACTGTTCCACGCGAAGGAATGATCGCTGGTCGCCCGCTTGCCAAAGTTGAAAACCGGCATATGATAGCCAAATGCCGATCGATCGAGACTCGCCCGCGCCGCCGCCGCCGCCGGGCGAGGATGTTTCCGCGTTGCTGCATCGGTGGGGCGACGGAGATCCCGAGGCATTCGATGCCCTGGTGCCGATCGTGTACGACCGTCTCCGCGAGGTCGCGCGGCAGCTGCTGCGTCGCACGCCGGGCGCGAGTCTCAACACGACCGGCCTCGTGCATGAGGCCTGGCTCAAGCTGAGTGCTGCCGACCAAGTGGTGCTGCGCGATCGCTCGCACTTCCTCGCCTTCGCGTCGCGCGTGATGCGCAATGTGCTCATCGACCAGGCGCGTGCGCGGCAGGCCGTGAGGCGCGGTGGTATGCGGGAACAGGTGTCGCTCGATGCGGCGACGCCGTGGCTGCCGGACGACGCGCTCGACGCGGTGACCGACCTCGACGAGGCATTGCGGCGTCTCGAACAGTTGGCGCCGCGACAGATGCAGATGCTCGAACAGCGGTATTTCGGTGGGCTCACGCTCGAAGAGACCGCTGAAGCGCTCAAGGTGTCGCTGGCCACCGTCAAGCGCGAGCTGCGTTCGGCACGCGCGTGGCTGGCGTCTCAGCTTGGTGGCGATCCCGCGTTCTGAGGATACCGCAGTGAAGGCTCTGAGCGGGGAGACCGAGCATCCCGACGGCGTGGGCGACGACGATGCGCGGCGTTGGCGGGCCATCTGTGCGGCGTTCGATGAGAGCGTAGTCCTCGACGAGGCGGCACGGGACCGTTACCTCGAAGCGCTGGCGGTGCGCGACGAGGCGCAGCATCGCGCCGTCGTAAAGCTGTTGGCTTATGATCGTGACGCCGACCGCCTTGTCGGCACGCTGGATAACCTGACGTCGCCGCCGTTGACGGCGGACGTTTTGTTACTGGTCGGTCGACAGGTGGCGCACTACCAGATCACGGCGCCGATTGCGTCGGGCGGCATGGGCGTGGTCTATCGCGCTGAGCATCTGCTGCTGCGCCGAACCGTCGCACTCAAGCTGCCCTTGACGTCGCTCGTGGGCGACGCCACGGCGCGCGGGCGCTTCCTGCGCGAGGCGCGCACTGCCGCGCGGCTCACGCATGCCAACATCTGCGAGGTACTGGAGGTCGGCGAAAGCCAGGACGGCTTCCTGTACATCGCCATGCCGTTGTACGAAGGCGAGACGCTGCGGCAACGACTCGATCGAGCACCGGGGCTCGCGGTGGCTGAGGTACTCACCATCGGTCGGCAGATCGCGCAGGCACTGGGCGTCGCGCATGCGGCGGGGGTCATTCATCGCGACCTCAAGCCCGGCAACGTGATGCTCGAGACGAACGGTGGACTCCGCATTCTCGACTTCGGACTGGCGCGTACGTTGGATGCGTCGCAATCGCAGCTGACCGGAACGATGGGGACCGTATCGTACATGGCACCGGAGTGTATCAGCGGTGCCGTCGCCGACGCGCGTGCCGATCTCTGGTCGCTCGGGGTCATGCTGCACGAGATGCTTGCCGGTCAGCGTCCGTTCGCCGGTGACCATCCGCTGGCGGTGGCGCATGCGATCGTACACGACGAACCCGCCGCGCTCGACCGCGCCTCTCGCGACGTGCCGTGGCGACTGGACACGCTCGTCGCGCGATGTTTGCGCAAGGCGACCACGGAACGACCGGCGTCGGCGGCGGAGGTGGACGGCGAACTGGCGGCAGTCGAAGCCGGTACGTCGGCGTCCTGGTCGTTCAGGCTGCGCGAGACGTTGGCGCGGCGCACGGGTGGACACCGCATGGCGCGCGCTCTCGTGCTGGGCGTGGGAGTGATCGCTTGCGCGATGCTCGCGCTGTGGCCGTCGCGGACGGAGACCGAACGATCCGCGATGTCGGCTCGCGCGGGAGGCACAGCGAACGCCGAAGCGATGGTCTTCTTCCAGCGAGGCGAGGTGTACGACTCGCGCGAGATGACCGTGTTGAACGTGACGAGCGCGATCGACCAATACTCGAAAGCGCTCGCCAGAGATTCCAACTTTGCGCTGGCGCACGCGCGGCTTGCCGTTGCGCAATTCAAATTTGCCAGTCGTGCCGCACCTGACTCCGCATCGGTGGCGCCGGCCCGCGCTCACGCCGCGCGAGCGCTACAGATTGTCCCAACGCTCGCCGAAGGGCATCTCGCGCTCGGCTACATTTACAGCGCGCTCGGCGAGTACGACAACGCCATTCGCGAGTTCACGATGGCGGCCGCCGGCATGCCGAGCGATATCGAGCCGATCAGCCAGCTGGCAATGGTATACCGCCTGCAGGGAAACTGGGGCGAGGCCAAGCGGTACTATCGGAAGGCGCTTGCGCTCGATTCTTCGAATGTCAGCACGCTCTTGCAGCTAGCCACCACGTTACAGCGCAACCGCGAGTACGGGGACGCCGTCGCTATTTGGGACCGCTTGATCGATCTTGAGCCCGACAACTTCTCCCATCGACTGGTACGGGGATACCTGTTCACTCGATGGCGTGGCATCACCGATACGTTGCAAGCGACCATCGCAGGATTCCCAGCGGATTGGAATCCAGGCGGTGCGGTCACGAATGCGCGGATGCTGCTTGCCTTGTATGGACATCGCCCCGCAGAGGCGCTCACGATTCTGCAACGCGCCGGGCTGCCGTTGATCGAAGACGGATTTCTGTTCTGGCCTCGCGAGCTTCTGCAGGGGCGGTTCTACGACAGGCTGGGCGATCGCGAGCGCTCGAGAGCCAGCTATGCCGCCGTGATACCGTTGTTGCAGGACGCGCTGAAGGCGCGCCCGTTCAGCCATCGTGTGCAAACCTCGCTCGGCGAAGCGTACGCCGGCACGGGTCAGTCAGCGCGGGCGCGCGTCGTTGCGCGCGCGCTGGTCAATTCGGCGGCACAGACGCCTCAATACACCGCGGCCTCTATCGCCTTGCTCGGCGCCGCCGAGATCTACACGCGCCTCGGTGCACGGACCGAAGCGATCGCCCTGCTGGATCAGCTACTCGACCGCAGTGCCGGCCGCGAGGCGAGCGTACCGATTCTGCGGCTGGACCCCACGTGGGACCCGTTGCGCGCCGACCCGCGATTCGAGCAGATGCTGCAGCGTCCGCGCCGGCCCAGTCCGTAACGATGTTGCGTGCCTGCGCCTCGAAATCGAATGGAGCAGGACACCGTGCCGTTGTGTTCCCCCACGAGGAAAGGATCAGGACACGCGCACGAAGCGTCCAAAGCCGCCGTCACTGACGCCGATACCGGGGTGAGCGCGCGGTCGATGTGGGCCGCGGGATAGGAATTTCAATCGGGCTCGGTTGGGAATTGGGCGAACATCTGGCGTGATGCACGCCACGAGGCGCATGGCGCCGTGGCAGGCCGGGCACGCGAGCGGGGCCACGGTTGCGGTGCCCGGCATCGGGCCCTCGGAC
>JBBRLZ010000101.1:0-10306 GCA_038231095.1 Gemmatimonadales bacterium
ATCCCTCGGAGGGATGTCCCGAGGCCGCGCCAACGGCCCGCAGCGCGCGTAGCGTCCGCAGTCACCCCGAGGCTGACCGAGCGGTTCTTGGCGGCGTCCCGCGCGTGTCCCCATGGGTGGGGGGACCGCTCGCGGCTGCGGGGCCCGGCCACGACGCGAGATGGAGGCGGTCGTCGGGTGTCGGGCAACGCCGGCGGTGCTGCCGCCGACCGGCCCTCGTGTTACCTTCCACGCACGCCCCCCCCGGTGCCATGCGCAAACCCACTGGTCATCGGGGCAGAGGGTATTGACGGGTAGCGCCCTCGGTATTACGCTTCGCTTGCGAAGCGTAATACCGAGGGCGCTACCGCAATCGACCTACGGTGCCCCGGCCGTAATGTTCGGCGCGTGGTGCAGCGCCGCATGTGTTTCCTTGGCGGTGCCACCTCATGGCGCAGGCTCCTCAGCCGCTGGACCAGATGTTCCTCACGGGCCTCGTCGCCGGCGTCGCGGCCAAGCTGGAGCATCCCACGGACGCCTTACCGTCGGTGAGATGTCTCGCCCGACCAGCGCTCGTTGCAATTCTGCTGGCGGTGCGCGACGCGCTGGCCATACCCGGACACAAACACGTCAGCGCGACCGCGCTCCTCCACGTCCTCGTGGACGCCGGTGTCGCCCATGTCGTGCCCTTGCAAAATCGGGCGAAAGACGTTCGGTCGGATCGGTTATACGCGATGGGCTTCGGCGGCAGCGCCACCGACCTCGACCCCGTCGAGCTGCTGCAGGCGCACGAACCTGACGGTATCGTCTGCTACTTCACCGCCCTCGCCCTGCTCGGCCTGACGACGCAGCTGCCGGCGCACCACCACATCGCCCGGCTGGACGACAGCGTGGTGGCGTACGGGGACGCAGTGACGGTGACGGTGACAGCGACGACGACGCAGATGCAGGACGCGACGGCGCATGCGGCACCGGTGCGCGCGCCGGCCGCGCAGCTCTCGCTCGGCAGCCGAGCCTTCTCGTATCAAGGAATTCCGTACTACACGACTCGGCGGGAGGCCCATCGGGTCGTCGGCGTACAGACCCGATACGTGAACGAGAGGAGCCGGTATCGCGTAACGACACTCGAGCAGACCCTGGTCGACACATTGCACCGGCCGCACAGCTGCGGTGGCCCGGCGGTCGTGTATGAAGCATGGGGTGCCGCCGGGGATCGGCTCGATGGCCCGCGGCTCGTCGCATTGGTGCGCGCCATCGCTGACGCACGGTTGGCGCGTCGCGTGGGCTACATGCTCGCGCAGTTCGCACCGGCGCTGGTAGACTCTACGCGCGACCAGCTGCCGGCGAGTTGGCTCGTGACAGGCCCCGACGTGATTCCGCTGCTCACGGGCATCCCGCCGACCAGCATCGACGCCACGTGGGGCATCGGCGTCCCATGACTCTCGAGATGATGTGCACGCGGGTGTCGCCGTGAACCCTGACGACCAGTCGCGCTGGAAGAACGACGCGCTCGACGAGATCTTCGCCGCACTGGCTGCGCGCGACTCCCTCACCGCCTATGTCGTCTACAAAGGCGCGCGGATTCTGAATCGCCGCCTGGACGATGTCACACGCCAGTCGCTGGACATCGATATGAACATGACGGCACGGTTCGTCGCTGAATACCCGACACGCGAACAGCAGCGCGTCGCGTTCGAGCGCGAAGTCGGCGCCGCGCTGCGGGAGCGCTTCGCCCGCGCACTTGTGGTCCGCTTCGAGGTGGAGCGCATCACGGTCAAAACGTCGGCCGAACACACGCACGGCTGGAATGCGTTCGAGGTGGTCATCGGGTTGCGCGACCGCGCGCGGCGCGATGTGCGTGGACTCCCTCACCTGCAGCTGGACATTGCGGCGCCTGAAGAACTGGGGATCCGTTCCACTGCCACCCTGACCGTCGAGGGCCACGACGTGCAGGCGTACACGGAGTCCCGCATCGCGGGGGAAAAACTCCGCGCGTTCCTGACCACGCTTCCGGCATATCGCGTGAAGCTGGGGGGACGACCGCGCACCATCCGCGTGAAGGACCTCTTCGACCTCGTTCGTATCGAGCGAGCGCATTTGCTGGTCGACACCGCTGCTGACGAATTCTGGCGCGATGCGGCCGATGACTTCCGACGCGCGTGCGCGTCGCGGTTCGTTGATTGCGCGGGACTCGCCACGTTCGCGGAGGGCTTCGAGACCACCCGCGCGACCTACCACGCGGACGCAACTATCGACACGCACGTGATCTCGTTCGACCGCGCGTGGGCCACGCTGCGTGGCATCGTGGTTCGGTTCGAATCGCTCAGCGTCATCCCGTTCACCTTTCCCCTGTCTCCAACAACACCCGCGCGACCGTCGTGACGGCGGCGTTTGGCAGACAGGGTATGTGCCTGACACACCCTCCTTCACAGCCTCGTGACACGCCGTTTTGATCAGTACGTCTACGCAGACGTCCATGCGCTGCTTACCGGTCAGGTTCCTGAAGGCAGAGCGCTCGACTACAAGCGTGATCTGCCCGGTAGCGCTGATGCCGACAGGAAGGAGTTTCTTGCCGACGTGTCGTCGTTCGCGAACGCCGGCGGAGGTGATCTGATTTTGGGTGTCGATGAAGTCGCAGGGGTACCAACGGAGATTAAGGGCGTTGCGACCGAGGATGCTGATGCATTGATCCGTCAGCTAGACGACATTATTCGTGGCGGCATTCAGCCACGCCTCCGCGTCCAAATTCGTGCCATTCCGACGCCGATGACGACTCATGTCATCTGGATCCGCGTCGAACAGAGTTGGGATGCACCGCATCGTGTCATCTTTAAGGGTTCGGACAAATTTTTCGGACGCAGCGCTGCGGGAAAGCACCCTCTTGACGTCACGGAGCTGAGGCACGTGTTCCAGCGCACCGGCGGTGTGATCCAAGCGGTCGAACAATTCCGGGATGACCGAATCAAATCGCTGCAAGCGGATCGCGGTGCCGTCGCGCTCGGGCGGCGGCCGAGCGTTCTCGTCCACCTGATCCCGCTCGAATCGTTCGCGCGGCAGGTGACGTTCGATGTCGTTCGGTTACCGGATTGGCGCAGAGATCTTCAGCCGATGTCAGCGATTGGCTGGTCGGACCGAATTACCATGAACGGAGTGCTGTCGTACGCCCTTGCCGGCACGATGCCAGTGAGTTTCGCCCAGCTGTACCGCTCCGGCATCGTGGAGTTCGCCGACTCCGCGTCACTCGGCCTGCCGAATTCTGGGAGTCGCTCGATCCCGAGTACGAAGTTCGAGGAGCGCGTTATCGCCGCGGTGACACGGGGATTGGCGATTCAGCGGCGACTTGGATCGCAGCCACCGATCTATTGTTTTATCACGCTCGTCGACGTGGCCGGTATGACGTTGGGGGTGCGCGATGATTCTCGCCTGAGCACGGATCAGGTGCCGTTAAGCGAGGACGTTCTCGCACTGCCAGAAGCGGTGTTTTCCGATTTCGACGCCGTCATTGCGGCTGCGCTGCGGCCGTCGCTCGACGTCATGTGGAACGCATTCGATCACGAGCGATCCCCGAACTTCGCGCCTGACGGAACGTGGCATCCGGTGTGACCAATACTTCAGCCGCCGCATAGTCATCGGGCTCTCTCGCCCGGATGCAACGAGACTAGATGAGAACACCGCTTTGTGACCGAAACAGCCGTCAGGCTTTCAACACACCATGATACGGCGCGCGATTCCGTCGCCGGCGTCAAAATGGATGTGCATGCGATGCTTCGTAGGTCACGCCCCTGCCGGCACGCTACGGCGCCGACACGTCTGAGGTCTGACGCCGGCTGCGCAGCAGCGCCCCCGGAACGCGACGCGCACGCTGACCGGCGCCATCCGCACTTTCGCGGTTCGGCGCCTTCTCTGTCTGGTGCCGTACATGACCTCGACCGTGTTTCGCTCTCTTCGCGTCCGTGGCGTGCTGGCCGCGGCAGTAGCTCTTCTCGTCCGGTGCTCGCCGGACGCCGCACAGTGCGTCGCGTTGCCGGGATCGTCCATCTACCTGCTGCCACGGTCCGACCCGATGGTGCCGGCTAGCTTCTCAGCGTGGGCGCTCCGGGGCCGTGCGGCTATCTCTGACGCGCTTTCGGTGACACACGCGCGCTAGTGGTGAGCTCACCGAGCGACAGCAGCCGTTCGCCAGCGCACGGGTAGCGGAGACAGCTCCGCGCCGCGCCGAACGAGTCACTCGCGGCCGTCGCGACCGCCGCCGACGGACCGCGACGCCCGATACCCAATTGAAATCGGCGTTGCCGCGAAATCCTGAATCGCAACGGTGGCGAATGCTGACCCAAACGCTGTCGGCCCCGTGTGCGCTGTTGGCGAGATTCCTGCGCTCCGGGGCCGCGCGGGCCCTTTCGCTGTGGTCCATCTCGCGACGCGACACGCAGTTGGAACCCTACCGTCCACCTCGCGACGGACGCCGCAGTGACGGCGCGGGCGGTGCGTACGCTGGCGCGGGCTGCTCCTCTCGCACCAGCGCGCGGAAATCGCGCATCCACCGCGCCATCTGCTCCTCCTCCTCGCGGCCCATCGGCAGCGCGACCAAGGACGACATCGGTACCTGGTACAACGCGCTGAGCAGCATGAGCGCCCCGGTGTCAACGCGACGCTGACCCAGCTCCAGGTTCGACAGCCATGTCTGGCTTTGCTGCAGTCGCTGCCCCACGCGCTCCTGCGAGTACAGGTCGCCGTGCACCGCCACCAGTCGCTGGCGCTCCGCGGCCAATCGCGACGCCACGAGTTTGCCGTACGCATGCCGATACGCCGGATCCAGCGCCATGGCGACGGCGGGCGTGAGGGCAGGCAGCGGAACGTCGGGCTTCGGCACCCATTACAGTCGATTGCGGTCGCACGTATTCAAATTTGGGGTGAAGTCTCCCGTTGAATTCCGCAAGGGCTTGACAGGTTACGGGCAAGCTGATCCTTTGGGGTATGCGGTTTTGGGGTGACATAGCTCCCAATCACCCGCCCGCCACTGCGCCAGCCCGCGCGCCGTCCCTCGTCTCTGTGAGCGCCATGCCGCCCGCACCCGTCGTGCCCTTCGCCGTCGCCTCAGCGCGCAAGAGCGTCGTGTTGGCGTTCATCCTCGCCGCGCTTTTCGGACCGTTCGGTCTGTTCTACTCCTCGGTGCTGGGCGGGATCGTCATGCTGGTGCTCTCCGGCGCCGGTGCCGTCCTGACGTTCGGCCTCGCCCTCCTCGTCTCTTGGCCCGTGTGCGCGCTGTGGGCCGTGATCGCCACACTGCGATACAACGGCCGGGTCACGCCGCCGCGCCTACCGACGCTGTAGGTGTCCCGCATAGCCGCCCACGCGTCGCCGGCCAACGCCCCCACGGAGCGCTGCTCCCACCCTGTCGTCGCATCCGCGGTGCCAACTCCGGTTTCGCGGCAATCGACGTCCTCCAGCATGAGCCCGACCCTATGCGCCTGACACACAGCATCGCCACGATCCTCACGCTCGCGCTCACGGTTGGGGCCTGCGCCACGACCGCATCCTCGGGCGCGGCGGCGGCTGCGACGCCAGCACCGGCGCCGCGGACGGCACGTTTCGACTACGCGCCCACCAGCTGTGCGGCGCCCGCCTCGATGAAGCTGACGCTGGCCATCGTCGCGCCGACCTGGCAGCAGCAGCAGGCAGCCGACGGGAGCAAGGTCAGCGCGTCGCTGGGCAGCGGCGCGGGCGTCACTGACATTCAGACGAAATTCAAGACGGCGTTGCGCGACGATTTCCTTGAACTCGTGACGTGCCGCGGCGTCGTCACCCGCGGCCCATTTCGCAACTTCGACGAAATGATGTTTCCGGATCGCGAGGGCTCCAACTTGCTGCTCGAGCCCGTGATTGAGTCCACGATGGGCCTCGTCGAGACCACGCGTGTGGCGAACTGCAAGGGCTTCTTCGGCAAGGCGACCTGCAGCCTCGACGCCGTCTCTGGAGGCTCGCCGGCGTCCTTCACGATCAACGGCACCATTCAGTTCGGTGGGCGCATCACGCTGACCCTGCGCGAACCTCTGACGAATTCGAGGATGTGGACGAAGAGCATCGAGATGCCGTCCGACCGCGTCGCCTTTACCGGCGAGAGTGTGTTCTCCGCCGTCTCCGGAACCGCGCCGGACCTGTGGTCAGATCGTGGCGTGCAGACCGTATTGGTACCGGCATTGGAAGCGGCGTATGCCGCCGTGTTGCGCGCCTCGGATGGGTACCTGAATCCGCGCGAGCTGCAACTCGTGGCCGCTCAGGCTGCCGAAGTCCGCAAGAAGGCATCGATCAGCATTCCGCGCTGACCGGCACTCGAGATAGCAACGCGGGACGCACTCGGCGTCCCGCGGAATTGCTCACCCGACATCTGGAGTCGCTCCTCTCGTGCAATGCCCGCAGTGCACTTCCGAGAACACGCAGCGCCTTCGCGTCGTGTTCGAAGGCGGTACGCAGTCCATCCAGACGACGAGTGCCACCGGCGGTTTGGGTTTCGGCCGCGGCTTCGCGTCTGGTGGTGGCGTCACAACCACGTCCGGCGTCGCGCAGTCTGGACTCGCCGCCACTGCGGCGCCGCCAACGAAGGCGCGGTACTGGCCACCGATTGCACTGACCATTGTCGGTCTGTTTCTCAGTGATCTGCGCAGGCCCTATAACGTCGTTGGCCTCGCAGTGTGTGGGCTCGGGCTCTATCGCCTCTGGCAAACGCGCCAGCACAATGGAACAGTGTGGCCTGCGCTCTTTGCGCAGTGGAACGCCAGTTGGATGTGTCATCGCTGCGGTCACATGTATGTGATGAGTTGATCAGTTGTCCGAACCATGTTGGTCGCTCGGCATGGAGCGCCACACGCGACCCAACCCGCTGGCGCCGTTGGACGCGCACTGCGTTCGACGGGGAAGTCTGTCCGCCTGTCCGACCAATCGACGCGACGCACCGTCGTCTCACTCACCACTCTCTTCTCATGGAGCTGTCGCATGCAGGTTGGATGTTCCGCGCGCCGTGCGCTCGCCCTTGCCGTGGCGCTTTGCGGCGCCTGGATGGCCCCCGCACCAGTCGCGTCCGCGCAGTCAATCGCCGCGACGACGCTCGGCCCCGGGCGGAGCTACGATGGGTCGACGCAGTATTTGATCGGCGGGACGGCGATATCATACCAGTTCATCGCGACGTCGTTCGTCTACACGGGGCCGTCCGGGCTGGTGCTCGACGAAGTGCGACTGGGGCTGAACACGAGCGTCGCCCGCACGTATTTGGTTGAGATCCTGCATGGGGCAGACCTCGTCTCGGCGACACGCGTCGCGACATGGAATCTGACCACGACACCGAGCTTCCCGCTTTGGAATCTCTTCACGCTCGTGAGCGGGGCTGACGTCGCACTGTCGAACGCCGAGACGTACTGGATCGCCGTTTCGGGCCTCGGCCCGGTGGGCGGCTGGTCCACGACGGATCAGGGGATTCGGGCTCCGGTCTTTGTCCGCGATGTGTTCAGCGCCACGTGGCGCTCGGACGGCATGCCACTCGCGCCGGCGTACGAAGTCACGGTTCGGCAGCCGGGGACGCCCAATGTCCCTGGCGTCGTCCCTGAGCCGGCGACGGTCATGTTGACCGCGACCGGCCTCATTGGCACAGTCCTCCTCCGCCGTCGCCGCGTGCCATCGTAAGTAAGCGTCGGCACGCGCTTCCAGTCCGCCCGTGCGCAGCGTCGAATGCGGTGCACGGGCGGTTCGCATCCGCGAAGAGGCGACGACGAGGCCCGTACAAATCGACCGGACGGCCACGGCGCTGATTGCTGCGCCGCGGCCCGAGTGCTGATGCGACGGTGGGTGCTATCGAATCGCATGCGCAGTATCCCGCTGCGGAACGAGCGCGCCGCGTCGCGGCGAATCGGCAGCCGGACGGTTTGATTCGTCGTTCACGTGCGGAGCAGGTTCTCATGATGGACGACAGCGGCCATGCTCCGCACTCTCCGCGCGTCAAGCGCGTGCGCGCCGCGGCTCCGGCGCTCCGGGGCCGCGCGGCCCTCTCGGCAACGCTACGCACCCTAGGACGCTGAATCCGCTGACGCCGCGTCGACCGGTTTCGAACGACGCACGATTGGCTTGGCTGGCGCTTCGCGTCCTTTACCCTGTGGCGAAGGGTGCGCCTTCTTCGCACCACCACGTGGCGCAGACTTTGGTGTCCGCGTCCGTTGCCGCGCCTTGCCAGGTGCTGCGCGCGTTGCCGATGCGGTAGGACGCACCAGACGCTCCACGTTCGCGAGACGGTCTGACACACCGTTCACGGCGTCACCGGTCCTGGTGATGGCATTCGTCAACATCACGAATTCCTCCGGCGCACTCTGCTCCAGCACGCGCACCCGTTCCAGTGAGGCGGCGAGTTGGTCGCGCAGCGCGCGGGTGTTGCGCTCATGCTCCGCGTCTTGGTGCGCGTACCGTTGCTCTGCACTCAGCTGGGCGGCAAGCGCTGCCGCGATGCGCATTTCGCAAGCGCGTGCAATCGTGTCAGCGCGGTCGCGCTCAAGCCCGACGCGGCGTTCGAGCTCGCGCTGATCCGCAGCACGGGTTTGCGCGACGGCCTTCACCAGCGTGATCGCGCCGGCGAGGACACCCTCCGGAATCTGCGCACTGGTCAGCGCGTCAAGAGGGAGCACACCGTTGGGGCCACGCGGATCGGTGACCAGCACGCGGACCTCTGCCGGTTGCGCGTCAAGCACAGCACAGTTGACACCAGACTCGACGCCGACCAGCGAGATGCCAAACTCGATGCGGTCTGCATCGCCACCGCTCAGGCGCTGTCGTACGGCGTTTACCGACGGCATCGCACCGGTCTCTATCCACACGGTGCGGGCTGCGACTATGATCTGCTCCAAGGTGAACTTCGCGGGGGCTGCCATATGTGACTCTCCAAGCTTGAACGCTGAAGCATCGGTCCTCAGGGTGAGACCACGGGGTGCCGTCTCGAGGTGATGTATCGCGCGAGTATATGGCCCAGGTGGGCAGCTCACCGACCAGCTGATTTTGCGGCGCTCCAGGGCCGCGTGGCCCTCCGTGTTCTCATGAACCTGCCGTCGGCATGTTTTGTGTGCCCATCAACAGTGACACGTTCGACCGTCCAGCGGATGCCGACCATCGGTGTCGGATTCGCACCGTCGCATTGCGTGCGGCCGGTCGCTCGCTTCGTCGATCACGAATCATCCGGCGTCACCGGCGCCGGAATCGCATTCTGCATAACTGAGATGGCGCGCGGCGCGGTAGCGACAACGTCGTGGCGGATGCGGCGGCGGAGGTCGATCAGCGCATGCTCAACGACATTGAGATATTGCTCCGCCTCCAGCCCGTCAACGAGTGTCGCGCGCGAGCTGTGGACCAACGCGTTCCGCACATCCGCGCCCGTTTGAATGTCGCCTGCGTGCGAAGACGCGCTGCCAGTTACGCGTTTAAGGTATTCACCAAAGAGAGTCCCGACGCGCGGCGTATTGCGACTTGTAAGCTCTGTTTCAAGACTCGGGTCGAGCGAGATCAGGCCTTCCTTAATTCCAATCTCCGCTGCGACCGCGGACAGAATCGTCTTCACTTGTGGTGATTCGCTCGCTCTGGCGAGCGTGACGAATCTGGAGGCCGTCAGCGCCTTGGCGCCGGAAGCGACGAGCGTGCGCAGCGGCGCATGCGTGTCTGCATTCAGGGATGTGTCGCTCGTGAATGCGATTGCGAGTGGTGGCCGCTGCACCGACAACAGGCTCCAGTTTTCGCCGTCACCGGACCACTGATATAGATGGGCTGAAGGACGCTCTGCCAAGGACTCATGCGCGCCGAGTTCTTGGGAAAGCAATTCGACTGTCTGCCGAATTGCTGTTTCAAGGATGTTGAGGCACGTCTGCCAGATTCCGAACTGCAGCGGATTCAGGTTGGAGACGTGTTCGCCCATCTCGAGGCGGCTTCGCATCGTCGGTGGAACAGCGACCGTACAAGCAGCCAGAACGTTCGCGCCGCAATCCACGACGATCAGTCTCACCGGTCCGACTAACTGCACGCGTCGCGCGAGCATCGTGTCTGCTGGGACTTCGAATTCGAAGCGCGCTTCCACCGGAACAACCGGGAGGGGTCGCATCACCGCACTGGTTACTCGAAAGTGTAGCGTCGACATCACCGGTCTCAGCGGATGTTAGGTCAGCGGTGGTATAGCCCGGGTACATGGTTGACAGAGTAGTCCGGCAACATGGTTTACACTCCTTCTACACTGCACGGCGACTCCCCTTTGCGCGAGGTCGCTATGCCCTGGTTGGAGACCGACTCCATGAACGAACGTCTGAAATTC
>JBBRLZ010000102.1:0-9830 GCA_038231095.1 Gemmatimonadales bacterium
GATGCTCGCGCTGCGACACGGCCAGCTGCGGAATCGTCGTGACGAATGCCAGCGCCCGTGACAGCGCCCATTCCGCGATCATCGGGCCGAACGATTCCGGCGTGCGGGTCAGCACGATGTCGCGCGGCAGCTCCACCGGCTCCAGCCACGCGTCCACACCGGCACCCGTGCTCTGCACCCAGCGCACGTTCCCCATCGACGGCAGTGGCGGACGCTTGAAGCCGATGTAGGCATCGGCCCACGCCAGATCGTCGACCGAAATCGCGGTGAACACGTTGCCTCGCAACTCGAGGTCCGGCCGACGCGCGGCGATCATCGCGGACATCGCGACGTGCGCGTTCTGGCCGATGACGACGCGGCGGACGGGAAGAACGGTGGTCATTGTGCACACGGTGAAGGGACGTCCCACACGGCCACGCTGCGCAGATCAGGGTTGCAGTCGGGCGTAAGCTAATCCGCACCGATGGTCGGCCGGGACGCGGTGCGACGCGGCTCCGCACGCCATGCGATCCGGTGCAGGCCACGTCGGAACGTGTCGATACTTGTGATCCATGTGCAGGTCTCTCACCCTCCGCCCGTCCGGTCGCTTCGGCGCAATGACAGCGCGCGCGCACGATAGCAACTCCGGACGCGCCCGATGACGGCCGGCGTCGCGCCGTCGCGCGCGTCAGCGCCCGATCCCGCGACGCAGATGCTGCTCATGCGCCTCACCGGTGCCCTCAACCGGCGCCGCGCGTACGCCGCGACGCACCCCATGGTGATTGCGGCGGAGCACCAGCTGCACGAATCGCTGACTGCTGCGCTCGCGATCAAACCCGTGCTGACGATCGGGGTCGCGCGCCACGAACTCCTGATTGATGGTGAGACGTACGTCACGAAAAGCAGCTATGCGCGCGAACTCGCCACACGCCTGCATCGTCGCGGCGTCGGTGCCGTCACGTTTCAGGTCGGCGTACCGTTGCTGCAACTCCGCGAAACGCTCGCCTGGCTGGCACATGAACAGTCCGGTGTCTCGAATGGCGGTGCGCCGTCGGGCACCGATCTGCCACCTGTGCTCAGCGGCGCGAGCATCACGCTCGTCGCGTACGACCAGCTCACGCTCGGCGACGTCGAACGCGCAGCGGACGAATCGGGCCAGCAGCTCTGGAATACCCTCGCACAGCTCGCGGGCGACCCGCACCCGGGTAGCGCGGTCGATGCGTCAGGCGTTGCGACGCGACTGCGTGAATCGCTGAACAACCCCGATGTGGCACGCAAGACGGCGATCGCGTTCATGGAGCTCGCAGCGCAGGGCGCCAACGCCCCGCAGGCGGGGCGGGAACGCATTGGCGAACAGCTGAACCGCGCAATCGAATCGCTCGGTGAATCGACCTTCGGCCCGGTCATCCGCTCGCTTGGTGAGCGGTCGCTGCAACAGCGGTTCGTATCGCAGGTGGTCGATGTCCTGCCCGTTGCAACGGTGGCCAGTTGGCTCAACGTGGCGGCCCAGGCTCAGGATCAGCAGATCTCGCATCACATGCTTCGCCTGATGTCCAAGCTCTCGAACTACGCCGAAACGCAGCAGACGACGACAGCGGAGAACGTCTTCCGCGGCGCGGCACAGGATCTGGTGAAGGGCTGGTCGCTCGAGGATCCGAACCCCGAGGAGCACGTCGCGCTGCTCGATCGCATTGCGCTGCACGAGCGCACGCGAAGCGATACCGATGCAGGCACGAGCCCCGTGAAGACGGCGATCGTCGAGTCCTCGCGCCTCGTGCAGATGGCCCTCGAGATCGATGTCGGCGGCGAGGATGCCGACGCCGCGGCCGATGCGCTGCTTGCAGCTGGTTCCGGCGCCGAGCTGATTCAGTGGACCGACGCCGTCGGCGCGACGCGCACCGCAAGGCGAGTCCGCGACATTGCCACGAGCGAAAAGGCGATCCGTCAGCTGTTGCTGAACGAGCCGGTCGATCGATTGCAGGCACGTGCGCTGCTCGAGCAGCTCGATGCATCCTCGGCCGAAACGCTTCTCGACGTGCTCGAAGTGGCCGAAGCGCGCGGCACACGCATGATCGTGCGTCAACGCCTGTCGGAGTTCGGCGGCGTGATCACACCCAACCTCAGCGCGCGCCTCGACGATGCTCCGTGGTATCTCGTGCGCAACGTCCTCACGTTGCTCCACGACATCGCCGAGTCGCAGGGCGGCGCCGCGGCGGGACTCGACTCGATGACGGGCCTGCTCGACCACCCTCAAGTCCAGGTGCGCACCGAAGCGTTCCGCCTGCTGCTGCTCAATGTGCGCACGCGCGATACCGCGATCCAGCGCGCACTGCACGACGACAATGAACGTCTTGTCGTCCTCGCGCTGCAGGCACTGAGTGAGTCGCCGGATCCCACGGCGCCGTTGCCGGCCGCGACTGTCACCGGGCTGATGGCGAAGGTGGACGCCGGACGGCACAGTGAATCGGTGCGGGCACGCATGGTGCGCGCGCTGGCACACACGGGCGGCGACACCGTGCGCGAGTGGCTGATCAGTCACGTCGCGCGTCGCTCGCGCATTCTGCGACGAATGACCCTCGTCGAGCCAACGCTGACCGCAGTCGCGGCGCTGCATGTGCTGCAACGCCTTCACGCCACCGATCCCGACGCTGCCGACGTGATCGCACTGGCACGCCGCAACACCGAAGATCGCCGCTGGCATGCGCGCGACACCGGGATGGAGCACATCACATGAGTCCCATCATCCAGTTCCTCACGGCGCTCGGCCAGGCGTTCGCCGCGCTCACGCTGTACGGCGACGAGCACCCCATGCGACAGGCCGCGATCGAGCGCCTGCATGCGGCAGCGCACGCCGTGCTCGCGACAGGCACGCCCCTGCAGCTGTCGTTCATCGACAATGAAGTGATCGCGGGTGCGCGTCCCGTCACGGAGCTGCGCGGCTGGGAGTGGGGTGCGCGGCTGGCAGCTGCCGGCATTGGCCGCGTCGAGATGTCCGCAGCGCCGTCGCCGGAGCAGATCGACGCGATGCTGCACGAGATGCGCACTCGCATTGCGGCACCAGCTGAACCGGTGCGCCAATGGTCTGCCGGGCCGATCCGACTCGGTGCACTCCGGGTTGCCGGTGGCAGGGCTGAGTCGGCGTCGCCGGTGCTCGTCGACTCGGTGGTTGACGCGCTGCAGTACAGCGGACTCGGTGAGGAGCTCGATGCAATCGGCTTCGTGCACAACGAAGTGTTGGCGGGCCGCGATGTGCCGATGGTCGAAGTCGAGGCGATCGTTCACGGCCTCGCGAACACCATCCGCCGGGAACAGGATGTGATGCTGCCGCTGCTCGACTTGCGCACCTTCGACGAGTACACGACCACGCACTCGTGCAACGTGGCGATGCTGTCGATTGGCCTCAGCGAGGCACTGGGACTGTCGGACGCCGATGCCCGCGCCATCGGCACGGCGGCGCTGCTGCACGACATCGGCAAGATGAAGCTGCCGCAGGAGGTGCTCACCAAGCCTGGCAAGCTGACCGACGTCGAGCGCCTGCTGATCGAGACACACCCTGTCGAAGGGGCGCGGATTCTGAGTGCACGCGGTCGCGGCAATGGTCTCGCTGCGACGGTCGCGTACGAGCATCACATCTGGTACAACGGCAAGGGTGGCTACCCCGGTTTCGCGTTCCCCCGCACGACGCACTACGCCAGCCGCATCGTGCACGTCTGCGACATCTATGATGCGCTCTGCTCCAAGCGGCCGTACCGCGCCGCCTGGCCGCGCGAGAAGGCGATCAGCCTGCTCGAATCCATCACGGGCGTCGAGCTCGATCCGACGATCGCGCCCGTCTTCGTGGGCATGCTCCGCTCGGCCACGCTGGAACGCCACGAGTTGGACGCCGCGCACCACGCGTGATGCGGTCCCCTGTAAACACCCGTATATTCCGGTCGGAGTGCTGAAGCCGGGTCGCCGACGAACCGACCCTCTCTGAGACCAACGTCACTCCCCGCCCTGAAACCGCTCGATGGACGCTTCGACGCAGCAAATGCTCATGCGCTTCGCCGGAACGCTCAATCGGCGTCGGGCGTATGCGTCGTCGCACCCGATGGTGGTCGCCGCGGAAGAGCAGTTGCTGGAGGCCATTCATGTGGCGATGCTCGGCCAGTCGACGATGTCCATCGGTATCGCGCGCAATGAGCTGATCATCAACGGTGAGCTCTGGGAAGCGCGCAACGGCACCGCGCGTGAGCTGGCGAACCGGCTGCACCGGCGCGGCGTCGGCGCGATCGCCCTCGAAACCGGACTCACGCTCGAGCAGCTGCGCGAGACGCTCAACTGGCTGGTCGAAGAGCCCGGCGGCGTGAACGACACCCCGCCGAACAGCGGCGCGCTCCACATCACGCGCACGGCCTACGACCTGCTGGTGCTCGACGATGCGGTCCGCGATGCACAGTCGGCGATCGCGTCGCTCTGGCGGACGCTCGCGGAAGTCACCGGTGTCTTCGCCGATCAGCCGGAGCAGCCGGCGGTGGCCGACGAGTATGCCGGCCTGCCGCTGATGTTCGACAATGCGCCGACCGGCGATCACGGGTTCGACACTGACGCGATCCTCGAAGCGCTGCGCGAGTCGCTTGACGATCCGCAGGTGGCGCGTCGTGTGGCCGTCGCGTTGCTCGAGATGACGAGCCACGGCGTCGCAGCAACCACACCCGAAGGCCGTGAGCTGATCGGCGACCAGTTGCTCGCGCTGCTCGAACGCATCGGCAAGTCGGCGCTCGGACCGATCGTGAAAGGACTGCTCGACCGCGCGAAGCAACACGAGTTCGTGGCAAAGGTGGTCGATGTCCTGCCGGTCGGCGAAGCGGTGACCTGGCTCGAAGCCGCCGCAACGGCGAGTGAACAGCAGATTTCGCATCAGATGCTCCGGCTGATGTCCAAGCTGGCGACGATGGCCGATGATCGTGGCGATCAGGCCACCGACCGCGCGTTCCGCGACGCCGCCCGCGAACTCGTCGCACATTGGACACTTCCCGATCCGAATCCGGCAACGCACGCCGCACTGCTCGACCGCATCGCAGGATTCGAGCGCGGCGAGCGCACCACAGCCGCCGGAGGCAACAGCCACGCCGTGATCGAGTCGTCGCGCCTGGTGCAGATGGCACTCGAACTCGGCGAAGTCGGCGACGACACGACTGCGGCGGTCGAAGCGCTCGTTGCGTCGGGCCACGGCCGCACGGTGATGGAGTGGATCGATGTCGCCGGTGCAACGCCGACCGCCACCACGTTGCGCCACACCGCCACCAGCGATCGCGTCATCCGTCTGCTGCTGCTGACGGAACCCGTGGACCGACTCGTGGCGCGGTCTCTGCTCGACCAGCTCGACGCCAGCGCCACCGACACGCTGCTCGACGTGCTTGGCGAAGCGGGCAGCAAGGGCACGCGCCTGCTCGTGCGTCAGCGCCTCGCGGAGTTCGGCGACGAGATCACGCCGCGCCTGCAGGCGCGACTCGGTGATGGCCCGTGGTTTCTGATCCGTAACGTATTGTCGCTGCTGCTGGAATCGGTGACGCGCTCCGGTGGTGCCAATGCCGCCACGCAGACCATCGCCGAGCTGCAGTCGCATGCCCAGGTGCAGGTGCGCATCGAAGCGCTGCGCGTGCTCGCGCGCATGGATGACGCGGTGCGTACGGCCGCATTCCTGCGCGCACTCGACGACGAGGGCGAACGCGTGGTCGTGATGGCGTTGCAGGAACTGACCGAGTCCAGCGGTGAGCGCGGAGAACTTCCTGCCGACGTGGTCGAGAAGATCATCGCGCTCGTCGATGCGGGGAAGCAGAGCGATCCGGTGCGCGCCCGTGCCATCCGCGCACTGCTGTTCGCACGCAGCGATCGCGTCCGCGACTGGCTGATCGGCATCGTCAGCAAGCGCAGTGTGCTGCTCCGTCGCCTGACACTCACCGAGCCGACGCAGCAGGCCGTGAGTGCATTGCATGTGTTGACACGTGTGTACGCCGATGATCCGACGGCCGGCGCGGTCATGGCACTCGCTGCACGCGTTGGTCAGGATCCGAAGTGGCAGCTGCGGGATACCGGCAGCAGCATGGAGCGCGCGACATGAATCCAGTGGTCACGTTTCTCACCGCGCTCGGTCAGGCGTTCGCGGCGCAGGCGCTCTACAGCGACGATCATCCGATGCAGAAGACCGCGCTCGCGCGGCTGCATGGGGCACTGATGGCGGTCCTCGAAGGCGGGCCGCTGCGCCTGTCGTTCCTCGAAAACGAAATCATTTCCGGCACCCGTCCCGTGACCGAGTTGCGAGGCTGGGAGTGGTGCGCCCGCCTGTCGGCCGTTGGTGTCCAGCGACTCGAAGTGGCGATCTCCCCCGCGCCCACCCTCGAGGACACGACGACCATGCTCAGCGTCATCCGGCACAAGCTTGCCGGTCCGCCGGGTCCGGGTTCGGCGTGGACGCACCGCGGCATGCGCACGGGACCGCTGTCGGTGCAGATTGCCGACACGAAGCAGGAGGGACCGGTCGACGCCGCTGACCTCGGACTCCGTACCACGGGGCTCGGTGCCGAGATCGATGCGGTGAATTTCGTGCACAGTGAAGTCGAGGCCGGGCGGAATATCCCGCTGGCCGAAGTCGACGGCGTGGTGCGCGCACTCGCCGTCACGATCCGTCGCGAGCAGGGCTGTCTGCTCCCGCTGCTCGACATCAAGAGCTTCGACGAGTACACCACCTCGCACTGTTGCAACGTGGCCATGCTCTCGATGGGCATCTGCGACCACCTCGGTCTGTCCGACGCGGACACGCGCGCGATCGGCACGGCCGCTCTGCTGCACGACATCGGCAAGACCAGGCTGCGCAAGGAGTTACTGACGAAGCCCGGCAAGCTGACACCGGAGGAGCGCCTCGAAATGCAGGCGCATCCGGTGGAGGGCGCACGGATGCTGACCGCGCGCGGCCTCGGCAACGGGCTGGCGGCGACGGTCGCCTATGAGCATCACATCTGGTTCAACGGCAAGGGTGGCTACCCCCTGTTGCGCTATCCGCGCGAGACGCACTTCGCCAGCCGGATCGTGCACGTCGCGGACATTTATGACGCCATCAGCTCGAAACGGCCATACCACGACCCCTTCCCACGGGACCAGGCACTGGCGCTGATCCAGAAGCTCGCAGGCGTCGAGCTCGACCCGAATGTGACGACGGCGTTTCTGGCGATGGCGGCCAGCGCGACCGAGGTCCGCCAGCAGCTCAGCGAACAGGCCGCCTGACCCGTTCACGAAACATCAGGGTCGCGCCGCTGGTTGAGGTCCCGTCGCCCGTGCACACTGCCATATTCCTGTCAGGTTGACCCGGACGCACCGAGCCGGGCTGCGAACGTCGTCCCACCAGCACTGCCATCGATCAGGGAGGTCGGAGTGCAAGAACCGCAGTATGATGCGATTGTCGTCGGGTCGGGAATTTCCGGCGGTTGGGCTGCCAAGGAACTGACGGAAAAAGGTCTGAAGGTGCTGATGCTCGAGCGTGGCAAGAACATCGAGCACATCAAGGACTACACCGCCACCCAGAAATCACCGTGGGAGTTTCCGCACCGCGGCGGTCGCACCAAGGCGATGGAAGCGGACTACCCCGTGCTCAAGCGCGATTATCCGCTCAACGAGAAAACGCTCGACTGGTGGGCGAGCGACAAGGATTCGCCGTACGTCGAGACCAAGCGTTTCGACTGGTATCGTGGCTATCACGTTGGTGGTCGGTCACTGATGTGGGGACGCCAGAGCTATCGCCACGGCGATCTGGATTTCGAAGCGAATGCGAAGGATGGCATCGCCGTCGATTGGCCGATCCGCTACAAGGACATCGAGCCGTGGTACAGCTATGCCGAAACGTTCGCCGGCATCTCCGGCACGCGGAATGGCATCGAGTCGCTGCCCGATGGGCAGTACATGCCGCCGATCGCGCTCAACTGCGCCGAAGAGATGCTCTCGGGCAAGCTCGCGAAGTCGTTCGGCGGCAAGCGTCACCTGATCCCGGGACGTGCCGCCAACATTACGATGCCGCATCACGGGCGCGGTGCCTGTCAGTCGCGCAACGCCTGTTCGATGGGCTGCATCTACGGCGCGTATTTCAGCACACAGTCGTCCACACTGCCGGCTGCCGTGGCAACCGGCAACCTGACGATGAAGCCGTTCCAGATCGTGTCGGAAATCATTTTCGACAAGGACAAGAAGCGCGCTTCCGGCGTGCGCGCGATGGATGCGAACACCATGGCGATGACGGACTACAAGGCGAAGATCATCTTCGTCTGTGCGTCCACGCTGAACTCCACGTGGTTGCTGATGCGCTCCGCCACCGATATCTGGCCGGGTGGACTCGGCAGCAGTTCGGGTGAGCTCGGACACAACCTGATGGACCATCACTTCCGCCTCGGCGCCGCCGGCAACATCGACGGGATGGAAGACCAGTACTACTATGGCCGCAAGCCGAACGGCTTCTACATCCCCCGCTTCCAGAACATCGGCGGCGACAAGCGTGGCTATCTGCGTGGCTTCGGCTACCAGGGCGGCGCGAGCCGTGGCGACTGGGGCCGCGCGGTGGCCGAACTCGGCATCGGTGGCGACTTCAAGGATATCGCCGCCACCGTCGGTCCGTGGAGCGTCGGCAGCACGGCCTTCGGCGAGATGCTTCCGAACCACGACAACAAAATTTCGATCGATCCGACGAAGAAGGACAAGTGGGGCATGCCGGTGCTCAACATCGACTGTGAGATCAAGGAAAACGAGCTGATGATGCGCAAGGACATGATGGCCGATATGGCGGAGATGCTGACCGCCTGCGGCGTCAAGAATGTCCACACGTACGACGGCGGTTATTCGCCGGGCATGGGCATCCACGAGATGGGCACGGCACGCATGGGCCGCGATCCGAAAACGTCGGTGCTGAACGGCAACAACCAGGTGTGGGACGCGCCGAACGTGTTCGTCACCGACGGATCGTGCATGACGTCGGCCGCGTGCGTCAATCCGTCACTCACATACATGGCACTCACCGCACGCGCCGCCGATTTCGCGGTCAGCGAGTTGAAGAAGAACAACCTGTGATGCGGTCCCGTTCACTGACCTTGACGCGCGTGTCACGGACACCGCACACCACGGAGGATTGAGTATGTCGACTGAGACGGAAGAACAGTCCGGAATGGATCGCCGCGAGGCGCTCAAGCGTGTCACGTTGATGCTCGGCGGCATTGCGCTCGTCGGCAGCAGCACCGGGCTGCTGACCGCCTGTGCCAAGGCCGATCGTGAAGCGGTGGCGACGGCCGGCACGACCGGGGATTTCACCACCGGCGACATCGCGCTGCTCGACGAAGTCGCTGACACGATTCTACCGGATACGGCAAAGTCGCCGGGCGCGAAGGCGGCGAAGACCGGCCCGTTCATCGCGCTGATGGTGACGGACACGTACACGCCTGAAGATCAGAAGGTGTTCCGCGCCGGGATGGTGGCGCTCGACGAAGCCAGCAAGACGGCGAACGGTGGCGCGACCTTCATGAAGGCCACGCCAGCGCAGCGCACTGCCCTGCTGACGACGCTCGACAAGGAACAGTTCGACTTCCAGAAGGTCCGCAAGGATCAGCCTCAGCACTACTTCCGCATGATGAAGGAGCTCACGATGCTCGGCTTCTTCACGTCGGAAATCGGCTACACCAAGGCGATGCGCTACAAAGAGTCGCCCGGGCCGTTCCAGCCGTGCGTGCCGTACACAAAGGGCGATCCGGCGTGGGCCGCACACGCCTGATATCGAAGGAACAGCTGTCTGAAAAGGGCCGTCACGAGATTCCGTGACGGCCCTTTTGACGTTCTGA
>JBBRLZ010000103.1:0-9570 GCA_038231095.1 Gemmatimonadales bacterium
AGCCACCACACGCGCGATCTCGCCGCCCAGGCGGCGGCGATAGATCCAGGACGCTGCTGGCGCTCGGGCGCTCATTCTACCTCAGAACTGGAGCGACCTACTGATAGTCGTACACGCGAGGCCTTTGTCAGCAGATAATTGCGCTCGGCGGTGCTGGCCGTTCGCTCAGCCGCCGTGCGGAAAAGAGCGGCGGCTTTCGTGACGTCTCCGACGCGTTCGTACATGTGCGCGCGCGCGGCATCGAGGCGGTAGTGTGTCGCGATGCGCGCATCCGCCGCGAGCGCGTCAAGTTGCGTGAGGCCAGCATCCGGACCGTGCACCATCGACGCAGCGATCGCGCGGTTGAGCGCGACCATCGGGTTATCACTCATCCGTTCAAGCAGGTGGTAAAACGCAAGGATTTGCGGCCAGTCCGTCGACGCGAAGTCGCGCGCTTCGTCGTGAATGGCAGCGATCGCTGCCTGCAGCTGATACGGTCCGACCTTGCCTTGCGATAGCAGTGCTGAAATCAACGCAACTCCTTCGATGATCTGCGGCTGATTCCAGCGCGTGCGATCCTGCGCATCAAGAGGAATCAGTTCACCGTCGCTCCCCATACGCGCAGCCCGACGCGCATCGGTCAACAGCATCAGTGCCAGCAGTCCTCCAATTTCCGCGCTCGTTGAACGAGTGGCGAACAGGGCCCGCGTCAGGCGAATCGCTTCGTTCGACAGATCGCGGCGAACAAAATCCGTATTTTCCGAACTTGCGTATCCTTCGTTGAAAACGAGGTACAGCACATGCAGCACCGACTGCAATCGTGCCGCACGTTCGGACTCGCCTGGATCTGCGAACGGTACAGCCGAGGACTTGATGATCTGTTTGGCGCGACTGATCCGTTGCGCCATGGTTGCTTCCGGCACGAGATAGGCGCTCGCGATCTCGCGGGTCGTGAGGCCGCCAACCGCACGCAGAGTCAGCGCGATGGCATTCGACGATGTGAGCGATGGATGACAACACATGAACAGCAGTAGGAGCGTGTCGTCGCCGTCCGGCGTGATATCATCGGCGATGGGTGCTGTCGCCGCTGTGCAGTGAGGGTTCTCGCGCAGCACGACCGACTCACGATCCCGCCGCGCGATGTCGCTGCGCGTCTGATCGGTGAGTCGGCGCGCCGCGACGTGATAGAGCCAGCCCCGCGGATTCTCGGGTACGCCCGCGTCTGGCCATTGCGTGGCCGCCGCAAAGAGCGCGTCTTGCACCGCATCCTCAGCGTCCGCGAAGTCGCCGTGCTTTCGTGTGACCGCCGCGAGCACCTGCGGCGCAAGCTCGCGCAGCAGATGTCCGAGGCGGTTTGGCGCCGGGTCCGTCAACCGCCCGCTGGTGGTGCGCCCATGATCTGCCGCACTTCAATCGCAAGGTGCAGAGGCACGCCGCCGGGTCCGGGTGCCATAGAAGCCTTCGCGGCAAGATCCCAGGCGCGCTGTTCGGACTCGACATCGATAATCCAATAGCCAACAAGAAACTCCTTCGACTCGGCGAACGGACCGTCAGTAATTGCCTGCCCCTTGTCATCGCCGCGAATGAGTCTCGCGGCACCTGGGGGCGTGAGCCCCTCCGCTGCGACAAACTCGCCGGAAGCTTGTATCGCTTTGTTGTAGTTCATCATAAACGCGATGTGGGCCTGAAATTCTTCCGGCTTCCAGTTGCTGATCTGGTACTCTCCGCTGCCGCGGGGAGCATGCATCATCATCATGAACTTCATGGCTGTTTCTCGTGAAGGATTGTGTGTCATGCGAGCGGTGCATGAGTGTGTCGGAGCCGAGTAGAGATTCTCGACACATCCTGCCGACTGCTTCCTCCTTCGGTCACGCTAACTGGTGCGGCGCCGCGCGACCTGTTTCCTGGCCACGGACGCCTGCCGACCGAATGCGGCGCCTGCAGCGCGAGAACCAGCGGCTGCAACACGAGGTGGAGTTCCTGAAAAAAGCGACGGAAGACTCAATGGGTCAACGCAACACCCTCGTTGATGTCACTCATGGAGGTGGGGCATGGCCAGGATCGGACGTCAGGGGCTCCCGTCGGACAAGCGATCGCAGGTATGGGAGATGTGGAAGGTGGGTGACTCCATCGCCGTGATCGCGAAGGCGGTGGGGTCACCTGCCGGGTCTACCTTCTCGATGTTGCTGCCGGTCAAATGCTTCATCCATCCAGCGGGTCGCCCCATCAACACCTCATGGTTGAAGGTGTTGCGACGATCGATTGAATCCACCCAATCGCTCGCGTCGCTACTCGCGTCGCTACTCGCGTCGCTACTCGCGTCGCTACTCGCGTCGCTACTCGCGTCGCAGCTCCGTCAGTCCGGCGGAGTACGAGCAGCGGCTGAACGCCGCCTAAACCCGGTATCTATCAAACCGGGTCAAGTCCATTGTGCTTACGCCACAGGGTATTCGTGATTTCACGAGCTGCGTCCGGTGCCATCGGAGCGCGAGCGGCGAGGGCGACGAAGGATCGCAAGAACGTTCGGAGGCTGGTCGTCGGGAGTGATGTACCCGCACTGTCACTGTGGACGGCGCGCTGCGGGTTGTTGCGGCGCGGCGATGTAGGCTGCAGGAAGCTCTCCCGTGAGTGATCCGAGCCACGTGTGAATCCGTGCGACGGCGACGCTGTCGAGCTCCACGCCGAGTTGATGGCGTCCCATGAGCCGAATCGCTTCGTCCAGTGACGCAATGGAACCGTCGTGGAAGTACGGTCCGGTCATCGCGACGTTGCGAAGTGACGGCACCTTGAACACGAACAGGTCTGCCGCATTCTTCGTCACGGTGATCCGTCCGCTATCGAGCGAGGTGGGCCACGGCTGTGCGAGCCCAAGCTTGCGGTACAGCTGTCCGCCGACGTACGCACCAGTGTGACAGCTGGCGCACCCGGTGCGAACGAATGTTGCGAGCCCTTCCTGCTCCGCGATCGTGAGCGCTCCGGTGTCACCAGCGAGGAAGTGGTCCCATCGGGATGGCGTGACGAGTCCACGTTCAAACGCTCCAATCGCTCGACCGACATTGTCGTAGGTAATTGGCGATGCGTCGGCCGGAAAGGCGGCATGGAACTCAGCGACGTACGTCGGTGATGCCTTCAGATGGTCGAGGACGGCCTTTGAACTCGGCATACCCATTTCCACCGCATTCAGCACGGGTCCCTTTGCTTGCTCTTCGACGGAGACCGCGCGTCCGTCCCAGAATTGTGCTACGTGTCCGGCGGCATTGTACACGGTGGGCGCATTGCGTCCACCGATGTGGCCGACACTCCCGAAGCTCACGCGTCGCCCATCAGCACCGTAGCCGTTCAGTGCGTGGCAGCTGTTGCAGGAGACGTCGTGTCCGTTGGACAGCACGGTCTCGTGGAACAGACGGCGCCCGAGAGCGACCTGCGCCACCGTCGCCGGACCGGTAACCGCGTGCATGACGAGTGGCAGCGTGTCGAATTGTACGAGTTCGTCGCGCCTGAGCAGGGCGAATGCAGGGGGCACGGCAGCACGACCCGGCGCGCGCGCACTGGCGCCGTCGACCGTAGTGTCGGCCGTATCAGACGTCCGTGCGCACGCGATTGAACCAGCAAGGGCAGCGAGCATGGTCACAACGGATCTGACACGCATGGACGGCCTTCCTTCAGTGCAGAGAGTGAGTTGACGACATGGTACGGGTCGCCAGCGTGCGAAGAGTCTGCAGCATCGGTCGGCGCGCGTGATTCATGTTACGCGTCCTGCAAAATGCGACGTGTCGGGGAATACCTGAAATGCACAGCCGACGTGCTGCGGTGTGCAAAGGTTCGGAGCGCTACCGTTGTTCTCCGAGCGAATGGCAACTCGCGAGGTGCGGCTGCACAGGTTGCTTCACGCCGTCTGTGTAGCCTACCACGCAGCCGTTCTGAGGATCGGTCGCCTCAGGTTTGAAGCGATCCTGTTCGCCGTCCTCGACGTGCCTCACCGGCACAGCGTGGATGCATGGTTCCGTCTTTTGTCGCTCTGTCGTCATTCCGTGATGGTGCGTTGCGCGCTGCCCTTCCGGGGTTGCTGCGTGCCGTATGCACACTGCTGTTTGGCTTTGGCCTCGGCGCCGTGTTCGATGTTCCGCGGTGACTGTCGGTGTGCCGCAAGGACCGTGGCGTACCGTTCGCGATTCACTATTTCGCTGAATCGTCGTAGCGGAGAATGAGGCTGCGATCGATCTGTGCTGCTCTCCAAGACGATCATCGTGTTCCGCTGCAGTTCGTGCAGCGTCGCCCGATTCATCGGCGATTTCCGGAAGGCCACATGGAGACCGTCATCATCTAGAACAAGACTACCTCGAGCCAGCGTGTCACAGACTTTACCCGCACTGAACTTCCGGGCTTGGTCCAGCGGATCCTCGGCCAAGTGGTGCGAGTTATTTGCGGTTCTCGGAGATACGCTCTGGCAAATATGTCGGCGTAGCCGCTCTGCATTTGATGTCGACCCAAACCCCTGAACAATCGCAGCGGGTTCACGAGTTCGCGGAATCTGAGCCGTAAGCCAGTGCTCACGCGCGCGTAGGAATTCGCGACGACCGACGTGCGTTTCGCTGGTTGCCGTGAGCCGCCCGCGGTTGCCATTGGTTGGTGCGCGCTCAGGCGATGATGCGTTGCAGTCAGCCTCCCACCGTGACTCGGCTGCGCTTGGCGCAGTGCACGACATCCGCCAGTTTGTGTCTGTCGACGAAGGGCGATCTGCCCCCCGTCGCTCCCGCGGTCGCCTCCGGTCGGGCGGCATTGGTGACCGGACTCGGCACATACGGTGTCCTCCAATGGCAGAGGTGGCGTCGGTGATGATCAGGCTGCCTGACGACGGACGTCGTCACCACAGCAGCGTTCGTGAGACTCCGGTACGCATCGCCGCGCGCGTGGTATGGTGCGTGTGCGCCGCCACGTCGCTTGTCGCGTCTCCCGTTGCGAGGGCTCAGCAGGGACCGGACAGCACCGCGAGGTATGCGCGCGACTCCGTTGCCCGCCGCCTCGCGGGCGCGATCATCACGGCCCATCGCCCCGCGGGCGCGGTCAGCGCGGCGCCGCGCCTCATGGCCGGCGTGCTCACCACCGGCGCGCGTAGTGAAGTGGTGGGCATCGCCGGCACTGCGAGCAATACCGGGGAGAAGATCGGTCGCCAGCTCTTCGCCGAGGTTCCGGGACTGTTCGTGTACGACATGGATGGTTCCGGTAATCAGGTCAACATCTCGACGCGCGGTCTGGACGCGCATCGCTCGTGGGAGTTCAACGTGCGCCAGAATGGCGTCGGTGTGAATTCTGACGTCTACGGCTATCCTGCGAGTCACTACAGCGCACCGATGGAAGCCGTCGACCGTGTGGAACTCGTCCGTGGTACCGCGGCGCTGCAGTATGGCTCGCAGTTCGGTGGCTTGCTCAATTACGTGATCCGAGCGCCTGACACAACGCGCGCCGCGTCATTCGAGTCGCGCAGCACGACCGGCAGCACCGGCCTGCTGAGCACATGGAATGCGGTCGGTGGTCGCGTGGGTCGCGTGTCGTACTATGCATATTCCTCACTCCGCCGTTCTGATGGCTATCGGCGAAACGGCGCGTCAGGGTCCGATGCCGAGTATCTGTCCGTCGCGCTGCCGGTCGTGCGCACGCTGTCTATCCGCGCCGAAGTGGGTCGCAGTGCCTACCGCTATCAGCAACCCGGGCCGCTGTCGGATAGCGTGTTCGCGCGTGAGCCGCGCGCCTCGACGCGCGCGCGCAATTGGTACAGCCCAGATATTCTCGTCCCATCGCTGATGGCGACCTGGACGCCGTCGCTGGCGACGCGTGTGACGGTGCTCGCGTCGGGGGTGTTCGGCTCGCGCAGCAGTGTGGCGGTCGGAGGCTTCGCGACACAGGCCGATACGCCATCAAGTGCGGGCCTCTGGAGCGCGCGGCAGGTGGACATCGACCGGTACGACACGCGCTCCTTCGAGATTCGTGGCATGCAAGACCTGCGTGTCGGATCGCGTGACCTCACCCTGTCTGCGGGGATCGCACTGGCCGACAACGATCTCTGGCGCCGCCAGCGTGGGACCGGATCGACCGGCAGCGACTACAACCTCACACTGGCGCCAGGCGCGGCGTTCCAGCGCAGCCTGCACTACCTGTCCACGAACGTGGCGGCGTATGCCGAGAGCGAGGTACGCCTCACGCCAGCGTGGGTGATTGTGCCGGGTGTTCGTGTCGAACGCGGTACCACGCGGATGCGCGGTACGCTGGCGTACTACGACCCGGCCGATACCCCTCGCGACATCCGGCACAACTTCCCGCTATTCGGCCTCCGGTCGTCCTTTCGCCCAGCGGCCAACGTCGAGTGGTATGGCGGCTGGAGTCAGGCCTATCGGCCAATGATCCTGAAGGACGTGTTGCCGGAAACGGCGACCGAGCGGACGGATCCGAACCTGCGTGACGCGCGCGGCTGGACCATCGAGTCGGGGGTGCGGAGCACCACTGCGCACGCGGTGTCGTACGACGTCGGCGTGTTCGCGATGCGCTACGCGAATCGATTCGGCATGCTGACGCTGACCGATCCGACTGGCGCGCCGTACACGTTCAAGACGAATGTTGGCACGGCGTTGACGCGTGGGATCGAGGCGCGCGCGTCGGCGCCGCTGACAGTGACAAGCCGCGCGACCGTTCGCGCGTTCGGCGCAGCGTCATTCCTGCACGCCCGGTACGTGGGTGGGGCGATCCCCGTTGCGGGCAGGAACGTCAGCATCACCGGCAACGAGGTGGAGTCGGCACCGCGCTGGATTTTGCGGAGTGGGCTCTCGGCAACCACACGCGCCATCGCCGTTCGTGCGCAGTGGAGCTACGTCAGTGCCACATTCGCGGACGCGCTGAACACGGTCACGCCGAACACGACCGGCGCCGTCGGACGCGTGCCGTCGTATGCGCTGACGGACCTGAGCGGCGCCTACACCATCTCTGTACATGCGCGTGCGACTGCGGGGATCAACAATTTCTTTAATCGCCAGTATTTTACGAAGCGCCCGCAATTCTATCCGGGGCCAGGGGTGTGGCCGAGTGACGGGCGCAGCGTGTATCTCGGGCTTGAACTGAATCCGCGGTAGCAAGCGTCCGAACGACACCTGCGCGCGCCGCGCGATGTGATGTCGGTTGGTACACTCGATCAACGCGCGTGCGCGGCCGCAACTCGGCGCGGTCTTCGGCGGTGTGCGTGCTCTCACGTGTCGCCGTCATATCGTCCTGCGAGCGACGAAGCCGCATGCTCCTGTCCCATCGGCTAGGGATCGCGGATCGTGCGCGTCACCTCTTCGGCGTCATCCGCGGTGCCGACGTGGCCGACGTTGCCGAGGACCACGGCGGCGTTGCGCTTCAGCCCGCGAAACTTCGCCCGTTTCATCGGCGACTTCCGGAACGCTGCGCTGAACGCGTCCTGATTGAGCGCCAGGATGTCCGTCGCCGGCGTCACGGCATCTTTGCCCGCGATGAACGCGCGCGCCTGGAACGGCGAATCCTCCGGCAACTCCTGCGAGAACGTCACATTCCACGGCCACACCTCCTGGGAGGTGTGGCCGGAAAACCGTTCTCAAATCCCGTGGACGACGCGGCGTCTCACGCTCAAGCGGAAACACGCTTGACGTGTCCATAAAGCGCTCGCCGTCTCACCGGTACTGGTACGTGCCAACAGACCCCCGTCTACTCGGAAGCCGTCCACTTCCGAGCTGCTTCCGAGTTCCCCACGCCGACTCGGGTTCTTGGGTAGCCCGTGAACGGCCCGCCGAACTCCTCCAGCACTGGCACCAGCTCCCCGCGCGCCGACTTGTCGGTCCGTTGTTCAAACAATGCATTTGCATTACCTTCGAAATGTCCTCAGCCGGAGCGCCGCATGCCCACGACGTCCAGTAAGAAGCCCCTGCCTACGAAGGGAGCGAAGCCCGCCAAGTCTGGCTCGACCGCGAAAGCCGCCACAACTCGGCAGCCCGCCGGAATGATCACGAGCAAGCTCACCGTCCGCGACCAGACGACGCTCCCGCCCGCCGTTCGGAAGGTTCTCGGCCTCAAGGGCGGCCAGCGCGTGGGCTACGTGTTCGACACGGAGGGCGTCCGCCTGGTCAACCCGACGACCACCGCGGAGCACGCGGACCCCGTCCTGCAGCAATTCCTCGCGCTCCTCGGGTGCCAGATCGCGGCTGGCCCCGCCGCCGGCGGCGCGGTCGGGTTCCCGCGGGACCTCCTGGAGCGCGCCCGCGCCCTCACGGCGGACGTCGCGATCGACCATGACGCCCCCATCGAGGGGGCAATCCTGATCTGAGTCGAGTGCATGCATGAATGACCGACGGCCGGCGAAGCGGGGCGCTAAAGACGCTGACACGAAGCGGAGGGAGTCCGCCAACGAGCCCGCCGCATCGGCTGCGCTTCCGCACGCGCACGGCTGGTCGCTCCTCATGCACCCGCTTCTGCTCGGGCAGATCGAGAAGCTCACGGACGCCGCTGCTCAGGAGAGTGCGAAGCACCCCGACGGTGTACCGGGTGCGACCACGAAGCTGCTCGGGCACCTGCTGGACCTCATGTTCGACAAGATCCCGCAGCGCCCGGGGGACACTATCTATCGCGGCGGGAAGTCGCTGCCCGACGACTGGTTCCGCGCGAAGACTGGCGGAGGCCGCTACCGACTGTTCTACCGTTTCGACTCGAAGTCGCGGCTCATCGTCTACGCGTGGGTGAACGACGAGAACAATCTGTGCGCCTACGGCAGTCGCGCCGACGCCTACGCCGCGTTCCGCGACATGCTAGCCGACGGTGATCCGCCGAAGGATTGGACCGGGTTGCGCGACGCCGCGCAAGACAAGAAAGTCGTCGAGCGCGCGCGGAAGGTAGCGACGCACCGCAAGAAACAGCTGTAAGGGATCGCGGGCGAAGCAGGCAGCGCCGCGTGTCCACGGCCTCGCCGCCAGACCACCCGCACCGGGCTAGGGCGCGCGGTTCGTCTCCAACCGCGCCGCCGCCCACGACGCATGATCCCGCACGATGGCATCCTCGTGTGCGAGCATTGCCGTGAGTACTGGCAGGTCCTCGCTGGTGCCAACATTCCCTAGCACGACACAAGCGTTGCGTTGGAGCATCCACCGTTTGGCGCGCTTCATGGCGCTGCCGCGGAATGCCGCTGCGTAGTCGTCGGGCGACATCATGAGAAACGATCGCGCGAGCGCACGCGCATCGCGCGAATCCAATCCCTTACGCGCCGCAAACGTCGGCTCTCGCAACTCAGTCGAAAACGACACATTCCACGGACACACCTCCTGACATATGTCGCAACCGTATATCATCGAGTTGACCGGCGCCCGAAATCGCTCCGGAATCTCCCCGCGATACTCGATGGTCAGGTAGCTGATGCACGCATTCGCATCCAGCACCCGCGCCTCGACAAACGCCTGCGTCGGACACGCATCCAAACACCGCGTACACGATCCGCACCGGTCCGCATCAAACGGCGCATCGACATCGAGCGTTAGGTCGACGAACAACGATCCAAGAAAAAAGAAGCTGCCGAGCGTGGGGTTGATCAGCATCGTATTC
>JBBRLZ010000104.1:0-9393 GCA_038231095.1 Gemmatimonadales bacterium
GTGCCGCGGGCGTCAGTGGCGTTCTGTCACGCGCCGATCAGTTCCTGTCGCTCGAACTGGCGGACGGTCGCTTCTTCACCGACGCCGAGGCGGCGCGCGGTGCGAGTGTGATCGTGCTCAGTCACAAGCTCGCGACCGAACTGGCGCCGGATGGTGACGCGAACCGGATCCTCGGACGTGACGTGCGCATCGACGGTGCCACACTGACCGTGATCGGTACTCTCGCCGCCTACGAAGGGGAGACGGGTTCGGTCGCCTACATCCCTTTCGCGACGGCGCCGAAGATCTTTCCACCAGTTGGCGCTCCGCGTCCCACCTCACTGATGCTGCGTGCCACGTCGATCGAGACCGTCGAAGCGATGCGCAACGCCGCTGAGGACTGGGCCGCACAACGCTTCGCGTCACGTGTCAGGAAAATCGACATTCAGACCAACAGGATGCGCATTGCCCAGACGGAGCAGGGTATCCTGATCTTCAAGATCTTCATGGGAGCGATCGCTGGCATCTCACTGGTCGTCGGCGGTGTGGGAATCATGAACGTCCTGCTTGCATCCGTGACGGAACGCACCCGCGAGATCGGAGTCCGCAAAGCACTCGGTGCGCGCGGACGCGATGTACTGTTGCAGTTTCTTGCCGAGTCGGTCGCGATCTCCGGCGCGGGCAGTGCGATCGGCGTGGTGATCGGCGTGTCCGGCGCGTTCCTCGTCACGGCCGTCATCCGGTCGCAGGCCAATGCACCATTCTTTCATGCCGGCTTCTCCTGGTCCACCGTCCTGGTGGCCGTGTTGAGCTCCGTCCTTGTCGGGTTGGTCTTCGGCACCTACCCGGCGCTTCGGGCGTCGCGCATGAGTCCTATCGACGCCATCCGGCACGAATAGCCGCCCTGGGCGGCCGGTGCCGCCCGCGCGGTGACCCGCTCCGCGGCTGGCGCGTCTTTGGAGGTGACTTTCCCGCTTTCGGACCACGACGCGCTCTCCCCATCCCAGCAGGCCCGGCTCGAGCGACTTCGAGAGCCGGCGGACTGCGTGCCGTTGCCGGTGCGACTCGCCGCGCAGATTGACGACGCGTGTGAAGAACTGACGCGCCTGCTGAGTGCGGCCGCCGAGATGCAGGCGTTGCTCGATAGGGCTTGGCTGGAGCTCTGCAACCGCGGGTGGCCGGCCGATGCACAGATTGAAGGCCGTGACCTGACGCGCGCATTCGAGTGGTTCTCCTTCTGGAACGAGATGGCGACACTGCCCGTCACGATTGGCACCGCGCTCGATCGGAAGAAGCTCGACTGGCTGATGGCGCGCCTGCGGGAATGCGAAGGGCCCCCGCACCCGAAGCTCCCGGAAGAAGTCTGGATCCTGATTTCGCCGCTGAATGACACGGGGCGTGCGACGCTCGCCTTCCTGATGCAGGCAGTGGTGGCGTTGGAGGCGGCAAAACGGGACGCCGCATCAGTCGAACGGCGCCAAGCCGCCGTCCTCGAACGTTTCGCGGTGTATCGTCGCGAGGCACAGCAGCTCGGCATCCGCGCGCCGCTGGCGCCGCTCGACCTGCGCGCCTGGCGGGCTGCGGCGCAGGATGTCCGGCTCGTCACAGAGTAGTCGCCAGAGCCTCGTCCGAGCGGCCAGTATGAATGCGCGACCGCCGTAGGTAGGCTGCGACATGCCACCCCGCCGCGTCCCCGTCGCCGCCGACCCGATCCCACGCGGTCAGACGCCGCCGACCCGTTCGTTTCGCGAGCGCCTCGGCGCGATCCGCAACGTCCCGCCGTTCCTCGCGCTGATCTGGGCTACGAGCAGGCCGCTCACGCTCTGGACGATCCTGCTTCGTCTCATCCGCGCAGTGCTGCCGGTGCTCACGTTGTACGTCGGCAAGCTGATCATCGACGAAGTGATGTCGCGGGCTGCGATGCCCGGTCGGCCCGACTCGGTCACGGGGTGGCTCACGCAGGTGACGTCGCACCGCCTCCTCTGGCTGCTCGGCGCCGAGTTCGCGCTGGCCGTGAGTTCGGATGTGCTCGGCCGGCTGATTTCGCTCTTCGATTCGTTGCTGTCGGAGCAGTTCTCGAACATCACCAGCATTCGCCTGATGGAGCATGCGGCGACGCTCGATCTCGAGGATTTCGAGGACAGCGAGGCGCAGGACAAGCTCGAACGCGCACGCCGGCAGGCGTCGGGCCGGATGACGCTGATGAATCAGCTGTTCGGTCAGGCGCAGGACGTGATCACGATCATCAGCTTCGGGGTTGGAATGGTGGCGTACGCACCGTGGCTGATCGTGCTGCTGTTCGTCGCACTGATTCCGGCATTCCTTGGCGAGGCGTACTTCAACGAGCGCAGCTACTCGCTCGCCTTCTCACGCACGGCGGATCGCCGTGAGCTGGACTACATCCGGCAGACCGGTGCCAGCGTCGAGACGGCGAAGGAAGTGAAGATTTTCGGTCTGAACAGCTTTCTGATCGACCGCTACCGCCGCCTCGCGGGTGATTTCTATCTCGCGAATCGCAAGCTCGCCATCCGACGCGCCGGTTGGGGCGGTGCACTCACTGCATTGGGCACACTCGGGTACTATGCCGCGTACACGCTGATCGTCTTCCGGACGCTCACCGGCCAATTTTCGATCGGCGACCTGACCTTCCTCGCGGGCTCGTTCCGGCGCCTGCGCACACTGCTCGAAGGGTTGCTGATCGGCTTCACGCAGACCGCCAGTCAGGCCTTGTACCTCGACGATCTGTTCTCCTTCTTCGACGTCAAGCCAGACATCGTGTCACCGGCACACCCGCGTCCGTTTCCGTCGCGTCTTCAGCAGGGGATCGTGTTCGAGAATGTCGGATTCAGATATCCCGGAGCGGAGCGCTGGGCGGTACGGAATCTGAGCTTCACGTTGCAGGCGGGCGAAGTCCTCGCACTCGTGGGCGAAAACGGCGCCGGCAAGACCACGATCGTCAAGCTGCTGGCACGCCTCTACGATCCAGATGAAGGGCGGATCCTCGTCGATGGGCATGACATGCGCGAGTACGATCTGGAGGAGCTGCGCGCGAACATCGGCGTGATCTTCCAGGACTTCGTGCGCTACAACATGACGGCCGGTGAGAACATCGCAGTCGGTCGCATCGAGGCGCGTGACGATCACACGCGCATCGAACTTGCGGCGGATCGCAGTCTCGCGAGTGAAGTGATTGCGAAGCTGCCCCTGCACTACGATCAGCAGATCGGCAGACGGTTCCGCAAGGGCGTGGATCTGTCGGGTGGGGAGTGGCAGAAGGTCGCGATCGCGCGTGCCTACATGCGTGACGCGCAGCTGCTGATTCTCGACGAACCCACCGCCGCGCTCGACGCCCGTGCGGAATTCGAGGTCTTCGAGCGCTTCAAGGAGCTCAGTGAAGGGAAGACCGGCGTGCTCATCTCGCATCGCTTCTCGAGCGTGCGGATGGCAGACCGGATTCTGGTGCTCGCGGATGGCAAGGTGGAGTCGGCCGGCACACACGCCGACCTGCTGGCTGCGCGCGGCCGGTACGCCGAGCTGTTCGAGTTGCAGGCGGCGGGGTATCGGTAGTTACACCAGCACGGCGTCGATCGGGCGCCGCAACGACTGCGGCGTGCGCGTGCCGCGCCCGAAGCGCACCACCAGATCGGGGCGCAGCGCGCCCAGCCCGAGATGCGTTGCGAGTTGCGGGCGCACGGTGGCGACTTCCACCGGTTGATTGATCATCGCGGTTCGGATGTCGAGCGCGGCGCATTGCAGCGCAAAGCGTTCGTACGCGCGGCCGGTCTCGAACCAGTGCGCGGGATCGCTCGCGTCGGAGACGAATACCGCGACCCCGGCCGAGGTTCGGATCTGCGAGGTGTACTTCGCATTCTCGCCTTTCGTCGTGAAGAGCGCACCGAACAGCGGGCTGGCGATCCATCGCGGGATGGATGGGCTCCCGGACGCTCCCGAGAACAATCCGTCGCGCAGGCTCAGAGATTCGCTGGCGCTGAACCTGATCCAGTCTTTCAACTCGGCGACGAATGCACGGTCCTGCATCTGCAGCGAATTGGCGGCGACGACGAGTTCGAGCATCGATTCGCGCGCTTTGCCGTCCGTGATGAGGATGACGCGCGACGTGGCGCCCCTGCCGGCTTGTTCCAGCAGTGCCAGTTCCGCCGTGCTGATTGAACGGCCGTCAAAGTCGTGGCGCGTCGACTGCCGGTGCGGAATGGCATCGAACAGTGCGGTGCGCGTGGCCGTCGTTTGCTGCAGTGCGAAGCGATGGCCGTTGGCTGAGTCGGCGATCGGCGTGTGCTCCGCGTGCAATCCGTACGCGCGCGCAGTCTGCACCATGTTCTCGGCCGCACAGCCGAGTGAAACGTGCAGATGATGATCGTCCGGGTCCACCGCAGGGCAGCGCCGAGCGAGGTCCGGCAGGATGGTGATGGCGTCAGGCTCAAGGTGGAAACGCCAACACTGCGTGTTGTGGCTCGATGGCGCGAGTGTGGCGCCGCGGATCAGCGCGCGCTGCACCTCGGTCGCGGCACTGCTGATCGGCTGTGGAGTCCTCCACAACTCGCGCGTGGCGGCTTCATACGCCCGCGCCGAACGGCGAGACGATGTGACGCTCGCCGCAGCGACGGAACCGCTGACCGCCACTGTCGTCCCAATCACGAACTGTCGACGTGTGAGCTCCATGCAGCGAACCTCCAGAAGGAAGGAACGCTACCTCCCAAGCGTCTGTGAGCGAACGCTTCCGTAGGCATCGTAGCGCGCGGGTCGGAGCCAACGGCCTGCGATCAGGACGGTGTTGATTCGTCGCGCGGTGCGGCGACAACGCGCGCCGTCTCGCCGATTTCGACCATCCTTCACGTCGCCCCCTGCCGAGGACGCGGAGAGCCGTCCACTCCACGCGTTCGTTTGTCTTGAGTCGAATCGAGAGTGAAAGGAACGGGGGACTGTCAGTCACAGCGTGTGGCGCACGTCGACCAGAGACGAAAGAGGACGCTCCGGCTCGGTCTTTTCTCAGGTCATTGCCGCTGAAAACCTGATGTTTGCGCCACGCAACGCCTTGCGTGGCTGGGTTCGGCGTATTTGATAAGACGGAGCGCACGGCGCGTCGTTCTGGCACCGAGCGGTTTGGCGAGCTCATCCGTTGGTGGTGTGGCCTGGCGCGGCTGATGTCGGGCCGGGTCTGCCTCGTGGCATCGGGAGTCTCACCGCGCGGTTTAGCTTGGAACTCGGCGCACTGATGCGTCGCTCGTCCGATTCGCTGTACGCTGCCTTTTCTTGTGCACGACTCACGGACTTCGCCCCTGCATGCTGTTCCCTGACGGCCGATCCAGCGAAACCCTGCACGACGCTACCGCCACCGTCTTCCAGTTACTGGGAGGCGAGCTGTCGGCCGTGGACCCGTGGACGCGCGTCGATTTCAGCTGGATGCACGATGCGTCCGCGCTCTCGAAGGATGCCGTCGGCTACGCCGGCCTCCCGATGTCGTATCGCGTGGCCGGCCTGACACTTGGCGATGCCGACGCCGCGCCATCCTGCCCGCCGTTCCTGATCGAGATCTGGCCCGAGCGACTGATCGCGCAGGTCGTGTGGCCGCGGCATGCGCATTTCCCGTCACGATTGGCATCGACGGAGATCGGTGACCTGCAGCATTGGGCCGCCGGCAGCCTGACGAAGAATCTGCGCGTGGTGCGCTTCGGCGATGGCGATCTGGGCCTCGAGGCCGATCTGCATGTCGCCGATTCCACGGCAGTTGCAGCGCTGCGCGAATTCGTAACGGCGTTCTCGTGGGACGTCGCCGCACTGCACGCCTGCGAAACGAATGACACGCTGCGCACCACCGAGGAGTGGGTCCGCGTCGCCGCGCTCTCGATCTCGCGCTCGACGCCCACGATACCGCTGCGCGAGCATGCCGCACCGGAATGGATCGCGTACGAAAGCCCGCGCGGTGTGTTCTGCAGCCTGCAGCCTAGTGGTGGCCTCTGCGAGAGCGACAACGTGCTGTATGCCGTGCGGCGCGACGCGTCGCTGCTGCAGCCGGTCGCCACGATGCCCGGGCACCGGAGCGATTGGGACTACTCGCGTCTGACCGATGTCTGGCTCTCGCGCGACGGTGCACTCTGTTTTGCGCGTTCCCTGTTGTGCGACGGTTTCGTCACCGCGACGGATGGCCAGTGGCGTGCCGTTGACTCGCCGCCGGTGACGGCGATTGCGCTGTGGGGCACCGATGGATTTCTGCTCGGCCTGCACGACGGTCGGGCGATCGTGCTCGACGGTGCGCTGGCCGTGATTCCGCAGCGGCGCCTGGCGAAGGTCGCCGGACGTTTCTCGCGCCTCGTCTCACTCGGCGACCGCGCAATCGGCCTCGTGGGCTCCACGCTGATCAGCGCGCGGCTTGGGCGTGATGCGAATGGCAAGTGCACTGCCAGCGCAAAGTGGACGCACACATTCGAACTCACGATGTCATTCGATGTCGTCGGTGAGTTGGACGTCGATCGCTGGGCGCAGTCGCCGGCCATCGCGCTGCTCGGCGACGACGGCATTGCAATCATCGACGCCGCAACAGGTGCCACGCGCGCGCGATACTCGGTGCATCAGGCGCGCCACGCAAAATGGATCGGGCCCGGCCTCCTGATCGTGCTCGACGTGCTCGAGTCGAAGATCGATACGCGCACACGGATACGGGTGCTCGACGTCGTGAGTCAGCGCTGGACGGAACCGGTCGTCACCACCGAGATCTCACGCATCGCTGTCCGGGGTGACGAGATCCATGTCGGTTACGCGAATCAGACGATCGCGGCCTGGGATCGGCGCGATGTCTGCCGAGGCATCGGCGCGTGGGCATTCCGCAGCGAAGTCTCCGAAGGGCGTGTCGCCGATGCTGTGGAGACGCCAGTGATCGACGCCGTGGTGGAGAAGGGTCGCACCACGGCGTGATCGACGGCGCTACTGCTTGGCAGCGCGCGCGCGCTCGGGCAGGGGAGTCGGCGGCGTCACATGACGCACCTGCACATCCGGTCGGCCGGCAAACTTGCCCGAAGTCGCGCTCGATGCCGTGCCGATAGCGGATCGCTCCGCCGGCTTGCCTTTCGGTTGACGAATGAAGTACACGGTCAGCGAGTCACTCATTCGACGCGTCTCGGCGTTCGTCGACGGCACGCCGACGGACGAGCGGACCGCCGTGACCGCCTGCGCGCGGGACATCGCCGGAATCAGCAGCGTCAGTGCGATCACGGCACTGACGCGTCGTACGGTGGCTCGAAGGTCTCGCATGATGGTGAATCCAGGAGTGTGAGCAGGACGTGCCGTTCCGGGCGTGCGCGTGATCACGGTGCACCGCCTGCCGACAGCGCGCGCGTGGTGCTCGAGACGCCGTCCGAGAGCAGCACGTCGAGGCCCGTCAGTGACGATGTCGGAATCGTGATCGCCCCGGTGCGTCCGATCGCGAGGACGCGCCGTGTACTCCTGTCGCGCACCACGATCGACGGGTAGCGCGCGACGTTCCAGGTGATGTCGAAACGGTTCGAGCCGTTGGCCGTGGCCGTCAGCTGCGGATCGGCGTCGACGCGCAGACTCACACCGCTCGTATTCGCCGCATACGTGCCGGTGCGCAGCATGGTGGCACGTGCGCTGCCCGTCACGTCCGTCACGGTGATGCTGGCAACAGCGCCGCTCACACTGGCGTCGTACGGCACACCGATGAGGAACGTGCGCGCCGACGGGTCCGCATCGCCGACTTCACGACCATCGAATCGGTGGCGAAACAGCACGCGGCCATCGCTCGACAAGCCTTCGGCGACGAACCGGCCCGCGGCCTGCTGCGCGGTCGCTGCGGTGGTCGTCGTGAACACAGGGTCGACCGACACGGTGCCGTTGATCAGTGAGCCGCCGATCATCAGCACCGGCGACGTCCCGCTGCCCGCGACAGCGCCTGCCGGCACCGCGCCGCTGCGCAGGTACTGCAGGACGCCAGTGTACGTGTAGTCGCTCGCCCACGTGGTGTTGCAGTAGCCCATGATGTCGTAACTGGTCGGCGGATAGATCGTCCCGGTGACCAGATCGAATCCGAACACGCCAATCGTGCCATCGGCGTAGGGGTAATTCGTGTCCACGCCCGCCGGTACGCCGCACCTCGTCGGTGTCGGCGAGTGCTGGCGGCCGAAGCTGTGCCCGAACTCATGCGTCAGCGTTTCGGACGCCTGAGTAAAGGGACCACCGACACCGACTTGCGAGAATCCACCTACACCTGCGATCCCGATGATACCCGGTGCAGACTGCTGCGCGAGCACGCCGAAGTAGTACGCGGAACTGCCTTCGAGCCTGCGTAGCGCATCGATTTCTCTCAGCACCTGAATCCAGGTCGGACCCGTGGTCGGTGCCGGGGTGTCCGTCGCGTACTCGGCGTGTGCCGTCACGTTCACCGTCGCCAACGGGTACATGCGCTGCAGCAGTGCCGTGAGTTCGAGGTTCGCGGTACCGACGGCGCCTGACACACGATGGCGGATCGGGACGAGCTGGATGTTCACCGTCGGCACGGTCACGACGCGAATCGGCTTTGATACGCCGGTCAGCGGCCAGGCGTTATCGGCCTTGTTGCTTTCCGCGATCGTGTTGTCCGGATCGACATCGGCGGTAACCGTCATGCCGTCGCGCAGTAACGCGGTCGGAATGGTGATGTTGGCCGCGCAACAGTTCTGATCGGTGGTCGTCGACGCGACAACGGTAGCCGTACCGGTGAGTGTCGCGGTCACCGTCGCACCGTTGTAGATGCGAAGGCGTACCGGCGCGGTGCCCTGCGGGCTCTGGTAGCCGCGCACGAACACGCGGGCGATGGTCGCGCGATTCGCCACCATCGGAATGCGATTGTCGATGGACTGATCCGACTGCGTAAGATAGACGAGCGGGACATCGAGGTTCGCCGACGTGCCGGCGCTCACGGTGATGTCCGTGCGCGCCGTCTTCGATGGATCGGCTGCCGACGTCGTGACGATGGTCGCCGACCCAGGGAGAATGGCGCGCACGAGGCCCGTCGACGACACCGTGGCGATTCCTGGTGCAGTGCTCGACCACCCCACATTCGTGTTCGTCGCGCCCGTCAGCGTCGCGGTGAGCTGCTGTGTCAGACCCGGAGTCAGCGAATTGGTGGTGGGCGTCACAGACAGGCCCACCGTACCCTGCGGAGCGCCGGAGACGGCGAGAGTAAAGACGCCGGTCTCACCAGCCGACGCGCTGGTTGCGGTGATGACGTACTCGCCGGCCGGCAGCACCTGCAGGATCTGCGCATTGAGACCCGTACCGCCGTCATCGTCCTCGGCGATCTTTGTCGCGGAACCAGCCCGCTGCAGGAAGAGGTACGGGTCGAATTGTGTGCTCGTGAGATCGATACGTACCGGCGTGGAGGCGGCGACCGAGAAGGCATAA
>JBBRLZ010000105.1:0-9014 GCA_038231095.1 Gemmatimonadales bacterium
CACCCGTCCGGACCGCCGGCCGAACAGCCCGCGAGGCACACTGGCGCGGTGGCGGTCGCGCCGACGCCCGCTCCCCGGTGCTCGCGAGGCAGCGGACCGGGGCCTATACTCCAGCGACCCCGATTGAAATTCCTATCCCGATGTTACGCTTCACCCTCCGGTTGTGACCCAACGAATGACTTATGCTGCTCGCCTAGCGTTGCGTACGGTGCTCGCGTCGTCGGTGGCCCTTGCCGGATGTGCGCACTCGACGCATGAGCCGCTCGCGTCGTTAACGCGCGACGTCGACGCGTCGGTTGCGGACGGAATTGGCCGCCTTCGTGCCGCGACGGCACCATTTCACTCGCTCGACTCCGCCGTCGCCGCTGGCTACCCGCGCAGCGTTCCAGATTGTCTGATCCACGCGCAGCACGGTGCCATGGGATACCACCATGTGAACGCGGCATACTCGGATGCAACGCTGGACGTCGAGCGCCCCGAGATTCTTCTGTATGAGCGACGCCCAGACGGGGAGTATCGGTTGAACGGTGTGGAATTCATTGTGCCGTTCCGTGCCTGGTCGCGCGATTCGGTGGCACCGATGCTACTGGGTCAGACGCTGCACCGAGAGGACACTCTCAAGATCTGGTACCTGCATGTGTGGGCGTGGACGAAAAATCCGGCAGGGCTGTTTGCGAACTTCAACCCTGACGTCGCGTGCCTAGCGGGTACGGGCAAGGTGTACGCACCATTCCCGCCGCAATAGTGGCAAGCGCGAACTCACGTTCTTTCGTCGCACCGAACGGTCTGGCGCGTTGATGCTGTTCCTCAACATGCTGATCTGGTTGCCGCGGTCTAGCCCAGGAACACCCGAACCAGCGTCTCGGCGAGCCATGTTTCATAGGCGTCGGCCGACCATCGCTTCTCGATCACGAGCATCCGATAGATATCGCGGCTCGTGTACATCCAGAGCACATCGCGGATCCGATCAAGGCCCATCGCCCGCAGGCGCGGCGTGGCCTTCCAAATGCGTAGCGCCCGTTCTTTCTGCAGATCGAAGCGCAACTGCTCGAAGCGCGCTTCTATCGTGCGCAGGACCGGCGAGAATCCAGAGGTTCCGCGCACGAGCCCGAGTTCTGTATGCTCGTTTTCGTAGATCGAACGCGCAATTGACGCCGTCACCGCCATGGCTTCCTCCGGCGAGGCGATGTCCTGCGCTCGCTCGGCCAGCCCTTCGTAGCGGCCACCAAACAGGACGGAGCTGGTCAGCGCTTCGAGCACCCCAACCTTCGATTGAAACTGCGCGTACACGGTGGCCGCTGAGACGCCGGCCGCGGCAGCGATGGCGGCGATTGTGGTGTCGTCGACGCCGTGCTTGCTGAACAGCTGCGCCGCCGCGGCCATGATGCGGGCTCGCGAGGCTTCGGCTTTCAGCAAGCGCGCGGAGGCGTCGTACGGGCGTCGCAGTCGTCTTGACATATTCACTATAGTAAACTCTATTTGAAATAGAGCGGCAGTGTTCCCGTTACTCAACCGAATTTATGCGAAACGCACCGCGGTGGGTTGGTCGGGCGCTGAGTGGTATCGCCGTGGCCTTCATGCTGGTTGATGGTGGAATGAAAGTGGCCCACGCCGGCCCGTCGGTCGAAGCGATGGCCGCCCTCGGGTATCCTGCGGGGACGCTCGATGTGATTGGCTGGCTGGCCCTCTGCGCCACGGTGCTCTATGCGGTTCCGCCCACCGCTCGGATTGGCGCCGTCATGCTGACAGGCTTTCTTGGTGGTGCCGTTGCGGCCAACCTGCGGGTCGGCGCGCCGCTCATGACCCACGTACTGTTTCCAGTCTACCTCGGGTCGATGAGCTGGATCGGACTCGTACTGCGAGGACATGTCGACGCCCGCCCGCTCGGCCGCCTGATCCCGACGCCGCGAGACATCCCTGCCGCTGGCTATCCGGAGGCCAGGTGACCTTTCAAGCGTATATCGACAACATCCAGAAGAAGACCGGCAAGACACCGGAGCAGCTCAAAGCGGCGGCGCAGAAGGCCGGCGTGCTCAAACTCGATATGAAGGCGGGCGAGCTTGTCGAGTTTCTTAAGCGCGAGTTCGACCTGGGGCACGGGCACTCGATGGCCATCTGGGCATTGTTCAAGCAGAGAGGATGGGTGACCGGGGCGTCGACCGGAAAGTAGCCCGAGAACTGTGGCACTGGCGAGACGAGGCACTCCTCTCGCAACGCGTTCCGCATGCGTGTGGTCTACGAGCAGGCACTATCAATGCCAATCGCCGGGAGGTTGACCTCGCTCTTACTCGAGGCTGCTCACAATAGCGCAGCTGGTCACCGCGGCGGAGATTTGTCGGTGCCGTTCCGCAGCAACACTGTCCGCACCCACCGGAGAACCGCCGTGTCCGTCGCCAGACTGCATCTCGCCTGCGCCGCAATCATGCTGGCCGCCCTCGCAACCGCGTCCACCACGAACGCGCAGCGCGGCGCGAAGCCGAAGCCGGCCTCCGCCGTCGCGATGACAGCCACCGTACCGGACACGGCGCCGAGCGGCGGCACCTTCGACCGCCTCCACTTCCGTTCCATCGGGCCGGCCACGATGTCCGGGCGCATCGATGACCTCGCGGTGCTCGAACGGGACCCGCGCATCTTCTACATCGCCGCCGCGACAGGTGGCCTCTGGAAGACGACGAACGCTGGCATCTCGCTGACGCCCGTCTTCGACTCCACGAACGGTTTGGTCTCGATCGGCGCCGTGACGATACCGGCCGAAGATCCGAACCTCGTCTGGGTCGGCACGGGCGAGAACAACAACCGGCAGAGTTCGAGCTGGGGCGACGGCGTGTACAAGTCCACCGACGGCGGCGCGAGCTGGAAGAACATGGGCCTGCGCGACTCGAAGCAGGTCGCGCGCATCGTCATCGATCCGCTCGATCACGATGTCGTGTATGTCGCCGCACTCGGCGATCTGTGGAAGAGCGGCGGCGAGCGCGGCATCTACAAGAGCACCGACGGCGGCGTGACGTGGACGAAGGTGCTCGATGCCGGCCCCGATGCCGGTGGTACCGCGATCGTAAGAAAGCAAGGCGGTTTGCCGCCGGGCCGAGGTGCAGCGGCCGCTTGCGGGCGTCGTGATCGGAGGGCTCGCGTCGGCAACGCTGCTCACCCTGTTCGTGCTGCCGACGATCTACCGCTGGATCGAGGAACGGCGTGGAAACGCGCGGATCACGCGGAGTTCGAAGGGCATCACTTCGGCGTCCGAGAATCCTTTGTCCGTTGAGAAGCGTCTTGTGGTGCTGACCGACCTGCCGTCAGTGCCGACGAGATGCGGCCGCACGTCCATCGTCGTTGATCCCGCGTACGAGATAGTTCACTGGACTCCCGAACCAGGACGGGAATTTCCCACACCGCCCTCGCATTGACTGCTCACTGCGCTGAAGATGGAAGGATTGTCCAGGACACGGTTGTTTAGTACTTAATTCTACAGCCTCAACGAGAATTCGACAGAAAATAATCCTATTGGTCGTATTCTACAGCCGATATGGCAAAATCGACACCGCTGCGATAGACACCCCCGGCATCCTTCACTGCGCAGAACGGCAAACTCAATGACGCCATGGAGTTACCCCAGAATATGGCGTTATACGGCGTCTACAGAACCACGGAATCGGCGGTATAGCACGGAAACCCGCCGAGCATCCGCAGGAGAGGATGGCGCACCGCGAAGCCGACGACGTGTTGCGCCAGCGCCCGCGAATTTGCCGCCACTATGCGCCAGAATCCCAGCCCACGAGACAACGCCGCGCACACCGGCTGCCCCGTGTAGACTACCGCATGTCCATGTCCAACGGACTCCGCACACCGAGGCCGCCCTTGTTCAACACATGCGTGTACAGCATCGTCGTCGAGACATCACGATGGCCAAGCAGCTCCTGCACCGTGCGGATGTCATAGCCACTCTCCAACAGATGCGTCGCGAACGAGTGACGGAACGTGTGGCAGCCGACTCGTTGCGCGACCCCGGCTCGACGGGCCGCCGCGCTCACGGCACGCTGCAGTGCGGTCGCGTGCACATGATGCGTCCGGCGCTGACCGCTGGGCTCGTGCAGATACTCCACCTGTGACGGGAAGAGCCAGCACCATGACCAGCTCCGCATGGCATGCGACGACTTGCGATCGAACGCTCCGGGCAATTCGATGAATCCCCCACCCGCCTGCACACGACGATAGTGCAACCGCCGCACCCGCCGCACCTGCTCCTCCAACGCAATCCGCATGGACGCCGGCACCATCGTCACACGATCGCGACCACCCTTCCCGCGCCGCACGAGTAACTCGCCGCGTACGAGATCGACGTCCTTGAGCCGCAGCTGACAACACTCCATCAGCCGCAACCCCGATCCATACAGCAGCAGCGCCATCAATCGCGTCGTCCCCCGCAACTCGGCCAGCACGTTCCGCACATCCTCGCGCGACAGCACGTTCGGCAACACATGCGGACGCTTCGCCGGCGTGATCCCACGGGCCGACGGCAACGGCTGCTCGAGCACATCGCGATACAGAAACTGCAAGGCGGCCAGCGCCTGGTTCTGCGTCGACGCGGCGACACAACGCACCCGCGCGAGATACGTCAGATATGCCCGCACGTGCTCCGGCCCCAACGCACGGGGATGCCGGCGATCATGGAACCGGATGTACGCCAATACCCACCGCGCATACGCCTGCACCGTGCGCGGACTGTAGCGACGCACGGCAGCTCGATCGCGCAGAACACTGAAAAGCGTCGGTGAGGGAGTCATGGGGCGCCAGCATCGCACACCCCGTCTCGATCCACATCACCATATCGGCGCCAACCGGTGGCTTTTGCTGCGGCCCAGCGCGGTCGCATATACTCCACCCATGAAGCGCACCGCCCCCTGGACGCCCAGCGCGGAACAGATGGCCCTCTGGCCACCGGTCTCCGGCAATGCGCTCAACGGCGTCGGCGAACCAGACAACCGCCGCCCGACACCGGTCTACTGGCACGCCCCCGACGCGACACCGCACGGGCCACTGCAACTCTGGTTCTACTCCCGGATCACGCCGATGGTCGAGGAGGCGCGACAGGAACGCATCCGCGTCAGCGCACTGCAGATCGCACCACCAGCCGGCGAGCCACAGCACTTCCCGGCCGACACGTGGACCCACGACGTGAAAGCCGCGGCACTCGCCGCCGGCGCCGACATCGTCGGCATCACACGCATGCAACCGCAGTGGGTCTTCGATGGCCACGAAGTCCGACAGCAATTCGCCATCATGCTCGGCGTCGCCCACGACTGGGACGCACTCCAGACGGCACCGGACGATGCGGCCGCCGCCGAAGTGATCCGGCAGTACGCGCGCGGCATGCTCGCCGCCAAAGGCCTCGCCTCGTTCATCCGCGCCCGCGGCCACGACGCATCACCGCAAGGCGGACCAATGGCCTTCCCGATGCTCCTGCTGCCCGCCGCGATCTCCGCCGGACTCGGTGAACTGGGCAAGCACGGCTCGCTGATCAATCGCACACTGGGCTCGAATCTCCGCCTCGCATGCGTGCTCACCGACATCCCGCTGATCGCCGATGCCCCCGACGATTTCGGCGCCGACGACTTCTGCACGAACTGCCAGTCCTGCGCAAATGCCTGCCCGCCCGAGGCGATCAGCCACGAGAAGCAACTGGTCCGCGGCGACACACGCTTCTATGTGGACTTCGATCGCTGCCTGCCCTTCTTCAACGAACACCAGGGCTGCGCAGTCTGCCTCGCCGTCTGCCCGTGGAATCGACCAGGCGTAGCGGAAACCCTGCTCGTCAAACTCGCATCACGACGCGCACGTCTCGCCCGGAACGCAGTGTCGCGGTAACGAGAGACCGCTATCTGAAACCTTCCCGTCGCCGGATTGTCTATACTGCAGCATGGCGACCAGCGCGCACTCACCTCACACCGATACGCACGACCGTGCATGTGATCATGATCACACACACGGTCACGGGCATGCAGGACATTCGCATGCGCCCGCATCGTTCGGCCGCGCATTCGCCATCGGCATCACGCTCAACGTGGTCTTCGTCGCCGTCGAAGCAGTCTTCGGTTTACGCTCGAATTCCGTCGCACTGCTCTCCGACGCGGGCCACAATCTCAGCGACGTCCTCGGCCTGCTGATCGCGTGGGGCGCGAGCATGCTCGCGATGCGCGGACCGACCGCGCGACGCACCTACGGACTCCGCAGCTCGTCGATCCTTGCAGCAGTCGTCAACGCAGTGTTTCTGCTCTGCGCGCTCGGTGCCATCGCATGGGAAGCGGCGACGCGCGTCGGCGATCCGGAGGCGGTCGGGACCACGACGGTGATCTGGGTCGCGGCCACCGGTATCGTCATCAACGGCATCACCGCGCTGCTCTTCATGTCAGGCCGCAAGCATGACCTGAACATCCGCGGCGCCTACCTGCACATGGCCGCCGACGCCGCAGTCTCCGCCGGTGTCGTAGTGGCCGGCATCGTGATGGCCTACACGGGCTGGCTCTGGCTCGACCCGATCATCAGCATCATCATCGCAGCCATCATCGCGTGGAGCTCATGGGGGCTGCTGCGCGATTCGGTGAACCTCGCACTCGACGCGGTTCCCGGTCACGTTGATCCAGCTGAGGTTGAAGCGTACCTGCGGCAGCTGCCAGGGGTGACGAGTGTGCACGACCTCCACATCTGGGGCATGAGCACGACCGACGTCGCGCTCACCGCGCACATCATCCGCCCGGAAGTCTGCGACGACGACATTCTCCTCATCGACGCCGCGCAAACGCTCCGCGATCGCTTCGGGATCGCGCACCCGACACTGCAGATCGAACGAGGGCACGGCCCGCAGGACTGCCACCTCGCACCGGCCGACGTGATCTGATCAGACGTTGCAGAGTGTGTACGCTTCCTTCAATGATGTCATCGGATCGCGCACGGGAATGAACTCCTGCGCCACATATCCACTGAAGCCAAGCTCCGCCAGTACACTCATGATGCGCGGATAGTTCAGCTCCTGCGCATCGTCGATCTCATGACGACCCGGCACACCGCCGGTGTGATAGTGATTGATGTATGCATAGTTGTCACGAATGGTGCGGATCACATCGCCTTCCATGATCTGCATGTGATACACGTCGTACAACAGCTTGAACCGCGGCGACCCGACGCGCTTCACAAGCTCCACACCCCACGCGGTGTGATCACACATGTAGTCGTGATGATCGACCTTGGAATTGAGCAGCTCCATGATCACCGTCACCCCCAACCGCTCAGCCGTCGGCACGATGCGCTTGAGACCGATCGCACAGTTCGCGAGCCCCTCCGCATCCGACATCCCCGCGCGATTGCCGCTGAAGACGATCATCTGCGGAATGCCCGCCGCCGCCACCAGCGGCAGCAACCGCTCCGACTCGGCCACCAGCCGATCATGCTGATCGAGCCGATTGAATCCGACGGGAATCGTGCTCGGTCCATTCGACACGGCACAGGTGAGCCCATACGGCTTGAGCGTCGCCCACTCGTTCTCGCTCAACAGGTCGATGGCCCTGAAACCCATCGCCGATACATCCCTGCACAATCTGTCAAGCGGAATCGACTGATAGCACCAGCGGCACACGCTCTGCTTCAGTCGCCCCGCACTGGACATCGGCGCGATCGATTCGGCCATCATCGGGGTCACCCCTCCGAGCATCTGTGCTGCCGATGCGGCACCGAGCACCGCCAGCATTTCCCGTCGCTCCATCACGCCTCCGCGAGGACTGTCTGATTCGCTTTCATGCTATCGATGTGCGCATGCATCGGCCAGCGCGTCACCGCGACAGCCACGGGCCCGTCAACTCGAGCTCACACAATTCCGACGGTCGCGTGAAATCATCGACGTCGATGACGGCCAGCACACGCATCGGATCGCGAGCGTCCAGCGCCACGCCTTCCACCTTGCCCATGAACAGCCGCCCCCGCTCATCCATGATCGGCGCCCAGCGCGCAGGCCTCTTCCGATCATTCGGAATCAGACCGAGCGCCGACCCGGCCACGGCACCATCACTCGCCGCATCCCTCGACGCCTCGGCCGCGGCAGAGTACAGCACACTCGTGCGCCGAAAGGGAATTGCATCGGTGAAGCCGAGCTTGACGCCATCCATGTCTCCGAGCTCGTACTGTGTGACGCGCGAGATGGCAGGCAGCGTGTCGCCATCAGGGTTCGCGATGTGCGCATGCAGCGCCTTCCACGCGATATCACACGTCGCATCCACCGGCACCAGATCATCCTTCGCTTCGCCATTGCCGCGACCGAACAGCCGGATCACACCTTCGAGATACAACGCGCCTTCGATGTTCATGTCGCTGCCGGAAAAATCGGTCATCGCGCGCAGCGCAGCGTACAACTCCGGCAACGGCACCAGCGTCGGCTCTTCCGCTGCCGGGCGCGCGCCACGTCCGGGAAACTTGAGCGTCATCGCCGACTCCCGACGCTTCTTCGAGCCCGATCCGAACGCGAGCAGCATCGTACCATCGGTGAGTGGCACGCGCGCCATCGCTTCGAGATCGAGCTTGTACTTCTTGTTGCCGCGCCCGTCGTCGAACTGCCGCAGATCGTCCCGGCCCGCAGGCAACGTGATGGCGTCAGCCATGCCGGTGACTGGATCGACCAGCGCGACGAAGTTCACGTCGTCCTGCACCAGCGCAATGCGGTTGCCGATCCACGCCATCGACGACGCGGCGCGCACGAACGCGGGCCGGTCAATCGTCTTGTCTTCACCGTGTGCGTAATGCATTGGCACGCGTCGCACGACACGCGCGCCGAGCGACGGATCGCGCGAACTGACGATTCGAATCGGGCCGGAACTGTCAGACATGGGCAGGCTCCACGTAACTTGCAGGCGGACACTCGGTAGAAAAACTACCGCATCGCACCCAGCCTTTCCTCGAGAGTTGCCATGAAGGTCGAGATCTGGTCAGACATCGCCTGCCCCTGGTGCTTCGTCGGAAAGCGCCGATTCGAG
>JBBRLZ010000106.1:0-9001 GCA_038231095.1 Gemmatimonadales bacterium
ACATGGTGGAGGAAGGATTCGAACCTTCGAAGACCGGAGTCGACAGATTTACAGTCTGTTGCCGTTGACCGCTTGGCTACTCCACCGACATGTACCCAACACACCTCTCGGTCGCCAACGAACACGCGACCGGCGAGAGCTGACGGCGAGAATCGAACTCGCAACCGCCTGATTACAAATCAGGTGCTCTGCCAATTGAGCTACGTCAGCCTGACACACAAAGGACTGCCGAGAGCCTCAAAACATACCCCGACCACCCCGCTTCATCAACTACGTGGATCAGGCCGGTGCCTCTGGAGCCGCCACCGCCCTCGCCTCAGGGACTAAACCCGCTTCCAGGTCGTCCCGCCCGCACCATCCTCCAACACAACCCCCTCCGCCAACAGCGCCGCCCGGATCCGATCCGACTCGGCAAAGTCCCGGCGCGCGCGGGCATCCGCACGCTTGACGATCTCCTCCTGCACCCGCGCCGCCAGCGCATCATCGGTCGCCACGGCTGCCGGGATCAGATCGAGCACGCCATTCATCACCGCGAACGCCGCACGCGCACGCTCCAGTGCCGCAACATCGCTGCCGCCCTGATCGAGCAACGCGTTCGCACGATTCAGGAACACATACAACGCCGCCAGCGCCTGCGGCGCATTCAGATCGTGCGCGAGCGCCGCGCGGAAATCCGCCTCGGCTTCGATCGCGGCCGTATTCAAATCAGATGGAGCGCTGCTCGCACTCGCCAGACGCGCGGACAGATCGCCCACACGACGCACGGCTCGACGAGACGCCTCGAGCGCATCGGAGCTGAGGTTCAACTGCTGACGGTAGTGCGTGCTGAACATGAAATGACGCGCCGCCGCACCATCGAGCCCTTCACCCTCCAACTCCGCCACGCCCCACACATTGCCGACGCGCTTCGCCATCTTCGCGCTGTCCACGAGCAGGAACTCACCGTGGCACCACGTGCGCGCAAACACCTTGCCGGTCGCCGCCTCACTCTGCGCGATTTCGTCTTCGTGGTGCGGGAAGATCAGATCCACACCGCCCGCATGCAGATCGATGGTCTCTCCCAGAATGTCCATCGCCATCGCAGAGCACTCGAGATGCCAGCCGGGACGACCGCGGCCCCACGGCGATTCCCACGCCGCTTCGACACGCTCGTCCTCGTCCTTGGCGGCTTTCCAGAGTGCGAAGTCCTGCGCGTTCTCCTTCGTGTATTCGTCCTGACTGACACGTGCGCCGGTCTTGATCTCGCGTGTGTCCAGACGCGACAGACGACCGTACCCCGGGAACTTGTCGATCGCGAAATACACCGACTTGTCGTCGGCCTGATACGCGACACCACGCGCAATCAATCGCTCGACGAGCGTGATCATCTGCGGGATGTAGTCCGTCGCGCGCGGGTAATGCTCCGCCGGCTGGATGCGCAGGTACTCGCGATCGTGATGGAAAATCTCGACGACCGGATCGGTGACCTGCCGGATCGTCAGGCCGCGTTCGTTCGCGCGCTTGATGATCTTGTCATCGACGTCGGTGAGGTTCATCACCTGTTCCACGGTCCAGCCACGCAGGGCGATCGAGCGCCGCAGCAGATCCTCGAAGAGGAACGTGCGGAAATTGCCCAGATGCGCCGGGTTGTAGACCGTGGGCCCGCAGGTGTACATGCGGACCACATGACCGTCCGCGGGTGCGAACGGTTCGACCTGGCGGGACAGCGTGTTGTAGAGAAGAAAATCGCTCATCGTTTCCAGACGAAGACCGCGTGTGTCGGCCCGCGACGGAACGCCGGTGCGACGACGGTGCGCTGGTCACGGAGCCCGCCAACCACGCCCGAGCAAGCTACTGATCCCGAGCACCGCGTGCCATCCGATCGACGGCGCCTTCGGCCACCATGCGCGCCGGAGCGGACCATACCGGCGTCGGGTTGACGGCACCGGTGAGGACCGGCCGCAGCTGCCCGCCGGCCAGCTCGAGCATCGCCCACGGCCACTCGCGTTCCGTGACCCGCGCCGCCACCAGTGCGGCACCACCGGCGGCCAGCCACGGACGCAACAGTTCGACGATGCCCGGGATGTCAGGGTCCGGCGCCTGATCGATCAACGCCGCATCGAGAATCGCGAGGCCCGGCAACGCGCCGTCGCGCCAGCGCAGTGTGCGGGGGGCATCGCCGGCGGGCGCATACCGCACATCAGTGAGTCCGCGCGGCCCCCAGCGCACGAGTCCGGAGTTCGAGCGTGCGACGCCAGCCGCAACCGCGCAAAGCATCGAGCGCGCAAGCGGCAGTGCACCGGTGATTGCCAGCGCTTCACCCGGCATCAGTTGCAGCGAGATGCCCGCGAGCACGGTCACGCGCACCCGACACGTCCCTGCGCCCGCCGAAATGACCTTTCGCACCTGCTTCATCACGAGCTGCGGGCTGACGTGCGCGTAAGCGCTGCGGCCCTGCTGCAGGTCGAGGTGCGAGGCGTGGCCCGATGACAGCTGAACTTCCGAATCCGACATGCGGCGCTCCAGTGGCTGGTGACACCGCCACGATGGCGCCCGCTGCGGCGTTCACGCACACCCGAACGACGCAGTACGGCGCATTTCAACGCGTCGCGACGCGCGCCTCATGCACCTTGAGAATCGCATCCGCGATCGGGCCGGGATCAAAGCGCACCGGATCGGTCGCCGGCAGGCGTGTCTCAGCCATCGCACGCTCGATTGCATCGCGTGCCGCGTCGTCGCTGAGATCGTAGGTGTTCATCGCCACGGCGATCGTCGGCGCGTGACGCAGCGGAGCAGTGACGGCATCGTGCAACGCGATCAGTTCCTTGAGCGACGGAATCTTCACCCACTCATTGTTGCGAATGGCCACGCGCGACGGCTGCGTGCAGAGCACGAGTGCGTGTGGCAGCGAACCGTGAATGAGGCCGTACGTGACGCCGGAGAATCCGGGGTGAATCACGCTCCCCTGCCCTTCGACCAGCACGATGTCCGCATCTTTCGCCGACTCGAGCACGAGCCGCTCGGCCGCACCACCGATGAAGTCCGCGACGACGGCATCGACGGAAATTCCCTTGCCATCAATGAAGATTCCGGTCTGACCCGTACCGGCGAATGCCACGCGCACACCGCGATGCTTGAGGGCTTCGCGCACCGCGAGCTGTGTCGTCATCTTGCCGATGTTGCAGTCGCTGCCGACCGTGAGAATCACCGTCGCGTCAATCTCACGCACGCGGCCCGACGACACCGGCAGATCGGCAGGCGGTTTGCGCACATCGAGGATGTTCACGCCCTTCTGCTGCGCGAGTGACGCGAACTCGGGATCGTCGCCGATGAAGACGTGCAAGCCGCTCCAGATGTGCAGCCCCGCCTCGAGCGCCGCACGGAGCACTGGCCGCCACGCATCAGGCAGCTGACCGCCGGTCGGCGCGATGCCGATCAGGAGGATGTTCGGATTGAGCGGCATGCCGGCCGCCACCGATGCCACGACCGGAATCGCGCCGCCGAATCCCAGGACCTGCTCGACCGTCTTGCCGGCATTGATGGTGTCCAGCACGCCGACCACCTGCTCTGGCGTGAAGCGGATGCATCCGACGGCGGTCTTCGACGTATGCACGCCGAACGCACCATCAGCGAGGATCAGATACCGGGGTGACAGAGACATGGCTGCAACATAAAACCATCGGAAAGACCGCCGCAGCGATGCATGGCGGAAAGGGCTTTCGGTGACTTCGTTGGGGGCGGGAGAACACCGAGAACACTGAGTGGCGTCAGTTGCAACGACTTGTGATCCGCCACCATCCACATCCTTTTTGATTTGCCCTTTCCCAAAGCAACCAATGGTGCGCGATAGTAACCGTCACGCGATCGGCGCTACTCGGTGTTCTCCCGCCCTCCACGAAGCCACTGACCTCTCGCAATCCGCAGATCTGAGCAGCTCCGAACAACGGAACTACCCGAGCGCCGCCCGCTCCGCCATCGCGATCAGATCCGGCTGCGCCCCTGACGGAATTGTCACACCACCTTCGGGTGCCGGCACACGAAGAACCAGCGTCCGATCGGTCTGCAGCGGTCGCTCGGCCGCACCTTCGTAGATGCGATTCACCAGCACGCGTCGCACGATCACGGTCAGTACGACGAGAATCGGCACCGCCACGATCAGACCGACTGGGCCAAGCAACTGCCCGAAGATCAACACCGACATGATGCTCAGCACCGGCGGCAGCTTGACCTGATTCTCGGTGATCAGCGGCAGCACCAGGTTGCTCTCGATGAGGTGAATCACGACGCCGAGTATCACGACACTGAGCACGCGCCACGGATCGCCGTCGCTCGCGAGCACGAACAACGCCGGAATCGCGGTGCTGATCAGCGTGCCGAAGAAGGGCACGATGGCCACGGCGCCGGTGAAGATGCCGAACGTGAGCCAATACGGCACTTGCAGCGCTGCGAGCCCGATCGCCGTCAGCACCGCGAGAATGAACATGCCGAGCAACTGACCCGTGATCCATGCGCGCAGATCGCGCGCAATCTCCAGCAGCACGTCGCGCACCAACTCACGCTGCACCGGCGGGAAGAGCGCAATCAGCCACTCGCGATAGTCCGCGGGGCGACGCGCGAGATACAGCGACATCACCATCAGCGCGAAGCCGTCGATCGCGAGGTGCAGCAGGCTGAATAGCTTTGGGATCAACGACTCGATCTTCGAGCTGGCCTGACCGTAGAGCACAGTCAGCGCCTTGTGATCTTCGGTCGAGAGATACTCTTTCAGCGGCGGGATGCGGTCGCCGAGCTTCTGGATCTGATTTTCCAGGCCGGTGATGTAGCGCGGCAACTCTGTCGCCAGCGCGCGTGTCTGTTCAGCGAAGGGCGGTACGAGCAGCGCCAGCAGACCGACGATGGCGCCGATCGTAATCAGCACCGCAGCCAGGAGCGCGATGGCCGATGGCAGTCGCAATCGCGACTGAAACACATCGGCCACCGCGCGCAGGAACAGCGACAGCAGGACTGCGATGAACAACAGCAGAAAGACGTTCGACGCCTGCACCACCAGCCAGAGCAGCACCCCGGTGACGACTATCCCGAAAAGCACCGGCGCAAACCGCGTCCGGGGTACCGCCCTCGCATTACTCACGACTGCGCACTCACGAGGCGGGCGATGCGTCGTCGAGGTGTTCGAAATCGGCGTCCGCGATATCGGCCGTTTCGGGTGCACCCTTCGGCAGCTGCTTTGCCGCCGGCGACGTACCGGCCGGCAACATGCCCATCTTCTGCTTCAGTTCGAGCAGTCGCGCCTCGGCTGACAGACCACCGGCCGCCTTCTCGAGCCGCTTGAAATCCGACTGCAGCCGATCGCCCGAGAATTCCTCCTCGATTTCGGCGCTCGCCGTCAGACGACGCTCGTTCTGCTCGATCTTTTCTTCCATCCGCGAGAACGCTTCGAACGCGCTCTTCTCGCTGAGGCCTGACATCGTGTTCTGGATCCGCTGCTGCGCTTCAGCGCGACGGGCACGAGCGAGCAACAAATTCTTCTTGCGCTTCGCTTCTTCGATCTTGTCGTTCAGATCGCGAAGCAGCGACTTGAGCTTTTCCGTTTCTGCCGAATGCGTTTCCCAGGTCTTCTGCAGCGCGGCCGCATGTTCGCCGTGCTCCTGCTGACGCATGAGCGCTTGCCGAGCGAGGTCGTCGCGGTTCTGCTGGATCGCCAGCATCGCGCGCTGCTCCCACTCGCCCGCCTGCTTGAACTCCTGATCTGCCTGATCGTGCAGCCGCTTCTCGTCGGCGATCGCGGCCGCGACCTGTTGCTTGGCCTTGGCGAGCTGCGAGCGCATGTCGAGGATCGACTGCTCGAGCAGCTTCTCCGGCTCCTCGGCCTTCGAGATCAGGTCGTTCAGGTTCGCCTTGATCAGCGACGAAAGTCTGTCGAAGAGTCCCATGGGATCAGTGAACCTCGCGGAACGGGGCGAGCTCGCGCACGTGCGACGCGAGGGCGAGCGTCATGCTCTCGTACGCAGCGAGGAATTCGGAAAAGTCGAGATCAGACAACTCGAGCGCCTCAGTCAGAATGATGTCGTCCCCGGAGATGCCGTACGCGCCATGGACGAGATCGGTTGCATTCAGTTCCAGCAGCCGACGCGACAGCTTGGCCGCGGTCTCGGGGTCCAGCGGCACCGGCATCACGTTCATCCGCATCAGCAGCACCGGCGGCGTGAGGTGCACGACGACCTGTGCGTCGGGCGTGCCTCCAGGGCGGACGACGAACATACCGGGCTCGACTTCAGAATAGCTGGCGCCTTCTGCGCCCAGACGGACGAGAAAGCTTTCCAGATCTTCGCGACTGACCATGTGGTGCCTCGGGTTAGGGCTCACCCTGCCGTACGCAGCACGAGCCGGCGTGTTTCGGTACGACACGCGAAGGTACGGCAAAGCGGAGAGACTCGGCAACCGCCGAGCCGCTCCGCTCGCAGAACTCCGACTACTGCGCCCGGCTACTGGTCCGTCCGCACCACGATCGACTTGATGACTGTTCCATCCGTGATGACGCGAACCAGATGGCCCGTCACGACGAAGACATATGTATCCGCGTCGCGATCCACCACCCGACCGAGCCGGCTCAGAACGCTGATCGGCTGGCCCGGGGTGACGCCGGCCAGCGACCAGCCGCCGGACGACACGATCCCGATCACCCGCTCGCCACCGGCCGGATCTGCCTTCACCAGCAGCCCAACGCCAGCTTCGTCGCTCTGCAGCACGCGACCTTCGTTGCCTTCCGCGCCGCGCGCGACGCCAGGCAGGGCGGCCTGCGCATCACGCGGACGCATGCCCGTGCCGACATGCTTCAGGCCATCCGGCGACACCAGCTGAATCGCACGGAAGCCGAGATTGCCAATCTTGCTGTTCACATTCGGCTTCGGTGCCGGCGGGCGCGGCGCGCCAGCATCCGGCGTAATCGGCGCTGACGATCCGGCGGGAACCGTGACTGAACCACCGGCCCGCGCGACCATCACCACCCGCCCCGCTTCCTGGCCCCACGGCTGCTGGCCATACACATCGCGATAGGCGGCCAGCAGCGTGATGCCTTGCGTGCGATCCTTCTCGAACACGGCGCGCGCGTAGTTGAAGCAGACGCGCGTGCTCATCGGCTTCGTCTTGTCGCTCAGACAACTCGTGCGGAACGACGTCTCGTTCGGCAGGACGTTGTTGCCAGTGAGAATGCGACCGAACACCGCGCGCGCCGAATCCATCTGTCCTGCCTGGTAGTACGCGATGCCCAGCGTGTTGAGGATCGCCGCATCACCGCCGGAGAGCTGCACCGCACGCTTCGCTCGCTGCAGCGCACGCGCCGAATTCCCGGTGTACGCATCGAGTAGTGCCTGATTCGACAGGCTCGCCGGATGATTGTCCACGTCGGCGATTGCGTCGAGCGCGGCGCGTGCGCGTGCGAGCAGCATCTGGTCGCCGGTGTTGTCACCGCGCAGTCCTTCGACGAATCGCGTACGCACCACGCCCACGGTCGGACGCACACCGAGCACGCCCACCGGCACCGTGGAGAGCCACTGTGTGAGCAGCGCGGCGCCCATCGCTTCATCGATGAATGGTGCGCCCGGCAATGCACGCTTGACCGAGTCGAGCATGGCGATCGCACGATCCACCTCGATGTTCGCGCTGATCAGGCCGATCGCGCTGTCGTAGCGATCCTGCTCCTCGAGCATGCTGGCCCAGAGGCGCATGTAGAGCGCCGCGCGCCGCACTGCCGACGGATGCGTGCTCATCACGCGCTCACCGAAGAACGCATTCTCGCCCGACGCACGCTCCTCGGCCGCATCAAGTTCCCACAGGCGCACCAACTCGCCCGCGTCGCTGAAGACGCTGTTCTTGCGGATGGCGAACATGAGAAACGCGCCGAGTGAGTCGGCGGCGAGTTCCTTCGACTGGGAGTAGGAACGGCAGGCGACGACACCCGGTGCCGATACGCGCGTGCCTTCGGCGCGCGTCGCGGCGCCTTCGCCACCGGTCGCATTGAGATTGTTGGAGCGCCGGCAGTTCGTGTCCTGCGAATGCCGCAGGATGTTGTGCGACATCTCGTGGGCCATGACGGTCGAGAGGAAGATGTCGCTGAGTTCCGATGCACTGCGGCCGGCGCGCGGTGCAGCCTGCGCCGCGCGGCGATCGAGCGCCTCGATCATGCCAGAGTAGACGACGATCAGGTGATAGCCGTTGTCAGGCCAGCCGGTTGCCCAGGCATTCTCCTCGTTCTTGTTGACGACGAGAAACCGTGTCGTGCTGCCGACGTCTCGCGCCGCCGCCGCAATCGGGCGAAGCAAGCGGGCAACGCGCAATGCACGCGGAGTCGTGGCTTCGCAGTTCGCTTTCTGGAAGTCCTCGTTCTCGCGCAGCATCTGCCGCACCTGGCCGTCGAAGCTGCTGCTGCCGGCGTTGTCCGGCATCGCCGGGATGGGATCACAGGAGACCTGTGCATCCGCTGGAACTGCAATCGTGCCGCCAATGACCAGCGCGACCAGCGCGGTCAGGAGGGGGCGTTCTGGGAAGAGGCGCATGTGCATGGCGGAGAGATATAGAGTCGAACGCACGGGACGGCCAATGAAACGGATGGCGTCACGTGCAGTCACTGCTGGCGGGACGTCTGCCCGGATGGACACGTCACGGTCGATTCCGTGTCCATCGGACCAGAGGGCGCGAACCGGTCACCTGAACGGGTGAATTGCCACCGGGCAGTACCGACCGTTCCTTCCCATCCGTGTGAACAGGCCAGCGCCGGTTCACCGCAGTGTGTTACCGACACCTCGACCGTCCACGCCCATGCCGTCCTTTCATCTCTCGTCACTGATCACCGCACGGCGCGCTCGTCGGCCGCCGATGCGATTGCTGCTGCCGACCCTCGGTCTGCTCGCCCTCGTGGCGCCGCTGTCGGCACAGACGCGACGCGCGCTGATCGTCGGCATCAATGACTACGAGGCATTCCTGCCATCGACCGCGGTGCGCACGGCGATGGGCAGTACATCGC
>JBBRLZ010000107.1:0-8795 GCA_038231095.1 Gemmatimonadales bacterium
AGCACCACGTTGCCGCCGGAAAACGGAGTGCAGTTGTCGAATCAGGCGGTGTTCCAGCTGGCGGCCGCGTCACTGGATTCGGCCATCAGCTTCGCGAACGGCACCGACGCGCAGAGCGTGAAGATCAATCAGGCAGCGAAGATCACGCGCGCTCGCGTGGCACTCGGGCTGGCGGATTTCGTTGGCGCCGGCACGTACGTGACTGGCATTCCGACGTCACACAACTACCAGCACACCTTCTCACTGACGACCAGCAGCAACACGCTGTGGGGTCAGGGACTGAGTGCCCGGCGATACGCCATCGGCGACAGCCTGGAAGGGAATGCGCGAAATCTGTTTGTGGCGAACGCGATTCCCTTCGCATCGTCGAACGATCCGCGTCTTCCGGTGGTCCGCTCCACGAGTGCCAGTCAGGATGGTCAGACGTTCGCGCGGACGACGATCCTGTATGGTCAGCTGACGCCGGTTGACGTCACCAACGGTCTCGACGCCCGGATGATCGAAGCCGAAGTCGCACTTCGCGGCGGGAACGCCGCAACCTGGCTGTCGCTTCTCAACGCGCTTCGGGCCGCCCCACCGAAGCTCGGTGATGTCCAGCCGGCTGTGTTGCCGCCATTGGTCGATCCGGTCACCGCTGACGCGCGACTGAACCTGATGTTCCGCGAGAAGGCGTTCTGGACGTTCAGCCGCGGGCAGCGACTGGGCGACATGCGCCGCCTGATCCGTCAGTACGGCCGCACGGAAGCAAACACCTTCCCGCAGGGTGTGCACTACAAGGGTGGCAACTACGGCACCGACGTGAACCTGCCGATCGTCACCGATGAACGGAATAACCCGAACTTCAAGGGTTGCACGGATCGCCTGCCGTAAACGCTTCAGAACGGATGAGTGACAACGCCCCGGAGCCGCTTGGTTCCGGGGCGTTTCTCGTTCCGGCGCAGGTTGGGTGCCAGCGCGCGGTGCGTGCTGTGTTGCGCAGTCTGGCGATGTGCCACTACGTTCGCGGCACTCTGACCCAGCCACCGAAACGGAGCATTGCATGCCGAACATCTCTCGCACCATCTCCACTGCCCTTGTCGTCGCCGCATTCACGGTCACCAGCGCGCTGCACGCCCAGTCGCCGGCAGACGCCGCAATCACGGCGATCCGCGAACAGTGGAAGGGCGCGATCGACAACATCGCCGCCGCCGCGAATGAACTCACCGAGGCGGAGTACGCGTATCGTCCGATTGCCGGCGTGCGCACGTTCGGAGCGCTCGTCGGTCATGTCGCCGGCACACAGAACATGCTCTGCGCCATCGTGTTGGGTGACAAGCCGGCGGCCGAGGACGCGATCGAGAAGGGTCCGCAGACCAAGGCGGCACTCGTCGCGGCGCTGACGGCGTCCACGGCCTACTGCGCCAAGGCCTACGCCATCGCAGGCTCTGCCGCGATGGCTGCCGTGGACATGTTCGGCGAGAAGGGGACGAAAGTCGGTGCGCTGGTGCTGAACGCCGTGCACGATGGTGAGCACTACGGCAACATCGTCACGTACATGCGCATGCAGGGAAAGGTCCCGCCGTCCAGCAAGCGATAGCGCGAAGCGGCAAGCGCGTTGCGCCAGGTCAGCGCGGCGCGCTGCCGCTCAGACGAGCGTCACCTGATGCGCTCCGGCTCGAACGTCTTCTCGATCACCGCGCCATTGACGACGCTCACGTAGTAGACCTTCGCACCATCGCGTGCCGAGACGATGCGCTTCACGGTAGTGTCCTCGAAATAGATGCCGGCGTCGTTGTCACACGCGTAGCCTGGCTTCATCGTGCCGGCGCCGATCAGCTTCTGATACAGCGGCCGCCGTCCCGCTTCTGCGTCGTAGTGCGGCGAGTGACTGCCTGGCAGAAATCCAAGGCACTTCACGACCGACAGCGCCTTCGGACGCGAGTCGGTGGTGCCTTCCTCAAACCAGCAGAGCGATCCGGCGCTGGCGCCGCCGAGCACGATGCCCTTGTCCCACGCGGTCTTCAGCACGATGTCGATGCCCTGCGCTTTCCAGATGGCCTGCTGATTGAGCGTGTTGCCGCCCGAACAGACAATGCCATCCATCGAGAGCAGCACCTCGTCCCAGCCCAGCGTCTGCGTCAGACTTTCGATGAAGACATTCTGCGCGTGCGGTTCGACGTCCAACGTGGCGCACGCGCGGTAAAAATCGAGCGTCGCGTCCACGCTGTCACCGGCCGCCGTCGGCAGGTAGCAGATGCGCGGGCGCTTCTTGCCCGTCAGCTGCGCCATGTAGTTGATGTACGTGCGGTTGAAGCCACCGCCGGCGATGAGGATCTTGCGCGTCGCAGCGACCGGCGTGCTAACGCTGGTGTGTTCAGACATGTCGAGCGGTGTGAGGGTGGCGAACGGCAACTGTGCAGCGCCGAGTGAGACGGTGCCGAGGGCTGTGGTGGTGACGAACTCGCGACGATCCATGGCAATCTGTCAGCAGTGAGGAGTGTGACTCAGCGCACGACCGGCAACACAAGGTGCGAGGGCATCGCCGGTGTCGCATACACACGCTGCGTGGCCTTCACGAAGTCGCTGGGCTTCGCGTCATAGATGCTCGGTACGAACTGCTGCGGGTTGCGGTCGATGACAGGAAACCAGGTGCTCTGGATCTGCACCATCAGTCGGTGCCCCTTGAGGAAGACATGATCGTGGTCACGCAGCGGGAACGTCCACTCCGTCGGCTTGCCGGCCGGCAGCGGCGATGGCCGCTCGAAGCTCCTGTTGTAGCGTCCGCGGCGCACCTCCATCGCGATCGGGAGCTGATAGCCGTTCAGTGACCGTGCGTACTGATGCGGTGCCGGCCCGACATCCGCGTTCCATGCAGTCGGCTGCGCGTCCTCGGGAAACACGTCGATCACCTTCACGACAAAGTCCGCATCGGTGCCCGATGTGGATGCGAAGAGCTGTGCCGAGAGCTCGCCGGTCACGACAAGATCCTTCTCGAGCGGTGCGCTGACGTACGTGAGCACGTCGGGGCGATGGTCCACGAAACGCTGATCTGCCACTTCCCACCGGCGCCAGTCGCCCGCCGGATACGTTGGCGATATCGGACGTTCGCGATACGGCACCGGGTTCGCCGGATCGGAGATGTACTCGCGGAACGCCGTGCCGCCATTCGTCGGCGGCGTGAACGTCAGGGTGCCGTCGGTCTGCAGGTAGACGTTCGTGTTCACGGCGCCGGCAACCGGCCACGAGTCGTATCGCTTCCAGGTGTTCGACCCGGACTGGAATGTGGCCGCCTGAAAGTTCGGCTTCTCACCGGTGCCGTGCAGGTAGTAGCGGAAGAACGGCGCCTGATACATCTCGCGGAACTCGCGCGCAGTGGCGTGACCGCCGAACGAAATCTGGCCGATGCTGTCGCCGACCGCCTGCTGCCACTGTCCGTGAAACCAGGGCCCGGCCACCATGAAGTTGTCGCGATTCGGATTCTTCATGTTCGCACGCTTGAAGATCTGCCACGGCCCCCAAGGATCTTCCTGATCCCAGAATCCGGCGACGTTCAGGTTCGGTACCGTGGACGCAGTGACCTGCGTCACCCACGCTTCAGCCTTGTGAAACGTATCGTAGTCCGGATGCTTCACGACGTCGTTCCAGTACGGGATCGATCCGTGCAGGTATTTCGTGTTGATGTTGGACAGTGGGCCGAGATCGAGGTACCACTGATACGTGTCGTACGTCTCGAACTTGAAGTTCGTATTGGCGCCCTTGTCTGCCTGCTCCAGGACCGCGTACTCGAAGGCGTAGCTCTCGCGGAGCGCGCCGTAGCGGTGATTGTCGTCGTTCATCCACTGGTCGGCGGGCGACGCCTGTTCGCTGATTGCCTTCAGTGCCGGATGCGGCTTGAGCAGCGTCTGCGCGGCGGTGAGCCCGTCGTACGACACACCATAGATGCCCACCTTGCCATTGTTGTTCGGGATGTTCTTGACCAACCAGTCGATGGTGTCGTAGGCGTCGGTGGTCTCGCTGACGTGCTTCGGATCGTCGAGGCGCACGACGGACGACAGCAGGAACGTGCCTTCGGACTTGAAGCGCCCGCGCAGATTCTGGATGACGAAGATGTAGCCGTCGGCCGCCAGTTCCTTGAGGTTCGTTGGCATGACTGCCGGCGCGCGATCGGGCACTCCGTACGGCGAGCGACGTACCAGGATCGGTAGTGGCCCCCGAGCATCGGCGGGTGTGAGGATGACCGTCTGGAGCTTCGCGCCGTCGCGCATCGGCACCATCACTTCCTGCCAGAGCAATGGCGCCTTGGGGGGCGCGTCCTGCGCGGTGGCCGTGGTGACGACGATCAGCAACGCGGCACACGCGACAACGAATACTCGACGGCGCATCAGGGCTCCCCGGCGTGATTACTTCTGGCGGAATCGCAAGCAAGGAGACATACGCACCGGCGACGGCGCTGTAAACCGCGGCACGCCCGGCATGAGAGGCGCGCCCCCGTGCCCTCAACACGCTCAGGCCGCGCGACTACGGCGCCACGCCTGCCTTGGTCGGCAGCTTCCGCTGCTGCCAATCCTGATACGATCCGTCGTAGAACTTCACGTCGAACCCGAGCAACCGAGCGGCGAAGTACGTCGCGCTCGCGCGGTAGCCCACCCAGCAATACGTGACCACCGTATCACCGGCATGCGTGCGATCGGTGTACAACTGCCTGAGCACGTCGCGCGGCTTGAGCAGCAGACCGTTGCCCGCGTCGAACAGCGACTCCCACTCGAGCTGACGCGCCCCTTCGAGATGGCCCGCACTCGGCATGCCGCTGCGATTGCCCGTGCCATTGTACTCGCCGTCGGTACGGGTGTCGATGAGTGCCGTGCCGGCTTTCCCGAGCCGCGTCGCGATCCAGTCGGCGCTTGCGATCATGTCGGAACGCGGCGCAACTCCGAATTTGCCACGCGAAATCGCCGAATCGGCATCAGTCACCGCGCGGTGCTCGGCCGTCCACTTCGGCAGTCCGCCATCGAGATACGCGAACCGACTGTGACCGAGATAGTCGAGCGTCATCAGAAAGCGTGTCGCCATCGGCGCTTCGGCAGCATACACCACCACGCGCTGCGCGCTCGAAATGCCGAGGCCTTCGATCAGCGCACGCAGCGAATCGGGCGACGGCAGTTCGGTACTCAGTCCATCGCGACTCACCGTCATCTGACGATAGAAGAGTGCATGTGACCCGGGAATGTGCGGCCCTCGCTTGGCCGGTTCGGACACGACCTCCACCACCACGACCGATGGATCGCTGAGGTGCCCGGCCAGCCAGTCGGTGGTCACCACCATCGAATCGGTGGCAGTCGAGCGTGGCGACGGACTCTGGCCGCCGGCGAACAGTGGCAAAGTCAGCGCGGCAACGACGATCATCGAATGCACGACACGCATGGGAAAGTCTCCAGAGAAGCGGCAGAACAGGTGCGCGCCGGAGCGGCCGCACAGTCCAACACTCAGTCGTAAACGCAGTTACGGAATGTCCCACGTCGTCGCCGCGACTTCGCCGAGCGCCTGCCCGATCACGCGCGTCACCTCATCCGGTGCTGACGACACGAACACGTTGTTCACATACACGCAGATGATGAGATGCCTTCCGCTGGCCGTCTCCGCGTATCCAGCAAGCCCCTTGCCGGTCACGAGCAGCCCGCGATTGAGCGGATCGCCGAGCGCAAAGGTGCCTGTCTTCGCAAAGACGTGCCCGGCCGCGGGCGACTGTGGCTGGATGTTGTAGAGCGTCCCGTCCTTGCCGAGCACCGGCAGCGCCGCCTTGAACGCCGCAAAGTCGGCGCGCCTGGACATCATTTGCAGATAGCTGATCATGAACGCCGGCGTGAAATGCGCGTCGCCACCGGTGCCATCCGCCTGCTGCGCGCCTTTCGTATCGAGGCCCTCCGATTGCAGCCACTCGCGCTCCACATCGAAGCCATTCTGGCCCTTTGTGCCATACAGCGCGCCCATCAGCAGCGGCAGGCTGGAGGCATGCATGTTCTGGCTGACCTTGAGCACCACCTTCACCATCTCGGTTGCGGGGGCCGAGAGATGTTCGGCGACGAGATTCGATGCGGCGTACTGCGCGGCGAGTTTCGCAAAATTCGCCGGCAGTGATTTCGCCTGCGGCGCTACGACGACGCCGGCGCTGGCAAGCGCTTCAGTGAGCACCATCGCTGCGAACTTCGACGGACTCGGCACGGCGTACGAATGCAGCACGCCAGCCTTTCCGAGCGGAATCGTGCCCGTGATCGTAAGGCGCACGCTGCCATCGGCCGAGACCGAGTCATCCCAGTCAAGCGCGCTCGCGGAGTCAGCGGGAACGGTGCGCGTCTTGTTCACGATGCGCAGATACCGTGACATCGGCGACACGACGAGTTGTGCCGGCACGCCGCGGGTTGCGGCAGGCGCCACCGTGATGTCGATCACATTGTCGTTGACGGAGATCGGCGACACTACCACGCCGGTGCCGAGTTCGCGCGTGCCTTCAGCGTACAACGACACATCCACGAGCACGCGGCCGGTGATGCGCTTGATGCCTTTCGCGGCCACCTGCGCAGCCAGCTGCCTGATGACGATCACCGGATCGCCCGGCACCGCCTTCGTGTCCGACGCCCCGCCGTACGAGTGATCATGATTCTCGAAGGCCAGTGAGCCGTCGGGCTGCATGCGCTGCGACAGATTCGGATCGCCGCTCGCCACGAGCACGAGATCACCGGCGAGCGTGCCGCTCGGACTGATGGCGCCGGTCCGGTAGACCTTCGTCGAAAACCGTTGGGTCGCGCCGAGCTTCGCGAGTGCGGTGCCGGCCGAGAGCAGTTTGGTGGTCGAGCCGGGGGTGAAGAGCTTGTCCTCGTTCAACGCATACACCGTCCTGCCCGCGTCGGTGTCGAAGATCTGGATGCCCCAGAGCGCGTGACGGAACTCCGGCCGGTTGATGATCGCCCCGATGCGGGCGGCGAGCGCAGGGTCGTTCTGCGCCTGCGACGGGGCCGACGAGGAGACGACAGCGATCAGGGCAAGGACGGCGCGGCGGTACATGGCATCTCCGGTCGACGGGCGGCGTGCTGGACGGGCGGGAAGGTATCGCCAAGGCGCACGCGATCTCGCGACCGGCCGGATTTGCCGAGCTCAGCAAGGAACAGTTCGGCCGGTTCGCGCGGTATCTTGAACGTTGTCCGGCGACGGCGTCGTGACACCCAACAGCCATTCGCATCAAGAGCGCATGACCGTCCTCCGCCCGACTCTGTTCCTGCTCTGCAGCGCCCTTGCCGTCACGGCCTGCGCGACTGCAACGAAGCCTGATGCGTTTGTGATGGGCCAGGCCGGCGCGACCGCGCGTGCCAAGGCGGATTCGGCTCGCCTGCCGTACACGAAATCCGACATCGATTTCATGAGCGGGATGATTCATCATCACGCGCAGGCGATCACCATGTCCCGCTGGGCGGTGTCGCACGGGGCATCCCCTGCGGTGCAGCGACTCACGGCGCGCATCATCAATGCACAGTCTGATGAGATCGTGACGATGCAGAACTGGCTGCGCGACCGTAATCAGGATCCGATGTCGGTGGACTCACTCGGCAACGTGACGATGAAGGCGGCCGGTGGCGGTGCGCACGCCGGGCACGACATGTCGGCGATGGGCAGCATGCCCGGCATGGCGATGCCAGCGATGGGCAACAGCATGCCCGGGATGCTGAGCGATGCGCAGATGAAGGAACTCAGTGCGGCGCGCGGCCCGGAGTACGATCATCTCCTGCTCGTCTACATGATGCAGCACCATCGCGGCGCAGTGTCGATGGTCCGTGCCCTTTTCGCAAACCAGGGCGCAGGGCAGGATGAAACAGTGTTCAAGTTCGCGTCGGACGTCGAAGTGGATCAGTCCACCGAAATCCAGCGCATGTTGTCGATGTTGCTCGAGCTGGGATACGCACCACCGAAGTGATCGAATGCAGCGATGGACCGCAGCACCTCACGTTTTCCGTTTACCACACCCGAGGCCTCACGATGTCCCTGCCCCGTCAATACCAGCGCCGCCTGCGCGCGCGCGCTGGTCAGTATGCCACCTTTGCAGCGTTCGCCGGTCTTGCGGCCTGCGCAGCCGCCAAGCCCAAGCCGGAGCCGACGCCGCAGGCGGCCGCTGCCGCTGACTGGTCGAAGGATGCACGCGTCGGCCTGAAGGGCGGTCTGTACAACGCGCAGACGGCCGTATCCAACATGAAGGTCACCGGCAGCGCGCAGACGCCGGCAGGGATGGGTGGCGCGTGGAATTCCGACATCACGTTCACCGGCAAGTACGCGATTCAGGGCAACTTCGGTGGCCTCGTGATCTGGGACATGACCAACCCGGCGAGCCCGCAGCTGGTCACGTCGTATCCGTGCCCGGCGTCGCAGAATGACGTCTCCGTGTACAAGAACCTGATGTTCATGTCGGTCGAGGCGAACAACGGCCGCACCGATTGCATGGCCGGCGGCGTGCAGGACACCGTCAGCCCGCTGCGCATGCGCGGCGTGCGCATCTTCGACATCACCGACATCAAGGCACCGAAGCTGATCGCCAACGTGCAGACGTGCCGCGGTTCGCACACGCATACGGTGCTCGAGGATCCGAAGGACAAGCAGAACATCTACATCTACGTCTCGGGCTCGGCCGGCATCCGTTCGCCGAACGAACTCGCCGGCTGCACCAGCGCCGCCAGCAGCGATCCGAGCTCGGCGAAGTTGCGCATTGAAATCATCAAGGTGCCGCTCGCCGATCCGTCGAAGGCCATGGTCGTCAATCGCGCCAACGTCTTCAC
>JBBRLZ010000108.1:0-8720 GCA_038231095.1 Gemmatimonadales bacterium
CCAACGAAGTTCAAATCGTATCTCGAGCAGCTCGGCGTTGCATATCCGACCGTCAAGCCGCCGACGAATCCGGTGCCGTGATGCACGGGGCGTGATGCGTCACGAACGAACGAAGGGCCCGATGCGCACTGCGTCGGGCCCTTCGTTCGTCGGATCGTGCGTTCGTGACACGGTTGCTGCCTACATCAGCGGTATCGCGATGCGCGTGAGCCAGGCGTCGGGTGGTGTGCGCTCGCCGTCATTCAGGTACAGCTCGTACGCCTCACCGCTCGGCACCAAGCCCTCGCCCGCCATCCACGTCTCGAGCGCCTTGTATGCGTGCGGAAGGTCGCAGTAGTGCCCGCGGTGCAGGCAACTCGCGGCACGCACGCCGCGTAACGCGGAGACCTCGAGCCCGGAGATGAGTGGAGCGTCACCGGGCACCGGAACGCCGACTTCCACCGTGAAGTCGTGCGCGGCTGGTCCGTCATACTTCACGTACATCGGTCCGATGGGTGTGACGGCATGCGCGGCAAGGTACGACTTGAGCGAGGCGAAGCCGGCGCCGATCGTTTTCGGGAGCTTGTGGTACGTCGTCATCGCGCGGACAGCGCGCGTGGGTTGCGACGGCATGTCAATGAGTTCGCATGCGTACGACATCGTGCCTCCTGACGGCGCGAAGCCGTCACCGACGCAGAAGCGCCGAGAAAGGAACGTTCCTGCCAACGCTGACCGTACGCAGCGTCTCGCTGGCGGATTCTGGATCAGGTCGCTGCACGCACGGCGCAGTCGCAGCGTCAGCGGTGCCGTGACGCAGCGCCCCTCTCTCCACAGAGCCCCTCCTGCACGGCACGTGACACATTTGCGGCCGTATTGTTCACTACTTGTGCGTCGCGCGATCGCAATGATCGGAACATGATTTGCGCTTTGGTGGCGCCGCCACGTCTGCGACCGATGTCTCCTGCAGAAATTCCTCACGAGCGTTTGCCAGCTGCCGCCAGCGCTGGTGCGCCGCGCAAGGCGCCGCATCGGCGCATCGCGCGCGACCCATGACGCATGTCTTCACGGTGCCACCAGCAGGCTCGAACGGTGCCACCACGTCGGACAGACGGATGTTCCTGGCTGGGCGGGAGAGTTTGAACCCGCCGGTGCGCCCGCGCGTCGACTGCAGCAGGCCCGCGCGCGTGAGGTGATTCAGGATCTTGGCGCGATAGTTCGCCGGCACCAGCACCTTGCCCTCCATCATGACGGCCGGCACGAGTGCATCGGCCGGCTGCTGGGCGAGGAAGGCCATGATGCGGAGCGCGTATTCAGAGGTTTGTGAAAGCACGGGAGTATGTGGCGGAGGCAACGAACAACGCTGTCGTCAGTGTACGGCGCGAATGGCGGCTGCCGGAAGTGGTGAGTCCCCACACGCGGACGTCAGAAATCCCTGCGATCAAATGACCTTGCGGCCAGCCACCACGGCACAAGGATCCAGGCGGCGAGCGCGGAGAGCGCGATGAGGAGTCCGGCAGTGGTGCCGAATGCGCTTCGGAACACCGCACCCGTGTAGCCCATCAGTGCCGCGACATCCAACCGCAGGAGGAGGATGGTGCGCGCGAGGTCGATGGGATTGAGTGCCATTGCCGCCAGCATCCCGCGCTCGATCGGCCAGTCGCGAAACACCGTTGCGACGGCGAGCACGACGCCATCGTAGAGAATGCCCAGCGCGAGCCAGGCGAGGATCGCTACGCCCAGCCCTCGCGCCCGATCGCGCACCGCGACCGTGATCAGGAATGCGAGCGCGGTGAAGACTCCCACCAGCAGGATGCTGACCGCGAGGAGCAACGCCAGCATCGGCGTGGTCGCCGGGTCGAGCGCCCGCTCGAGCAGAAACGGCAGTGCTATGCCCGCCAGCGTCGCACCCATCAGCGGGAGCGTCAGACCGAGGTACAGGCCGATGAAGAGCGCCCGCCGCGGAATCGGCTGGGCAAGGAGCAACTCCGTGAACTCGCGCGCGCTGTACAGCGAGGCCGAGCCGAGGATGAGCGCGATCAGCGGCACGAGCAGCAGGACCACGTTGAGCAGCGACACCAGCGCTGACGGGCCACTGCCTGCCAGGCGGAGCAACAGGTCGCCAGTCACGGCCAGCACGATCGCGTACGCGATGACCCAGCGCTTGCGAAGCACGTCACGCGATTGGTGCACCGCGATGATGCGGGCGAGGGCCGCGGTGCCGGGCACCGTCATCGATGCGGCGGTCATGCTCGTGCCTCCTTGACCACGTGAATGTCGGCTTGAGCTCCCAGTGCGGCGGCGGGAATTGCTTCCAGAGGTGACTGCATCAGCGTGGCGAGCGCTTCGTCGAGCGTCGTGGCATCGGCCTCGCGCAGCAACGCTGCGACCGACCCGGCGAACCGGATGGTGCCATCGAGCAGGAAAGCGACATCGTCGGCGAGCACGGCGAGTTCAGCGACCACATGGGTCGTGAGCAGGATGGTGGTGCCAGCGTCGCGCGCCGCCATCACCGCCGACTTGAAGACCGACGCGGCCAGCGGATCGAGTCCGGCCGTCGGCTCATCGAGCACCAACAGGGATGGACGATACCGGAACGCAATCACCGCAGAGAGCTTCTGCCTGGTGCCGCCGGAGAGCGTGCGCACCGGCTTGTCGAGCTGTCCGGCAAGCTGAAATCGTTCGAGCAATGTGTTGTCGGGTACGACGTCCGGCCGCAGTGCATCGAGCATGACGAGTACTTCGTGGCCGGTGAGGTTGTCCGGGAAACTCGGCATCTGCGGCATGTAGCCGATGGCCGCGCGCGCCGCTGGCAGTCGCACATCGCGACCATCGGCAAGGGTGATGCTGCCGCTGTCCGGTTGCGTGAGCCCGAGGATGCACCGAATGAGCGTGCTCTTGCCAGCAGCATTCGGGCCGACGATGGCGGTCACGCGGCCCGGTGCGAGCGCGAGGTCGATTCCTCGCAGGACGGGCAGCCGACCGAAGCGCTTCTGGACTGATCGGATCTGGATCATGTATGCACGCGCATGGAGGGAGCTGTGTCGACCACCGTCGCCGGCGTCAGGACCGGCAGCACGCGTTCCGCCAGATCGAGGAGGTCGAGGAGGAAGGAGCGCAACAGCACCAGCGACGGCGGGTTGTTCGCGACGATCAACGCGAAGAGGCGCACCGGGTGGTGTGGCACGTCGCCCCTCCCATCATGATCGAGGTCGTAGCCGCGGTAGCTGTCCCAGTAGTTGTCGTGCATTTGCGTGGTGTTGCGGTCCCCGACCGCCACGACGTCGAAGGCGTTGCCGATGAAGTCGTTGCGGGCCACGGTGTTGTCATCGGCGTTGGCCATCAGGCGCAACGCCCACCCGTTACGCTCCATCCGGTTGCCAATGATCTGGTTCCGGTTCGCATCCTCGAGATGGAGTCCGATGGAGTTCGCGCGGAACGTGTTGCCTTCGATGCGCGAGTCGGAGATCGACTTCAGCAGCAGACCGTACGACGCGCTACCGCGTGAATCGGCGAACAGGTTGCCGATCAGCTCAACGTGGTTGGTGTACATGACCGCGATGCCCGCTCCGTTCTGCTCGAAGCGGTTGTGGATGTACTGACAGCTGTCGGAGAACATGAAATGCAGGCCGTACCGCGCATTGGACCGGCTGATGTTGTCCCGCGCCACTCCGCCGTGCGAGAACTCGAAGTAGATGCCGTCGCGATGCCGTTCCACGGTGTTGCGCGTCAAACGCACGTTGCGGGAGTACCAGAGATGAATGCCGTTGCCGGCGTCCATCTCGCCGTGCGCCGTGCCGCGAATGACGTTGTCGCGCACGTCGCACCCGTTCACGCGCGCGAGATAGACACCGAAGAACGCCTGCTCGATGCGGTTTCCAATCACGCGACAATCCGACACGTCCACGAAGCGGAGCGCCGCGCGGTCATCCACGCCGCTGTAGCCGGTGTTGCGGAAGGTGAGTCCCTCGACGCTGACGTGGGCGGCGCGCACGATCATGATCGGGTGCTGTCCCTGGCCGTCAAGCACGGCGCCGGTGTCGCCGCGAAGGACGACGGGCTTCGTCACCAACAGCGTCGGTTCGCGGTACTGGCCGCGATGGATGAGCAGTGTGTCGAAGGGCTGTGCCGCAGCCAGCGCATCCGTGAGTGGCGTGCCGCGTCCCGGATGTACCTCGACCTGACGTGCCTGCAACGACGTTGCAGCGACGACGCTCAACGCCAGGCCAAGGACGAATGCGCATCGCTGCTCCGGACTCGCGTGACGGCGCCAGGAGCGGAGGTCACTCCGAAGGTCAGTGCGGGTGTCAGTGCGCATGGTGCGCTTCCGTCGTGTCATGCGGCACTTCCGCGGCGCCGGACTTCGCGGCCTGCAGCAGCGCGCGCCAGTCGCTGGCGCGGCCCCCATATCGCGTGGCTGCGGCGTGAGGGTTTGTGCCGGGCGCCACGGCCAGCAGGGAGCGCCCCATCGGGCTGCCGGTCGTCGCGCCCTCGATGAACACCGCCTTCGACGCTGGCAACCAGGCACCCGGGTGCTCGAAGTCGCTCACCCAGATCTCGCGCAGCATCGCGGTATCGGTGCTGGCGACGTAATTCGTGAGACACTCGAGTGCATCGAACGTCTGCACGCGGCCGGTCCGCGTGATCACCTCACCGCCGAACCGCGGATCGGCGATCATCATGCGGCACTGCGCGCATTCATCGGTACCCGCCACCAGCGCGCGAGGCCCCTGCGCCGCACACGACGCGAGCAGCAGCGACGTGACGGCGACCAGAGCCGTCGATGCCAGCGCGGGGGCGGTGCGCACCGCGCGCGTCGATGGTGCCTTCCGCGCGACAAGGAGGTAGACCAGAACAAGTCCGATCACCGCGCCCGCCAGGATCAGCAGTGTGCCGCCAACATCCGGATACGAGTTGGCAACGAAGTTCAGGATCTGCTTCGACCCGATGAGCGGCGGCTGGTACGTCAGGCCGGGAATCTTGATCGCGGCATCAGGGTTCAGATTGTGACCATAGTCGTACTCCCAGCGCCAGAAGTCGTAGACGCCGGCACCGAGCGTGGCGATCACTGCGGTCGCCCATGCGATGCAGAGTCGACGCGAGCCACGCCAGGCCACCAGCAGCCCGGTGAGCGCAATCGCGCCCGCGATCCACGGCATGTAGGTCAGTTCGGGGATCGCATCCGGCTCGATGCGGTGCATCCCGATGTAATGATTGAGGCCGTTGATGTTCTCGAGGTCATGCTCACGGACACCGCTCACGCCGTCCACGTGAATCAGCATTCCGATCCCTTCCGGGTACTGCGGTGCCCCGAGGGTCACCCGCCAGAGCGGAAAGAAGAAGACACCAAGGAATGCGAGTGCAGCGAGACCGATGAGCCAGCGGGTGATGCGGGGCATCTGAACCTGTCCGTGTAAGTGCGGCATCGGTGACGACGACCGCAGTGGTCGGCGTCACCGGAGAGAAGTCGCGATCAGTGCTTCGGCACGGATGCAGCGGCGGCAGCCACCGTCGCCTCCACGTTCTGGCCAGTGCGACCGGAGTTCGCGATCAGCGGCACACTCGAGCCGGCCGGCGAGACGCGGATGTACCCCTGCATCTCCTGATGCAACGCCGAGCAGAAGTCGGTGCAGTAGAACGGGAAGATGCCGATACGCGTCGGCACCCACTTCAGTGTCCGCGTCTCACCCGGCATCATCAGGATTTCCGAGGTGTTGGCCCCCAGCACCGCAAAGCCGTGCGGCATGTCCCAGTCCTGCTCGATGTTCGTGACGTGGAAGTAGACCGTGTCGCCGAGCTGCACGCCCTCGATGTTGTCGGGCGAGAAGTGGCTGCGGAGCGCCGCCATGCGGACGTGCACCGCCTTGCCCGTCCGGCTGATGCCCGTCTCACGCTCTGTGCGTGCGACCTGCGGATGGTGGTTCTCCTTCAGCGAGTAGAACCGCAGTTGTCGGTCGCGAATCACGCTGGCAAGGATCGCCTGGCCATAGTGCGGCTCGCCGAAAGTCGGGAAGTCGAGCAGCAGCTTCATCTTGTCGCCGTCGATGCTGTACAGCTGCGCCGACTGCGCCAGCTCCGGCCCGGTGGGCAGGTAGCGATCCTTCGTGATCTTGTTCATCGCGAGGACATACTTGCCGGTCGGCTTGCGCGTGCCACCGCCGGGGATCATCAGGTGGCCGACGGAATAGAACGTCGGCGTGCGATCCACCACTTCCCATGTGCCGAGCTTCCACTTCACGATCTCGGACGAAATGAAGAACGACGTGTACGCGTAGCCCTTGCCGTCGAACTCCGTGTGGAGTGGGCCGAGCCCCGGGTTCTTCACTTCACCCGCGAGCACGCTGGCGTAGCGCAGCACCGGAATGCCTTCGACCTCGCCTTCGAAATCCTTCTTCTCGATCGCGGCCAGCATCCTGGAGAAGCTGTGCACCGGAATCACCGAGGCGAGCTTACCGCCGGCCACGATGTACTCGCCCGTCGGATCGACATCGGCGCCGTGCGGTGACTTCGGGGTCGGCAGGAAGTACATCACGCCGGGGCAGGCGCCGCTCTCGAGTGTCACGACGCTGGTCTCCTTCGTGACGTGCGCCGTGTGAGTGAAGCCATCCATTGTGTTGTGCAGGTACTCGGTCGGCATCGTCACGCCTTTGCCGTCCCGGACGCAGGCTTCGGCCTTCCTCCAGTTCACCGCGGCGATGAAGTCCTTGTCATTGCGTGAGGCATTCGCCTCGAGGAGGCTGTTGGCCTTCTCGGAGTTATACGAGGTGAAGAACATCCAGCCGTCGGACGGGCCCTTGCCGGCGCGCGCGAGGTCGTAGTCGAACCCCGGGACAAGGAGCTGGAACGCAATCCGCATCTTGCCCGGCTGGTTCGCCGTCACAAAGCTGATCGAGCCACGAAAACCCTTCTTGTAGTCCGAGATCGGCATGTCGCGATTCGGGATCGGGACACTGAAACGCGTCGAGGCTACGGCATACTCGCTGTTCTGGGTGATGAACGGCGAGGCGTGGTTGCCGGCGGCATTCGGGATCTCGATGATCTCATCCGTCTCCATCCGGGTGAGGTCGATGCGAGCGATGCGCGGCGTGTTGTTGGCATTCACGAACAACCAGCGACCGTCGTCCTCGCCATTCGTCTGCGACAGGGCGGTGTGGTGCAGGTCATCCCACGGCACGAAGCCGTACGACGTCTCCAGCATTCCCTTCGTCTCTTCGTTGTAGCCCCAGCCATTTTCGGCATGCTGGCTGAACACCGGGATCAGCTTCAGCAGGCGACCGGACGGCAGGCCGTAGACGCCAACCTGGCCGTTGAATCCACCGGAGAGGAAGGCGTAGAACTCGTCGTACTTGCCCGGCGCGACATACACCTGTTGCGCGGCGTCACCGCCGACCAATACCGTGTTGGGTTTCTTGGCGCCGGTCGGGGCGCAGGCGTAGGCAAGCACGACGGCAGAGCAGACCGCCACAGCCGAGAGGCCGGCTTTGCCCTGGGTGAGCAATCGAGACATCAGTGACTCCGTGCACAGTGTGAGGAGCGTGTCGTGGGGACGATGGCACGCTCACGGAGATAGGTACGGCCGTTAATCTCACCGCGATGTCCGTTTTTACCTGCACCTGCGTCAGGCGAATGCTGACATTCACATCCTGATATGCGATTTACCTTCGACGCGTGGTTATTCACGCGCCCTCAGAAGACGGCGCCCGGTGCGCGCTCACTCCTGCTCCTATCCCATGTCACGCTCGATGCATCGCACATTGGCACTGCTTGTGCTCCCGCTTGGCGCCTCGTTTCTCGCAGCGTGCGGTGGCGGCGACAAGAAGGCGGCGACGGACGCTGCCGCCCCAGCAGCGGTTGCACCGGCGGCCGAAGTCACCACCGCGGACAAGGGTGCCGCGACCTATGGGCAGATCTGCGCCAGCTGCCATCAGGCGACGGGCATGGGCGTCGAAGGGACCTTTCCGCCGCTCAAAGGATCGCAGTGGCTACTGGGCGAGCCGAGCGTGCCGATTTCCATCGTACTGGCCGGGCTGCAGGGCGAGATTTCGGTGGAGGGCAAGGCGTACAACAGCGCGATGCAGCCATGGGGCATGCTCAGCGACGACGACGTGGCGAATGTGCTCACCTACGCGCGTTCACAATGGGGTAACGCGGCGACTGGCGTGACGGCGGCACAGGTGAAGGCAATTCGCGACAAAATCGGCGCGCGCGGCGCCTGGACAGTCGAGGAACTCAAGAAGACCTATCCCGGCGCCGGTGGCTGATCAGCCAGCGGCGCGGATGATTCGCACCGTCACCGACAACTGCCCGACATGTCGCATCCCGTGTTCAGCACCGTGCGCGAGGCAACCGATGACTGTTGACGGCAGCTGCGCGCGCCCGACGCTGCGGTAGTCACCGAGGGTCGACGGATCGGTTGCCCGCAGCGCAGCCATCGCCTCGTCGATCTGTGCGTCGAACGTGCGCAGCACACTCACGACGTCGCCGGACGCGAGCACATCGCCTTCACCGCGCAGCGTTTCAAACTGCGTCTCGCTGAGCGCATCGCCTTTCGCGTATGTGAACAGCCGATCGAGCACACCCGTGACGTGCCGCACGTGAAACGTCACGGACGCCACACCAGCCGGCCGCGCGTTCCACTGCGCCTCGGTCAGTCCGGCGACGAGTTCGTGCACGCTCTCGCCAATCTGCCCCACCATGTGCGCCACGGGCTGCAGCATCGACGGCACGCCGTCGACCGGTCCACG
>JBBRLZ010000109.1:0-8524 GCA_038231095.1 Gemmatimonadales bacterium
GCACGACGGCTCTACGCGCTCGATGCGACGACCGGCAAGCCGATCTCCACCTTCGGCGATTCCGGATGGGTGGATCTCGGGCTCGGACTCGGTCGCGATGTCGGCAGCGCGTTCATTCTCGCCACCAGTCCCGGCGTCATCTATCACGACCTGCTGATTCAAGGCACACGCGTTGGTGAGGGTGAAGGATCGGCGCCCGGCCACGTGCGCGCATACGACGTGCGCACGGGGAAGGTGCAGTGGACGTTTCACACCATTCCGCAGCCGGGCGAGGAGGGCTACGACAGCTGGCCCGCCGATGCGTGGAAGACGGTCGGTGGCGCGAACTCGTGGGCCGGGATGAGCGTCGATCTCGCACGCGGTATCGTCTACGTGCCGACAGGATCCGCCACGCCGGACTTCTACGGCGGCAACCGGCTCGGTCAGGCACTCTACGCCAACACGCTGCTCGCACTCGACGCCGCGACCGGTAAGCGGAAATGGCATTTCCAGACGGTCCATCACGACATCTGGGATCGCGATCTGCCGGCCGCACCGAATCTGCTGACCGTGATGCACGATGGAAAATCCACCGATGCCGTCGCGCAGATCACGAAGACGGGTTTCGTCTATCTCTTCGATCGTCAGACCGGGGCGCCACTGTTTCCCGTCGAAGAGCGCGCGGTACCCGCATCCGATCTGACCGGCGAAGTCGCGTCGAAGACGCAACCCTTCCCGGTGAAGCCAGCGCCATTCGCTCGGCAGACTGTCGCTGATTCCGATCTCACGTCGCTCTCGCCTGCGTCGCACGCCGAGGCCTTGAAGCGATTCAAGATGCTGCGCAGCGGCGGACTGTTCACGCCGCCGAGCAAGCTGGGCACCATCGTGTTGCCCGGCTTTGACGGCGGTGGTGAGTGGGGTGGTGCGGCGATCGACAACGAGAGCGGCACGCTGTACGTCAACGCGAGCGACGTGCCGTGGATTGCCGCGATGCGCGATACCGCGAGCCTCGGCAGCCCGACCGGCGCGCCGCGCATAGGGCCGGCGGTGTTCGCGGCGGCCTGCGCCAGCTGTCACAAGGCTGATCGCAAAGGCGATGGTGATCGCGTCGCGTCTCTCATCGGTATCGAGAAGCGGCGCAGCTCTGAGGAAATCCGGCAGACACTGGAACGCGGCAAGGGATTCATGCCGTCGTTCGCGGCACTGACGGAGCCGGAGAAGCGGGCGATCGTCGCGTATCTGCTGGGGAAGCCGGCGCCGGTGGCGTCGGCCGACGATTCTCCACACGCTTCCGAACTCGCGGCGGCAAGGCTGCGTCGATCGCAATCGCCATATGAATTCGTCGGCTATGAGCGCTGGCGCACTGCAGATGGCTTCCCGGCGATCAAGCCGCCGTGGGGCACGCTCAGTGCGATCGACATGAACACGGGCGAGTACAAGTGGCGCATCCCACTCGGTGCATATGCCTCGCTCACCGCAAAGGGTATCAAGCCCACCGGAACCGAGCAGTACGGCGGTCCGATCGTCACCGCCGGTGGATTGCTCTTCATCGCGGCGACGCAGGACAACATGATCCGCGCGTTCGACAAGGCCACAGGTGCGCTGTTGTGGGAAGCAGCACTGCCCGCTGCGGGGTACGCCACGCCGAGCACGTATCGCGTCAATGGCAAGCAGTACGTGGTGATCGCGTGCGGTGGCGGGAAGCTCGGATCGGCATCGGGGGATGCGTACGTGGCGTTTGCACTGCCGTAGCGCGAGCGCGCTGGCGGGGGCGGCGACGCGGTGCGCCGCGCGATAGACTGTTGCCAGCCCTCACCCCGCCGAGTGTTTGATGAGCGTGTTGCTGAACCCCCGCGACTACGAAGCCCTCGCCCGCGAGCGCCTGCCGCAATCGGTGTATGACTACTACGCCGGTGGTGCGGGCGACGAGATCACGGTCCGCGAGAACGAGCTGGCGTGGACACGCCGGCGACTGATCCCGCGCATGCTGGTGGACGTGAGCGCCTGCGACCTGCGCACGACCGCACTCGGTGCACCGCTCTCGATGCCGATCATTACGGCGCCATGCGCGCTGAATCAGCTCGCACATCCGGATGGCGAGTTGGCCGTCGCACGCGCGGTCGCGGCGGAAGGCATCGCGCAGGTGCTCAGCACGCTCAGTTCCACGTCGCTGGAAGACGTCGCTGCCACCGCCGCGGCGCCACGCTGGTTTCAGCTGTACGTGTATCGTGATCGCGCGATCACGCATGAATTGGTGAAGCGTGCCGAGGCGGCCGGATACGTCGCGATCTGCATCACGGTCGATGTGCAGCGGCCCGGCAATCGCGAGCGCGACCTGCGGAATGGCTTCAGGGTGCCCACGCAGATCCGTGCGGCCAATTTCAACCAGGCGATCGAAGACACCACCGATGGATCGGCACTGCTCAGGTACATCAACGATCAGTTCGACCCGAGCCTGACGTGGGAGGCGCTCGAGTGGCTGCGCAGCATCACGTCATTGCCGATCATCGTGAAAGGGTTGCTCTCGGCGCATGACGCGCGCCTCGCAGTGCGGCATGGCGCGGCGGGTATCGGTGTGTCGAACCACGGCGGCCGGCAGCTCGATACGGTCGTGACGTCGTGCGACGCGCTGACGCCGATCGTGGATGCGGTCGATGGCATGGCGGAGGTTTTCGTCGATGGCGGTATCCGCCGCGGTACGGACGTGTTGATGGCGCTGGCGATGGGTGCGCGCGCGGTGCTCATCGGCCGACCGTACCTGTGGGGGCTGGCGGTGGACGGCGAACGGGGCGTGCGGCGCGTGCTCACGTTGCTGCGCGACGATCTGTCGCTGTCGATGGCGCTGGCGGGCGCGCCGGATGTGGCGTCGATCACGAGGTCGCTGATCGCGTGAGCCGAGAGGGAACTCCCGCGCGTCGCTGCGGCTACTCTATGCGAGGCCTGAAGCGCGCCTCGTCCCACACCGACTCACTCAACAGCCTGCCGACGCCGCGCGTCGCGGCTCAGCCCGGAGTTCTCATGTTCCAGTTCGTGACCCGACTCGTGACGGCGGCGCCGCTCGCCGCGCTGCTCGCTTGCGGTACTGCATCAGCGGCCAACGTTGACGCGACGGTGCCGACTCCTGCGGCCGATGCGCCAGAGCTCGCGTCGGGCTCCCAGACCGCCGTGTTCGCCGGTGGCTGCTTCTGGGGCGTGGATGCGGTGTTCAAGCATGTGAAGGGTGTGACGAAGGTCGTCAGCGGATATGCGGGTGGTGCTGCTGCGACGGCGCACTACGAGGATGTCGGCAGTGGCAGCACGGGTCACGCCGAGGCGGTGCAGGTAACGTACGATCCTGCCATGGTCAGCTACGGCACTCTGCTCAAGGTGTTCTTCATCGTCGCGCACGATCCGACGGAGCTGAATCGCCAGGGCCCGGACACCGGTACCCAGTATCGTTCGACGATCTTCGTTGCGAACGACGCGCAGCGCACCGCCGCCGTCGCGTACATCGCCGAGCTGACGAAGGCTGCTGTGTATCGCGGTCCAATCGTGACGACGCTCGAGCCCTTGAAGGCCTTCTTCGCTGCCGAGGACTACCACCAGAACTACCTCGCACTGCATCCGACGCAGGCGTACATCGTGTACAACGATATGCCGAAGCTCGAAGTGCTGAAGCGGAAGATGCCGGAGCTGTACGTCGGCTCCTGATTCGAAGTATCGGTGGCTTCGTGGGGGGCGGGAGAACACTGAGTAGCGTCGTTGGCGAGCGTCCGTGGTGCGCGACTGTCGAATTATTGGAATGAGCTGCAGTTCCAAAAAATCAGATGGTGCGCGTTGCGCGGGACGCCGCTATGCGAGCACTCAGTGTTCTCGGTGTTCTCCCGCCCCTCACGAAGCCACCGGAGCTCCCGAAGCTCCCGCGGGGCATCATCGCGATCCGGAGAACCGCCATCGCCCTCTCGACAGCAGTGTGCCAGCTTTCGGCGTCCCCTGACGCCCCCTGAGCGGCACGGCCGTCGACGTGAAGACGCTCTCCGTGGACGAAGTCGGGCTGCATCTGCGGGGTGAACAGCTGCTTGGCGTGGTCTATCAGAAGGGCGTCGTCGTACAACTCACGCGCTGCGGGCCGGTGTACACGGAATCCACGAACAACTGGTATGCACTCACGAGTGCGGGAACCCGGCCGGTGATGCTGCGGCAGTCGGTCCGCTACGACGGCACGCAGGTGCAGGAAACATACGAGTTGCGATTCGATGGCTCGCTGCCGTCCCGTGACCCGCGCGATCGTGATCCTGGTGTGAATGGTTGTCGCTGACGTGCCCTACGAGCACAGAGCTGCGACCATGCGGTAGCGACCCCGCGGTCAAACTGTCACTTTCCGCAGATGCGTCGCCTCTGCATTTTCGTCATCGGTGTGTCTCTCGCGCTACTCGGTTGCGGTCAGTCCGCCCCAGTGGCGCCGTCCGTCCCGACGCCGGTTGCGGTCGCCGTCAGCGGTGATGCGGCGGCAGCCGCACGGGCGCTCGGTCGTGGTGTGAATCTCGGGAACATCCTCGAGGCGCCGACCGAAGGGCTGTGGGGACTGCGCCTCAGTGATTCGCTGTTCAATGCGGCGCGCGCAGCGGGTGCGACGACCATTCGCCTCCCGATCCGGTGGAGTTCGCACGCGGGTGCTACGCGACCATACACAATCGATCCGGTGTTCATGGCGCGCATCGACTACGCCGTCGACGCCGCACTCGCGCGCGGCATGCGCATCGTGCTCGACATGCATCACTATCGCCAGCTGGATGGCGACCCGCTCGATCCGCAGGAGACGAGCGTCGATGCGGGGATCCTCGATGAACGGTTTGTGGCGATGTGGCAGCAGATCGCCACGCACTTCACGTCGCGGCCGGAGACGGTGCTGTACGAGCTGTATAACGAACCCCATGGCACGTTGACCGCCGCGCGCTGGAATGTGCTGCTGGCACAGGCACTGGCCGCAATCCGGGCGATTGACACCGTGCACTACATCGTGGTCGGACCGTCGCAGTGGAACACTGCGTCTCAACTGAGCGCGCTGGTTCTGCCGCCTGCCGATCGGCGGCTGATCGCCACGATCCACAACTACGAGCCGTTCTACTTCACACATCAGGGCGCCGATTGGGTCGGACTGGCGAATGGCGCGACAATCACGTGCTGCACGTCGGCGCAGCTGAGCTATCTCTCCGACCCGCTGCGCGTTGCCGCGGCGTGGCGCACGATCTGGGATCGCCCGATCTGGATCGGCGAGTTCGGATCGTACGGCAAGGGTCCGTACGCCTCTCGCGTCATCTACTCGCGCGCGGTTCGCGATTCGATGGAGGTGCACGGCATGACGTGGGCCTACTGGGAATTCGCGGCGGGCTTCGGCATGTTCGATCCGTCCACCGGGACGATACGCACTGAGCTGCGTGATGCGCTCTTCTTCTGATCGACTGCGGGTGATCGCACGCGTGGTCTGCGTCGCCGTGGTCGTGGTGGCCCGTCTCGGCGCGCAGGATACCAGCGGCGTACCAGCGGCAGAGTCGTCGCGTCGCAGTGTGTGGCAGGTCGGCGCATTCGTCGGTGCCGCGCGGAACTCGCCGAACGACGGTCTGCTCGGGACGATTCCCAATCGCGATCTGTTCATGCTCGGACTGCAGGCCGGCACGCGGATTCTGCGACTCGGCCCGGTGCGCGTGAACTACGTCGCGCAGGTGATTCCGTTCTTCGTGATCATCGATCGCGCGGCGCCAGCGTACGATCCGTATCTCGATGCGAATGGCATCGCGCGACTGCCGGAGCGCTCGTACGCCGTCGGCTTCTCGCCGTTCGGGCTCGAAGTCGTGGCACCACTCTGGCGTCGCGCTGCAGTGTTTGCGACGTCATCCGGCGGCGGCTTGATCTTCACGAGGAAATTCCCCGATGTCACCGGCCGCCGCACGAATTTCACGCTCGAAGCGGGCGGTGGTGTGCGCATCCGCGTCAGCGCGACGCAGTGGGCGCAGCTGGGCTACAAGTACCACCATATCTCGAACGCCGGCACGGCCTTCGCGAATCCGGGACTCGACGGCAACATCCTCTACGCCGGCTATCAGTGGGCCGTGCGGCTGCCGCAGTGATGCCGCCGCGCCGCCGTCTCGCTGCGCTGTGGTCTGCTGCCGGCGTACTGCTGGCCGCCTGCCAGGTGTTGTCGCCGCGGGAGCTGGGCTCGTCGCTCGTGTATGCGGCGGGATTCATTCGCACGCTCAAGGGTGAGCAACAGATCGCGATCCGTCTCGATCGACAGGCATGCTTCACGACGACCGGACGACTGAACTTCCGTGATGCGAGCGGTCTGGGCGTGCTCGTGATCAATGCGCCGCCGCGTCCCTGGGCGACGCGACATTACACCTATCCGGCGAACATCGGAGCGCCGCGTGGCTACCTGAACATCTCCGGTATCGTATCGAGCTATCCAGTGGTGCGCGCCAGCACGATCATCACCCGCGCCGACAGCACGGCGATCGAAGGGGAGATCGACTGGACCATCGGTGAACCCCTCGGCGACTTCTTCGGTGACACGACGGTGTCGCGCGTGCGGGTCGTCGGACGCTTCAGCGCCGTGTCGGGGTGTGACGCGTAACACGCGTAGCGCGGATCAGCGCATTGCTTCTGGTGCAGCAGTTCGCACGACAACTACGGCTCAGGAGGGCTGCACAGGCGCGATCACCGACGCCGCGACGGGCTGGCTCGCTGGACTCGCCCGCACCACGGCACCCGCCTCGCTTGCGCCCTTGCCCTGTCGCAGACGTCGCACCAATTCGTCGAAGTAGGTGTAGACCACCGGCGTCACATACAGCGTGACCAGCTGCGAGAATGCCAGACCGCCGACCACGGCAATGCCAAGTGGGCGACGCGATTCGGCACCGGCGCCAGCGCCGAGCGCGATCGGCAGCGTGCCCACCAGCGCGGCCATCGTCGTCATCGTGATCGGCCGAAAGCGAACCAGGCACGCCTCGACGATCGCGTCGAATGCATTCTTGCCCTCGTTCTTTTCCAGCTCCTGTGCGAAGTCGATCATCATGATCGCATTCTTCTTCACCAGGCCCACCAGCAGAATCACGCCGACCCACGCGTAGACGCTCAGTTCCGTCTTCGTGATCAGCAGCGCGAGGAAGGCGCCGAAAGCTGCGAAGGGAATACCGGACAGAATCGTGATCGGGTGGATGAACGATTCGTAGAGGATGCCGAGGACGATGTAGATCACGAAGATGGCGACGACGAACAGCACGCCGAGTCCGCGCTGCGTCTCCTGGAAAGCCTGCGCCGCGCCGGCGAACCCGGTGGTAATGCCGTCCGGCAGAATCTCGCGCGCACCCGTGTTCACTTCATCCACGGCCTGACCCAGTGCGGCACCTTCGCGCAGGTTGAACGACAGCGTCACTGACGGAATCTGGCCCGTGTGGTTCACCTGCTGCGGACCGATCGTCTTTGCGCTCGTCGTCACGCTCGACAACGGCACCAGCGTTCCGGACTTTGAACGCACGTACAACAAATCGAGCGCCGAGAGGTCGGTCTGGAACTCAGGCAACAGCTCCATGATCACCCAGTACTGGTTGTTCGGCGTATAGATCGTGCTCACCTGACGCGACCCATACGCGTTGTAGAGCGCCTGCTCGATCTGCTCGGCCGTCACACCAAGGCGCGCAGCGTGATCGCGATCGATCGTCAGCGTCGCCTGCGGATTGCGGATGAGCAGATCGGTCGAGACGTCGGTGAGCGCGGGGAGGGTCTTCATCTTCGCCTCCATCGCCTGCGCCGCCGGATACAGCGCGTCCAGATCCGCGCCCTGCAGCGTGTACTGGTACAGCGCCTTCGCCGAGCGGCCGCCAAGGTTGATGATCGGTGTGTTCTGCCAATACACGGAGATGCCCGGAATGTCCGCGGTCTCTTTCGAGAGCATGCGCACCATCGTTTCGGCGTCCGGCCGCTGGCTGCGCGGCTTGAGACGCACCGTCAGACGTCCCTGATTCGCCAGGCCGCTCGAATTGCCGTTCCCGGTGCCGATGTTCGAGAGCACCGCATCCACATAGGGATTCTTGCGCACGCGTTCGGCCGCGCGCTTCTGGTGCTCGATCATCGCGTCGAACGACGTGCCTTGCGCCGCCTCGGTCGACGATCGCACGCGACCGGTGTCGTCGTTCGGGATGAAACCCTTCGGCACCAGATAGAACAGCACACCGGTGCCCACCAGCGTGATCGCCGAGAACACCATCACGCTGGGCCGGTGCCGCATCGCCCAGTGCAGTGTGTTGTCGTAGCCCTTCAACACACGCTCGTAGCCGCGCTCGAACAGATCGAAGACCGGGTTGTGAATCTCCTGTTCACCATGCGACCCGCCCTTCAGGAAGCGCGCGCAGAGCATCGGGATCAATGTCAGCGACACAAACCCGGAGACCAGAATCGCGGCCGCGATCGTGACCGCGAATTCGTGGAACAGTCGCCCGACGATGCCACTCATGAAGAGCAGCGGGATGAACACCGCGGTCAGCGAGATCGTCATCGACATGATCGTGAA
>JBBRLZ010000110.1:0-8408 GCA_038231095.1 Gemmatimonadales bacterium
AAGCCACGCGGCAGACGCTCACGCTCGGCCGCGCGGTGAGCGTCGTGCGCGTGGTCGTGGCGCCTGGGGTGACAGCGCGCGTGGCGACAACCCGCTGAGGCGCGCACTCCCTGCGTCAGAGGGTGTTTCGTTACGCCGCCTCAACGCACGCGCGCGAGTCCATGGCTACCTGGTTCAGCCGTGCACACGTCAGCGTCACACCCGCAATCGCGCGTCACTCTTGAGCGAACGTCGCAGCGCGTCGCCCAGCGCGTTCACGGCGAGCACTGTCGCGAGGATCAGCATCCCCGGATAGACGGCCAGCAATGGCGACGAGATGAGGTACGTCTGCGCACCACTGAGCATGTTTCCCCATGACGCCGCGGGCGGCTGCACGCCAAGTCCGAGAAACGACAGCGCCGATTCCGTCAGAATCGCTGATGGCACACCGACGGTCGCCGCGACGAGCACGGTGGGTGCGAGGTGCGGTACAAGGTGGCGCATGATGATCGTGGCGTGTGTGGCGCCCAGCGCGCGTGCGGCTTCGACGTAGGGTTGCTCGCGCAAGACGAACACCTCACCGCGAATCATCCGCGCCGAACCCATCCACGACGTGGCCGCGATGGCACAGAGCAACGTGAACACCGACGGCCCCAGGAAAGTGAGCACGAGAATCACCACAAACAGCGCCGGCACGGACAGGGCCGAGTCGGTGAGCCGCATCAGCAGCGAGTCCACCCAGCCACCGGCAAGTCCTGCCACCGCTCCGATCAGCGTTCCCAGTCCAACCGCGAGCAACACTGCCGACAGGCCCACGGTGAGAGACACGCGCGCTCCGGCCAGCAATCGCGCCAGCACATCGCGTCCGCTTTCATCGGTACCCAGCAGATGTGCAGCCGTCGGCCCGCTGCCGGCAATTGAGAGGTCCACCGTCACCGGACTGGCGTGATAGAGCGCTGGACCAAAAATCGCCATCGCTAGGACAAGTCCCAGCGTCGCGGCGGCGAGAACCAGGCTGATGTTCCGTGTGCTCACGCGGCGCGCACCCGCGGATCGATCACCATCTGCACCACATCCGCTGCGATTCCCGCGATCACAACGCCCGCCGCAACGACCAGCGTCACCGCCATCACGAGCGGGTAGTCTCTGCCGAGCGCCGCTTCGACACCGAGACGCCCCATACCCGGCCACGAGAACACCGTCTCGGTGATCGCGGCGCCTCCAACGAGTCGCGGCAGCTGCAATCCAATCACACTCACGACCGTCGTCAACGCATGCCGCAGTGCGTGGCGCCACAGGATGCGTCGCGGCGACAGGCCACGTGCGCGAGCCGTCTGGACGAACGGCAGCGCGAGTGTCGTCAGCGCCGCGGATCGCGTGTACCGCAGCAGCTCCGCACACCCACCGGCGGCCAGTACCAGCGCAGGCAACAACAGATGTCGTGCGCGATCGATGAGGCCCACATCACCGCCTTCGGTGACCGCACCTCCGGCAGGTAGCACGTGCGCCCAGACCGCGAACAGCAGCAACAGCATCAGTCCCGACCAGAATGCCGGCACGGCCAGCGCGACGCCACACGCGAAAGTCACGACGCGGTCGAGCACACCGCCCGCGCGCGCGGCCGTCAGAAGCCCAAGTGGAATGCCGACGACGATGCTGAGCAGCAGTGCCGTGCCGGCGAGGAGGAGTGTCTGCGGCAGGCGCGAGCCGATCGTGGTGAGCGCGGGCGTTTGATAGAGGAAGGATGCCCCGAAATCGCCTTGCACGGCTCGGCCGAGCCAACGCACGTATTGCACTGCCGGCGGCTGGTCGAGCCCCAGACGCTGTTCGATCTCGGCTCGCTCCGCGACGCTCAGCTTCGGATCGGCAAGCAACGACGGCCCGCCCGGTGCCGCCATCATGATCACGAACGTGATGACGCTCACCAGCAGCAGCACGATAGTGCCCTGCCCCAGGCGTCTCGCGAGAAACGGAATCACCCGCGGCGCACGTCAGTGGGCAATGCGGAACCGTTCGCTGTGCCGAAGCGCATCTCGAATACCGAGTCTCGGGATGTCCGTGAGGCGCGCGCTGACGGCCTGAATCTCTCTCGGATAGAACAGCACGAGCACCGGCGGATCTTCGCGCTCGATCCGCTGGAATGCGCGATAAATCAGGCGTCGGCGCGCAGTGTCGGCCGTGGCGCGTCCGAGTGCCAGCAACGAATCCACGGCAGCGTTGCTGTACCGGACATGGTTGTTGTCCTCACCTGTGTGGTAGAACGAATACTGATCGGGGTCAGGCGGCGTCGTCCACCAGATCAGCATCGCATCGTAGTTCGACGGCAATACGCGATCGCGCACAAGCGCGGCAAATTCCATGGTTCGGATGCTGGCCTTGACGCCAATGCGTGACAGATCCTGCTGCACGGCAAGCGCCGACTGCTCGCGCGTCGGGTTGCCCTTGTCCACGAGGAGTTCGAACGCAAACGGTTCTCCGCTCGCGTTATGCAAGGTGCCATCGGGCCCCCGCGTCCAGCCGACGCTCGCGAGCAACAGTGTTGCGGAATCGGGCGCGTATGGTACCGGCGCCGCGGCGGAGTCGTAGTAGTCATGCAGTGCCACCGGAATCGTGCCGCCCGGCAAGTCACCGTACCCCTTGAGCACTCCTTTCACGATCGCCGACCGATTGACGGCGAGTCCGAGCGCACGACGCACCACCGCACTCTTGAACAACGCGCGTGACGCATTGAATCCAACGTACCAGTGCTGCACGACCGGCACTTGCAGCACGCGCACGCCGGCCGCGCCCTGCACGCTGCCAAGGTTCGCCGGCTCGATCGTGATCAGGTCCAGTTCACCGGCGCGGAGCTGTGTGACCTGAGCGTTGATGTCGGGCACGATCTTGAACACGATGCGCTCGACATTCGGCTTCGTGCCGTAGAAGCTGGCGTTGCGCACCAGTGTGACGCTCGATCCCGGTGACACCCGCTCGATGCGGAACGGCCCTGTGCCCACTGGCGTCGTTCGGTTGAAGGCAATGGCATCGGTGAGTTTCATGCCCTTGAGGAGATGCTCAGGCAGGATGCCAGCGTTGTAGCCAAGGAGTGTGAGCAGCGGCGCGAACGGAGTCTTGAGGCGAATGCGTACCGCAAGAGAGTCGATGATGTCGACACCCGCAACGGCGGCAAAATCGGAGCGCAGCCGTGAGCCCGACACCGGATCGATGGCCTGATCGAAAGTGAACTTCACGTCGCGCGCCGTGAACGGCACACCGTCGTGCCAGGTGACCCCGGGACGAAGCGCAAACGTGTATGAGAGTCCATCCGTCGCCGCCAGCCACGACACGGCGAGATCGGGCGACGGACGCAGCGCTTCATCCGGTCGCACCAGACCCGGAAACAGCACTTTGTTCACCATCACCGATCCGAGATCCGGTGCGAGCAGCGGATTGAAGATCGGGTCGTTGATGAGCGGCAGCCGCAGCGTCTCATCGCTGCGGGTCGGTCCGCCGCTGCAAGCCGCCACCACCAACAACAGCCAGACGCAGCCGGCCGATCGCGTCACCGACCAGGCTCCATCGCCTGTTCAAGCGTGAGCCTGCAGTCGCGCAGTGCGGCGACGAGCCGGTTCTGGCCGCGCACGAGATGTGTGGCGAGAAATCCGCGATCCCACTCGGACATCTCGGCCGCCTGCAGTGCGGGTGACAGATCCGGCAGCGCCGGCGTGGTCTCTGCCGCATCGTGGAAGAATTCAGGGCCGCGTGTGTAGTTCACAGGGACCAGCAGCCGGGCCATGCGTCGGATTGCGCGATTCGTACGCCGCGTGACCACGTCGGCGACAGGCCGCGTCTCGAGACTGCGTGCGTGCGCGCCGAAGCGCTCGAGCGCCGCATCCAGCTCATCGAGCGCGGTGCGCGCCGGCGTGAAGTCGACGAGTGTCTGCGCCGACGTCGCATACGTTTCGAGCGTGGCGCGCAGCGTGCCAACCGTCTTCCGGAAGTCGAACGGCGCCACGGTGGCGTTGGCCACGCCCATCACCGACGCGAGATAGATCTTGATGTCGGTAAGCAGGATTTCGCGATCGGCAATGTCAATCAGGTCATCCTCGGTGTGCCACGCAATGTTGGCTCCGCATCCACCCACCGCATAGTAGCCGAGTCGTTCGCGGTGCTCATGCGCCATGGTGGAAAGCAGCATGAAGAACGACGAAATGCCGATGTTGTTGAACGAGTAGTCGCCCGCCTGATGCGGACGCTCACCCTTCAGTTCCTTTCCGGCGATGTCGCGGATGACGTCCGCGCAGAACGCCTCGGTCTCGTCCATCAGAGACACGTCGATGTACTCGGTGGCCCAGCGGCAGCCCGGCGAGTCGCAATTCACCTGCGCAATGCAATTTTCGTACAGATCGATGGCGAAGTGGTCGGCAAACCACGTGCTGCCGGCGTACCGTCCGGTGGAATGACCCGGCCACCAGGCGATGCGGACCGATCGCTTCAGCCGATCGCGATGCTTCCAGAGCACGCGCGCCACTTCGAGCATGCAGGCATCACCAACCGCGTTATCGCCAATGCCAAAGTCCCACGAGTCGTAGTGACCATGCAGCAGGACGAATGCCTCGGCTTCGTCGGTTCCCGGGATCGTCACCACGGGAATCGGCGATTCGAACCATCCTTCGGTGACTTCGGAGTGCAGCGTCACCTCGCCGCCCGCGATCGCGTGTGCGATGAGCACCTGTCCATCAGGATTGTTGACGGCAACGACGGCGATCTTCGGTTTGCGCGGCAGATCGCGAAGATCGGGCGTCCCCCACACTGTGGTGCAGATGCCCCAATGCGGATTGGCGCCAGGATTCACGGCGATCATTCCCAGCGCGCCACGCTGTTCGAAATACGCCACCTTGCCCGGCATCCCGAAGCCTTCGCTAACGACGAGCTTTCCAGCCACGTCGATGTCCGCATCACTCACGAAACCCTTCGTGAACATTTCATCGGCGTTCTGCGCGTAGCGCGCCGGCACGTACACGAGCGGCGCCGTCAGGCCGTTCGGGTACGCCACACTCATGGCCATCGGCTTGGCGCGCAGCGCGCGGTCGCCGACCGTCACCGACGCTGTGCCCGGCAGGCTCAGGAAGATCGTCGGGCGGTGCACCTCGACCGGCACACCGTGCGCGCGGAGCCGTGCCACGATCTCGTCCGCGGCCGTGGCCACGTCCGTTGGATGCTCCCTGCGGAGCGTGGTGAAGCGCTCGATGAGAGGCCACGGCGCGTCGAGCGAGACGTCCGTCAGGGCCGCAGCTACGTCGGGGGAGAGTGACACAGGAATCGGGTGGCGATGGGGAGGTTGGTCGGGACGGTGGCAAGTATGCCACGTGTCGGCGTGCCCGGCGAGGGCGCCAAGGCTCGGCGAGGGCGCGATCTCCTCGCTCCGGAGGTCCTTCTCGGCAATACGCTCGACGGGAAGCCGATGAACGCGGGCGCTGAGCTTCAGAATGGCTGCGGTGTTGCCGCCTCCCAGTGAGCTTCACCGCGAGACTGAAGACGCTGACTCCGAGTCACCACTGCGGAGTATTGTTCGACGACGTTCTGCGACGTGGCGCGAAGTCCAGCGGCGCGCCATCGCGAGCTGACGCTCGTCAGTCACACTTCCGACCATCAGGTAGAGCAGGCGATGATGCGTACCGTGCTGTCGCGTATGTTGTGCGTGTGCGTCATCGCCATCGGCGGGTGTCATCGAGCACACGTCTACACCGGCGAGGAATCGGGCTGCGGCGTGGGCGCGTACCCCGGTCAACGAGTGCAACGAGGCGTGGCGCGGTGGCCGGAGCCGATGTTGGGTGTCGCGCAGCGCGCCGCCTTGCATGTCGGGGCGACCGATGTCGCCACCGGGCGGGCCGCCGCTCCGCTGAACGTCTGGATCATTCAGGGTACCGATACACTGAAAGCGAGCGCGAACGCACAAGGCGTCGCCGAGTTTGCCGGCCTCACCGAGGGGACAGCCGAAGTGTATGCGTGGTTCTTCGATTTTGTGTCGACACGTGGCACGGTCACGGTGCGCACTGGGTTCCGCGACTCGGTCATGTTGCGTCTCGGTCGCTCGGGCAACGAGTGCCTCATCGTGCCAGACACTGGACGGCGCGCCCGTCGGCGCCCGACGGCCCCATAGCGCCAGTTGCTGCTGACACTGCGACCGACCATCGTTGCGTACGAGCGGCAGCGGGAAGGCGCAATGCATCGGAACGTCTATGCTTGCGTCGCCGCCGCGCACTCGCAGAAGACCATGTTTGCCGCCATCGTCTCGAGAAATCCGTGTCCCTCGTCATAGACTCGATCCGCGCGGAGTATCTCCGCTACCAGGTGCTCGCCGAGCAGGCGCTCGACCAGGTGCCCGAAGCATTGCTCAGCGCACCGGGACCCGGTGGCGGAAACGCACTCACGACAATCGCCTGGCATGTGGCCGGGAACTTGCGCTCCCGATTCACGGCGTTCCTGACCGACGATGGCGAAAAGCCATGGCGCAATCGAGAGGAGGAGTTTGCTCCACGTATCGTGTCGCGCGACGTTTTGAACGCACACTGGCAGTCCGGGTGGACCGCCCTGCACGATGCGATCGGCTTGCTCACGGATGCCGATTTACATCATATCGTCACAATTCGTGGTCAAGCACTCAGCGTCCACGATGCGCTGCATCGCTCACTCGCACACGTCAGCTATCACGTCGGGCAGATCGTCTATCTCGCGCATGCACATCGCGGCGCGGATTGGCACTACCTGAGCATTCCGCCAGGGGGTTCTGCAGCTTACAACGCCGCGCCGACGCTCGAATCACCGGGTGCGCATGTCGCGGGGTTGACTGGTGGGTCACCGCCCGGCACTGCGCAGCCGGCGGTCTGACCCAGAATCGTCAGGCAACGCGTCGCGATCTTTCGCACGGGCCCACGGAGAGCACCGACGGTGACGCCACGGCGGCACTGGCGTACGCACCGCGGCTCCCGCGCGTCACACGTGCATTGCAAGAGGGGCTCCTCAGACGCAACGTACACCTGCGCGGGAGGCCACGAGTCTTGACGGATTCGGGCCGGTCAGTCATCACACGAGGATTCGCAACATGAAGATCACAACGCCGAAGCCTGCCGACGTCTTCAGGATCACCACGGCGCCAGCGTGGCCGAGCGTGGCATTTGCCACCGATGCGACGGGCTCGCACACGTGGTACTGGACCATGTCGTGGGACACGTTCAAGAAGACGGGATCGGCCATCACCCCAGGCAACAGGTGGGACGCGAAGACCGTCATCGAAGGATTCGGCGGCACGCTGTCCGTCGTCGTCGAAGCGAAGGATGCAAAGAACGCCAAGATCTCGGCGCACATCAGCGTGAAGATCGCGGGCGACAATCCCACTGCGGCGGAAGTCGATGCGTACCTTGCCACGAAGATCGAGGGCGTCGGCTTCAACAAGATCGTGCAAAAGGAATCGAAGTACAAACATTTCAACAACTCCAGCGCACCGATCAAGTCGTTCGATGGCGGCTACGGCCTCTGCCAGTTGACCACGCCCAAGCCTTCGTTCGAGCAGGTGTGGAACTGGAAGCTGAACATTGAGGGAGGGCTGGCCCTGTTCAAGGTGAAACGCACGGCGGCCATCACGTATCTCTCGCAGAGCGGACGCACCTACACGTCGGACCAACTGACGTATGAAGCGGTGTGTCGCTGGAACGGCGGCGCGTACCATGCGTGGGATGCCACCGCACTCAAGTGGGTGCGCCCCACACATATCCTGTGCGACTCGAATACTGGGAACATCGGCTGGGACATGAACGATGCAAACAACAAGGACAAGACCGAAGCCGTCTTACGGAAGCGTGACAGCGGCTCCTATTCGTCCGCGCCGGCAGCGGGTGCGCATTGGCGTTATTACGGGGTCTGCTATGCGGATCGCATGTTGGGCTAGCACCCTCGCCCTGGGCGGGGCGGGGCTCGCGGCGTGCACACGCGACACGGGTCGCAGCGCGGTGCGCGCCCCGGTCGCGAACGTCACTGCAATCACTGCTCGTACCGACAGTGGTCGCACGGTGCTCACGTGGGCCGGCGCGGCAGGGGCGTCACGCTCCGTGATCGTGTCGCGCGACTCCACCGTTGCGCCGTCGGCGCTGCCAATGGGCGCATCGGTCGCGGGCGAAATACCGGATTCGGTGCTGGTGGTCGTGGACAGCTATCCGTCCAGGCCGGGTGGAATGTCGTATTGTCAGGCGGGCGTGGAGCGGTTCCTGCGCGTGCTGTCGATTGCCGCCGCACACCCCGTCGAGACGTACCGCGTGAAGCTTGCCAGTTGTACGGGCAACATCGAGCTGGCGTCAGACAGCACCGCGTGGAACGCGGCGGCGTCCGAGTTGCGCATCCACTGGTTGAGCGGGCCGAACGCCGCACATGCTCCCGATTCAGCCACGCTGCGC
>JBBRLZ010000111.1:0-8233 GCA_038231095.1 Gemmatimonadales bacterium
CGATGCGACGAACTGTGCGCGCGAATCGTTCGAACGTTCTGGCTCGAGGCCTGCGCGCTGCGACGACGCGACGCAACGCTGGCCTGTTGGCGCTGCATTCGCCGGTGGACGAGACGATGTCAACACGGCTGCCTGTGCACGCGCGCCTGACATCGTGACCGACATGAGCAGCACAACGCGCCAGCAGGCACTTCGCACATCAGTCATGCTCTGCATTTCCACTCCGGCGTTCCTGCGGCCTTGGCCGCGCAAGCAGTCTCGGGAGAAGTGGTGGCGAAGCTGTCGAACACGACGCCGGTGCCGATCCGGAAGACGAACGCCTGCACCCGCAGCCGACGACTCAAGCCGATGTGCGCGTGACGGAGGTCGTCCGCGCCGACGCCTGTAGAGGTATTCACTTTGACGTCGCGGCCGGTACTGGTGCGCCAGCAGGTAACGGCGGCAGCAGTCGACCGCGCACCGCGAGGCCGATCGTCCTGAGAAAGATCACACCAACCACGACGTTCGCGACCACGAACAGCACCATCGCCAGCGACGTCATACCCGCACGACCGTCGCCGTCAGCCGTCCGCGCCGCGACACGGATCGACGCCAGCGCCAGCCCCGACACGCCGAGCGCGAACGCCCAGTACGACGTAGCGAATGGCTGGGTGCGGAAGCGCGGCGTGAGTCGGATGAGGATCAGCGCTTGCAATAGCCCGTATCCGAGGAGCATCAGTGCGAATCGATCGACCGTGCTGGCGCTGAGCCCGAGGTATGCAACGCAACCCACGACCGGCGGTGCGAGCTGAACACCGAGCGTGGGCAACAGGCGACCTTCGAGTGGCTCGTCGATGAGCAGGCGCTGCAGGACCACTGATTCCAAGGCGAGCCACGAGAAGAAGCCAACTCCGAACGACAGGTTCGCGAGCGTGGAGTAGCCGAACGCCGACGAGACGATGGCGCTGACGAAGCTCCCGGCGACCGTCGGAAGATACAGCACTGGTGTCGTAGTGAGTGGATTGCGGCCGCCAGCCCACAGCGTTCCGGCGCGATCGACCATGAAGGCGGCCTGCCCGCTCGCACCGACCCAGAACAGGGCTTGAGCCAGCCTTGGCAAATGCGGACGCACGGCGAGCGCGGCGAGCAGCGTCGACACCGGCGCCAGCGCGATGAAACAGCACTGCACCGGATGAACCCACTCGGCTCGCGCTGCGGAGCGCGCCCAGATCCATTTCGAGATGTACAGCGCGCTGACGGCGAGCCAGACAGCTCCCCCCGTCGCCATCAGCATCTCGCCGACGACTGAAGGCATACCCCACAGTGACGATGCAGCACGCCACGCGCTGCCAAGCGCAAACAGCCCCACAGCAATCGCGAAGAACGCCGCGGGAATTCGCCCGAGCAGTGCACCCCGACGATTGATCGGCGACAGCCCGTCCACGGTGTACTCACCGAACGGTGGTGCGTATATCTCCATGTGACGGTCACGACCAACCGCCCGCTTCACGACCGATCACCGGCGCGAGAGCTCCGCGTGCGCGCCCAGGGTACCAAGTCGAGTCGCTCGAACGGGATTGGCTGACCCGTCGTTTCGGAGCGCCCGAATTGTTCCGGCGTCGTGTAGAATCGCTCCAGCGCCGCATCAATCTCGGCGATTTCGCGCGAGATGCGCGTCACGTTCGAGACATCGAGCTCCGCGTCGATGGTGTCCGTGCCTAAATCGGCCGGATGATGTGGAGCGAGGGTCATGTCACCAGCGCGCTCCTGCAGGGTGTTGCTGCGCTGCTCGGCAATGACCTTGAGGAGGAGATCGAGGGCTTGCGCGCGCTCGACTGTGAGGCGTCGCTCGAGATGTGCGCGTTGTGAGGCGGAGAGTGACATTTAGGTTCCCTTGGATAAAGCGCGATCTGCCCCGATGTTGCGCGCGGCATCGCAGCGCACCAGTGAGCTTCAGATAGATGATACGTGCGACGCGCCGGTACGGCGTCTCCCGTTCGAGCAGTCCTCGGATACGTCGGCGCGGTCGGTCGCACCTATACCGAAGGGGGTATTGTCCGTGCATCGTTCGGCTCCCAATTTGCGGCGTTCGCCATTCGCGTTCGGACCGCCGACGACACTGGCCCTGTTCGCATGCGAAGCGCGGAATTGATCACGCACCAGCCCGATATCACTGTCGTCGCGGATCCCGCGAATTACAAAGAGGTGGTCGCAGCGATCTGTCGTTTCGCCCCCTTCAGCCAGGAGCAGCGCTTCGATGGCACCGATCACCACACCCTTCGGATTTGCCTCCACCGCGATCGACGTCATCGCCGGCGTGGACTTGCACGACCGACGCGCCATCGTCACCGGCGGTGCGTCGGGGATCGGCGTGGAGACGGCGCGGGCCCTGGCTATGGCTGGTGCCGCGGTGACGCTCGCCGTTCGCAACACGCGTGCGGCGGAGCCCGTGGCCGTCGAGATGATCGAGTCGACGGATAACCCGAACGTGCACGTCGAGACGCTCGACCTCGCCGACCGTCGCTCGATCGCAGCGTTCGTGAGTCGGTGGCGAGGACCGTTGCACATCCTTGTCAATAACGCTGGTGTGATGGCTATCCCCGAGGAGCACACCCGCGAAGGATGGGAGTTGCAGTTCGCGACGAACCACCTCGGCCACGTCGCGCTGGCAACCGGCCTGCATCGCGCGCTCGCAGAAACACGCACAGGCGGGCGAGGTGCGCGGGTGGTAGTCGTCAGCTCGAGCGCGCACCTCTTCTCGCCCGCGGTGTTTGACGATCTCGACTTCGCCTTCCGACCGTACGACCCAATCCTCGCCTACGCGCAGTCGAAGACCGCCAATATCCTCTTCGCCGTCGCGGCAACGGCCCAATGGGCAGATGACGGCATCATGGCCAATGCGCTGATGCCGGGAGCGATCGAGACGGGCCTTCAACGGCACATCGGGGGGATCCGCACAGCCGTTGAACGACGGAAGACGACGGCGCAGGGCGCGGCAACGTCGGTGCTTCTCGCCACCTCACCGTTGCTCGACGAAATCGGGGGGCGCTATTTCGAGGACTGCAACGAGGCGAGTATCGTGGCGAGCCGTGGCGACGGACTCCGCGGCATCGCCGCGTATGCGCTGGATCGCGACAACGCCGACCGACTGTGGACGGAATCGCTGCGCCGAATCGCAGGATCGTCGTGACGCTCGACTTCAGCGCGTCCGGGCTGCGCCGACGCCGAGTAGGTCCGGCGACTTCCTACCGATGTGCAGTCGAGGCGATCCAGCGCGCGATGTGCCGCTTCGCCTCCGCGATTTCGCTATCGCTGGTCTCATGTCCCGCATTGGTCCAATACAGCGTCACATCTGCACCGGCGCGCTCAAGCATTGCCGCAAGTCGCTCTGCATCGTCTGCAGGAACGATCGGGTCGTTCCGCCCAGCGCCGATGAACACTGACGTCCCGTTCAGGTCGGGTAGCGAGCTCATTTTGAATGGTACCATTGGGCTCAGCAGGACGGCGCCATGGAGAACCCCCGGGCGACGCAGCAGCAGACTTGCCGCGATGTTGGCCCCGTTCGAGAAGCCAACCGCAATGATTTCATCGCGCGCGAACAGGTAACGGTCGGCGGCGTGATCAATGAACGCTGCCAGCTCCTCCGTCCGCCGCGCGAGATCCTCCTGATCGAACACGCCTTCCTTCAAGCGACGAAAGAATCTGGCCGCACCGCGCTCCAGAACCTTCCCGCGTGGGCTCAGCATGCCCGCGCCCGGGAGAAGCGCTCGGCCCAGCGGGAGGAGATCATCCTCGTCGCCGCCGGTACCGTGGAGCAGCACGAGGGTCGCGCTGCCAGTGCGCGCATCGCTAGGCGGGATGTACCGATGGATGAAGCCAAGCGTATCGTGATGCTCATCTTCGGGAACGCTCGCCAACGCGGACTCGGCTGACGGTGAAATGGGCAGATCGATGTGCGGCAGCACCGCCTCGATCTCGTCGCGCTGAACGGCGTACTGCGGCGGGAGCATGAGGCGCTCGCCGAGGTGTGCGACCGACTCGTCAATCGCAAAACCGGGCGGCACAGTAGCCAGCTCAAACAGGATTCCCTGCGGTTCCCGGAAGTACACTGAACGAAAGTACGTGCGATCGATGACCGGGGTCGGGTTCAGCGTGGCGGCGGCGACCCGCTCGCGGACCGCGAGCTCCACCGCGTCGTCGGCCACGGAGAACGCGACGTGATGCACCGTGCCAGCGCCACCGACCGCCTCAACGGCTCCTGCAATCGTCGTCACATCCACGAAGGTCCCCGGCCCTCCGGCCCCGGTCGTGAACCGCTGCACGGCGCCGATCGTGCCGAGGCGCCTGAAGCCGAGTGTATCGGTGAGCACTCTCTCGGTCTCCTCCGCGTCAGCAACCCAAAGCGTCACGCTGTGCAGCCCGCGGACAGCGTGATCGATTGCGATCCCTGGCGCCCCACCCCACGCGGGCCGCCTGACCGCGAACGACTGGCCGACGAGTTCAAGGCGCAGTCCGTCGTCGTCTACGAACGCGATCACCTCCTCCGCCTCGTCACCACTGCCTCGCGACATGGGACCGTCGTAGGCGACGCCATGACGGCGCAATCGTTCGACCCAGAATCCGATGGCGCTTGGGACGATGGAGAGTGCAGTTACGCCCACCGCGCCGTGACCATGACGTCCGCGCCGCGCATCTGGCCACGGGAAAAACGTCAGGAGGCTTCCAGGATGTCCGACCTCGTCGCCGTAGTACAGATGATAGCTCAGGGGGTCGTCGAAATTGACGGTCCGCTTCACGAGGCGCAGCCCAAGCAGGCCAGCGTAAAAATCAACGTTTCGCTGTGGGTCACTCGCAATCGCGGTGACGTGGTGAATGCCGAGGATCTGGCTCATGGACGGTCTCCGGATGTATCGCTGTGAGGGGATGGGGCACTGCCTGCTGCGCGGCTGTTTCCGCGCTCCTTGGCGCTGTCGACAAACGACGTCAGCATGCTCTCGCTTTTGTCGCACCTATTCCGCCATTCGAACCAGCGGCCGCAACGTCTGCCGGCACGCAGGCTAAGCAGAGCGCGACCACGTGCGTCATGTCACACGCCGTACTCAAGTCACGCTACCGCATCCGCGCGCCCCGCGCGTCGCCCGATTGGTGTGTCCTGGCGTACCCCGGACGGGTGGGCCAATTCGTCGACGCAGCGCTCGACGCTCGACACGGCCGCAGCGTGACGTCAGACGATGACACTCATTGTGATTCCAATTTCTGATCCATCGCATTCATCAATCGTATCACGGAGCGGTACAGCGACTCATCACGATTGATGAGCGGCCGAAAACTCACGCGGCTACGATTGCGCCCAGCGTGGACTCCGCCATCAAGCGTGATCGGCCGTCGACGAGACGGCGACCGGCGCAGTCGCACAGCCATCACACTGTGTTTAGGTTCGATTTCATGTGCTCTCAGCTGATGAGGTTGCGCCGTTGCCTGATTGGCGCTGTTGTCACCGTCGTCTCGCTCAACGCGCAGCCGGCGCCGAGTACCCGTCTGCACCACACGGCGTGGACGCTGCGTGAGGGTGCACCTGCGGAGGTGTTCGCTCTCGCACAGACGACCGACGGCTACCTCTGGCTTGGTACATCCACCGGGCTGGTCCGCTTTGACGGAGTGGGATTCGAGCGCTTCGTGCCGCGCAGCGGCGAATCGCTCCTCTCGTCGAACATCATGTCACTGCTCGCGCTTCCAGACGGGTCGCTGTGCATCGGTTACACGTTCGGCGGCGCGAGTGTGATCTCGGCGGGACACTTGCGGCACTACGGCGAACGCGACGGTCTACCGCGCAAGTCCATTTATCGCTTTGTACTTGACTCTGCCGATACACTGTGGGCGGCGACGAGCATCGGCCTCTTCCGGCGGGCCGGCGAGGCGTGGCTGCGGGCCGGTCCGAATGAGGGTGTGCCCGACGGCGCAGTCATCGCTGTGACGGTCGATCGCTCAGGCGCTGTCTGGATTGCCGTGGCTGGTGTTGGCGTATTCGCCCGGACGCGCGGGAAGTCGCGATTCGTGCTGCGCTCCGAACCCCACGGAGGTGCGAGTACAGTCTGGTTCGTGAGCGCGACGGAGACCGGCGCTGCGCTGACCGGATATTTCGAAGGGACCGCGCTGCACCTGCAGGCGCCGCACGGCAAGGTGCGCGAAACGGCCATTCGCACGTCCGCCGACGCAACCGGCACTATTTTCTTCGGCCGCGATTCGAGCGTCTGGATCAGCACGCTCAACGGAGTCGAGCGCAACGTGATGGACACTGACCCATCTGGACGTGCGAGACTGCGATTGAGCGAGCGGTTCACCAACAGCGATGGACTGAGCGGCATACTGGCGATCGCAATGCTCACCGACCGCGAAGGGAATGTGTGGGTGGGTACTGAGGGTGGGCTCGATCGGTTTCGCCAGCCGAAGTTGTCGAGCGTCGAACTGCCACTGAAATTTGCGGCGCCCGCGTTGGCTCCGGGCGACAGCGGCGACATGTGGATCGGCAACACAATGGGCGAAACGAAGCACTTCTTTGGCGCATCGCTGGCGGAAATGCAGGCGACGCGCAACGTGCAGGCGACGTTTCGCGCATCGTCGGGGCCCATCTGGTTCGGCTCCGAGGATGGCAAGATCTGGCATCTGTCATCACAGCGAGTTGTGGAGGACCCGGGACCGCCTGAGGCCGCCGGTGCGCCTATCCAAGCCCTCGCAAAGGACGACGGCGGCAACCTTTGGATCTCCGTGCCGCGCAGGAGCAAAGTTTTCAGGCGTCGTGACGCGACCTGGCGCGCGTTCGGCGATCTGGACGGGTTACCGAGGTCAGCGGTGATCCGAATGACGCGTGATTCGAGCGGCGCACTCTGGTTCGGCTATCCCGACAACCGTATTGCACGATTGTCGCGCGACAAAGTGCAGGTTTTCGACGCGCGCGACGGCATTACGATCGGTAACGTGACCGCCATCGAGGTCGCACACGGTCATGTCTGGCTTGGCGGTGAAGGCGGCGTGATGCGACAGGAGGGCGCACGGTTCGTGACAGTGGCCGGAGTGAACGACTCGCCATTTCGCGGTGTCACCGGCATCGTCGAATGCGCCAGCGGCGAGCTCTGGCTCAACGGCTCTGACGGAGTCACGCGCATTGCATCGGCGGAACTTCAGGCTCTCCGTCGGCACACGGTTACGCGGGTACACTTCGAGCGTTTCGACACGCGGGATGGCCTTGATGGCGTGGCGGCGCAACTTCGTCCGCTGCCCACTGCGCTAATGGCACCGGATGGTACGATCTGGTTCACCACCACGCGGAGCGTCCACCGCATCGACCCGATCCATGTGCGCAGGAATATGCATCCGCCACCGGTGCAGATCCACAGCGTGCTGGCCGCAGGTGTGCGCTATGAACGCGCCGACACCGTGCTCCTTCCGGCCAACACCAGCGCGATTCAGATCCGCTACACAGCGCTCAGCCTCGGCGTCCCCGATCGTGTACGGTTCCGTTACCAGCTCATCGGAAGCGACGACGACTGGCAGGATGCAGGAGCCCGACGCGATGCGTTCTACACCAACCTCCGTCCAGGCACATACCCATTCCGCGTCATCGCTTCGAATGACGATGGCGTCTGGAACGAAGTCGGTGCGGCAACGATGATCACCATTCCGCCCACGTTTCTGCAGACGCCGGCGTTTGTAATGCTGTGTGTGGCCGGTGTCGGTCTGCTCGCCGCGGCGGGCTATCGGGCACGTGTGCGCGCGGTTGCTGGGGCGTTGCAGCGACAGTACGACACGCGCCTTGCCGAACGGACCCGGATTGCACAAGACCTGCATGACACTATCCTGCAGGGCTTCACAGGCATCACGCTGCAGCTACACAGCGTGCGACGAGGCATGTCATCGTCGCGGGAACTCGCATCGGCGTCGCTGGAACGGATCCTGACCGAAGCGGATCGCGCGCTGCGTGACGCCCGTCTCGCCGTCTGGGACATGCGCTCGCCCGAGCTCGAGCGAGTGGATCTGGTGGACGCGCTGACGGCTTCGGCGGCGACGGCCATGGCAGGCAGCGGCGTTGCACTGCACGTTTCCGTCGCGGGAAAGCGTCGGCGCCTTACGGATTCCATTGAGGTGAGTTTGCTGCGTATCGGTCGCGAAGCCGTGATGAACGCGGTACAACATGCATCCCCGCAGAACCTCACCATGACGTTCACCTTCGATAAGACGTTGGTGACATTGAGCCTAG
>JBBRLZ010000112.1:0-8163 GCA_038231095.1 Gemmatimonadales bacterium
ATGAGAACGGTGGCGCGCATTCGCGTGATCGCGCGCGGTGCCGCACACCGTCGAGCCTGTAAAGACTTTTAAGTCCCCTATTGCGCAAATGACATTTGCGTGCAGTTGTGATGGGCGCGCAGAAGAGATCGACGCGTCGGAGCGGACCGGAGCGCAGACGCGCTCACCACGTTGGCTTCATACACGACCCTTCTGCGGCAGTGCGAGCGACGCAGCTTCACTCCACGTTGCTCGCACTCGTGTCCTGGAGTGATCGGATCCGTCAGTGATCCGCGGAGGAGCCCGTGCACGAACAGGGAAAGCGGAAGGCGGGTAACGGGGGCAGCTCAGGACGTGCCGCAGCGACACCCCGTATCAGCACTGACATGCTCGACCAGAACGCCGCCAGCACGGCGGCACTCCTCGGCGCGATGCCTGGTGCCGACAGCGCCACCGATACGATGGTCGAGATCGACGCACCGCACGACGGGCTCGGCGAAATGCCAGGCATGTCGATGTTCGGCGGTGGTCCATCCGACATGGCAGGAGGCTCGGGCATGGATGGCGGCAACGCCGACGACGGGGGCGTGATGGGCGGCCAGCCACCGCGCGATGGGGGCAGCGCCGGTGACACCGGCGGCGATATTGCAGTGCTGCTCGAGCTGCGTGTCGATACCGGGCAGAGCGCGCGTGGAGCGGCGTCACTGGCGAGCGCGTTCGCGAACAGCGGCTTCGCGCTCGACGATGGGTTCGAAGCGATACCAATGGACGCGCCGACCCCGGAAGGTGGCCTGCGCGCCGCCGGACTGCCGGAATCGACGGTGATCGTGCGCGGCACGATCCCGGCCGATCGCATTGCCGAACTGGAGGCACGGCCCGATGTCGTGAAAGTCTGGCGCGACACACGCATCGAGCCGTTTGGCGCTGGTCTCGCTGAAGTCGAACTGGAATCGGCGCTCGTCCAGCCACTGGCCGCGTTTGGAGCCTGTCCCATCGGCACCTGCGATTGCGCATCCGGCACGCCGAAAGGCACGATCGCCGATGTCGCAGCCTATCTCGGTGTCGATCAGATCTGGAGCGCGGGCTATCGCGGTGACGGTATCGTCGTCGGCGTGGTGGACGGCGGCATCACCGCCGCCGGTCGTCCGATCAGTGCGTCGGACACCGGCAATCCGCAGTGGCCAGGCAAGCTGGTGCCGAATGTGATCGGCGGCTTCCCCGCGACGAATTGGGGGACCACTGGCGTGGGGTGGGGATGGCATGGCAACATGACGTCCACCGACACGCTTGGCATGGCGCCGAACTCGCGCGTGTACGACATCCGCATCGCCGGTGCCGACATGGCGACGACGATTTCGAATGCGCTCGCGGGATTTCAGTGGGCCATCGATCATCATCGCAGCGATGGTACGCCGCAGGTGCTCACCAACAGCTGGGGCATTTTCCAGGAGTCGTGGGATCCGGCGTATGCGCGCGATCCGAATCACCCGTTCACGCGGAAAGTCGTCGAGGCGCTGAACGAAGGGATTCTGGTGTTGTTCGCCGCCGGCAATTGTGGAGGCACCTGTCCTGATGGTCGCTGCGGTGCCGACAATGGCCCGGGGCGCAGCATCTGGGGCGCGAACAGTCATCCGCGTGTGATCACGGTCGGTGCAGTGAACAAGAACGAACAGTTCGTCGGCTACAGCAGTCAGGGCCCGGGTGCCCTCGATGCGAACAAGCCGGACTTCTGTTCGATCACGCACTTCACCGGATTCTTCAACAGCGACAGTGGCACATCGGCCGCAACGCCCATCGCGGCCGGTGTCGTCGCACTGCTGAAGCAGGCGAGTCCGGGACTCACGCAGGATCAGGTGAAGAACGCGTTGCGCACGACGGCGAAGGACATCGGACCGGCGGGGTGGGATCAACACTCGGGCGCCGGCATCATCCGCGCGCGTGTTGCATTCGATGCCATCGCGGCCTCCCCGGAGCCGTCAGGGCCCGCCGTCTCATGGGGACCGAATCGGCTCGATGTCTTCGCGATCGGCACCAACCGCGCGATGTATCACAAATGGTGGAATGGCTCGGCGTGGGGCCCGTCACTGACGGGATATGAGTCGCTCGGCGGCGTGTGCAACACTGCGCCTGAAGTCGTCGCGTGGGGCCCGAATCGGCTCGACGCGTTCGTACTCGGCACTGATTCCGCGCTCTATCACAAGGCGTGGAACGGCGCGGCGTGGTCGCCATCGGTCACTGGCTACGAGCGATTGGGCGGCGTGTGTGAATCACCGCCGAGTGTGGCGAGTTGGGGTCCGAATCGCCTTGACGTGTTCGTGACGGGCACCGATTCCGCACTCTATCACAAGTGGTGGAATGGCGCCGCGTGGGGTCCGTCGGCCACTGGATTCGAGTTCATGGGCGGCGTCTGTCTCGACAAACCGAAGGCCGTTGCCTGGGGCCCGAATCGCCTTGACGTCTTCGTGCTCGGCACCAATCGCGCGCTCTATCACAAGTGGTGGAATGGCTCGGCGTGGGGCCCGTCAGTGACGGGCTACGAATTCATGGGCGGCGTGTGTTCGAGTGCGCCCGAAGTCGTGGCATGGGGACCGAATCGGCTTGATGTCTTCGTACTCGGCACGAATCGGGCGCTCTATCACAAGTGGTGGAATGGCTCCGCCTGGGGCCCGTCGGTGACGGGCTACGAGTTCATGGGTGGCGTCTGCGCCTCACCACCGACGGTCGTGTCGTGGGGCGCAAACCGGCTCGATGTGTTTGTGATCGGGACGGACTCGGCGCTGTATCACAAATGGTGGAACGGATCGGCGTGGGGACCGTCCGTGACGGGGTGGGAGAACATGGGCGGTATCTGCACCAGTCCACCGCGGGTGGTGGCGTGGGGACAGAACCGGCTCGACGTCTTCGTGACCGGTACCGACAGCCAGATCTACCACAAGTGGTGGAACGGGTCGGCGTGGGGCCCGTCGCTGACGGGATGGGAAGCACAGGGTGGGGTTGTGACTGCGTTCTGATCGCGCGGGTGCGATGGACAGCACGGCATGTGGAGCGGGGCCGGTGACGCGCGCAGGTATTCGGCGCATCCCGGCCCCGTTCCGCGTTTCTCCCGCGAAGGCTGCCGTGCGACCGCGGCGGGCGAGCGCGTGTCTTGACCAACGGAAAACCGTGGCGTATTGATTGCGCCGTCAGCGACCGCCCGCCGCAGAGTCAGGTGACCACCGTCCGGAGAATCGGCATGTCGACACGTCGTTCCGCCCGAACTGTTGCGCTGTTGTCCGCCGTCATGCTCGCTGCGACGGGACCGGTCCACGCGCAGTCGATCGTGAACTTTGACGACCAGGCCGCGGCAGCGGTGCAGGCTGCGATGCGCAGCGGCTCGTACGCCGGTTTGACATGGGGCAACGAAGGATGGGCCGTCTTCACTAACGGCGGACGGCTTGGCAACCCCTGTCACAGCAACCCGCAATGCGCGTCACCGAATGCCGTCGATCCGGCAGGCCGCGGCATCGGGACATTCTCGTTCACCGGCGGGTCACAGGTGTTCTTCGGTGCCTGGCTTGCCGGTGTGCCCGCAGCACTCAATTCCCGCTCTCAAGCGTTCTTTGAATTGCTCGTCAGTGGTGTCGTCGTTCATACCAGCGCCACACTGCAATTCACGAACGACACGCCGACCTGGCTCTCGTCAGGGTACGCGGGCGCCGTGGACCAGGTGCGCCTCGTCAACACCGGCGTCTTCATCGATGACATCACGTTCGGCACCGTGCCGGAGCCGACGGGCCTGCTTCTGACGGCGGCGGGAATGCTGTTCCTGTTCGTGGCGGCGCGTCGCAGGCGCGAATGGCCGCGGCGCGGTCGCGCGCACGATACCATTGTGATGTGAAATCATCGATTCTCCATGCCGCCACCGTCGGGGCAACGATTCTCTGGTCGATTGGCACTGGCGCGCAACCGTCGCCGACCGCCGCGACCTACACCCCGTCGGCCGAGAACCTCGCCGCCCGCACCTGGTATCAGGACGCGAAGTTCGGGATGTTCGTGCACTGGGGACCGTCGTCCGTACTGCAGGACGGCGAATGGGTGATGAACGATCGCAGCATTCGCGCGGCGGAGTACGAGAGCCTCCTGCCGTTGTTCAATCCGCAGCACTTCGACGCGACCGCGTGGGCGCGCACCGCGAAGGCAGCGGGCATGAAGTACATCACGCTGATCAGCAAGCACCACGACGGCATCGCGCTCTGGGATTCCAAAGCCTCGGACTACACGGTCGTGAAACGCTCGCCGTTCGCGCGTGATGTGGTGCGCGAGCTTGCCGACGCATGTGCCAAGGAAGGGCTCAAACTCTTTCTGTACTATTCGCAGCTCGACTGGCATCATCCCGATTTCTTTCCGCGCGGCCGGACGGGGCAAACGGCAGGCCGGCCGCAGTCGGGCGACTTCCCGCGCTACATCGAGTACATGAACGCGCAGCTCACCGAGTTGCTCACGAACTACGGTCCGATCGGTGGGATCTGGTTTGACGGCCTGTGGGATCTGCCGAAGGCCGACTGGCAGCTCGAGCGCACGTACACGCTCATTCACAAGCTGCAGCCGGCTGCGCTGATCATTCCGAACAACCACGAAGCGCCGCGTCCGGGTGAAGACATTCAGACGTTCGAGCGCGATCTGCCGGGCGCCAACGCGCAGGGCTTCAACACCACGATGATCGGTGCGCTGCCGCTCGAAATGTCGGAGACGATGAACGAGTCCTGGGGCTTCCGGCTGACCGATCGCAGTTGGAGGTCATCGTCGCAGCTGATTCGGAGCCTCGTTGAAGCAGCGGGGCGCAACGCGAATTTCCTGCTCAACGTCGGGCCGCGTCCCGACGGCAGCTTTCCTGATTCTGCGGCTGCGCGGCTGGCGGCGCTCGGTGCGTTCATGCGCGTCAATGGCAGCGCGATCTACGGCACACGCGGTGGTCCGATTTCGCCGCGGCCGTGGGGCGTGACGACGCAGAAGGGCGACACGGTCTACGTGCATCTACTGCACGGCGTCGATCCGGTCGTGTCATTGCCGTCGCTGCCACGTCGTGTGATGAAAGCGTTCCTGCTCGATGGCGGTGCACCGGTTCAGGTCACGACCATACCATCGGTGGTGACTCTTGTGCTGCCGCAACGCGCCATGGACGCGCCGGATCAGGTGGTCGTCGTGGTGCTCGCGCGGTGAGCGGCCCGTCGCCGACCCTCTGTCATACTCCTCCGCCCATGCGCAATCAATTTTCGGTCATCGTCCTCGCGGCGCTGCTTCTCGCCCCGACGTCGCTGCACGCGATCCAGCCCGCCGACTCATCGGTGTACGCGATCATTCCGCGACCGCGCGTCCTGACGCCACAGCCGGGACACTTCACGCTGTCGTCGCACACGACGCTCCGCGCGGATCTCGCCTTCATCGACGTCGCGCGACGATTCGCGCGTGCCGTCGCGCCGGCGACAGGCTACACGCTGGATGTCGTGGCATCTTCGCGCGGTGTGCCCGGTGCGATTCGACTCGTGCGCGCACGCGGCCGCGACACGCTGTCGCTTGGCGTCGAGGGCTATCAGCTGGACGTGAGTGCGGCCGGCGTCACGATTCGTGCAGCGCATGCAGCTGGTGCGTTCTACGCACTCGAGTCGTTCCGCCAACTGTTGCCGGCGGCGATCTACCGCGCGGCACCGATCGCGGGCGTGGTGTGGCACGCGCCGGCCGTGCATGTGGAGGATGCGCCGCGCTTCCCGTGGCGCGGATCACATCTCGATGTCGGCCGCCACTTCATGCCGAAGGAATTCGTGCTGAAGTACATCGACCTGCTTGCGCACCACAAGATGAATCGCTTTCACTGGCATCTCACTGAGGACCAGGGCTGGCGGATTCAAATCAGACAGTACCCCCGTCTGACGGACGTCGGTTCCTGTCGCGCGCAGACGCTGGTCGGGCCGTACGTCTCCGATCCGGCCAAGCGTGTCTTCGATCGCACGCCGCACTGCGGTTTCTACACGCAGGATGACATTCGCGAAGTCGTGGCCTACGCGGCCGCGCGATTCGTGACGGTGGTTCCCGAGATCGAAATGCCGGGACACGCGCAGGCCGCGATTGCGGCGTATCCGGAGCTCGGTGTACGGCGCGACACGATCGTCGAGCCGATGCAGGTGTGGGGCGTGAGTGAGTTCATCCTCAACGCCGACGACGCCACCGTCACGTTCATGCAGAACGTCCTGACGGAAGTGATGGCACTGTTCCCGGGTCCGTTCATCCACATCGGCGGTGACGAGGCGGTGAAGAATCAGTGGGTGGCAAGCCCGCAGATTCAGGCGCGAATCAAGCAGCTTGGCCTCAAGGATGAACATGAGTTGCAGAGCTGGTTCGTGCGACAGATGGACACGTTTCTGACGAAGCACGGACGTCGCATGGTGGGCTGGGACGAAATCCTCGAAGGCGGACTGGCTGAGAATGCGACGGTGATGTCGTGGCGTGGCACCGAGGGTGGCATTGCGACAGCGAAGGCGAATCACGATGTCGTCATGACGCCGGGAAGCCACACGTATCTGGATCACTATCAGTCGCTCGATCAGAAGAAGGAACCACTCGCCATCGGCGGCTATCTGCCACTCGACACGGTGTATGCCTTCGAGCCCGTACCGGCGTCGCTGACGCCCGCCGAGGCAGCGCACATCCTCGGCACGCAGACGCAGTTGTGGACTGAGTACATCCGCGACCCGAAGGAACTCGAGTACATGGCGTATCCGCGCCTGAGTGCGCTCGCCGAAGCCGCGTGGACGGCGCGCGATCGTCGCGATTTCCGCGATTTTCTGCTGCGGCTCGAGCCGCACTTGCTTCGGCTGGATGCCATGGATGTGAAGTACCGGAAGCTCGACGCGCCGCGCGCGCCGGTGCCCTGACGGGTGCTGACCGTGGGAACCGTGGATCCTGTTGCAGCGTCTCTGGTATCACCTGTCATGGCCATCGCCCTTCGCTTCGGAGCACGGATCATGCGGTCCGCATGGATCACTGTGGGTGCACTGGTGGCGTTCGCGCTGCCGCTGGCGGCACAGGATTCGCCGGTGTTGCGCGGTACGCTGCGCGATTCGACAGGGCGCCCACTTGCGGGCGTGGACGTCGGCTACCTGAAGATCAGCACGAAAACCGACAGTGCGGGCAACTTCCGCCTCACCCCGGTGCCGACCGGACGCATTACGGTGCGTTTCACGCGCGGGCGTACGCTGATCGGTGAGATCGAAGCAGACGTCACGTCCGACACGACGACGGGCGTGCAGGTCGACGTGCTCCGCGGGTCGGCCGAGCCGCGGACGTTCGCAGGTGTCGTCGTCGATTCAGGCGGGCATCCGGCGCGTGGCGCAACGGTCGAAGTAATGACGGCGAGCATGGATGCGCGCACCGACTCACTCGGCCGCTTCACGATCCGCAATCTGCCCGCACGATTTCACTTCGTGCGCGTGCGACGCGTTGGCTGGGCCCCGACATTCCTGTCGATCGATCTGACGGACAGCGTACCGAAACGCGCGCGGATTGTGCTGCGACAGTACGCCGGTCAGAACCTTGGCCTCGTCGTGGTGCGCGCCGAGCGGCCGATCGGTCGGATCGGGGCCTTCCTGCAGCGCGCCGAGCGGCGAGGCGGGTGGGGTACGATCCTCACGGAGAAGGACATCGCGGCGCGCAATGCCCTGCGGACGAGTGACCTCTTTCAGACGATCGCCGGCGTGCGTGTATCGCAAGACCGGTTCGGGCGGGGCACGATCACCGGCCGCGGCAACTGCCTGATGGCCCTCTACATCAACGGCTTTCCGGCACCGCAACAGCGGGGCGCGGGGATCGACGACATGGTCAGCACGCTCGATGTCGTTGGCATCGAGGTCTACAACGGTCAGGCCGGTGTGCCGCCAGATCTGATTTTGGGTCCGCCGAATTCATGTGGCACGATCGGCGTGTGGACCAAGTGAGGCGCGGATAGTTTCCGGGACCCACTCAGCCCCGGACACATGCAGACTGCCCCTGCCGCCACGCTCGCCCTCGAAGTCACCGCGCTGCGCAAGGCGTACGGCGACGTCGTTGCCGTCAACGGCCTCGATCTGCGCGTCACAGCCGGGCAGTGTTTCGGATTGCTCGGGCCGAATGGCGCCGGCAAGACGACGACGATCGAGATCTGCGAAGGCCTGA
>JBBRLZ010000113.1:0-8097 GCA_038231095.1 Gemmatimonadales bacterium
CGACGACGCCCCATCCCTACAAGCGCTGCGGAAAGCCGCTGGCGTTATTTCTTCGGCGGCATCAACACCGTGTTGATCACGTGAATCGTGCCGTTCGATGCCGAGATGTCCGGCGAGGTGACAGTGCTCATGCCGTTCAGCATGACCTTGCCGTCAACCACCTTGATCATGACCTTCCCGCCTTCCAGCGTGGTCGCTTCGGTCATCTTCGCAACATCCGCCGACGGAACATTGCCGGCGATCACATGATACTGCAGCACCTTCGTGAGCTGCTCCTTGTTCGCGAGCAACGCTTCAAGATCCTTGGCCGGAATCTTCGCGAACGCTTCATCCGTCGGCGCCAGCACCGTGAACGGTCCGGCTCCCTTCAGCGTCTCGACGAGCCCAGCAGCGGTCAGTGCCTTGGCGAGTGTGTTGAACGTGCCCGCAGCGGTCGCGGTCTCGATGATGTCCTTGGCAGCCATGGCGGACGGAGCGGCCATCGCGGGCGCAGTCGCAGCCGAGTCCATCTTGGCAGCTGCGTCGTCGGTCTTGGCCTTGTTGGAACAGGCACCGAGCACGAGCAGGGTCGCGGCTGCAAGGGTACGATTCGTCATGATGTGTCCGGATTGAGGTTGAGCGTGAATGTGCGGATGAGCTGCCGATGAAGCGTCGCAACGTGCTGATGCACGTCAGGACTCGGAGCGATTGCACGGCATGCGTTCGCGGCAATCGGGGCGATGGATGCACCATCCGCACACGCGCATCGTTCGATGCGCCGGGCGCGTCGCACGACCGCAGTCGGCTCCGCCCTTCACCCATTCAACGTGCAAGCACCGGGCCACACGCAACGATCTCGAGTACAGATCCTCTGATGAATCAGTGGAACATCGCGGGCGTAGTGCTGCAGCTCAGCCGTTGAGTGAGATCGTCAGTCTTGCAAGGTCAGCGGGCATCACACGCCAGCCGTCGTGATCGCGACGCGCAGTGTCGCTGAGCTCCTGCGCTGCACCTACTTGTTGCTGCTGGGTGGCTTCAGCCCACCGCCAGACACGCGCGGATCGTGCGAGAACGGCACAACGACCACGCCGTTTTTTCCCCGACTGTCGGTCGCCGTCACGACGATCGAATTGGCGCCGAATGCCAACGCCGAAACATCCGCCGTGGCAACCCATGCCACACTGAAGCCGAGTGCACCCACCGGCGTGGGTATCATGTCGAATGAAATGCCGCCGATCTTCATCACGACCGACACGACGGGGAAGGCCGATTGCACACTCGCCTTCACGGTCACGGTATCACCGATCGTGATCCCGGGAAGCGGCGTCGCGACGGACACGATGATGCTGCTGTCGACGGGCGTCGGCACGCTCACCTGTGTCGCACCGCGCTGCCCCTCGCTGGTCGCCTCGATGATTGCGACACCGGGCCCGCGCGCGGTCACGACGCCGGTTGACGACACGATGGCGATCGCATCGTTGCTCGTCGTCCACGCAATATCGCGACCGACGAGCGAATCACCCGCGAAATCATCGAGTCGCAGCGTCATTGCACGTGATGCGCCAACTGCGAGCGTCACCGCGAACGGCGAGACCTGAACGGTCGATACCGGGAGCCGTCCGGGTGCGCGCGGTGTGATCGTGATCAGTCGACGGCCCGTCACATCACCGACAGTCGCGCTGATCGTGGTCGTACCAGACGCAACGCACAGCAACGTGCCGCTGGGTGACAATCGCGCCACCTGCGGATTGCTCGAACTCCACGCCACGAGGCCAACCGTCATCGGCCGCGCCTTGTGATCGAGCGCGGCGACACTGATGGGAATCGCCTGCCCCGCGACAATCGAATCCGACGGCAGCACGACCGTGAGCGTGGTGAGCACTGGCAATGCGTCGACGGGTACGGCGAGAGGGCTGGACAGCGATGTCGGCGCACCGCCCCCGCAGCCAGGCAGCAGCGCGCACAACACCAGACTTGCCCAGACCGCTCGCTTTGTCCTCATACGGCAGAATACGCGAGACGCGGCGATGACGCTGCCGGTCCGGTGCCTGAGTCCGTCGCCGCTACTTGCTTCCGCCTCGCGCCGCGTTCCCACCGCCGGCCACCTTCGGATCGTGCAGGAACGGCACCACCGTCACGCCGCGTCGGCCGAGCGCATCGGTTGCCGTCACGACGAGCGTCTGCGGGCCGATCAGTATCGACGAGAGGTCAGCAAAACCGATCCACGCGCTGCTGCCTGTCCGCGAGCGTGGAATCGGGCCATACACCAGGGCAATTCGCAGGGCACCGATCGTTGCTGATACGGAGTCGACACGTGCCGTACCGCGCGCTGTGACCACCAGCGTCACGGTGTCCGCGATCGGGAGACCGGCAACGGGGACGGCGACCGTCACGATCATGCCGTTGTCGAGCGGCGGCCGCACCGTGATCTGCACGGCGCCCACGGCCGCACCGCTGCGCGCCTCGATTGTGGTGATTCCCGCGCGGCGCCCGGTGACCTCTCCGCTCGCCGTGACGAGTGCGATGGCCTCGTCGCCGCTCGACCACACGACGACACGGTCGGTGAGCACGTTCCCGGCCAGATCGCGCATGAGTACCGCCAGCGTGCGCGACGCACCGACGTCGAGTGACACGGTTTCCGGTGTGACGCCGACACTCGCCACGTCCGCCGGCCCACTCGGCCGCGGCACCACGGTCATGCGGCGCACACCGGTGACTGGACCAACGATGGCAGAAATTGTCGCAGTGCCTTCCGTCAGAGCGAGCAGGGTGCCGTCGGCTGTCAGGCGGACCGACGCCGGATTGCTCGAGGCCCACGCGATCTGCCCGACGGTCATCGGTCGCGCCCTGTCATCAATCGCTGTGACGGCGGCGGATAGCGTCTGCCCCACGATCACGGTGTCCGGCAGCACGACGGTGAGAGTGGTGAGGACCGGCAGTGATTCGACCGGCACGCCAGGCGCCGGCGCAGCGGTCGGGGCTCCGCCGCACCCGGAGATCGCCGTCCCCAGCAGGAAGGCAGTGGCCAATCGCCGCCGCATTGTCATTCTGCACGCTACACGATCGTTGCGTCGTGAACCAGCGCGCGAGGCTTGGTGCAGATCCTTGAGACGCCCGGCCCGGACGGGGCGCGACCTGCGCGTCGTTCAACTTCAACTCTGCTTGTGCCTGCCTATCCCGGCATTCATACTCCAGCCTCAGGAAGGCGTCGGCGCGCTATCGCGCCTGATTTAGACTGGACAGGAGCAGCATGCACGCCACGCGTCCTCAGGACTCACGGGCTACACGGGTCAATCTGCCGAAGGCGGCGTGTATCGCGATGCTGTTGATGCTCGCGCCGACGCTCTCTGCGCAGTCCTCGCCACTGCTTGGTTCGATCGTTGACGACCTCGGTAAACCGATCGAAGGTGCGCGAATCACAGTGCGCGGCGTCAAGGCGCACGCCTATTCGGACGCAGCAGGGCATTTCGTCGTGGCGTCCGCGCCGAACGGACTGATTGTCGTGCTTGCGCAAGCTCCGTTGGCGTTCCCCGCGGTCGAACTGCTGCAGCACAGGGGCGTCGATTCACTGGCGTTCATCGTACAGCGCATCGGTGAGCGCGAGGACACGACGATCGCACTGCGAGCCGAGCGAGAGGCGTTGCGACTTGCGGATCGCTATGCCCGAGCAGCAGCCGCATCCCGATCGGCGACGGCGATCACCGATCGCGAGATTACCCTGCGCGCTCCGCAGGTGACGACCGATCTGTTCATCGGCATCGTTGGCTTCCGAACCTCAGGGAGCGGCTTTGCTGGAACAGTGATCAGTGTACGCGATGGCTGTTCGCCGATAGTCTGGGTGAACGACGTCGAGCAGATACGCTTCAGCGTGAACGAAGTCCGACCGTCTGCGATCAAGCTGTTGCTGGCCTGGAATGGCTACTCACTCATTCCCGCACACCTGCGTTCCGTGCGCGCCGCAGCGACCTGCGGCGTGATCCAGATCATCACGAAGTAACGCTCAGCGCTTGCGCGCCTTGCTGCCGCGTGCGCCACTGGTCCCCGCTACGCTTACCAGTGTGCGATAGATCATGTCCGTCCCCTGCTGCAGCGACGCAATGCTGACGCGTTCGTCGTTGCCATGCATGCGGCGGAGTTCATCGTTGGTGATCGGATAGGGATAGATGCCGTACACCGGAATGCCGCGCGAACGCCATGCCGCCGCATCAGTGCCGGCCTGAAACAGATACGGCGTCACTTCGGCGGTCGGCCACTGCACCTTCGACTCGCGCGCCAGCGCCCGATACAGCTCCGTCTCAACCGACGACGGCTCCGAACCCGCGTTTGGCGATCCGCCGGCGAACTTCACCGTCACGCGCGGATCGTTCACCAGCTGCGTGATCAACTTCACCATCTCCTGCGGATCAGTGCCGGGGATCAGGCGCAGATTGAGTGTCGCATCGGCAGACCCTGGAATGACATTCGAGCGGAAGCCGCCGGAGATCAGGACCGGCGCGATGGTGTTGCGCATGATGGCGTGCAGCAACGGATCACGTGATATCATGCTGTCCGCGCTGAGAACCTGGGCTGGCGTGCCATCGACCAGATTCCGGAACCACCGCGCCGTGTCGCCGACGCTGGTGATCGCGAGCGTGCGGAAGAACTGCTTCGATTCCGCCGTCAGTTGCACCGGCGCCTCGTAGGCCGCGATTTTCGCAATCGCGGCGCCGAGCGATGCGATCGGATTGTCGGGTAACGGCATGGATGAATGCGTGGAGGTGCCGGCGGCGGTCAACGTGATCACGGCCACCGACTTATCGGCCGTCGACACGCTGACGTATCGCACTTTCCCCGCGTCGTCCTTGATGATCCAGCCCCCCTCGTTCAACGCGAACTCTGCGTCCATCGAGGCGAAGTGGTCCTTCGCGAGCCACGCCGTGTTCATCGGCGCACCCTCTTCATCGGCTTCCGCCATGAAGATCACGTCGCGTGCGAGCGGCACCTGACGCTCCGCGAGTCGCAGGACGGCCGTCGCGAACACCGCCATGCCACCCTTGAAGTCGATCGCACCGCGGCCGTAGACGTTTCCATCGCGGATGACGCCGGCGAACGGATCGAGTGACCACTTCTCACGTTCGACGCCAACCACGTCGGCGTGCGCCGCGAGGAGAATCGGGCGCTTGCTGCCATCGCCTTTCAGTCGCGCGATGAAATGCACCTTCGCCGAATCAGGCGTCTGAAATACTTCGACGGTGAAGCCCGCGGCCTTGAATCGAGCGGACAGCAAATCCGCCAGGGCTTGCGTGCGCCCCGGCGGATTGCTGGTGTTGATCCGAATGATCTCCGACAGCAGCGTGGCTGTCGGGTCGGTCGACACTCCCTGTGCGCCGAGTGTCTGGGCGGGCACCGCGAGCAGGCCCGCGATGGCGATCGTCAGCAGCAAGGTCAGGCGGGAGGTAGGCATCTGCGGAAGGTATCGCTGCGCACTCCCGTGGCAACGAACGCGTCACCAGGCTGATTCACCCGCAAGCGTCACCCGGACCACTGAGCGCGCCGCGTCACTCCGCGACCACGCGCTTCACGAGTCGGCCAGCCGGCATCGACTGCCCCGGATCGATGGCGTTGATGATGGACAGCTGCGCCATGGGAATCACCGACGGATACTGCTGGTTGAACTGCGTCAGCGTCATTGCACTGCGAAGCTGGACGATGCGCACGTGCTGCGGCTTGACACTCAGCAGACGCGGATCCGACACACGCTGGAATGACCCGATCGTGTTGCGGAACAGTGCATCGTAATTCTGTATGCCGGCTGTCGTCGTGATGCAGACGAGTTGATACGTCAGTCCATCCTGACTGATGAATGCGGCATAGCCCGCGAGCGCCGAGCCATCCTGATTCTGTGCGATGAACTGCCCGACCGCGGCCGGATTGCCGTTGATCGCGTTGGTACTGGTAGCACCGGCCTTCACGCCCTGCTGCTGCAGAAAGGCTGACAGCGCCTGCTGGGGTGCCGTGTTACCCGCGGTGGACAACGCAATCTGTGCATCACCCTGCGAACTCTGCCCGACCACCTGCTCGGCGCTGTTCTGCGTCTTCCACCCGGTCGGTAAGTCGAAGCGGAACTTGAGCGTCGGATGAATGAAACTGTTCGCCTGGAAGTAGCCCTGACGCGGATCTTCACCGAACACCATGCCATCGATGCGTCGCAGGAATCCGTCGCGCTCGACCTTCGCGCCGGCGAACGACTTCCCGGCGGCCGCAATGCGATCGTTCGTCTTCTGCACGCGATTGCCCGGATCCGGATGCGTGGACTGCCACTCCGGCGTGCTGCGCGATCCCTCGGGACCGGACAACCGCTGCAGCGTCTTGAACATCTCCGTCATTTCGCTCGGCTGGTAGCCACCGCTCGTCATGTAGCGAAAGCCAAGTTCGTCGGCCTGGGTTTCGTCGTCGCGACTGAACTTCAGGAAGAGCAGACCCAGACCCGCCGACGCCGCCTGCCCGAACTGCTGCAGCTCCGGCCGCACCACCATCGCGCCGATCAAGCCGATCTGAAAGATCTGCTGCTTGGACATCTGACTGACAGAATGCTTCGCCGTGACGTGCCCCGTTTCGTGACCGAGCACCGACACCAGCTCGGCCTCGGAATTCATGTACGTGAGAATGCCGCGCGACACGAACACCGGCCCGCCCGGCAGCGCGAATGCGTTCACGGTGGGATCATCGACGACCGTGTAGCTCCACGGCAAGTCTGGACGCTCCGACTTCTTCGCGATCGCCAGTCCGAGGCCGGACACGTATCGCTGAATCGCCGAGTCGGGATAAATGCCCATCTGTGCCGCAGCGGCCTTTGCGCCATCCTGGCCGAGCGCAATCTCCTGGCCCTGCGAGACGAGTGAGAGTTCGCGTCTGCCGGTGACGGGGTTGGTCGCGCAGGCCGCGAAGCCAGTCGCGACGATCAGCAAGCATGCACCGCGCGCGACGAGCTGCAGCGCGGTGCGACGGGTCTTCGTGAGAAGAGAAGTCATGATGATTTGCAAAAGGGCCGAAGTGACAGGAGGCACAACGGGTCGCTGCGCACCGGAGCGACGTGAGACTTCAGCGCTGCAAGCTGGAGGCCAGCGCAGCCTGCCGTTCGGCTACTGCCAGCGGAAGATGCGAAGCGCGACGGTCAGGCAGACAACCAGATAGGCGCCGAGCACTGCCAACTGCGGCCACACAGCGCTGAGTCCGGCACCTTGCAGCATGATCGCACGCAAACCGTTCACAAGCGCAGTCAACGGCAGCGCCTGGACGACCGGTTGAATGACCGCCGGGAAATTCGCCGATGAGAAGAAGACGCCGGAGAAAATCCACATCGGCAGCATCACGAAGTTCGTCAGACCCGACACACCCTCGATCGTTTTCGAGCGCGATGAGACGAGCAACCCGATCGATCCGAACGCCGCCGCACCCACGAACGCCATCAGCAGCACGGTCACGATCGATCCGCGAATCGGCACATCGAGCACGAACGCACCAAACCCGAGCAGCACCGCAATCTCGAGCCCGAGAAAGACCAGTCGCGACAAAACGAACGACAGCAGATACTCGAGGCGCGACATCGGCGTGGCGGCCAGCCGCTTGAGCAGCTTCTTGTTGCGTTGCGTCACGATCGCGAACGCCAGACTCCAGATGCTGCTGCCCATGATGTTCATGCCGAGCAGGCCCGGCACGAAGAAGTCGATGTAGCGCGAGCCGCGCTCACTTACCGTCACGTCGTGGATCTGTACGACGTCCGTGCGTCCACGCGCGCGCTGCAGAATGTCATCGGTGAGCTGGCGCGCCGCGCGCGATTCGGGACGCGCAGGATCGAAGCGATACTCGACGCCACCCCCCGCCTGCGGCACGACCACCAACGCGGCCGTGCCAGTACGCAGCACATCGTTGACGCTGTCGGAAGGAATTTCGCGCGACCGGAGCGGCGCCTTCTCTCCTGCCGCAGCCGCTGTCAGTGCCGCTGCCGCTCGAATCGCGGCACTGTCGCCTGCGGCCGGCTTGACGATTGCGATGATCGACTGCTCCGGCGCCTTGTCACGGAACGCAATCGCCAGACCACCGGCGAGCAGCAGCGGAAACACGAACGTCCAGAAAATC
>JBBRLZ010000114.1:0-7827 GCA_038231095.1 Gemmatimonadales bacterium
CGTCCCCGCCCCGCGATACGACACGCCGAACACCGGCTCACCAAATTCGTTGCGCGTGTAGGGACACAATACATCCGCGCTATACCCGCTGCGGTGCTCGACTTCCACCAGCACTGCCTCCACGGCGTTCGATTTTCCCGGCAGCGGGCGACGCACCAGATATGCGAGACCGATCGCACGCGATTTGTTCTTTCGCGCGGCCGCACCGAGCGCACGACGGAACGCGACGAGCACGCTGTCAGGTACCGGACGGACATCCTGCGTCGCGACCACGCTCTCGACGTTACCGGTGGTGTCCTGCATGCCCCCGACAGGTGTATGCGCCGCCGGCGTCACCACGGACCACGCGGCCATGTCACGGACCGTCGTCACGAATTCATCGACCTGCGCCCTGATCGCCGCCGGCGAGAGTGGTGGCGTGGTGCCACGGCGCTGCGCTTGGAGTGGATTCAGGTACGCAGCCATCAGCAGGCTGCCGATCAGAAGACGACGCATGAGTCCCGCGCTGGAGTGAACGGCAAGATACAGCCACGCGTGCGAGGGCCAACAGCGCCGCGCCGAGTAACACCGCGCTCCGGGCACGCTGCGCATTGACTATCGCGATCCCGCACAAGATCGTACCTGCGGCCGTCCCGGATTGTTCGTGCGCCTCCCCCACTGCCCGCTGAATCGCCGTGTCCTCCTCCCGTCGCACCTTCATCCGACAGTCGGCCGCCAGCGTGGCCGGCGCGACCCTTGCCAGCGCACTGCCGTCCATCGCCGCCGCTGAGCAGCGCGCACGTGTCACGCCGTCGGATCAGATCAACATCGCGATCATCGGTGCGAATGGCATGGGCTGGTCCGACGCGCGATCACATCTCCGAATTCCCGGTGTGAATTGCGTCGCGATCGCGGACGTCGATCAGAGCGTTCTCGCGAAACGTTCGAAGGATGTCGAAGCACTCGGCCGGAAGGCGCCGGAACTCTTCGGCGATTACCGCAAGCTGCTCGAGCGGAAGGACATCGATGCGGTCATCGTCGGCACGCCGGATCACTGGCACTGCCTGGCGATGGTCGATGGGTTGAGCGCCGGCAAGCATGTGTACGTCGAGAAGCCGATTGCGCACACGATCCAGGAATGTCAGGTGATGCAGGCGGCAACGAAGCGCTACGGGAAGATGGTGCAGGTGGGCCAGTGGCAGCGCAGCGGCACGCACTACGAAAACGCGATTGCCTACGTGCGCTCAGGAAAACTCGGACGCATTCGCGTCGTGAAAGTATGGGCGTATCAGGGCTGGATGAAGCCGGTCGCGGTGCAGCCTGATGGAGCCGCGCCAGCTGGTGTGAACTACGACATGTGGCTTGGCCCCGCGCCGAAGCGCGCATTCAATCCCAACCGCTTCCACTTCAGCTTCCGCTGGTTCTGGGACTACGCCGGCGGCCTGATGACCGACTGGGGCGTACACGAGATCGACATCGCGCTGTATGCGATGAACGCGACTGCGCCGAAATCCGTGATGGCCAGCGGTGGCAAGTTCGCGTATCCCGACGATGCCTCCGAGACCCCCGACACGCTGCAAGCCGTCTTCGAATACGATGGCTTCAACATGCTGTGGGAGCATGCGACCGGCATCGACGGAGGACCGTACGAGAAGCCGGAAGGAATCGCGTTCATCGGCAACAACGGCACATTGGTCGTCAATCGCGACGGATGGGAAGTGCTGCCTGAAACGACGATGGTGGATGGCATCCGGCAGTTCAAGACGCCAGGCCTGCCGCACCAGTACAACAACGAAGCGATCCTCGATCGGCATACGCTGAATTTCGTCGAGGCAATCCGTAAGAACGATGCGTCCGGCCTCAAGTGCGGCATCGACACGGGAAGTGTCGCCGCCATCAATGCCTCGATGGGCAACATCGCACTGCGCACGGGTCGCAAGGTGCACTGGGATGCGGCGGCGAATCAGTTCAAGGACGACGCCGAGGCGAATGCACTGATGAAGGCGAACTATCGGCCGGGGTATGCCTTGCCGAAGGTGTGAGTCGGCGCGACCGCGGCTGCGCTCGTCACGCAGCCGCAGTCATCCCCAGCGCTTGAGCCACTGCATCGTCACGCGGATGGCACGGGCCCACTCCACGCCTGACAGCCCGTGGCTGGCGCCACGCAACAGGTGATGGTGCTCCGGCTTCGCGATGCCACTGACCGGCAATCGCCGTAACGCCTCATGCAGTCGATGCGAGGCGTCCGGCGACACCGCGGCATCAAGCTCTGCCGCGATGCTCAACACCGCCACATCACGGAAGCGCGCCAGCGCGAGATGCGGGCTGTCGCTGGTCGGCCATTCGGGTGAGCCGAGGAGCGCGACGATGGCGCGAATCGGCGGCCCATCGACCACCGCGCGATAGGCGAGGAACGCGCCCATCGAGATGCCGACCAGCGATACGCGGGCTCGATTGATCGGGAACTGCTCCTCGATCGCGTCGAGCAGGGCGGGCAACTCGAGCACCGTCTGCTCGACCAGTGACAGCATGACCGACAGGCCGCCGTCCGGCGACTGCGACAGCCACTCGGCGAGATTCGCATCGCGACGCGCGCCATGCCCGACCGCATCGACACCGATCGCCAGAAAGCCCGCGGCGGCGCAACGTTCCAGCTCCGCCGCATGCGCCAGCGCGTCGGCGTGCAGGCCGTGATACCAGATCACGACCGGCGTCGGAAAATCCGACGTCTCCGGCACCGCGATCAGCGTCGGGACGCCGGCAAAGACTCGTGGGTTGGCTTGCGTCACGTTACGGTACTCCGATCGATCGGGGCGTCATCTCTTTCCGGTCATCTCTTTCTGATCCGCGCGTCGCGCATCGGCAGCGCCTGCGACCCCGGTTCTGCGACACCGCATTCTACTCCATTCTGCAGCCATGTCCGGCGTCCCCCACCTCACTCCATTCGACGCCGCCGCCCTGGCCGCCCGGCTCTACGCGCTCGACGCCATCGCGACCGACCTGCCGAGCGAACGCGATCAGAACGTCCGCCTGCTGACCACATCGGGCCAGTCGTTCGTCCTCAAGATCGCCAACGCCAATGAACGCCGCGAGGTACTCGAAGCGGAGTGCGCGGTGATGCGTCAGCTGGCCGGGACGTCACTCTGCCCAACGCTGATCCCGACTCGCGACGGCGCGGAGATCGCGCAGCACGACGGTCATTTCGTTCGCCTGATCACTGCCCTTCCGGGCCGGACGCTCGGCAGCACCACCCTCCACACCGACGCGCTCCGACGCGACATCGGCCGCGTCGTCGGTCGCATCGACACGGCACTCGCCACGTTCGACCACGCGGCATTTCATCGCGACTTTCACTGGGATCTGGCACACGCTGATCGTGTCGTGGCCGAGCATCTGGCGCTCGTAACCGACACCGGGTTGCGCACGTTGATCACGCGGTGTGCCGACTATCATCGCGACCACGTCGCACCGCTGCTGCCCTCGTTCCGGCGCAGCGTGATTCACTCCGACGCCAACGACTACAACATCCTCGTCGATGCGGCGGCCCAACGCGTGACAGGCGTGATCGACTTCGGCGACATGGTCGTCAGCCACACCGTCAACGATGTCGCGATTGCCATGGCGTACGTGGCGCTCAGCGCCGAGGATCCGCTGGCGGCAGCGGCCGCCGTCGTCGCGGGATATCACGACACGCATCCACTGACCGAGCCGGAACTGTCCGCACTCTTCTCGCTGATGTGCATGCGTCTCTGCGTCAGTGCCTGCCTGGCCGCGAAGCAGCAGGCCGCCCGCCCGGATGACGCGTATCTCGGCATTTCGCAGGGGCCGATCGATACGACGTTGCCACTGCTGGCATCGACTCACCCACGGTTTGCGCACTACACGTTTCGCGCGGCGTGCGGCCTGCCGCCGGTGCCACACGCACCGCGCGTGGTCGGGTTTCTGCGCGCGCACGCTTCCACGTTCGCGCCGCTGCTTGGCCACGACCTGCACACGACACCCGTCGCGCCCCTCGATTTCAGCGCCGGCAGCACCCTGATCTCCAGCGACAGCGACGAGAATGCACCGGCTGAACTCGATCGACGCATCCAGCGCGTACTCGCACAGCACGACGCGACGATCGGCGTCGGTGGCTACGGTGAGGCGCGGCTGATCTATCACTGGCCGGACGAGCCGGCGCTGCGCGAGCCGCGCACGATTCACATCGGACTCGATCTCTCGCTGGCGACCGGATCACCAGTGTTCGCACCGCTGGATGGCATCGTCCACGGATTCGAAGATGCGGATCACTACCACGACTACGGTCCGCTGATCGTCCTGTGCCACGAAACAGACGGCCCGGACCCTGTCACGTTCTACACGTTCTACGGCCATCTCACACGCGATTCGCTCAGCGGGCTCGAGGTCGGCCAGACTATCCGACGGGGCACCGAGTTCGCGCGCATCGGCAGTGCGCCGACCAACGGCCACTGGTGGGCGCATGTGCATGTGCAGCTGATCACCGACATGCTCGACGTGCCGTGCAACGTGGACGGCGCCGTGCGCGCGAGCCAGCGTGCGGTCTGGGAGAGCGTGTTCCCGGACCCGAATGTCCTCCTCGGCATCCCGCCGGAGAGGTTACCGCATCACGTGGCAAAGCCCGCCATCGCCGCGTCGCGTGCATCGCACATCGGCGGGAACCTCAGCATCTCGTACGGCGCGGCTCCGCTCAACATCGTGCGCGGCTACAAGCAATATCTCTACGACGAGAACGCGCATCAGTACACCGATGTGTACAACAACGTCGCGCACGTGGGGCACTGCCATCCGCGTGTCGTGCGTGCCGTCAGCGACCAGCTCGCGCTGCTCAACACCAACACGCGCTATCTGCAGGAGCAGCTGACGAACTACGCCGAGCAGCTGACGGCGCTCCTGCCGGCTTCACTGAGCGTCTGCTTCTTCACGGCATCCGGCAGCGAGGCCAACGAACTCGCGCTCCGTCTCGCGCGCACGTACACCGGGCAGCGCGACCTGATCGTGATGGACTCCGCGTATCACGGTCACACCACCACTCTCATCGACATCAGCCCGTACAAGCACGACGGTCCGGGTGGTACCGGCGCACCGGAGTGGGTGCATACCTCACCAATCCCAGATGTGTATCGCACGCGTGGCGTGACGGGCGATCCGGGGAAGTGGTTCGCGGAACAGGTCGGTCATGTCATCGACGAGCTGCGTGCGACGGATCGCGGCCTGAGCGGCTACATCGCCGAGACTTGCCCGAGCGTCGGCGGCCAGATCATGATGCCGGCTGGGTTTCTCGGCGATGTGTACGAGCGCGTGCGCGCCGCCGGTGGCCTCTGCATCGCCGATGAAGTGCAGACGGGCTTCGGTCGAATCGGCACGCATTTCTGGGCGTTCGAACAGCATGATGTCACGCCGGACATCGTCGTCCTCGGGAAGCCCATCGCGAACGGTTATCCCATGGGGGCGGTGATCACGACGCGTGCGATCGCGGACCGCTTCAACAATGGTATGGAGTACTTCAGCACCTTCGGTGGCAGCACCGCCGCATGTGTCGCCGGCCTGACGACGCTGCAGGTGACGCTCGAGGAGCAGCTGCAGCACAACGCGCTGGTCGTCGGCAATCACCTGCTGGATGGACTCCGACCGCTGACGCGCGAGTTCGAGGTCGTGGGAGATGTCCGCGGGTCCGGGCTCTTCCTCGGCGTCGAGCTGGTGCGCGATCGCGACACGCTCGAACCCGCGGCTGACGAAGCAACCTTCGTCGTCAATCGCATGCAGGCGCGTGGGATCCTTGCCGGGACCGATGGCCCGTACCACAATGTCATCAAGCTGCGTGGACCGATGCCGCTCACGCTCGATGATGCGGATCGCATCGTACAGACCATGCACCAGGCGTTGCGCGAACTCCCCTGCGTCACTTGACGACGGTTCATTCTTGTATTCACCACCACCTCTGGAGTCGTTGCATGCGTTTGCGAATCGCGATGTTCGCCGCCATCCCGTCACTGCTCGTGGCGCAGGCGCAGCCGGTGCCGGTGACGACGGCGAAGCCGGGCTGGAAGTGGTCAATGGACTCCGTGCGCACCGTGGTGAACGCCGTGCGAGCTGGTCGTACGCTGCTGCCGACGACCTGGCCCGGTGGCGCGCGGGTCGCCGTGCTGCTCTCCTTCGATGTGGACAACGAGACGGTGGCGTTGCGTTTCGGCGAGCCGACGGTCGGCTCACTCGCATCGGCGCAGTACGGCGCACGACAGGGACTGGGTCGCATCGTCCGGCTGCTCGATGCACAGAAGATTCCCGCAAGCTTCTTCATCCCGTCCGTGAGTCTGGCGTTGACGCCGGACATGGCCGACACGATCAAGAAGAGCGGGCGGCACGAGTTCGGCGTACACGGGTGGATTCATGAATTGAACGCCACGCTACCTGACTCCGCCGAGCGTGCACTGCTGGCGAAGGCCGTGGCCGAGCTGACGCAACTGACGGGCATGAAGCCTACCGGCTACCGAGCGCCGAGCTGGAACTTCAGTCCGAACACACTGAGCATCCTGCGCGAGATGGGCTTTCGCTACGAGAGCTCGTTGATGGCGGATGATCGTCCATACGAACTGCTTCAGAACGGCGCGCGCACGGGGATCGTCGAGCTCCCCGTGGAATGGATCCTCGACGACGCGCCGCTGTTCGATCCGCGCGGTCAGAGCTACATGAATCCGCGCGATGTCGCACGCGTCTGGATGGATGAATTCGACAAGGCGTACGAGGAGCGCGGCCTGTTCGTGCTGACGCTGCATCCGCACATCTCCGGACACCGCTCACGCATCATCGCGCTCGAGATGCTGCTGGCGCACATCAAGGCCAGGGGAGCGGGGCAGGTCTGGTACGCCACCCACGGTGCGGCTGCCGAGTACGTGCGTACGGCCACGAAACTCGGCGAACCGATTCCTCCGCGCTGAGACGCGCTGCTACTGGCGGCAGACCGCCTTCGGATCGGTCTTCGGCTTGTCGAGCTTCGGCCGGTCCGCGCGCGTTGCCAGTTCGACCGCGGCATCCTTCACGAACGTCGCAACGCGTGCGAGGGCGTCGTAGTCGATGTACTGTGACTCGTCGGTGACCTGGTGGTAGTCCATGTGCTCACCACGCGAGAATGCAACGGCCGGAATACCGTACCGCGCATAGTTGTAGTGATCGGCGCGGCAGTAGTACTGCAGCGGATGCCCCGGCGCATCGAACGTGATGTTGAACGCGAATGGCTGCTTCTGCTGCTTGTTGACCGCTTCCAGCACATCGCCGAACTCGGTGCTCAGGCGGCGTAGTCCGACTTCCTCGAGATACGCCGGCCCGGCGTCCGGCAGGTCGTGCACGCTGCCGCGACCGATCATGTCCATGTCGATCTCGCCGATGATCGAATCGCGAATCACGGTCGGATGATCGGTGAACCAGGCCGAGCCAAGCAGTCCGAACTCCTCGGCCGTGTGCGATACGAACAGGATCGATCGACGGAGCGGCTTCTGCGCCTTCAGGTATTCCGCGATCTCGAGCAGCGCGACGGTGCCTGAACCGTCGTCGTCCGCACCGTTGCGGATCGAGTCGGCACGCGCAGGACCGATCGCACGCAGCGAGTCGAGGATCTGCCGGATCCGAACGGCTTCTGCCACCGTCGGCTCACGATTCGGTGAATCGACACCCATCGGGCGGATGACCGTATTGAACGCGCGCAGCGAGTCGTGATCGACGGGCGTGTGATCGTACCCGACGTGATCGTTGTGCGCGGTGAGCGACACGAGTTGGCCGTTGACCTTCGGATCCGTGCCTGGCAGAACAGCCACGACGTTGCGCGCCGTGAAC
>JBBRLZ010000115.1:0-7740 GCA_038231095.1 Gemmatimonadales bacterium
AGCCTGGCCGACGATGCGACTGGGGCACGGCTTCATCGACACGCTCGTCGAACGCCTGCCCGGTCTCAAGGAACACGGCTGCAGTTACGGCGAACCGGGTGGATTCATCCGACGCATGACCGAAGACGACGGCACGTGGCTTGGCCATGTCTTCGAACATGTCGTGATCGAGATGCAGAACACCGCCGGCATCAACGTCACGTTCGGCAAGACACGCTCTGCCGGTCGTGATGGCGTGTACGACGTTGCATTCGAGTACGAGCAGGAAGACGTCGGCATCGAGGCCGCGGATCTTTCACTCAGTCTGCTGCACTCGCTGCTGCCGGCTGATCTGCAGCCCGATGGCTTCGATGACAGCTTTGAGTGGGACAGCGCACGCGACACGTTCATCCGCTACGCACAGCGCCGCGCCCTGGGACCGAGCACCGCGAGCATCGTGCATGCGGCTGAGAAGCGCGGCATTCCGTGGATCCGGCTCAACGAACAGTCGCTGATTCAGCTCGGCTATGGTGTGCATCAGCAGCGCATCCAGGCCACGATCACCGGCCGCACGTCGCACATCGCCGTCGAACTCGCGAGCGACAAGGAAGAGACGAACAAGATTCTCGCGAACCTTGGCCTTCCCGTTCCGAAGCAGCGCCTTGTGCAGACCGCCGAGCGTGCGGTGAGCGCCGCCGAGCGGATCGGATTTCCCGTCGTGCTCAAGCCGTACAACGGCAATCACGGTCGCGGCGTCTCGATCGACCTCAGCGACAAGGACGAGATTCGCGCCGCATTCGCGCGTGCCGCCGAGCATTCACGCAGCGTGATCGTCGAAACGTTCATCACCGGTCACGATCATCGCATGGTGGTGATCGACGGTGAGCTCGTCGCAGTGTCCAAGCGCGAGCCGGGTCACGTGGTCGGTGACGGCGAGCACACGATCGAACAGCTCGTGGCGATCGTGAACTCCGATCCGCGCCGTGGCATCGGCCACGAGAAGGTGCTCACGCGCATCGAGCTCGATGCACAGGCCACCGGCCTGCTGGACAAGCTTGGCTACACGACCGCCACCGTTCCGCCGAAGGACGAAATCGTCTATCTGCGCCTCACCGCCAACCTCAGCACCGGTGGCACCGCGCGTGACATGACGGATCTCGTGCATCCCGACAACGCCGAGATGGCGGTGCGCGCGGTGAAGGCGATCGGGCTCGATATCGGCGGCGTCGATTTCCTCACGCCCGACATCACGCAGAGCTACAAGGACATCGGCGGTGCGATCTGCGAGATCAACGCAGCGCCCGGCTTCCGCATGCACATGGCGCCGAGCGATGGCCGTCCGCGCGATGTCGCCGGCAAGACGATCGACATGCTGTTCCCGGCGGGCCGTCCCGTCACGATTCCGATCGCCGCCATCACCGGCACGAATGGCAAGACGACGACGTCGCGCATGCTCGCGCACATCCACAAGCTCGCGGGCAAGCGCGTTGGGCTCACCACCACTGATGGCGTCTACATCGATGGGCAGCGCACGGTCGTCGGCGACATGACTGGCCCGACCGCCGCGCGCATCGTGCTCAGCGATCCGATGGTCGATGTCGCGGTGCTCGAGACCGCGCGCGGTGGTCTGCTGCGCGCCGGCATGGCCACTCGCTATGTAGACGTCGGTGCCGTGCTCAACGTGCGCTCCGATCATCTCGGCCAGAAGGGCATCGATACGCTCGAGCAGCTGGCTGAGATCAAGCGGACCGTCGTCGAGATCGCCCGTGACACGGCGGTGCTGAATGCGGATGATCCACTGACGCTGCGGATGGCTGCATACACCGAGGCGAAGCATGTGTGCTATGTCACGCTCAATCCCGATCACGAACTGGTGCGCGAGCACATTCGTGCGGGCGGTCGCGCGATCGCGCTCGAGAACGGTATCAACGGGTCGATGATCACGATCTACGATCACGGCGCGCACATTCCGTTGCTCTGGACGCATCTGATCCCGGCCACGATCGAAGGGAAGGCGCTGCACAACGTGCAGAACGCGATGTTTGCGGCGGCGATGGCGTTTGCAATGGGCGTGCGTCTCGAGGACATCCGACACGGCCTGCGCACCTTCGACACCAGTTTCTTCCAGGCGCCGGGCCGGTTGAACGTGTATGACCAGCATCCGTTCCGCGTCCTGTTCGACTACGGCCACAACGCCGACGCCGTCGAGCAGCTCTGTCAACTCGCAAATCGTCTCGACGTGAAAGGGCGTCGCATCTGCGTGCTCGCAGCGCCAGGTGATCGTCGCGATGAAGACATCACGGCCATCGGTGCCGTCGCCGCGAGTGCGATGTTCGATCACTACATCTGTCGTCGTGACGACAGCCGTCGTGGTCGTGGCGATGAGGAAGTGCCGCGTATGCTCGAAACATCGCTGCGCGCCAACGGCATCAGCGCGGAGAGCGTGGAAGTGATCGTCGACGAACAGGAGGCGATCGAAGCGGCCTTGCGACAGGCGCTGCCGGGCGATCTGGTCCTGATCTTTGCCGACGCCCTCGCGCGCGGCTGGAAGCAGATCACGCAATTCAAGTCGGATACCACCGCTGCGACCCTGACATCACCGAAGAAGCAGGTCCCCCAGACCATCGCCCCGGAAGCCAGCGAACTCGCCGACGACACCGTCCCACCACCGGCGTCAACCAAGCCTTTGCCGGTGCTGTCCCCTGCGATCCCTGCGTCTCTGCGCGAGCTGTCGTCCGCCCTGAGCAATCGCGACGTTGACGGCGGCGCGACGATCATGAGAGATGACCGCGGCGTCTTCCTCGCCCGCGAAGCGAACGACTGATCCCGCCGCACCGAAGCAGCAGCATGTCGCGGCCCCCACGCGAACCAGACCTCGAGTCAGGTTTCGCTTCTCCGACCATCGTGGCCTCGCGCAGGTTGATGGGCCCCAACCTGCTGCACGCCGGCCTGGGTGCGGTCCTCGATGTCTCGCTCGACGACGCAACACCTGATCGCAATGCCACGCTCCTCACGATGTGGCATGAGCGCGTCGCGGCCATCACCGATGCGCTTGGCTGGCGCGATACCGAGACCACGCAGCGCGTCTACGCGGGTGGCGCGAGTCTGTTCGTGACCGCGCCGATCGATCAATTGATGACGGCGACGGAGGTGACCGAATCGGCCTGGATCTTCGCGGAAGCCGTGGCGTCTGGCGTGCCGCCCGTCGATGCCGACCTGACACCGATCCTCACGTTCGCGATCAACGAATCGCGCCCCGATGCCGACGGACATCGTCGCATTGTGGAGCTGTGGGACGAAGCGCAGCGACTCGGCCTCAACGTCACGTTCGACGAAACGAGCGTATTCGTCGGAACGGGCGCTGGCGCAAAAGGCTGGCTCCTCGACGCCATTCCGCTCGTCGGGGAGATCGACTGGCTGACCGTACGCGACGTGCCGATCGGGCTCGTGACCGGCTCGAACGGCAAGACTACGGTCGTGCGTATGGTCGCCGCAATGGCGCATGCTGCGGGACACACCGTCGGCTATACCTGCACCGATGGCGTGTGGATCGACGGGCACCAGGTGGAATCCGGCGACTACTCCGGTCCCGCCGGTGCACGACGCGTACTGCAGGATCCGTCCGTCACGCTGGCGGTCCTCGAAACCGCGCGCGGCGGGATGCTCCGTCGTGGCCTCGCCATCCAGCACGCTGCAGTCGCGGCCATCGTCACGCTCTCCGCGGATCACTTCGGCGACTACGGTATCACCGATCTCGCGACGCTTGCTGAGGCGAAGATGATCGTCAGCCGCGCCGTCCAATCAACCGGCACGCTGATCTACAATCGCGACATTCCGGCACTCGTCGACGCCGTCCGTTCCTACAGCGGTCGCGCGACTGCTGTGTCGCTCGGAGATCTCGACTCTGGTCTCGCGGAGCCGCGGACTCACGGTGACTTGCAACAGCAAAGTGAGAATGAAGGAACTGCAGTTTCAAAGCAGTCAGGCAAGTTTCCGCGGCTCCGTGGCTCCGTGCGAGCAGAGTTTGGTGGCGCATCGGGAATGTCGGCGGAGGAGATACGAGCGATTCCGGCGACGTTGAACGGCACCGCAGCGCACAATGTCCTGAACGCCGAGTTTGCACTCGCGATCGCCGAGTCGTTGGACCTCGGTCCGAATGCCGTGAGTGCACTGAAGACGTTCGGCGCCGATCCGCGCGACAACATGGGTCGGCTGATGATTTACGAACTCGGCGGCGTCACCCTCGTCGTCGACTACGCGCACAACCCGCAGAGCGTCGCTGCACTGATCGCCGCGACGCGCGCCATTCCGGCCGTGCGCCGGGCGATTGCCCTCGGCACCGGCGGCGACCGTGATGATCACGCCCTGCGGGAAATTGCCCGGGCGGCGTTCGACTCCGCCGCGGTCGACCTCTACATCGCGAAGGAGATGCCGAAGTTTCTGCGCGGCCGAGCGCCGGGGTCCATCAGCGGTGCGTTCCTGTCTGCACTCCGCGCGCTCGGTGTCGCAGAATCCCAACTTGTCAGTGCCTCGGATGACATGACGGCCGCACGCGCCGCGTTGCAGTGGGCGCACGCTGGCGATGTCATTCTGCTCACGGTGCACGATCAGCGGGAGGATGTGCTCGCTCTGATTGCAAATCTTGCAAAAAATGCGTGGCGTCCAGGGCTTGCGTTACCGGTCTGAGCCCCGGTGCGAAGGCACCGGATCAGCCTGTCTTGCATCGAGTACGGCACGTACCTTCGTGCGATGAAAAATGTGATTCTCACACAACTGAAGGAACTGCCGTTCGTGGCAGGGCTTCCGGACGCACAGCTCTGGCGGTTCGCCCAGTCGCTCGAGCCGCATTCCTTCGCCACCGACGACGTCTTCTTCCATGAAGGCGATGAACGCTCGATGTTCGCGCTCGTTGTCGCGGGCGGCGTGGCCATCGAGAAGACGGCCGGCGGGCGGACCACACGACTCGTCACGATGGGCCCCGGTGAGGCGATCGGCGAAGGCATTCTGCTCGACGATACGCGCCACGGCACCACCGCACGCGCGGTGATTGCCGGCGAGCTGCTGATCCTCAGCAAGGAGAAGCTCGCCGACATCGTGAAGGACAACCCGCACCTCTACGCCGGCCTCGTGACCCGTGCCGCGCGCGCCATCGCTGGTCGCCTGCGCATCGCAGACGCGACGCTCGTCGGCCGCGGACGTACCCTCGGCTTCGGTAGCCGCCGGATGCGCACGGAGCATGATCTGCTGGGCGAACGCGAGGTGCCGGATGAAGCGCTCTACGGCGTGCAGACACTGCGTGCGGCCGAGAATTTTCCGATCACCGGCGTGCCGTTGCGTGAGTTTCCTGAACTGATTTCGGCGCTGGCTGCGGTCAAGATCGCAGCCGCGAAAGCAAATCAGGAGCTTGGGCTGCTCGCGGACAACGTCACGGACGCGATCGTGCGGGCCGGCGAAGAGCTGCGTGCCGGCCGCCATCACGAGCATTTCATCGTCGACATGATTCAGGGCGGGGCCGGCACCAGCACGAACATGAACGCCAACGAAGTCATCGCGAATCGGGCGCTGGAAATTCTCGGGCGCGCGCGCGGCACGTACGATGTCGTGCACCCGAACGAGCATGTCAATCGGAGCCAGAGCACGAACGACGTCTATCCCACGTCCATCCGCATCGCACTGCACACCGCGCTCGATGGGCTGCGCGACGCGCTCAAGGATCTCTGTGGCGCGATGGATGCCAAGGCCGTCGAGTTCAGTGGCCTGATCAAGATGGGGCGCACGCAGTTGCAGGACGCCGTACCGATGACACTCGGCCGCGAGTTCAAGGCCTGGGCGCATACGCTCATGGAGGACGTCGATCGACTCGGCGAGGCGCAGGCGCTGATGCGCGAGATGAACATGGGTGCCACGGCCATCGGCACCGGTATCACCGCATCGGAGGCGTTTACGGTGTCCGTGCGCAAGCATCTCTCCGACGTCACCGGGCTCGTGATGATCACCGCGCCAGACCTGATCGAGGCCACCAGCGACACCGGCGCCTTCGTGCAGCTCAGCGGCGTGCTCAAGCGCACCGCCACCAAGCTCTCGAAGATCTGCAACGATCTGCGGCTGCTCAGCTCAGGTCCGCGCGCAGGATTTGGTGAGATCAACCTGCCGGCCATGCAACCGGGCAGCAGCATCATGCCGGGCAAGGTGAATCCCGTCATTCCCGAAGTCGTGAATCAGGTCTGCTTCAACATCATCGGCGGTGATGTCACCGTCACGATGGCGGCCGAGGCGGGGCAGTTGCAGCTGAACGTGTTCGAGCCGATCATCGCCTACAAGCTGCTCGGCGGCATCCACGAACTGACGCAGGCGATCCATGTGCTGAAGGACAAGTGCATCGTCGGCATCACCGCGAACGCCGATCGCATGCGGTATTACGTCGAGCACTCGATCGGTGTCGTGACCGCGTTGCTGCCGGTGATCGGCTACGAAAAGGCGACCGGCGTGGCGAAGGAAGCGCTGGCGACGGGCCGCGGTGTGACGGAGATCGTGCTCGAGCGCGGCTGGCTCACGCGCGAGCAGCTCGACGACATCCTGCGGCCGGAGTCGATGGCGGGGCGGTAGGGCGAGCCAGCCGAGCGAAGTTGACTAGTCTGGTCAGACTAGTCAACTTTGAGGCATGCCGAAGGAATACTCGATTTATGATGCCAAGGCACAGCTCTCTGCCCTCGTCCGCCAGGTGCGGGAGTCTGGGCAGACGTTTGTCATCACCGTACACGGCGAACCAGTTGCCGAGCTGCGGCCGATACCCGCGGAACCCGCACGGAAGCAAACGCTCGAGGAGCGCATCGCAGAGCTGGAAGCGACGGGACAGCTCTCGCCATCGAATCGAAAGCCGGGTGAGAAGCTCAACTTCCCGATCGGCGAACCATCGCCGGGGGCACTCCAGCGCTTTCTGGAAGAGCGCGATTGAGCATCGCGTACGTCGATTCGTCCGTCGTCGTCGCCATCGCGTTCAATGAGCCTGGCGCTGTCGAGCTGCGCCAACGCCTGATCGCGTTCACTGATGTCGTGGCGTCGAATCTCGTCGAAGCGGAATTTCACAGTGTCTGTCGGCGAGAGCGTCGCGAGGTCAGCCGAGTCATTCTTGACCAGATAAAATGGGTCAGCGCATCGCGACCACTCCGGCAGGAAATCGCGCGCGTGTTAGCGGCCGGATATGTGCGCGGTGCGGACTGCTTCCATCTCGCGAATGCCCTCTTCCTCGCACCAGACAGCGTGGGCGTGACATTCCTCACACTCGACCAACGCCAACGCGACGTCGCCACGGCACTCGGCTTCGAAACCTGACGTCTCGCGCTGGCGTCAGCGCGTCAACACCGTCGCCAGAATCGCCGCACCACGCGGATCCTTTCGCAGGCGATCGTAGCGCTCCGACCCGAGAAAGCCCGGCAGCCACGGATCGTGCAGCTCGAGCGCCCGTGTGAGTGCGACGATTGCCGCGTCCGTATCGCCAAGTTGCTCGAGCGTCGCCGCGACCAATCCCATTGGCGGCAAGCGCCCGCCACTCGCGACACGCATCCGCTCCAGCATTGCCCGCGCGCGCGCTGTGTCGCCGGCACGCGCGTACGCGTACGCGAGGAAGCCGTGATACTCCGTCGCCGGTGACGCTGGCACGCTCGCAACCAGTTGCTCCATGATGCGAATGGATTCCGCTGTGCGACCAAGGCCGAGCAACGCTTCTGCCCGCGTGTGACGCGCCAGCAGGAACGTCGAATC
>JBBRLZ010000116.1:0-7644 GCA_038231095.1 Gemmatimonadales bacterium
AGCGACGCAGATCTCGTCGCCGAGTACAGCACGCGATTCGAGGAAGCCGTGCGACTGCGCCTGATGGCGGATGTGCCACTCGGCATGTTCCTGTCGGGTGGGATCGATTCGGCGGCGATCACCGCCGTGATGAGCGACATGGTCGAGGGACCGATCAAGACGTTTTCAGTCGCGTTCGCGGAGCGCGAGGCGAACGAGCTGCGTTACGCTCGTCTCGTATCGGAGCGCTACCGTACCGAGCATCACGAAATCGTGGTGTCGCCGGAGCAGTTCTGGGACGCACTGCCGGCGCTGATCTGGCATGAGGACGAGCCGATCGCACATCCGAGTTCCGTTGCGCTGAACTTCGTGTCACGACTCGCTGGGGAGCATGTGAAGGTGGTGCTCACAGGTGAGGGCAGCGACGAGACGCTGGCTGGCTACAATCGCTATCGCGTGACGATCGCGAACATGAAGCTCGGTGGCATGTGGGAGAAGCTGATGCCGGGCGGCGTGCGCGATGTCGTGAGCGGCGCCATCGGTGACGCTGGCAGCGCCGGAGTACGCGGCAAGCTGGCTCGTACGTTCCTCGCGCGGCCCGCAAATCTGGATGCGATGTACTTCGACAATTTTGCGGTCTTCGCACCGCATCGCATCGCGGAGTTGCTCACGCCGGATGCACGACGTGAGGTGGCCGGCGTGGATGCCTACGCGGCATATCATCGTGCGATCGAGGCCAGTGACGCTCCGACGCTGCTCGGGAAGCTGCTGTACACTGATACGAAAACGTATCTGCATGAACTGCTCATGAAACAGGATCAGATGAGCATGGCGGCGTCGATCGAGAGTCGGGTGCCGTTTCTCGATCATCCGCTGGCCGAGTTCGCGGCGCGCATGCCGGAGCGGATGAAGCTGCGCGGGGTGACGACGAAGTGGGTGTTGCGCCAGGCGATGAAGGATCGGCTCCCGGAGGAGATCCTGTCACGAAAGAAGATGGGATTTCCGGTCCCTGTCGGCACCTGGTTCCGTGGTGAGTGGCGACATCTGCTCGACGAGTTCGTGACATCGGAGCGTGCGCTTGGTCGCGGGCTGCTCTCGCCTGATGTCGTGCGCCGCCTCGTGGCCGGTCATGTCGCAGGGGAGAATCATACCGAGCGTCTCTGGGCGCTACTGACACTCGAGATCTGGCAGCGGATCTTCGTCGACGGCGAAGAGCCGGCGTCGATCCGGATGCGTCCGGCATCGCCAAGTGTGTCATTGTCGCGTCCAGTTGCCGCCTGATCGACGTCCATATGCACATTCTCTGGATCAAGACAGAATTGCTGCACCCGGTGGACAAGGGTGGGCGGATTCGCACCTACCAGATGCTGCGCGCGCTGGCGAGTCAGCATGAGGTCACGTATCTCACGCTCGACGACGGCACGGCAGCGCCCGACGCGCGAGAGAAGGCCATCGAGTACTGCGCCCGTGTCGAGGTCGTGTCGTTCAGGCCGCCGGCAAAGGGCAGCGTCGCCTTCTATTCGGCGTTGCTCGGCAACTTGATCTCGCCGCTGCCGTACGCGATCGCGCGCTACGAGGTGCCGGCGCTGCGTGTGCGGCTGCGCGAGCTTTGTGAAACGCGCAACGTGGACGTCGTCGTCTGTGACTTCCTGGCACCGTCGATCAACGTGCCCGATGATCTCGGTGTACCGGTCATACTGTTCCAGCACAATGTCGAGGCGATGATCTGGGAACGGCATGCTCAGGTCGCGACGCAGTTTGTGAAGAAGGCGTACATGACAGAGCAGTGGCGCCGCATGAAACGGTTCGAGGCGTCGGAGTGCCGCCGCATGAGCAAAGTGGTGGCTGTGTCAGCGCAGGACGCGGATGTATTCCGGACCGAGTACCGTGTCGTTGATGTGCCGGACGTACCGACGGGTGTGGATACGGAGTATTTCGTTCGGCAGCCCGAGATCACGCGCAAGCCGGCATCGATGGTCTTCACGGGTTCGATGGACTGGATGCCGAACGAGGATGGCATCGCGTGGTTCGTCGAGAGCATTCTGCCGCGTATTCGTGCCGCGATTCCGGAAGCGACGCTGACGATCGTGGGGCGCAATCCGACGGCGAAGGTGCGTGCGCTCGAGTCCGCAGCCGGCGTGACGGTCACAGGCTCGGTACCGGATGTGCGGCCGTATCTCGCGTCGCATCAGCTCTTCATCGTGCCGCTGCGCGTCGGCGGAGGAACACGACTGAAGATCTATGAAGGGATGACGATGGGCTTGCCGACAGTGTCCACCACGATCGGGGCGGAAGGACTGCCGGTCGTCGACGGCGAACATCTGGTATTGGCCGATGATCCGTCGTCATTCGCTCGCGCCTGCATTGATCTGCTGAATGATCCGGCGCGATGCTCGGCGATCGGTGACGCCGCCGACCACTACGTGCGTGAGCACTTCGGCTGGGCGGGCGTTGCAAAGCGGTTTGCTGAATTCTGCCAGGCTGCGATTCCCGCGACGCCGGCGCCACTCTCTGTCATGAAAGCATGAGCTCCGTCAGCGTCTTCGGTCTCGGGTATGTGGGCTGTGTGTCATCGGCCTGTCTCGCGCGTGAAGGACATACGGTCGTCGGGGTCGACGTCAATTCCACCAAGGTCGCACTGGTGAATGCAGGTCGCTCGACGATCGTCGAAGATGGCATCGCTGAACTGGTCGCACAGATGGTGTCGAGTGGCCGCCTGCGCGCGACCACCAGCGTCAGCGAGGCAGTGCACGCGACCGACATTTCGCTTGTCTGCGTCGGCACGCCGAGTGCGGGCAACGGTGCACTCGATCTCAGCTATGTGGAGCGCGTGTGCGTCGAGATCGGCGAAGCGATCAGGACGAAGGACACGTTTCACACGATCGTCATTCGGAGCACCGTGCTTCCGGGGACGGTGCATGGCGTCGCGACTCCCGCGATCGAGCGCGGATCGGGCAAGACGGCCGGCGTGGACTTCGGCGTCTGCAGCAATCCGGAGTTCCTGCGCGAAGGCACATCGATCAAGGATTTCTTCGACCCGCCATTCACGCTGATTGGCGCGGACAGCGTGCAGGCTGCGGATGCAGTGAAGAGTCTCTACACCGGCATCGAGTCGCCTGTACACGTCGTCGCGGTGCGCGTGGCCGAGATGGTCAAGTACGCGTGCAACTGCTATCACGGATTGAAGGTCGGCTTTGCCAACGAGATCGGCAACATCTGCAAGGCGCTCGGCGTGGACAGTCACGAAGTAATGCGCGTGTTCTGCGAGGATCGGAAGCTGAACATCTCGGCGGCATACCTGAAGCCCGGGTTCGCGTTCGGCGGCAGCTGCCTGCCGAAGGACCTGCGTGCCGTCACGCACAAGGCGCGTGAGCTCGACATCGAGACGCCGATTCTACGTGCGACGCTCGAAAGCAATCGTCGGCAGATAGAGCGCGCCTTCGCGATGATCCAGAAGACTGGTGCACGTCGTATTGGAATGCTCGGCATGAGCTTCAAGCCCGGCACGGATGATCTTCGTGAGAGCCCGCTCGTTGCCCTGATCGAGCTGATGGTCGGCAAGGGAATGGAGCTCGCCATTTACGACCGTGATGTGTCAGAGGCGCAGCTGATCGGTGCGAACAAGGACTACATCGAAGGTGAAATTCCGCACATCTGGTCGCTGATGAAGGGCAGTGCGAGCGATGTCATCGAGCATGGCGAGGTAGTCGTGGTGGGCAATGCGACGGGGGAGATCCGGGCGCTGGGAGAGGGTGCGTTTGCCGGGAAGACGGTAATCGATCTGGCGCGGTTATTCAGTCGCAGGCCGACGGCCGTGGTGCAATACGACGGGATCTGCTGGTAGGGCGTCTGCTTCCGCCCTCGGCCAGGTGGCGTGCCGCAGGTCGGTGGTCGGCTCGCACGGCGAGAAACACGCGTTGGCGGCCGACGGCTGATCCAGCGGTTAGTTCAGGCCATCAGACGGAGTCAGATTTGGCACGGCTCGTGCTTAGCTGGCGGCCATGGCGATCCGGAGCGACACGCTCCCCATGAGTACGGCGCGATGGACGCGTCGTGATCAGGATTGACGAAAACTTGCTTTGTTGAGGTGCGCGCAGAGACTGGGCGCGTGCTTGCGACTGCGCAGTGCAGATTAGCGGATTCTGTCGTGACCCTCAGGGCAGCGGAGAGTCTGAAACCTGTACGAGCACGAGTGCCAATTGGTATTCGACTGCGGCAGGATCGTAGACCGCCTCTGGCGGGAGCGACAAAGGCAAACCCGGCGAAAGCCGGGGACGCAAAGCCACGGGACTTCGGGGAACCTCACTGAGGAGGAACCCCATGTTGGCCGGGTCGCCGAACACCCCGACGGAGGGGACGCGATGCGCAGTAGTAGTTTTCACCCTATGCTCAGCCTTGCCGTATGTTTCGCAGTGGGCGCGTGCACGACTGACGTGATCGGCCCAGATGGAGTGCCGGCGGTATCCGCCAAAGTGGCGACGTACGGGGCAACTAGTGCCGCTGGGAGCGTGGCGCTCAAAGACACGACATTGTCGATTGGAGACACGACGTCGCTCGTCGTCACAGTTCGCGACCGTTCGGGTCGTGACGTGACGAAGTTTGCGCGCTTCAGGTACGAGTCCCGCGACACGTCGGTGGCCACGGTCAGCGCCAAGGGCGTCGTGACGATTCGTGGGTTCGGGAAGACGGCGCTGGTCGTTCGTTCGACAACCAAGTATGTGGACTCGGTGTCGGTCGGGGTTACGCAGGTCAGATTGCCGTCGGGAAATCTGAGTGCTGGGCCTGATTCGGCGCCGCCGCAACTGCCGTATACGCCCGACCCTGGCATCTTCACCGATACCGTTTCAGTCTCGCCAACACAGGCAACGCTGCCGCAGCGATTTGTTTCGCACGCTTTCCCGTCGGCGGCAAGGACAGTCACACTTCGGCAGGGCGGCGATCTTCAGGCTGCGATCGACAGTGCTCGCCGCGGCGATCAAATCGTACTCGCGCGCGGCGCGACATTCACTGGCGGCTTTGTCTTGAAGCGGAAGGCAGGCGCCGGTTGGATCACGATTCGAAGTGAAACCGAGCCTGCGCTGATCGGTATTCGACCGACACCTGCAATGTTCGCCGCTGCAGCTAAACTCACGACATCCACGAACGGCGTTCCCGTGATTGATGCCGAGGCGGGTGCAAGCGGCTACTGGATCAGTGGAGTCGAAATTTCCGCCGCGTCGAACGTGACGACTCTTGGCGCCCTTGTGTTTCTCAGCCCAGCGCGTGGATCAGCAGCTGATGTGCCGTCGCGGATAGTCATAGAGCGATCGTACGTTCACGGCCACGACAATCTGAATATGCAGCGTTGCGTCCACTTTGACGCGACGGATGCGGCGGTGACCGATTCATGGATTTCTGACTGTCATTTCCGCGGCCTCGACTCTCAGGCGATACTAGTCATCACGTCGCCCGGGCAATTGCTGTTCAGAAATAATTTCTTGTCTGGCGCAGGAGAGAATCTGATGATCGGTGGTGGTGGCCCAGCCGTGAGCGGCATGCTACCCGAAGACATCGAAATCGTGGGCAACCACTTCTTCAAGCCACTTTCGTGGCAAGCGGCTGGCTGGACGGTTAAGAACCTGCTCGAGATCAAGATCGGACGTCGAATCGATATTCGGGATAACTATCTCGAGAACAACTGGGTGATGGGTCAGATTGGATTCGCCGTGGTGATCAAGGCGTCCGATCAGACCTCCGCCACCCCTTGGGTGCGAACGAGTGACATCGTGTTCCGACGCAACATTGTGACCGGCAGCGCTGCCGGCGTGAACATCTTTGAAGACGGACCGGTTGGTACGAACCGGATTGCGATCCTCGCGAATCAGTTCTCGAACATCGGGATGAATTCACTCGGTGGCGTCGGTCGAATGGTACAGTTGATCGGAAAACTCACTGATATCGAGATTCGCCAGAACACGATGATGTTTGGTCAGGCCGCGTCCGCTTCCAATTCCGCGATCATGATGGATGGGCGCGGCTCGGAGCGGCTCAATATCGTGAACAACATCTTTCAGGGCGGCGACTACGGCTTCATCCTGAGCGGTGGAGGAACAGGACTAGCGGCCGTGCAGGGTTACGCGCTCTCAAGCACGGTCTCAGGCAATGCGATCAGTCTCGGATTCGGAGGCGGATACGGATCGCAAAACCTCATTGTGCCAAGTGTCGCTGCGTTCGGCTTCGCCAATGCGAGCGTTGGTGACTTCAGGCTCGTGACCACGTCTGCGATTCGGAACTCGGGAGCCCGTGGCGCAACACCAGGTGTACCGGTCGGTGCGCTTGCCGGTGCTGCTGCCGCTCGAATTGCTTTCTGATCGGCACTCGCTGATTCATTTAGTAAGCAGGGAGACACCAGCCGGTGTCTCCCTGCTTGTGTCTCACAGCTAATTTTTGCGACGCAATGCGACTGGCTTTTGTCATCGACTCGTTCATGATCGGCGGGAGCGAGCTCGCCGCGCTGCGGACCCTGCGCCTTCTGCAGTCAGATAACCAGATGTCCGTCATTCATTTTCACAGTGACGGACCCCTTCTGCGGGAATACGAGGCGTCTGGCGTCGAGATGTACCACGTACCTCTGCACGGCGTCAGTAGTCCGAAGAATATCGGAGCGATATTATCGCTTCGACGGTTGCTGTCCCGACTCGATCCGGACGTCATTCATTCTCACGACGCCTATTCAAATATGATCGTGCTGGCGGCGCAGTGGCCTGCGTTTCGTCGGCCGTGGATTTCGAGTCGCCGTTGGCTGGATCAGATCGTCCGCCCGCTACATGCACGCTTGAATCACACGGCGTTCCTGAGATCCAGCGCGGTAGCTGTCAACAGTGACGCCGTCGGTCGTCATATGGTTGAAGCGGAGGGTGTGCCTGCAGGCCGTGTTGTCGTGATCCCGAACTTTGTTGACGTTCCAGCGAAGGTCATCCGCGACAGCAACGGGCAGGCAGGTACAATCACGATTGGTATGGTTTCCCGAGTGACGCCGATAAAACGACACGATATCGCCGTGCGCGCAGTTCGAAAATTGCTCGATGACGGGCTGGATGTGCGTCTGGTCATCATCGGTGATGGAGAGGCACTTTCACCGCTGAGAGCGTTGATCACCAAACTCGGTCTATCTGACTCGGTTCTTCTTGAGGGTGAAAAGCGGGGCGGCCCCGCGCTCCAACAGGATTTCGACATATCCCTGGCTACATCGGATAGCGAGGGCTCGCCCAACTCAGTCCTCGAAGCGATGGCTGCCGGCCGACCCGTAGTCGCAACTGATGTTGGCGGTACGCGCGACTTGATTCGTCAGGATCTCGACGGCCTACTGGTGCGCGCTGGCGACGTCGACGCCGTCACTACTGCTCTCCGGGACCTTGTTATCAATCCGGAACGGCGACGCATTATGGGTGAGTCAGGACGAAGCCGTGCGTTGGCAGAATTTTCGCCGCATGCAATCACGACCCGGTTGACCGCACTTTATACCGCAGTCGTTCAACCACGAGCCGTGATTCATGCGTGACGCGACAGGGTGATACCCTCGCTAGCGTCGCGCGACATGGTTTTTGCAATCTGGGCAGCCACATGTTGCCAGCTGTAGCTCGCGATGGCGCGTGCGCGCCCCGCCTGACCGAATGCAAGCGCCCG
>JBBRLZ010000117.1:0-7298 GCA_038231095.1 Gemmatimonadales bacterium
CGCTGTCCCGGCTTCGGCTTCGCGCCGCCGAAGACCGTGACCCACGCGGTCGCGCCATCGGCCGAAATCACGGCGGCGATCGGCAGCACGCCGAGTGGCACCGTGCGCAGTGGCGTTCCGGCGTCGGCGTCGAGGATGACGAGCTTGTCGTCCGCCGGCAGCGGCAGTACGGCCACCCGATGTCCGTCGGCACCGGCGCGCGATGCGATCGCGGGGCCGCCGGCCATGAAATCGCCAAGCGATCCGGACGCCGTCGCGATCGTTGCGATGGAGTCCGACGAGTAGGAAATCAGTTGCGCGACGGACTTCGCCCGCGCGAGCGGTGGTCCACCGGGCGTCCGGCTCTTCGCGACGTCCTCCGGCAGCTTGCTCACCGACGAGACCACCGCGCGATGCGTGACCGGATCGATCACGATGCCGTGCACACCCGGTCGGCCAACGAATTCCGCGCGAGAGACGACGCGATTGTCGCGCCACGCCATGCGCCAGGCGCTCCCCGGCACGATCGCCCAGACCTCACCGGCATCGCGCCCGAACTTCACGCCGGCCACGCGACCGCTGAAGACCGTCTGCACGCCCGCCGGCGTGACGCGCTGACCAACGGCGATGATGCCGGGATCAGAGACCGCGCGCTGCGGCGGCGGCGGCGCGACAGGTTGCTGGAGCAGAGCGAAGACGAATGCGAGCACGTGTGATATCTGTGGACTGGAGGAAGGTGGACCTTACCCTCCTCCGCAGCATCCGGGCAAGCAACGAGTTCGTACCAGCCGGACCTGAGTATCTGTCCCCTGTACTCGGGGATAGTATTGCTCCACCTGCCGAGAGCGATGTCGCTCGCTGGCGACCGCCGTCTCGTCGCTGTCGTCGTGCCCTTCGTCCTCAGAAGCCATGCGCCTTCGTCATGCGTTGCTCGCGATCGCTGCCGTGTGTCCTTCGCACACGGTCGTCTCGTTGCATCGCGCGCCAGTCACAGCGTCGAGCGACTATCTGTACGTCTGGACCGCATCGGCCGACTCGACGCAGCCGGACTTTCTCGCGGTGCTCGACGTGCGACCGACCGCGGGGCGCTACGGCACGCTCGTGACGACGGTGCCCGTGCCCGGTCGACGCAACGGGCCGCACCACACCGAGCATGCGATGCCGGCTGATGGACAGCTGTTCGCAAACGGCTTCGGCTCTGGACAGTCGTTCGTATTCGACATGACGGTGAAGGCTGCACCGCGCATTGCCGCGCAGTTCGGCGACGTCAAGGGCATGATGCATCCGCACAGTTTTCTTCGGCTGCCGAACGGCAACGTGCTTGCGACGTTCCAGATGCAGCACGACTCGCTCGGCATGGCACCGGGTGGTCTGGCCGAACTCACGCCGCGCGGGACACTGGTGCGATCGGTGTCGGATGATCGACCTGGACTCGACCGGCGCATCCGTCCCTACTCCGCCGCGATCGTCACCTCGCTCGATCGGATCGTGACGACGACGACCGACATGGACGGGAAGGAGGACACCCGCGTCGTACAAGTCTGGCGACTCTCCGACCTCACGCTGCTGCGCACATTCGAACTACCGAACGGGCCACGCGGCGACGAAGGCTTTGCGACCGCCGAGCCGCGGCTACTCGCTGATGGCAGGACGGTGCTGGTGTCGACCTTCAACTGCGGCCTGTATCTGATCGACGGGTTGAGCGGAACCAGGCCATCGGGTCGCTTTGTGGCGTCGTTCCCCCGCAAGAAGAACGAATCCTGCGCAATCCCCGTGATCGCCGGGCATTTCTACCTCGTGACCGTGCCGGCCTACAGCGCGGTCGTCAGCCTCGACATCGCCGATCCGGCGCATCCGCGGGAAGTCTCGCGCGTGACGCTCGGCACGGACGACGTGCCACACTGGATTTCGCTCGAGCCGAATCAGCAGCGCGTCGTGATTACAGGGTACGCCGGCATGGAACATCGGATCAACATCGCGAATTTCGATGCGAGCACCGGCAAACTCACGCTTGATACGCGGTTCCGCGAAAACGGCGCGGCGACCCCCGGCTTCCGCATGGACAACAAAGCATGGCCGCATGGCGGGCACGCGCAGGGCGTACCACACGGCGCTGTGTTCAGTACTCCATGATCCGCACACCGTGAGCGCCCCATCTGCGACATCCGCCGCAACGACCACCGCCGAGACGACCACCGCCGAGACGCGCTGGCCGGCGTGGTACACCGTCGTGCTACTCTGCAGCGCCGCCGTCTTCATCGCCTACATCGACCGCACCAACATCTCGGTGGCGTCGATCGCGATGCAGGAGCAGTTCCACTGGACGGAAACGACAAAGGGTTATGTCCTGTCGTCGTTCTTCATCGGCTATCTGGTGCTGCAGGTCGCGAGTGGTACGCTCGCCAACAAGTTCGGTGGCAAGATCGTGCTCGGCGTCGCGGTATTCTGGTGGTCGCTGTTCACGATCGTGACGCCACCCGCCGCGCTCCTTTCGTTCTCGGCACTGATCGCTGCGCGCATTGCGCTCGGTCTTGGTGAAGCGGCCGTCTTTCCGGCGTCGATCAACATGATCGGACGTTGGGTACCCCCGGCAAAGCGCTCGCGCGCGGTGGCGATCTGCATCAGCGGGCTCTCGCTCGGGACGGTCGTGTCACTGCCGTTGACTGGCGCGCTGGTGAAATCGCAGGGCTGGCCGGCGCCGTTCTATGTGTTCGGCGTCGTCGGGCTGCTGTGGGTCGCGGTCTGGTTCACGCGCGTGAGTTCCGGTCGCTCGACGTTCGCCGACGGTGAGGCCGACAAGCCAGCGCCGCGCGGCGGCATCCCGTACATGCGTATCGCGCGCACGCCGGCGGTGTGGGCGATCTTCGCCTGCCACTTCGCGAACAACTGGATGCTGTACCTCCTGCTGGCGTGGTTGCCGAGCTACTTCAAGTCCACGTTCGGTGTGTCGCTGACGAATGCCGGACTGCTGTCGGCTGCGCCATGGCTGTGCACCTTCGTGACCGCGAACATCTCCGGCATCACCGCGGATCGGATGCTCGCGGCCGGCCGAAGCGCCGGATTCACACGCAAGCTGCTGCAGACACTCGGCACCGGCGGCTCGGCCTGTTTTCTGCTGCTGCTACCACACGTGACGTCGGCGGGCGCCGGTGTCGCCGTGATGTGCTGCGCGTCCGGCATGCTCGGGCTCTGTCAGGCCGGATTCCCGGCTAACGGCTTCGACATCGCACCGCGCTATGCGGATGTCATCTGGGGCATGAGCAATACGTTCGCCACCATTCCCGGTATCGTCGGCGTGGCCATCACCGGCTGGCTGGTGGATCGCACGGGCAGCTTCAATACACCGTTCCTCGTCAGCGCCGGTATCGCGTTTGCGGCAACGGCCATCTACCTCTGGCTCGGCTCCGGCGAGCGGAAGATCGACTGACATGACGACGCCTCCAGACAACGCACCGTTGATCGACGCCGACCGGCCCACCGTTCCACCACCGGCGCCGGCTCCGGCCGCCGGACTGATGCCGCGCGCACTCCTCGCATTCGTCACGCTCCCGGGTGTGATTGCCTTTGCGATTCCAGTGCTGATCGCGCGCGTCAGGCCGTCGGGGTCGCCGGGGTTCGCACGCAGCGGACTGCTCGAATTCGCACTCGGCGTGATCGTGCTGATGTGGTGCGTTCGGGACTTCTATGTGCACGGGCGCGGGACACTCGCCCCTTGGTCGCCGCCGTCGACACTGGTGCGCACGGGGTTGTACCAATGGACTCGCAACCCGATGTATGTCGGCGTCTTGCTGATCGTGATCGGCTGGGCGCTCGGCCTCCGCTCGTCACCCATCGGATTGTACGCGGTTCTTCTTGCCGTGATGTTTCATCTGCGCGTGGTGTTCGGCGAGGAACCGTGGCTCGCGAAGAGGTACGGAGCGGACTGGGCGGAATACCGCAGGCGCGTCCCCCGCTGGGTGCTGTGACGGTGTGTCAGGCAACACATGACATCGCTGCGCTCACTCCGCGGGCTATGATCCGGTTGCGTCCCTCACGCCGGCAGAGCGCCGGTGGCATGTCGGGTCAGCACCACTGCAGCCGGACTACCGTATGGCTCTCACCACCGCACAAGTCGCTCATCTCGAGAAGCGCCTGCACGAGGAGCGCGCGCGCCTCGTTGAACAGCTGAACGCATTCGAAGAGGTCGAGCAGTCGGACGACAATCAGGACCTCGCTGGCGATCTCTCGAACATGCCAACGCACGCGGCGGATCTTGGCACCGACGCGATCAACGAGGAGATCGAAGTCTCGATCGGCACGCGCGTGTCCGCCGAGCTGTCCGAAATCGATGCCGCGCTCGATCGGATCGTCACCTCGCCCGCGACCTTCGGCATGGATGAAGAGACTGGGGAACCGATTCCCTTCGCACGCCTCGACATCATTCCGTATGCTCGCGTCAACGTGAAGTGAGTGGCCCGTACACGGTGGTGATGCAGAACGCGGCCGGCGGTGCATGGGCGTCGGTCGCGTCGCTCGATGTCGGCGGTCGACCGGCGAACCAACCCGATCCGGATCGTGTCGTGACCGTCGCCGATGCGGACGTCGCGGTGCTGCGCGTCGATGTCTGGATCGATTATCCCTCCGCCCTGCACGCGCAGGACGCGATCGTCTGGCGCGACCTGCTGTGTATCGCCTACGGCGACAATGTGCATCTCGTCTCGCTCGCTGACCGGTCGGTCGTGACCATCGAGCTGCGCGGGTATTTCGATGGCCTTCATCCGATGGATGACTTTCTGTTGATTGCATCGGAGGATCGCGTCTTTCGGATCGCTCCCGATCGCACGCTGACCTGGACGTCGGACTTCGTGGCCGTCGACGGCGTCATCATCTCCGACATCCAGCCGGAGTGCATCACTGGCAGCGGCGAATGGGACCCGCCAGGTGGCTGGCGCGACTTCGTCCTCGATACGGCCACTGGCGCACTGCGGTAAACTACCGTAACGCCGTACGCCTCCGACCACGACCTGCCCAGCTCATGTCTCTCGATCGTCGCGATTTTCTGAAAGCCTCGCTTGCCGCATCGGCCAGCGCCGCACTCACCACGCAACTGGCAGCCGAGGCACCATCCGACGCCGTTGCCGATACGCGCGAGTTCTACGAGCTGCGCTGCTACCACGTGAAGGCTGACACGCGCATCAAGGTCGATGCTAACCCCACGCTGGTTGATGCGTATCTCGAGAAGGCGGTGCTGCCGGCGCTCACCACGCGTGGCCTCAAGAACATCGGTGTCTTCACCGAAATTGATGTGAACAAGGAGACGAATACCAGCACACCAAAGGCGGGCTCGCCCTTCTGGATGCTCATTCCGCATCCGACGCTGGCCAGCTTCGTCACCGTCAGTGGCGATCTGCTGACTGATGCGAGGCTGCTGCAGGCGGGACACGACTATCTCGAACCCGCGAAGTCTGCGCCGTCGTTCGAACGCATCGACACCTGGTTGCTCCGCGCATTCAAGGGCATTCCGAAGCTCGAGCTGCCGGTGTTCTCGAAGAACAAGGTGCCGACGCGGGTCTTCGAGATGCGCGACTACGAGAGCTACAGCGAACTGAAAGCACTCAACAAGATGGCGATGTTTGACGACGCCGAAATTCAGCTCATGCGCGACCTCGGCATGTCACCGGTGTTCTTCGGGCAGGCGCTCGCCGGCAAGAACCTTCCGCACCTGCGCTACATCACCAGCGGGCCCGATCTCGCGACGCATTTCGCGAAGTGGGGCAAGTTCGGCCCCGATCCGCGTTGGGTGGCGATGCGCGACGACCCGAAGTACGCGGACAATGTGAGCCTCAATACAGCGCGCTTCCTCTCGCCGAGGGCGTACTCGCAGATCTGAAAACACACAACGTCGGCAACCGATGCTGGTTGCCGACGTTGCATCACATCTGGTGACCTCGTCGCGACATGCGCGCTCCCGATCAGAAGCCCGGTGGTGCTTCGAACCCGCGCATCTTCTTCAGCGCCACGAAGGCTTTCGCGAGCGGGTACTTCAGCGAATCAAGTCCGTCGGACTGCCCGGCCATTGTTGGATTCAGGCCCAGTTTGCGAAGCACGTCATTCAGCATGTGAACGTTCGCGCGCTTTCGCATGGCCGGCGTATAGAAATTGATGCCGATCGACACCGCCACGCCGTCATCCGGTGTCGTCCACGACGGTTCCGACCGGGTGGCGTGCGGTGAGGTGCTCGGGAAGTACACGCCGTCGCCGGGCCCGCAGTCGAGTTCCAGACTCCGGCTCGTGAGCGCCTCGTCACGCAACGTGACCAGGCTCAGATCCCGGTACGCGATGAAGCGTTCGACATCCTTCTGCGCCACCATCTCCCGGTCGGTGGCATTCCATACGTTCATGGTCTTCTTGCCGCGGACCTGCAACCAGAAATTGTGCTCACGGTCGATGTGAAACGGCGTCACCGACGGCGGTGCAGAGATGAAGATGAACCCGTTCTTTGCGTAGGTGCCGGGCTCCTCGCGGTCCACCAGCGCGCTCACCGAACCCAATGCCTCCTCGAGCATGCCAGCGTACAGCGGGTCGGTCTCCACGTTGTAGAGCGCGATCCATGATTTGGGCTCGTGGATGCGTGCGAAGACCTCAGGCAGCGACTTCCCGTCATCGGGCGTGTCACCGTGATGGAAGCCGGATTTGAACGTCGCACCGGGCTTGATGAATCGACACTGTCCCGTCGGCATCAGCCGGGTCGCGAGCTTCTCGAGCTCGTCGAGTTGCATCAATGGATGCCGATCGAAATTGTGCTTGATCGGCGTGACTTTGCGCATCGAGAACGCGGCCGGATCCGGCACGGTGATCGTGAACTTCTCTCCACTGACTGCGCCAGAGGCACCAGGGGCAGTCGTCGCGTCGGTCAGCATGAACATCCTCGAGGTATAGGCACTTTTTAACCTACGAGTGACGACGCGCTTGGAGAAGGCGCAACGTGGTGCCGCGATCCCGTTGGTGCCCGCGATCACGATGCGACTTGAGAGGGGTCACGTTACCTCGGACGGAGCGGCGGTCGTCATGGCAAGTCGTTACATCGTAATGCTTTACGTTTGGGTGAAGTGCTCATTGTACAATGCTGCAGCGAAGGCTCGCGGCGCCGCTGACCAATTCAGGTCACGGCGCCGCGTTCGTTGGCCGGCAGCGTCACAAGGAATTCCGTGTGCCCGGGTCGGCTCTCGGCAATGCCGACGGTGCCCAGGTGCACCTCGGCAATGCGCCGCGCGATCGCCAGCCCGAGCCCTGCCCCACTCGTGGTGGACGCTTCCGCGCGCGAGCGCGCCGAGTCCACC
>JBBRLZ010000118.1:0-7227 GCA_038231095.1 Gemmatimonadales bacterium
AGATATTGCCCTGCATGGCCGATTCGATCTGGGCATCCGTTGGCGATGGCGTCTTGTCCAGCAGTGCAGCGGCCGACATCAGCTGCCCACTCTGGCAGTAACCACACTGCGGCACCTGCAGCTCCACCCACGCCTGCTGCAGCGCATGCGTACTGTCGGCCGAGAGTCCTTCGATGGTCGTGATCTTCTTCGTGCCCACGGCAGAGAGCGGCACCTGACACGAACGCGTGGGCGCGCCATCGAGATGGACGGTACATGCGCCACACTGCGCGATACCGCACCCGAACTTCGTGCCGGTCAGGCCGACGATATCACGAATGACCCACAACAACGGTGTTGATGGATCGGCCGTCACATCGTGTGCCGTGCCGTTGATGGTGATGCTGGCCATCGCTCTGCCCTCGGAGGTTCCTGTCATTCGGATGAACGCCGTGGAGTAGCATTCACCGTCGGTTCACGCCACGCGTCTAATATGCGCTGAGGCTGACTGACCGCACGAATCCGCGACGGCACTCGTCGCGTGACCGCACTCCCGGACCCGGATCCCTGCGTGGCGCTACATACGGAACTCCACCGCACCCAGCATATCGGCTGGCTGCGTGCCGCGGTGCTCGGCGCAAACGATGGGCTGATCTCCACCAGTAGCCTCGTCGTCGGCGTGGCGGCGGCGCAGACCGACCGTGCACCGGTGCTGCTGGCCGCGCTCGCGGGCCTCGTTGCCGGCGCGCTGTCGATGGCGGCGGGCGAGTATGTGTCGGTCAGCTCGCAGTCGGACACCGAACTGGCCGATCTGGAGCGCGAGCGGAGGGAGCTGGCGGCCGATCCGGCGCATGAACGCCTCGAGCTGGCCGGCATCTACGAATCCCGCGGACTGACGAAGGAGCTGTCGCTCGAGGTCGCGGACCAGTTGATGGCGAAGGACGCACTCGGCGCGCATGCTCGCGACGAACTGGGCATGTCGGAAATGACGAAGGCACGGCCGATTCAGGCGGCGCTCTCGTCAGCGGCGGCGTTCGCGGCCGGCGCGCTGCCACCGCTGCTGATCGTCCTGTTCGTCCCACTCGGCGTGGTCAGCTGGTCGGTCACCGGCGTGACGATCGTCCTGCTCGTCGGACTGGGATTGCTTGCCGCACGACTCGGCGGCGCTCCGCTCCTGCGCGGCGCCATTCGCGTGACATTCTGGGGCGCCGTGGCGATGGGCGCGACGGCGCTCGTCGGCAAACTGTTCGGGACCGTCGCCGCCTGACAAGCGACGAGGCGCTCCGCTATCGCAGGCGAGTGACGAGGCGTAGCATCCTCGTGCGCGTCCGCTCGATGCGGCGCCCCAACGCTCGCCTGACCCAGGGGACAGACTCGATGAGCACGATGCAGAATCCGCTGCGACGCTCCGTTGCGCTGCTGACCGCGATGTCGTGCGCGACCATGTGCGTGCTCGCGCCGACTGCTGCCGCACAGAGTGGTGGATGGCGGATGCTCTTCGATGGCAAGACACTCGACGGCTGGTCTCCCTGCAACGGATCGGCACCGTATACGGTGGAAGACGGCACGATCACCGGACGCTCGGTGGTGAATTCACCGAACAGCTTTCTCTGCACGCGCGACAAGTTTGGCGATTTCGTCCTCGAGTACGATGTGTGGCTTGGCACACCGTTGAACAGCGGCGTGCAGATTCGCAGCATCGCCGATCCGGCGGTCATGAATGGTCGCGTGCATGGCACGCAGATCGAGATCGACCCGTCGGACCGCAAGTGGACCGGCGGCATCTACGACGAGTCGCGCCGCGGCTGGCTGCACACGCTCGAGGGTCAACCTGCCGCGCAGAACGCGTTTCACCTCGGCGCATGGAACAGGTTCCGCGTCGAGGCGATCGGTGCATCGATCCGCACCTGGGTGAACGGTGTCGCGACAGCCAACATCGTCGATGAGCTGACGCCGAGCGGAATCATCGCACTGCAGGTGCACGACATCGGCAGCGACACGAAGCTCGCCGGCCAGATCGTGCGGTTCCGCAACATTCGCATCCGGACCGATAATCCGGCGGCGATCCGCACGCCGGACAGGGGCGACACGCCGCAGTACAACTACATCGTCAACACCGTCTCCGCGCGCGAAAAGCTGGCCGGCTGGAGGCTGTTGTGGGACGGTCGCACGGCGGCGGGATGGCGCGGCGCGAAGCTGACGACGTTTCCTGCGCAGGGCTGGGAAATCAAGGACGGCGTGCTGTCGGTGCTGCAGACCGAAGGCCGAGAGGCGGCCGCCGGCGGCGACATCGTGACGGTCGATGAGTACGAGAACTTCGAGCTCACCGCCGAGTACCGGCTCACGCGCGGCGCGAACAGCGGCATCAAGTATTTCGTCAATACGGAGCTGAACACCGGCGCCGGCAGCGCGATCGGCAACGAGTTCCAGCTGCTCGACGATGCGCTGCATCCCGATGCGAAGCTTGGTGTGAACGGCAATCGTACCAACGGCGGCCTCTACGATCTGATTCCACCGCGCAATGTGCGCTTCAATGGCATCGGTGAGTGGAATCGCGCCCGGATCATCGTGCGCGGCAGCCATGTGGAGCACTGGCTGAACGGTTTCAAGACCGTCGAGTACGAGCGTGGCACGCAGGAGTGGCGCGCGCTGGTGGATCACAGCAAATACGTGATCTGGCCCAATTTCGGCGAAGCGAAGCGCGGGCACATCCTGCTGCAGGACCACGGCAACAACGTGTCATTCCGCTCGATCAAGATTCGCGTGTTGCCCTGACCGGAGCTGACCATGACTGACGCATCACGTCGCACCTTCATCAAGTCGTCGGCCACCGCCTTGTTGCTGCCGACGTTCATTCCGCGCACGTACCTGTTCGGCAAGGGCGTACCGCCGAGCCGCGTGATCAACGTGGCGCAGATCGGCTGCGGGCGAATGGGCATGGAGGATCTGCGCGGGACGATCGTGCACGATCTCTGTCGCATTGTGGCTGTGTGCGATCTGGACAAGAATCGTCGCGATGCCGCACGCCTCGAGGTCGAACAGTTCTACTTGAAGAAGGGTGAAAGTCGCGTGGACGTGAAGGCGTATCACGACTACCACGAAGTTCTCGCACGCCCTGACATCGATGCCGTGCTCATCACACCGCCTGATCATTGGCACGCGCTGGTGGCGGTGGATGCGATTCTGGCGGGCAAGGATGTGCACGTGCAGAAGCCGATCACGTACGACATCGCCGAGGGGATCGCGCTGCGTGCAGCCGTGCGCGCGAAAAGGCGCGTGTTGCAGACCGGCAGTCAGCAGCGCAGCTCGAAGCCGTGGGAGACGTTCCGCATGGCGAGTGAAGCGGTGCGCAACGGTCGTATCGGCAAGCTGGAGACCATTCGCATCGGTATTGGCATCGATCAACCGAAGGGACGGGCGCCGATGGTGCAACCGGTGCCGGCAACGTTCGACTACGCGACCTGGATCGGCCCCGCGCCGGAGCAGGCGTACATGGAAGACCGTGTGCATCCGCAGCAGGGCTACGGTCGGCCCGGCTGGATCACGACCGAGGATTTCGGACTCGGCATGATCACGAACTGGGGCGCGCATCACATGGACATCGCGCAGTGGGCGATGGGGATGGAGCTGAGCGGCCCGACGCGGATCAGCGCTCGCGCCGACTTCATGCAGAACGACGTGTGGACCGTGCATCACGGCTATCACGTCGAGATGCAGTATGCAAACGGGGTGCAGGTGATACTCGACGACACGTACACGAACGGTCTCCGCTTCGAAGGCAGCGACGGCTGGGTGTTCTGTGCTCGCGGTGCGGCACAGGTCACGCGCAGCGATCCGAATGCGGCGGCGGCGTCAGCCAACGCGAAGGCGCTCGACGCCAGCAGGATGGAGATCCTGACCGCACCGTACGATGCGAACGCGGTGCGCTGGATGCCGAGTGACGATCACTATCGCAACTGGCTCGAAGCGATTCCAACCCGTCGCGATCCGATCGCACCGGTGGATCAGGCGGTGCGCAGCATGCAGGCATGCGCCACGGCGTGGATCAGCATGAAGCTGAACCGGCCGCTGACGTGGGATCCGGTGAAGGAGGAGTTCGTGAATGATCCGCAGGCGAACGCGATGCGGATGCGCAAACCCCGCTCCGCGCAATACGATGTGCATCGCATTCTGCGCAGTGCGGGGCTGGCCTCTCAGATCGGAGCGCGCTCAGGAGCCTGAGCGCGAGGGTACGCGCGTCAGCGCGTGCTGACGTACTTCACTGACGCGCGTGTCGGCGCCGATGCGGCACGGCGCGCTGGCCGCCCACGACCCACGTCCGGCGTCTCGAGTTCGAACACCGACACGGTGTCATTCAGCGTGCTGGCCTGCGCATTCAGCTCCTCAGCGGCACTCGCCGATTCCTCGGCGCTGGCCGCCACCTGCTGCGTGATCGCGTTGACCTGCGACACGGAGCGCGTGATCTGCGTGACGCTGTCCACCTGACCGACGCTGGCGGCCGTGATTTCGCTCACGACCGTCACCACCTGCGCGATCTGCGCGGAAATCTCCTTCAGGCTGCCGAGGACTTCTTCGTTCAGCCGCACACCGCGGTCGCTGGCGGTGACGCTCTTCTCGATCAGCGCTTCGGTGCTCTGCGCAGCGGCGGCGGCGCGCAATGCCAGCGAGCGCACTTCGTCGGCAACCACGGCGAATCCACGCCCCGCATCACCCGCACGCGCGGCTTCGACCGCGGCGTTGAGCGCCAGCAGGTTGGTCTGGAACGCAATCTCGTTGATGGTCTTGATGATGCGCGCCGTCTCCTGTGTCGAGGCCTTGATATCGCCCATGGCGGCCGTGAGGTTCGCCATGCGCGTCTCACCATCGGCAGCGTGGTTGCGCGCGACCGCAGACAACGCACTTGCCTTGCGGGCGTGATCGGCGTTCGTGCTCGCCATCGACGTCAGCTCATCGAGGTTGATCGACACTTCGTCCAGGCTGGACGCCTGCTTGGTGGCACCTTCTGCGAGCGACCGGCTGGCGTTCGTGATTTCAGCACCGGCATTCTTCACTTCCGACGACGCGGCGCTGACCTGCGAGATCGTGGAGTGCAGCTGCTCGACGGACGCGTTGAACGAATCCTTGAGCGCTTGCGACGCCGGGGTGAACTCGGCTGTGATGCGATGCAGCAGATTGCCGCTCGCGAGGGCGCCGAGCCCTTCGGCCAGCGCATCGATGATGGTTTGATCCTGCGTCGCTGCGTGCGCGACGCGCTCCTCCATCAACTTCTGTTCGTGGACGGACGTCAGTGAACCGCAGGCGCGAATGGTCTGCCCATCAGCCGAGTGCCTGCAGCCACCCGTGGCGCGGAACCAGCGATACTGGCCGTCCTTCATCCTGAGGCGGTACGTCACATCGTAGCGCGCATTGCCCGACTTGTCGGTGAGATGCCCGCCGAACGCGGCGAACGTGCCCTTCACGTCATCCGGATGCAACTTGTCCGACCACGACTGACAGACATTCGGAAACTCCGCTTCGCTGCCGTAGCCGATCAGGCGACGGAATTCCGGCGACCACCGCCAGGTGCTGCGCGGATCAAGGGCGTCGGCGTTGAACAGTACGGCATCCCAGAGGCCGACGCCGCATGCCTGATCCAGAACGTCAGAGCGTTCCTTCGCATCGAGGAGAACTGCCATGGCGCGATGGTCGGACGACGTCTTGAAGAACGGGAATGCCATGACGAGTGCGCTCCGCTGGGTAGCGAGACAGAGATGAGGGAGATCGAAAAGTGGTCCTCACTCAGTATCGGAACGCACAGCCGGTTGCAGCACTGATTCGGCTGAAACAGCTGCAGATTGGTCCGTGCGAATCCAGCCCAGCACAGCCGGCATGGCGCGCCGCTATTTCTTCGTTGCCCGTGGCGCCGACACCGCGACACCGACGCGCGAGTCTGCCGTGCCGTAGTACAGGAACCAGCGTCCATTGAAGGGAATCATCGCCTCGACGAACGTCGTGCCCTCGACATACTGGCCGGTCTTCTCGTAGTCCTCGGTCGGCTTGATGAACGGCTCATCGGTGCGATCGAGAAGCTTGAGCGGATTGTGTCCATCGAAGAGCGCCTGCCCACCGGTGTAGATGCGCTGCGGCAGACGCGGATCACCGTTGGCGCCGAGGTTGCCGGCGTTGTAGAGCAGCACGATGCCACGGTCGGTCAGGATCGCCGGTGGCCCCGCCTCGACCAGCCACGAGTCGAAATAGCCGGCTCGCGGCGAGAGGACCTTCAGCGCGCGTCCGTCGGCATCCTGCAGCGGTGTCCAGTCGATGAGATTGTCCGACGTGGCGATCTGGATGTCCGGAACGTTGTAGTACATCCAGTATTTGCCGTTCACCCTCGTCGCGATCAGGTGATCGCCGGCCACGCGAACGAGAATCGCGCCGGACTTGGTCTCGCTGCGCAGAAATTTTCCGTCGGCCGCCTTCGCGAACGCCGGACCATGCTTGCGCCACGAGAGCAAGTCAGTGGAGGTGGCGACGGCCAGTCGCGGTACATCGCCATTCCACTGTGTGTACGTGAGCACGTAGCGACCGTCATCCGTCTCGACAATGCGCGGATCCTCGGTACCACCCATCCACTCGTAGCGCGCCTGCGCATCGCGTTCCGGTTGCAGCACCGGGGTCGGACGACGTGTGAAGTGCAATCCGTCGGTGCTTTCCGCGAGGCCGAGACGCGACGTGTGCCCGCCAATCTGCGTGATGCCGGTCGCATCCTCGGCGCGGTAGAGCATGAACACCTTGCCGTTCCGCACGACGGCCGCGGGATTGAACGTCGCGTACGCTTCCCACTGCACGACGCTGTCGGTCATCGGTGAACGCAATGTGGCAGCGGGGCTGGGCGCGATGACCGGGTTGGCGGAGCGGGGCTTCTCGAACGGGCCGAACATCCAGGAGCGGTCCTGGGCGTGGGCGGCAGAGGGAACAAGCGCGCTGAGGGCGGTGAGCGCAATGAGACGCGCGCGCAAGCATGTGTGAGAAGTCGGCATTCACGAATGATGCATCAACGCGCGCTACCACGCCGCCGTGCGACGAGCAGCGCAACTAGCGCGTGCGCTTCCCCACTAACTCCCGCAGCGTCCCCGCCCCGCGATACGACACGCCGAACACCGGCTCACCAAATTCGTTGCGCGTGTAGGGACACAATACATCCGCGCTATACCCGCTGCGGTGCTCGACTTCCACCAGCACTGCCTCCACGGCGTTCGATTTTCCCGG
>JBBRLZ010000119.1:0-7165 GCA_038231095.1 Gemmatimonadales bacterium
GCCGTCAAGCGGATCATCAGTGACGCGAAGAAGTATCTGATGGCGCTGACCGACGATCCCGACGCCGGCTTCGACGGCTATCAGAGCGTGGATGTAGACGGCAATCCCGCGTCTGCGGCGAGTACCGACCGGCAGGTTCAGGCGATCTGGACTGCGATCGTCAATGACCGCGACCTGCTGTACGTCAATCCACCACCGGCGTATTCCGTTCAGGGGCAACGACTGCGCTCGCCCAGCGAAATTCTGGAGTCGTCAAGCGGTACGTGCATCGATCTCTCATTGCTGATGGCAGCGTGCCTCGAATACGTCGAGATCCACGCATGCCTCGTGCTCCTCACCGGGCACTGCTTCGTCGGCTATTGGCGCGCCGACGAGTATCACACCGATTTCATGACGGTGTCGCGTCCGCCGAGCACTGGTGATACGAGCGTCGCCAGTGCGGCGCGGCGGTCGGCGATGCCGTTGGTCGACGACTATGGCTGGCGCCTTGGACCGCAGTGCTTCGAGGAAGTCCGCGACCACATGAAGGCGGACGAGTTGCGCATGCTCGAAGCGACGGGGCTGTGCTTCGGTTATCCGTTCTCGCAGGCGCAGAGCGAGGGTGCCGAGAACATGACGACGGAGGAGGATTTTGATTCACTGCTCGATATTCGTGCGGCGAGGCGATCGACGCCGCCGGTGACGCCGTTGCCGATTTTGTGAGCTGCGACGTGGGGTAGTTCGCGGACTGCCGCTGACGCCGAACGGACACCGGCCTCGCGAACCGGTGCGTCGCTTCCTCTGGTGAGAAAGAACAGCGCACCAGTCCGTCCTATTGTCGGCTGCGAACGCGCAGCGTTGCGACATACAGAGCGGAGAAGAGTTATGTCAGGTACGCCAATGGCTAAGGTCGCTGTGCCGACAAAGACGGTGGCCGCCGCTGTCAAACCAAAGGTGGTCGCCACCCGATTCGGATTGCATACGCGGAGTACGTGGGTGCGCGCAGCGGTGAAGGAGCAGCCGAACACCACTGCGATCATCAGCACCATCATGCCGTACTTCCCGTTGAGTTGTCAGGTGATCAGTGGATGGTTGAGCGACGAAGACCTGTACTGGAAGGTGAATTATCACTGGGATCTTCTGGTGACTCGGCTCGAGATGTTTTCGGAACTCAAGACGACGACAGGCGACGGCGTGATCGGGGCGCAGTCGATACTCAAGAATCTCTGGACGGTGCCGCCGAACCCGCCGCGCGGATACATGAAGGACAAAAATCCGAGTGATACGAAGGATCAGACTGGCCACGCGCAAACGATCGCTCGGCATTCCGTGCTGAAGCTCGCGAAGCAGGAAGCCAAGCTGCTCTTCACCTGGGGCGGCGTGCTGACGACCAAGCTCGAAAAGGATCCGCCCAAGGCCGAGAAGCCGTGGTGGCTGAGCGTCGCGCCCGTCGCGAACCCGACATCGGGGAAACACGCCACAGGCTACGCGCTCGACATCGCCGGCAGCAACGAAACCACCACGCGAATTGCACGACTGCTCGGGGCGACGCTGGTTTTCAACGAGGCGTCGCACGTGCATTGCGAGTTCAAGATGGGCGTTCCGACAATTCTCGACGAAACGTGATCAGCGTCGCGACAGAGCGGGGCTGATTCGTCAGGCTCTCAACGTGTCTTGGCGCCGAGTTCCGGTAACTGTGCCAGCTTGACCGTCACGTCCAATGCCCCCCTCTCGCCCGATTCTCCCAATTCACTCCCGCCAACCCCAGTTCACAATGCGTCGCCGCAATTGACGGATCGAACCGCCCCAACCACCGCCCGACCGTCGCCGCATCCAGCACCCGCCCATCTGCCTCCAACACCACCCCACTCGGCCGCTGATCCCTCGGCCCCCAGGCAAACGTGACTCGCGACTCCGAAACAAACCCCGTCTCCACCATCGCCACAGCGATCTGCCGCGTTCTCAAAGCACCCGCGCGATCCAGTCGCCACGGATCCTTCCCGCTTAGCGCACCGCCCCCGATGCCGACGTTCGGTCCATAGAAGTCCATGACGAGTTTGCGACCGGTCTGCCCGTTGTCGTTCATCGGCCCACCGTCCGTAAACGGCCCCGCCTCATTCACGCGCACCACGAACTCCGTGCCCGGCGGCACGAGCAGATCCGGCATCCGGATTGCCTCAGCCGTCAGCACGCGTGTGAACACCTCGCGCACGGCCCGCTCGATGCGCACCACCGGCGCATCCACCAGATGTTGCACGCTGCTCACCACCCACGCCGGCGCCCAGCGCGTGAACCCACGCGCGCTCACGCCCACAGGCCGCAACGCAATCAGCAGTTTGCCATCCGGTCCCGCACCGAGCGACCGATCGGCAACGGTCATCGCCAGCAACTCGTCGCGCAGCAGGAGTGCGAGATGCTGCTCCATCGGCAGCCAGTTCGTCTCCGGCGTGCCAATGGCGTACCCGACATGGATCGCCTGATCATCGGTGTACTCGCGCATCGCCCGCTCGTCAGGGTCCGACTCATTGATGGTGCACGCGAGGTCGATGATCACGTCGGCAGGCCGCGGGCACGCATAGTCGGTTCCGTTGCCGACGCCTGGAAATGGCACGCCGAATCCCGCGCGCTCATACACACCACGCACCGTCGCTTCCACGAACGCGCGGTCCAGCGGACCACCCGCCGTGCTGCATCGGCCATTGATGTGACAGCGGTTCTCGTGCACCGCAACTTCCACCTGCACGATGGCGCGATCGTCATTGTGCAACGCGATGTCCACGATCGCATCCGCAATCTGGTCCGCCAGCTTGTCGGGATGTCCTGGCAACACCGCCTCAGCGAAACGAAGTCCGACAGCTGTGTGATTCTGGATCGACGTCATGTGTGCTCCGACGGAGTGGGAAGGCGCGTGCTGCTGGTCACCCACTTCGCATCGCTCAGCAGCGGGCCGCCGCCGATGACGCCGAGGTGGATCGCGTTACGGCGCTTCTTCAGTTGTGTGATGGCGGTGGAGTGCACCGTCTCGAGGTAGCCGTCCGTCAACACCAGGGCTGGCGCCCCCTCGGGCAGCGACTGCACGGCGTGTCGCAGCACGGAGGCGACTTCGGTGCCGCCCGTTGATTTCACGCGGCCGATCTCGAGGTCTCCCTTCTTCGCCGCGACGACCTGTGTCGAGAACCAGTACAGGCTCGGCTTCACCTCGTGACTCAGCGAATGCAATGCGCGCCGCAGATGCGGAAGCAGATCGTACATGCTGCCACTCACATCCACGTAGATGATCAGGCCGAGGGGTTGCGGCCGCTGCACGGCAATCTCGCCCGCGAAGAGCATTGGAGTCGGCGCACCGAGTGCACGTGCAGCCTGGATGCGGCACGCGGCACGCCGATCCTGCATGCGATGCACGACGGTCACGGCACGCGAGCCCCACTCCATGCGCATGGCCGCGTCACCGCGATCGAACGCTGCGCGGCGCACCAACGCCCGCAGCGCGCGCTCCAACGACGGTGTGCGCGCGGCATTGCGCACCGACTCGGACGCCAATTCCCCACCACCGTCCGGCAGCAGGCCGCGAACGTGATTGAGCGCGGACGCGAGCGCGTCGGCGGCATCAGCGTCGCGCGTGCCACCGGTGGCACGCACTTCCTCGTCCGTGCTCTCATGCGCACCCAGCAGTGCGATGCCCTCAGCGCGCTCCGTCACATTGGTGCGCAATGCACGAATGATCTCCGAGTACGTCAGCTGCGTGTACGGCGCGTCACCCGACGCCACACTCGCACAGTACAGTGTCCGATGCACCACGCGCAGCGGTGCCGGCATGCCCTCTGACGCGCTCCAGTCTGGCTCCGCCGGCCAGCCCGGTGGCGGCCGCAGGATGAATTCGGGTGACAAATCTGCGTGGTAGAAATCCGTGAGCAAATCCGCATAACGCGCGACGTCAGCGTGTGCGCTCTCTAGCACTGCGAGCACGGTCCGATTGATGATCGCGTCGAACGCGATGTTGTGCAGCGCCGTCGGTTTCGGAAATAGACGCGTATGGCCGAGCGAAATGTGCATCAGTTCGTGGAGAATGAGAAACGCGAGCCGCTCCGGTGTGGCACAGTGGCGGGCGACGAATGCGGGGTTCAGTAACAGTCGCGGGCGTGCGACGCACTCCACGCAGGCGGTGCTGATCGCATTGCTCCACTCGACCGATGCCACGGTGAGCAGCGCATTCAACGCGCGAGCATGCGTGCCAACGAGCGACAGCACACGCGCGACGTGGTCATCGGCATTACCGAGCCCGGCGTGACCCGGCGATGCGGTGTCGTTCACAGCCGTGCTCACAACGCACTTCCCGTCGTGAAGGAGCGCACGGTCAGGGCGCCGTCCCGCTGGAAGTAGTGGAGTGACGCGTCGCGTGACATGAGGACGATCGGCGGCGTGGCGTACGCGAGCAGCGTGAGTGCCACCGCCCAGTGACGGACGAGCGCGGACTGCTCCGTCGGAGTTTCGCCACCATACGTGAAAGTGGCACCGACCGACTTATCCGTCCATTTCACGACGCCACAGAACGGCGCGCCAGCGTCGATGGTCGGAAGCAGATCGCGCACTTCCGTCACACGTTCGCACGCGCGCTCCGTCGCTCGGCGCGATGCCACGCCGAGCGCTTTCGGGCCGGCCTGTAGGAGCGGCGTCAGTTCCTCGAGATTAGTGGGAATCTCACGCTGCGTCGCGACGCCGATCGATACGAGCGCGGCGCAGGCGGCCGCTTCGACCGCCACTGGATGCAGGTGTCTGACATTCGTGTGCGAGAGCGTATCAGTGGTGATCCCAGGGACGCTGGCCAGCGCGAGTAGGCGCACGACGAGCGTGACCGGCAAGATGACGCACTCCGTCCCGACGGCGCCCGTGCGATACACATTCGTCACGCCCGGACCGCAGTTGTGCAGCACATCGACGGTGTCGCGATCGCAGTGTGTCATCCGTGCTCCGTTGTGGCACTCACTGCGACGTCGCCGAGCGCGGAGAGACAGGCGTTGCGCACCTCGCAGAGCCGCGCGATCACGTCACCGGGATACGGGAGCGCGCTGCCGCTCAGTTGGACGGCGGGCGTGGCGTGCTTCGCAATCACGCCGTGCACGAACTCCGCCGTCGTACCTGGCAGCGTCGTCTTCGACAGCGTCGTGCGGACTGCGATCGCCCATTCGCGATGCGGGCCGTAGCCGCGGACCGCGACGCCGTCGAACGCGATGTCCTCGATCAGCGTCGCCACCGTCTCGATCGCGATCGGCGTCACCAACTTCGCATCGACGATATGCGGCAGGATCGTCCACGCGACCACCCGCGCCTCCATCGGCGGCAGTTCGGCGAGCGCGCCTGCGAGTGCCTCGCCACGTACGAGTCGCGTCAAGCGCGGCAGCGTGAGCGAGAGCAGCGCGCGGTGGAGCGGGTCACGCACGGCGAGCAGCGTGCGGCGTGGATCGTCGTCATCGAGCGAGGTTTCACGCCACGCCGCTTCGTGCGCAGTGAGTAGCGTCGCGCGCGGGACGACGCGCCGGACGGTGTCTGGAATCGACGACAGCAATGCCGCTCGGCACGCACGCTCGTTACCGGGCAGGCCGAGTGCCAGGTGCGCGGCGCGGATCGCAATCATGTTGCGGAAGAGCGTCGCGGCACGACGGCCGCCGATGACGATGCGCGCCGCCGACAGCTTCGAGATCAGCACGTCGACGTAGACCGCGAGTGCCTCGCCCGACACGTCGCGCACAGTCGGCACCAGCGCCTTCGCCGCCGCGACCAACTCAGACACGGATCGCTTCCCATCGGCCGATGGCGCCGCGCCGACACCGCTGATGATCGCGCGTCGATCAGCATCACCAAGGTCGGCGTAGCGCGGTAGCGCGACGACCCACGCGAAGCGATCAGCGAGCGCGGGATCGAGCACCTCGACGCCCTCGTACTGCGACGTCGCGTCGTCGCCCTGCGCGCTCCCGGGCGGATTCGTCGCCGCCCAACGATACCGCAGCTGTGCGATCTCGACGCCCTGAATGCGCCGCTCGTGAATGATCGGGAACAGCTTGTTCGCGACGTCGGGACGGCAGCGCCCGATCTCGTCGAAGAACGCGACCTCCGCATCCCAGATCGCGCCGGGCGGTGCCGCGTAGCGAATGGTCCCGCGCTCGTCGGGAATCGGAAATCCGGCGAGGTCATCGAACTGCAGGATGCTCGCGTTGTAGTGCCGGAGCGTGAGGCCGAGTGACTCGGCGAGTCGCAGCAGCAGCAACGTCTTCGCGGCGCCGTGATCGCTCACGAGGAGCAGCGGTTCCTCTGTGGCGAGAGCGGCGAGGAGCGCGGGTTCGACGGCATCGTAGCCGACGATGCCGAGCGGCCGAAGCAGCGAGCGACGGGGCAGCGTCGCTGCAGACGGAGTCCTGAGCCGCGCGACGTCGTCGGTCGGTTCGAGCGCAATGGCAGTCATGCACAAACCTCCGCGCCAGGAAGGCGCAGGGCGTGATCGGTCGCTGGCCGGCGACTGATCGGTGGTCCGCTTTAGTGGATCGTGTTTAGCGTCGCGCCACAAGCTGGCCGTTCAAATCGCGACGTCGTGCGGGGTGATGCTTACTGCGAGGCGGAGCGTGTCACCGACAACAAAAAGCCCGGTGAGCGAATAGTCCGCTCCCGGGCAACGAGTGTGTCGGGTGGCGGTTTAGCTGAATTTGTTGCGCGGCCAGCAATCGCGAGAAATCGCCGCGTGGTACGACTGGGAGGGTAATGTGTGGTTGGAACGTCGCGCAAGTGCGTGGTTCCCGAGACGCGACCGAGGAACATGACACTGTCGTCGCAGCAGGTCCGTGGGCCATTCGATCCGCGCTCGGTGAACAGCGCGATTGCCCACCGTTACATCGCCGGAACGCCAGTGTCGGACCCGGACGATACCTTCACTGAGTGCTGAAGTGATCAGCACTGACGACTCAACATGGCTGAGTGATCCTGGGCGCAGGAATTTCAATTTCGTCGCACGACAACCCAGGCGTGCATTCGTATTTCTCACCTGAGACCTGGAGTCACATTTGGGACCGCGATTTACTGCAGCACTGGCGTTTGCCAGCGAAATACATGGTGCACAAAAGCGAAAGGGAGGAGACACTCCCTACATCGCACATCTTCTCGCTGTAGCCGCGATCGTGATCGAGGCCGGAGGCGATGA
>JBBRLZ010000120.1:0-7035 GCA_038231095.1 Gemmatimonadales bacterium
AGCATCAGCCCGAGGCCGATGCCGACGGACTTGCGGTAGGTCCAGACGAGCGCGCGAGCCTCGGCCCAGGCGCGCTTCGAGTCGAACTTCGGCTTCTTCTTCGGATCTTTCTCTGGGGTGGCCATCCGCCAAAACTACCCCGGCCCGGAACACCTCGCGCCCTCGCCAATCGGCCTGTCTGACACTCACTGTTGAGCATCGGCTCGCAATAGGGCGATCGATGACGACATTGCGGTTGTCGTTGCCATAGGAGTGCAAAGGCGGAGCATCTAACCACGCAGCTGCGCGAACAGATCCTTGAGCGGCGCCTCTTGCAACACTTTCCGCTCCGTCACACCAGCCGCAGTCTTCCAGCGCACCAACCGCAGTGCGCCGCCCGCGATCTCCATACCCGTGATGTCGCCATCCGAGAACTTGCAGCAGCCGGTGTTGAAGTAGGCCGGCAGACTCCCCGATTCGTGCTGCTGCTCCTTCGTGCGGCCCGCCCACACCGGACGATGCGTATGCCCCACGATCAGCATCATCTTCTCCTGTGCCTCGGCCCAGTTGTACATGATCAGATCGTGCTCGCCGCGCAGCGAATCGTCCTGCGATGGAAGATCGACGCCGCCGAACCATGTGACACTGAAACGGTTCTGCATGAAGCGATAGAACTGCAGCGCCCAGCGCGAGAAGACCTTGAAGCGATCGCTGCCGAGTGTGCCCTGATGACCGTGCGTCATGAAGAGCGTGCCGATCTTGTCGTTTCCATCTCGCACGGTGATGCGCAGACCCTCCCAGACGCGACGCAGGCCGGTGCCCGGCGCGAACTTGCGAAGGTCGAGCGCGACCAGCACTTCCTCCATCCAGCGATCATCGTGATTGCCCCAGATCCGCAGATAGCGATCGGGTCCGAAGGCCGCTTCTGCTTCCATCGAATCCCTGTTGACGCGAATCACTTCACTGAAATCGTTCTCCCAGAGCTCTTCCACGTCGCCAAGCAGCACGAGACGAAAGCCATCAGCGTTGTACTGCCGAAGAGCCTCGAGGTATGTGTTCTTGCAGAGCCGGAATTCATCGGCGCCGTCGCCAGCACCCTTGTGCTGATCGGAGAAAATGATCCACGGGTCGTGACCGTTCACGTCGAGCGCGGTGCGCCACGTGAAGAATCCGGTAATCGCCTTGTCGAGAGCACGCCGGACGGCTTTCTCGTTCATCGTGTTGCGTGCCGGAATTGCATGCAGGCACCATATCGACACTACGCCCCGGTGGGCAACCGACCGTGAGACGACAGTTTGGGCATGTCGCCGTGACGCGTCGGCGCTGCCGCGCGGGCATCGGGGCCGGCGATCAACTCTGACCGCGGCACAAGCGGCACACCCGATGCATGGGAACGCCTGACGCTCGGTCCGGTTGTATATTGTGCCACGGCAATCGCCTCGATTCACCGGCATTCAGATCCGATTGCCGCTCCACTTCGTAGACTTCATGCCAGAGTTCGATTCTCAGACCGCACCATCGCAGAGCCAGGCGGCAGGTTCGTCGGCTCGCGCCAGAAGCTCGGAGGATGCCGCAGTGGATGCGGCAATCGTCCAGCGGATGGCCGGTGGAGACGAGTCGGCACTGGGTGCCCTGTACGATCGATGGGCTGATGCAGTCAATGCTCTCGTTGTGCGAATCGTGCGCGACGAGGCCGAAGCGGAGGAAGTGGTGGAGGCAGTATTCTGGCAGGCGTGGCAACAGGCCGCGCGATACACGAGTGAACGTGGCGCCCCCGGCGCATGGTTACTCGCGATGGCGCGCAGCAAGTCGCTCGATCGGTTGCGTTCCATGCGCCGTCGCCGCGACGAACAGCCTGTTGACGACTCCATCTTCGCGAACCAGCCTGCCGTCGGCGATCCACTCTCCGAACTGAATGCAAGCGAGCGCGCGAGCCGCGTCGTGGCCGCGTTGCAGGAACTGCCCGCAGAGCAGCGTGAAGTGCTCGAGCTGGCATACTTCGACGGACTCAGTCAGACCGAAATTGCGGAGCGTCTCTCGCTGCCACTCGGTACGGTGAAGACACGCGCCCGCCTTGCGCTCAGAAAGATGCGCGATCGCCTCGACGCACTGCGTGAGGTGGAAGCGTGAGCACGCCGAATGAGATGGACGAAGTGTTCGTGATGCTGCCCGAACTCGCACTTGGGCTTCTGTCGGCCGACGAAGCAACACGACTGATGACCGTCGTGCAGTCGTCGCCGAAACTGCAGGCCGAGCTGGCCTCACTGCGCGGCACCGCGATCGCGCTCGGCTCAGCGGCGACGCCGGCACCGATCGCGCCCGCAAAGAAAAGTGCGATGCGTGACCGTCTGCTCGCTCGTGCGGCCGCCAGCACGACGTCCGACGCCACTGGTGCCGAGGACGCGCGCGCCGCAGTGCCAACGCCCGTTGCAACGCCGACGCTTCGCCTCGAGCCGCGTGAGCCGAGCGCGAAGCCGATCATCCGTGAAGTGCAGGTGCCGGCACGGTTGTCGATCGTGCAGCGCGCGTCGCCGTTCATCGCGCTTGCTGCGACGGCGCTGTTCGCGGTGTCGGTCGTCCGCCTCCGCGACGCACTGCAGGAGCGCAACGATGCGCAGGCTGCGCTGCAGGTGGCCACGGCATCGGGAACACAGTTGACGAATAAGCTTGCCGTCAGCGACAGCCTGGTCGACGCCATGAGCGGTGCGAGCGTGCGTGTGGTGGACATGGTCTCGACACAGAAGCTGGCGCCCGGCGCGAAGATGTTCTGGGATCGCCTCGCCAATCGCTGGACGCTGGTCACGCACGATCTGCCGCAGGTGCAGCCGGGTCGGACGTATCAGCTCTGGCTGGTGACGGCGAAGGCCGAGAAGATCAGCGCCGGCACCTTCAACACCGACGCGAAGGGTCGCGCCGTGGTGCAAGCGACGTATCCGCTGGCGGAGGCGGATCTGGCCGCGATCGCGATCACCGAGGAACCGACGGGCGGCTCACCGCAGCCGACGGGCACGATCCTGGTTGCCGGCGTCGCAACGCGCTGACGCGTGTCGATCACGGACTTCTCGATCGGACAGTCGGCCGAGCTGACGCGCACACTCAGCGACGCCGACGTGATGGCGTTCGCGCAGCTGACGGGCGATTTCAATCCGGTGCATGTGGACGCTGCGGCCGCGGCGGCATCGTCATTCGGCGAACGGATCGTGCACGGTATGCTGACGGCGAGCCTGTTGTCGACCGTACTTGCGATGCATCTCCCCGGCCCGGGCGCGATCTATCTGTCGCAGGCGGTGAAATTCCTGCGGCCAGTGAAGCTCGGTGACACGGTCGTGGCGCATGTCGCTGTGACGTCGATCGACATCGACAAGCGCCGCATGACTCTCGCGACGACCGTGCGGAACGCGCGCGGGAAGAACGTCATCGACGGCGAAGCCATCGTGCAGCTGCCAGCTTGAGTGCTTCGGCAAACAGCTGCGGAACTACCCTGACGCCAAGCCGTTGAACCTGGCGCGCTGCACAACGAATCAGGCCGTCTGAATGACCTGCTCGACGGCCGTCTGGATCGCAGCCAAGGCGGCGGCGTTCTTGAGGGCGGAGAATCCGATGCGGAGTTTTTCGTCGGGCAGGAGCGGCTCGCGCATGCAGGAGTTGAGGCAGTTGACCAGCTTCTCGCGATCTTCAGCCGAGATGATCTTCGAGGCCTTGGGGACCAACTCGAGGCGTGGCACGTCCTGACGGCGTGGGGAGGCGGCCCAGACGATCATCTTCGAACCCACCCGCTCGAACGCGATCGTGCCCGGCGTGTCCTCTTCCTCGCGGAACTTCAGCAGCGTCGGGTGCTTGTTGCTCCAGGCGATCAGGGCATCCAGGACGGCAACCAGTCGCGGCTGCTCGACCGCATGGGTGTCACGGGCGATCGCGGCGACAAACTGCTCGCGAGCGGTGGGCAGCGTACGGCTCATCAGGCTTCTCCTCGTCGGTGCATAGTAACTCGACGGGCGCACAGTGGCGGCAGCTCGGAGCGACTCAGCTCTGTAATGTAGCCCGACACGCGCCGAGCGGGACGGATAAGTGCGATTCACCTCTCAATAACGCCGCTGACGCTGGCGCGTAGCCACCTTGAAGTGGCCCCTGTGAGGGCATACATCAGACATGCCCACCCATGCCTGAACTCGCTCCCCCCAGCCCGAGTTTGCTCATGCCGCGTTTTCGTTCCTCAGTGCTCTGCGCCACTGCGGCCCTCCTGTCGCTCAGTCCGCAGCGCGTGGCCGCGCAGGATTCCACCATTACCCCGGCGCCGAGCACCATTGTGCGCCCACCGCTCGATCCGCGGATCGAGAAGCTGAAGGCCGAAGCGGCAACCAAGGTCGAGGCGCGCGCGAAGCTGATCCAGGAGATCATCGACGAGGTGTACTCGTTCGGCGAGCTCGGCATGCAGGAATTCGAGACGTCGAAGTACCTCACAGGCATTCTCGAGAAGAACGGCTTCACCATCGAGCGCAACATCGCCGGCATGCCGACGGGCTGGGTCGCCAAGTGGGGCAGCGGCAAGCCCGTGATCTCGCTCGGCTCGGACATCGACGGCATTCCGCAGTCCAACCAGACGCCCGCGACGGCCTATCGTTCGTGGCAGGTGCAGGGCGCGCCGGGCCACGGTGAAGGGCACAACTCCGGTCAGGCCGTGAACATCGCGGCGGCGCTGGCGGTGAAGGAAATCATGATGCGCGAGAAGATGCCCGGTACGCTGGTGCTGTGGCCCGGTGTCGCAGAAGAAGCGGTGGCCGGCAAGGCGCACTTCGTGCGCGCCGGCGTCTTCAAGGACGTCGATGTCACGCTCTTCACGCACGTCGGCAACGATCTCGGTGTGACGTGGGGTCAGTCGTCATCGCTCGCGATCGTGTCGGCAGAATTCCGATTCAAGGGACAGTCGGCGCACGCTGCCGGTGCACCGTGGCGCGGCAAGAGTGCGCTCGACGCCGTGATGCTGATGGGTCAGGGCTGGGAATTCCATCGTGAACACATGGAGCCGGGCCAACGCTCGCACTACGTGATCAAGGATGGTGGCGATCAGCCCAATGTCGTGCCGAGCACCGCGTCGATCTGGTTCTACTTCCGTGAACGCGACTACGAGCATGTGCAGGCGATGTTCGAAGCGGGCAAGCGCATTGCACGCGGTGCGGCGATGATGACCGAGACGACGCTCGACACGGTCGTCATTCTCGGCTCGGCCTGGCCGGGGCACTTCAGCAAGCCGGTCGCGGAAGCGATGCAGGCGAACATCGAGACGGTCGGCCTGCCGAAGTGGGACGTGAATGATCAGGCACTCGCGAAGGGATTGCAGCGCGAGCTTGGTGTCGCGCAGAATGGGCTCGTGACGCAGGTGCGGCCGCTGCAGGGACCGGCAGTGAGCCTCGTGGCGTTCGGCGGCGGCAGCGACGACATCGGCGACGTGAGCTGGAACGTGCCGACGATCACGCTACGCTATCCATCGAACATTCCGGGTACGCCGGGCCACAACTGGGCGAACGGTATCGCGATGGCGACGCCGATCGCGCACAAGGGCGCGGTGGCCGGTGCGAAAGTGCAGGCGATGACGCTGATCGACCTGCTCACGCAGCCGAAGATCGTGGCCGACGCATGGGAGTATTTCCGCACCGTGCAGACGAAGACCATCAAATACGTCTCGTTCCTCGGTCCGACCGACGGTCCGCCGACGTGGCTGAACGCCGAGATCATGGCGCGCTATCGTCCGGAAATGAAGAAGCTGTACTACGATCCGACGAAGTTCAAATCGTATCTCGAGCAGCTCGGCGTTGCGTATCCGACCGTCAAGCCGCCGACGAATCCGGTGCCGTGATGCACAGTGCGTGATCGCATGACGAACGAACGAAGGGCCCGATGCGCACTGCGTCGGGCCCTTCGTTCGTCTGTTCGTCTGTTCGTTTGTCCGTACGAGTGTGATGCCTACATCAGCGGCAGCGCGATGCGCGTGAGCCAGGCGTCGGGTGGTGTGCGCTCGCCGTCATTCAGATAGAGCTCGTACGCCTCACCGCTCGGCACCAATCCCTCGCCCGCCATCCACGTCTCGAGCGCCTTGTACGCGTGCGGCAGGTCACAGTAGTGCCCGCGGTGCAGGCAACTCGCGGCACGCACGCCGCGTAACGCTGAGACCTCGAGCCCTGAGATGAGTGGAGCATCACCAGGCACCGGGACGCCGACTTCCACCGTGAAGTCGTGCGCGGGTGGTCCGTCGTACTTCACATACATCGGTCCGATGGGTGTGACGGCATGCGCGGCAAGGTACGACTTGAGCGAGGCGAAGCCGGCGCCGATCGTTTTCGGGAGCTTGTGGTACGTCGTCATCGCGCGGACAGCGCGCGTGGGCTGTGACGGCATTTCAATGAGTTCGCACGCGTACGACATCGTGCCTCCTGACGGCGCGAAGCCGTCACCGGCGCTGGAGCGCCGAGAAGTGAACTTTCCTGCCAACACTCATCGTACGCGCGGTTTCACTTGAGGATTCCGGATCAGGCTGCTCGCGGCGATCCGTGGTGCGAATACTCAGCGCTACGCACCTGGCAGCTCCGAGCGTACGACGCGCACCGTGACCGACAGCTGACCGACATGTCGCATGCCGTGCTCGGCACCGTGCACGAGGCATCCGATGACCGTGGACGGCAGCTTCGCACGACCGACGCTGCGGTAGTCACCGAGGATCGACGGATCGGTTGCGCGCAGCGTGGCCATCGCCGCGTCGAGCTGTTCGTCGAACGTGCGCAGCAACGTCGCGACGTCACCGTCGGCAAGCGCATCACCCTCCGCACGCAACGCCACGAACTGCGCCTCGCTCAATCCCTCGCCGCGCGCATACGTGAACAGCCGATCGAGCACACCCGTGATGTGCCGCACATGAAACGCCACGGACGCCACACCAGCCGGCCGCGCGTTCCACTGCGCCTCGGTCAGTCCGGCGACGAGTTCGTGCACGCTCTCGCCAATCTGCCCCACCATGTGCGCCACGGGCTGCAGCATCGACGGCACGCCGTCGACCGGTCCACG
>JBBRLZ010000121.1:0-6924 GCA_038231095.1 Gemmatimonadales bacterium
CAGCACGACGCCGGAAGAATTGCGGCGCATTCTCGTCAATGGCGGTGAACTCGATACGCCGTCGCGTCAGCTCGCGCGCTACATCGACATCACGGCCGATCGCTACCTGCCGAATCTCGACGTCGAGATCATCTATCGCCTCGATCGCTACGGTCGCGGCGGGCACCATACGCCGTTCTTCAATCAGGGCTATGCTGCCGTCCGTCTGATGGAGTCGCACGAGGACTACACTCGGCAGCATCAGGATCTGCGCATCGAAGGCGGCATCCAGTACGGTGACGTGATCGAGGGCGTCGACTTCCCCTATGCTGCACGGATCACCGCACTCGACGCGGCCACGCTGCTGTCGCTCGCGTTGGCACCGGCAGCCCCGGATTCTGCGCGCATCAGCGGTGCCGTCACGGCGTCGGCGACGCTCAAATGGAAGGCGTCGCCATCGCCGGACGTGATCGGCTATCGCATCTACTGGCGCAAGCCGAGTGACGTGAACTGGACGCGGTCGCGCTACGTCGGCGACGTGACGACGTTCACGATGACGAATGTGATCATCGACAACTACTTCTTCGGCGTCGCGGCGGTCGGCAGGAACGGGCAGGAAAGTCTGGTGTCGTTCCCGCGATAGCGACGGGCGGCACGCGGGTGCGCGCCACCGCTAGGGTTGTGCGCCGCGGCGTGCGCGGATCGGGGCGGCAGGCTCGGCGGTGATGGGCTTCGGCCACGACGGCAGGAGGCGCATCGCCTCCTGCACGGCGCGTTCGAGCTGCGCGTCGGTGCCCGCGACGAAATCCTTCGGCGTCTCCTCCACCGTCACATCCGGTGTCACGCCGATGTTCTCCACGTCCCACGCGCCCTTCACGTTGATGAAGCCGCCGCGCGGCGTCGTGATCAGTCCCCCATCGATCAGCTTCGGCGCATCCCAGATGCCGACGAGCCCGCCCCACGTCCGCGTGCCGACGATCGGGCCGATCTGCGACTGTTTGAACATGAACGGCAGCAGGTCGCCACCCGACCCCGCCATCTCGTTCACGAGCATGACCTTCGGTCCCCAGATGCCCGCCTGCGGCGTGGTGAAGAGGCGTCGGTCGCCGACGGGGTTATTGAAGTAGCCGAACAGCTTGCGCGTCATGATGTCGATCATGTAGTCGGCTGCCGAACCGCCGCCGTTGAATCGCTCGTCCACCACCACGCCGCGCTTATCCTGTTGCGCGAAGTAGTACCGGTTGAAGTACGTGTAGCCTTCCTCGGCCGTGTTGGGCACCCAGACGTACGCCAGCGTGCCGCCCGAGAGCCTGTCGACGAGTCGGCGGTTGGACTCCACCCACGCCCGCGAGCGCAGCGCGGTCTCGCTCTCCACTGGCGTCACGGTCACCTGGCGCGCACGCTCCGCCGACGGCGAGTCGCTCACCGTGAGGACCGTCTGCCGCCCGACCGTCCCCTCGAGGGCGAACCAGGGTTCACGATCGGCGCGCAGCGGCACGCCGTTGATCGCGAGGATATAATCGCCTTCAGACACCTTTACGCCCGGCGCACTCAGTGGCGCGCGCAGGTCGGGGTTCCAGTTCTCGCCGGAGAAGATCCGACCGATGCGCCAGCGGCCGTTCACCGGCACGAGGTCGGCGCCCAGCAGCCCGACCGGAATTCGCTCGACCGCCGGCAAGTCACCACCGAACACGAACGAATGCCCGACGGCGAGCTCGCCCTGCATGATATCCAGCAGCGTGTTCAGGTCGTCACGATGGCCGACGTGTGCCACCCACGGTTCGTACTGCTTGTAGACGGCGTCCCAGTCGGCGCCGTGATAATTCCGCACGTAGAAGAAGTCGCGCTCGAAGCGCCACGCCTCGTGGAAGATCTGCTTCCATTCCGCCATCGGGTCGAGGCGCAACATCAGCTTCGTCTCGAGCCGGCCGTCGCCAGCCTTGGCCGGCTTGTCGGCGTCGACCACGCCCCACTGCGGACCGATGGCGTAGAGCAGCTTCTTGCCGTCGGCGGACAGCGCGAACCGCGTCACCCCATCGAGCAGCGTCGACGCCTTGCGAGCGGCGAGATCGTAGCGACGCAGCACGCCACCCGGCTGGTTCGCGACGCTCTCGAGGAAGTAGAGCGCACCCGCGGCGCCTGCACGCAGGCTCACGTAATCGCGCGCCGGCACGTCGATGGCGAGAATGCGCTGCGAGAAGTTCGCGAAGTCGATGGTCACGACGACCGGCTTCGGCGTGGTGTCCTTCGGCGCGGCGGCCTTGCCGGCGGGCCGCGGCGTCACGGCTGCATTCTTCTCCTCATCGCTCTCGGGCAAGAGCGGGCTCGGCTCGTCGCGCGAGAGGACGGCGAGGTACACGCCGCGCCGCACCGGTCGCTCATAGCTCGTCATGTCGAGCCAGCCGGTATTGAGCCCGACGTCGGTCGAGGCGAGAAAGTACAGGTACTTGCCGCTCGCGTCCCACGCCGGCGAAACCGCATCCGACAGCCCGTCCGTGAGCTGGTGCGACGCCTTTTCCGCCACCGACCAGGCGTGAACCGCGTGGAACTGTGACGGCAGGCGAGTGACGTACGCCAGCCACTTGCTATCCGGCGACCAGACGGGATCCACGGTGCGCGACGGCACCATGTACTGATCGGTGGCCACCAGCGTGCGCTGGCCGGATGCGACGTCGAGCACCCAGAGGTTCAGTCCCGCGTCGGTAAATGCGATGCGCTTCGAGTCGGGGCTCCATTGCGGCTGGTAGTAAAACGTCGGCTTGTCGAGCGGAATCGCGCGCGGCGTGCCGATGCCGTCCTGCCTGCCGATCAGGAGCTGATATTCGCCGCTGCGGTCCGAGAACCACGCGATCGACTGGCCATCGGGCGACCAGGCCGGCGCTCTGTCCGCTGCGCTCGCGGTATTGGTCAGATTGCGGACGTCACCCTTGCCGGTCGGCGCAGTCCAGATCTCGCCGCGCGCCTCGAACAGCGCGCGTACACCGGTAGGCGACAGGGACGCCGACTCGATTTCACGCCCGACATCCTTGAACGACGGCATTGTCCAGGGGAGGTCGCCGCGCACGTGAATCACAAGCTGGCGATCCACCTTCGTCGCCGGATTGAGGACGTGCAGGTATCCACCCTTTTCGTACGTCAGTGCACCGCCGCCGGCTGACAGGCGCTTGACGTCGAAATCGGCGTAGGTCGTGACTTGCACCGCACCCGCAGCGCCGGGAATCCACTTGTAGACGTTCGCCGTGTTGTCGCGATCGGAGAGGAAGTACACCGCGTCATCGAGCCACGCCGGATCTGTGTCGTTGCTGCCGGCGTGCGGGACCGTCACCTGTGCCAGTGTCGTCAGGTTCGCGACGCGAATCGGCTGCGCCTGGCCGCCGCGGTACATCCGCCACTCGCTGTCCCACTGCGACACCATCTGGTACGCGACATTCGCTCCGTCAGGCGAAAGTGCGGCCGTCGCCGCGCGCGGCAGCGGCAGGCGTTCAGGCACGCCACCCGTGGCAGCAATCGAGTAGAGCCGCGGGATCGCGATCGGTGCCATGTCACGCGCCGAGGTGAAGAGGATGCGCCTGCCATCCGGCGTCCAACCGCGCACCACATCGGCACCGGGATGCGCGGTGAGTCGCACCGGCGCGCCGCCGTCCACCGAGACCGTGTACACATCCTGATTGCCGGCGTACTCACCGGTGAACGCCACGGTGCGTCCATCGGGCGAGAGGTGCGGCCAGCTTTCGACGCCCGGTGAACTCGTCAGCCGTCGCGCCTCGCCGCCATCACGCTGCGCGATCCAGAGATCGCTCGCATACGCAAACACGATCTGCGTGCGACTGATGGTCGGCATGCGCAGGAGGCGCGTGCCGGCATCCTGTGCCGGTGCCGCAACCGGCGCAAGAACGGCAAGAAGGGCGATCAGGCGGAAGCTGCGCATGACGATCGTTGGGTTCAGGTGCGAAGCGCGCGATGCCATGCGTACGGCCGCAGGCAACTGGGACATTGGTGAACACGGTAGCTGCTGTCGCTCCACTGCAGGACGACGCCTATTTGCCGTCCATCTTCCAGAACGCGATGCCACTCGCCTGCTGCGCGAGGTCAACCGTCGCGACTTTCGTGCGCGAACGCAGGTCGAACACATCCATCTTGCCCGGCTGCGCGCCGATGCCTTCGCTGCTCACGAATGCATAGCGCGAGTCGGGGCTCATCGCGACGCCGTGCGCGATCGCGTCCGACGTCCGCAACTGCGCGACGCTGGTGCCGGTCGCAAGGTCGAAGATCTCGAAGCTGGCGCCCTGCTTGAGCGTCGCCACAAGCAGTGCACCATCGGGTGTGACGGCGAGATTGTACGGTCCGCGGCCGGTCTTGAATCGCCGTGTGACGGCCCACTGCGCGCGGTCGATCTCGAGAATCTCGTCGGCCTTGTTGCAGGCCACGAAGACCTTTTTGCCGTCTGCCGATGGTTGCGCCCACGTCGGTGAGCAGGTCGCCGTCATCGAGGCACCGTGGCCCTGACTCGCGTCCATCGGCGGCATCGGCGCACTCGCGGCAGGCGTGCTTCCGGTGGCCATCGCCGACATGTCGTGACCGGCCATACCTGCCATGCCCGCCATGGTCGTGATCGGCCCCTCCTTGCCCTTCGCCAGCGAAAAACGCCGCGCGACGGCAAAGGTGCGCGTGTCGATCTCGACGAGTTGGTCATCCATCATGCAGCCTGAGTACTGCATCATGCCGCCGGGCTCGATGCGGCTGCCGTGCGGCATGGTACACGTCGTGACCTGGGCCACTTCGGTCATCGTCGGCGTGTACACCACGCTGATGCTGCTCGGCGCCATCTCGCCGTGGAGGTTGAAGTTGGCGGAGAAGCTGTACAGGCCATCGGGCGTGATGTCGAGCGACGCCGGAAACTTGCCGAGCAGGATGCCTGGCCCCGCCAGCGTGTCGGGGCCGAGGGCGTACTTCCAGAGCTTGCCATCGGGCGTGCCGTGTCCGGTGGTCATGTAGAGCCACTTCGCATCGGGAGAGATCTGCAGGCCGTGTGGCCCTTCCATCTCCGTCGCCGACTCGCCGATGAGGGTCGTCTTCTCGATCGTTGCGCCGGCGCGATCGAAGCGCACACGATGAATGCGATCCGCGGACTCGGCGCCGACATAGATCCAGTAGGTGGCGGTCGGCGGGACGCTGGCCGGCGCGGGCGAGGCGGTAACAGGCCGTTGCGCGAGGGTCGTCGTCGCGACGAGCGCCGTGAGGGCGGCGGCGCGCTGCAACTGCGCGCGTGCGTGGTTCGCCTTGCGGGTGATCAGTACGTCGGCCATGATGATTGCTCGCTGCACCGGCAATGGCCGGCGCCTTTTGAGACGGCAGAATACGGCAGCTTTCATTCCTGCATCGGGAGCACTTTTGCTGAACGTAGCGCGACGCAATCGCTTCGTCACCGCGGCCATCGGAGCGATGCTCCTGACGTCGGCGGCTGGAGCCCAGTACAGCGCTGGGGTGGCCCGGATGGTCGCGGAGCCAGCCCGCGTCACGATGAGGGCCGGCGAAAGCGTCGCTCTCACCATCACGGCGTATGACTCCGCGGGGAAGGTCGTCAGTGACGCCCAGTTCCGCGTCGGTGGGCCGGTGGGAGCGGTGCAGTATTCCGACGGTCGCCTGAAAGGCCTGAAGGCGGGATCGTTCACGGTCGTTGCGTCGTCGTTCACGGGTCGCGGGATCGGCGCCGTCACGCTCGACATTCCGGTCGTGATCTCGTGGCCGGCGCTTGCGAAGGTCGCCATCGTCGCCGAGCCGCGCCGGCTGTATACCGGGACGATGCTCGCGCACACGGTGAAGGGATCGCACGCCGATGGGTCGGTGCGCCCCGGGCTGGTGCCTATCTGGCGCTCGTCGGACGCTGCGGTGGCGACGGTCGATCGCTTCGGCAACGTGACCGGCATCAAGCCCGGTGCCGTCACCATCTCGGCCGAGGCCGAGGGCGTGTCGTCGAAAGTCAGCTATACTGTCGCTGCGAGCCCGGTCGCGCGGATTGACGCGTCGATCAAGGAGACATCGGTGAACACCGGCGATGTGGTGCACCTGATGGCCACGGCGAAGCGCGCGAATGGCACGCCAGTGGCGGATGCGAAGATCGACTGGAGCTATGTGTACACGCCAGACGATTCGATTGCCGCGCCGGGTGGTCCGGGCATCATCGATCGTGCACCGGACGGCACCCCGCTCTTTGCGGCCAACGCGCCGGGCCGATTCACGCTCATCGCGTCATCCGGCAGCGCAACGTCACGCACTGTGCTCGACGTGAAGCCGCGCGAATCGCGTCGCCGGATGACGATCACCGGCCGCGGGATCGTCAACAAGACTGCGACGTCGGATCTGTGGCCGTGGACCGGCAAGGATGGCCGCGATTACTGCATCGTCGGCACGTGGGGCGGTGACGGCTACGCGATCATCTTCGACATCACCGACATGAACAACATCGTGCGCACCGACTCGATCCACGTCGATGCCCGCACGATCAACGACGTCACCATCTCGCCTGATGGTCGCTACGGCGTCATCACGCGCGAAGGCGCGTCGAACCGCATCAACGGCGTCGTGATCCTCGATCTGGCCATACCCGCGCATCCGAAGATCGCGTCCACGTTCGACCAGCAACTCACCGGCGGCGTGCACAACGCCTTCGCGACGAACGACTATCTCTTCGCCATCTCCGGCGGCGAGAAGTACGTGATCATCGACGTGCGCGACATTGCGCACCCGAAGTACGTGAGCGAGTACAAACACCCGGGCGCCCGCATCCACGACCTCTGGGTCCGCGACGGCATCGCGTACTCGGCGCAGGGCGGCGCTGGGACCGTGCTGGTGGACGTCGGCAACGGCAAGTACGGCGGCTCGATCGAACATCCGAAGCTGATCAGCGTCTTTCCGATCAACTCCGGCCACGAGATCTATCCGTAC
>JBBRLZ010000122.1:0-6768 GCA_038231095.1 Gemmatimonadales bacterium
ACGTTCGTCTTCGGCGCGCTCGAGTACACGAACGAGAACGAGGATCGCATCGCGTCCACGACCAGCGTGCCGTTCGTCGGGCGCGAGCTGCGGCAGATCTACAAGGCGTTCGCGCGTGTCGATCAAGGGCTCGGCAATGCCGGCAGCCTGACGGCGAAATTCGCTCTCAACAGCACCGATCGCGCCGGGCAGGGCAGCGGCATTCTCGCGCCCGAGGCCGACACGCGCACGCAGCGCATCGGTTCCACCAGCAGCATCACGCATCGTGCGTCGCTGAGCAATGGGCGCGCGAGCCAGATCACGTCACTGCAATTCGGTACGTTCCGCTGGAACTTCCCGCCTACGCGCAGCAGCTTCACGACGCCACAGGTCACGATCGTCGCGAACGATCCGGCGCGACCGGGCAATACGATCACGCAAGCCGTCGTGGGATCGAGCAACTTCGTGTTCGACGAATCGGAAAAGCAGTTCCAGTTTCGCACCGAACATCGTCGCGAACTCGGCACGCATCACACCATCAGCACCGGCGTGGACCTGTCCCGCAGTGCGTTCGAGCTGACCGGATCGAACACCAACCCGATCGGCAGCTATACGGTGCTCAATGAAGGGAACATCAATCCGGCGGGCGGTCGGTTCTACACCTTTGCCGATGTGCCGCAGACTGTGAAGGTGCTGCGCTATCAGGTCGACGCGCGTCAGAAGCAGGTCAATCTCTCGCAGCTGCTGACGAGCGCGTGGATCGAAGATCGCTGGACACCCGCAACAACCGTGACGGTCAACGCCGGCCTGCGTTGGGACTACGACGACCTCACGTCGCGAGGCGAGTCGAAGCCCGACCTGAACAATTTCCAGCCGCGCGTGAGTGTCAACTGGACGCCGACGGAGCAGAGCGTGATCCGTGGCGGCGTGGGCCGCTACATGGGCAAGTTTCCGTACGCGATCTACTCCGACGCCGTGCAATTCGGGCCTGAGGGCAACGCCACCATCACGCTCGACGGCGCGCAGGCACCGGCCTACCTGCAAGGGCCACGCGGTCCATCACTCGCGGCACAGACCAACACCTTTCCGCCGCGGGAAATCCGTCGCCTGTTCGCGCTCGGTCTCGAGCAGCCGTACAGCGATCAGGTCAGTCTCGGGTTTCAGTACCAGCTCACGCCGACGGTCGGTCTCACGGTGGATGCCGTGGCCACGCAAACGAACAGTCTCCCGCTTTCATGGGACTTGAACGCCAACACCCGCGGCATTCGTCCCACCGACGTGACTTCGGTGCCGGTGTCGGTCGGCGATACGTTCCGTCCAGTTGCGCCAGTGACGGGCAGCTATCGTCGCCTCACGACGTCAGCATCCAGGGGCGAGGCGAATTACATCGGCCTCACCACCGCGATCCGCTGGCAGCCCGAGCGCACGATTCTGCTCGATGCGAACTACACGCTGAGCAGGGCACGGAACAATACGGAGGACATCAACTTCAACGCCACGCAGGGCAATGACTTCGCGGCTGAATGGGCCGACGCGGTGAATGATCGCCGCCACAAGCTGTCGCTGCGTGCGATCTACACCGGTGTGAAGCGACTGTCGCTGAGCACGGTTTTCGACGTGCAGTCCGGCACGCCCATCAATCGTATCGCCGGTTTCTGTGGTGCGACATACTGCGATCTGGATGGCTCCGGTGATACGTTCGGCAATGGCTTCATCGGCAACCAGGATCGATTCTTCGGCGTGCCGCGCAACGGTGAGCGGCTGCCGGTGACGACGCTGATGAATGTCGGCGCGGGCTACCAGCTCGGACCTGTACAACTGCGCGGCGATGTGTTCAACATCTTCAACACGCGCAACGTGAGTGGCTACGCGAACGGTCTGCCGGGCGGCGGGGCGCGCACGCAGGTCGGTCGCCCGGGCGATCCGGTGATTTATCCCAGTGCCGCTCCAGCGCGTCAGGTGCAGTTCTCCGCGCACTATGCATTCTGAGTGCCCACGGCGTTCGTGGTGGTGATGATGCGTCGAGTGTCGGTGGCGGCGCTGGCGCTGTTGGCCCTGATGAGTGGGTGCGCGCGCAGTGCGCCACCTGCAAGCGCTGCCGCACTCGCGAGACTGCCGTGGGACAGTGTGCTCGCACGCGCGAAAGGCCAGACCGTCGTCTGGCGCATATGGCGCGGAGATCCGTCGATCAATGAATTCATCGATACGTGGGTCGCGCCCCGCGTGCGCGAGCAGTTCGGCATCACATTGCAGGCCGTGAGCGGGCAGGGGAACGAACTCGTCGATCAACTGACCGTCGAGCAGCAGGCGCACGCGACCACGGGTACTGCGAGCCTGCTCTGGATCAACGGCGAGACGTTCGGCGCGCTGCGCACGCGCCAGTTGCTCGCGGGGCCGTGGAGCAACGTGCTGCCCGCCGCCGCACTCGTGGACAGCATGTCGCCGATCATCAGCCGCGATTTCGAGCAGGATCCGGCGGGATACGAGTCGCCGTGGGGCACCGTGCAGCTGGCGATGATTTACGACAGCGCGCGTACTCCGCAGCCGCCGCGCAGTCTCGCTGAGCTCGCGACGTGGATCCGCGCGCATCCCGGTCGCTTCACGTACGATCAGAGCTTCGCCGGGATCACGTTCCTCAAGGGAGCGATGTACGCGCTCAACGGCGGTGCCGCCACGTACGCCGGCGGCTTCGATTCCACGAAGTACCTCGCCGGTCGCACGCGACTGTTCGCGTGGCTCGATTCGCTCAAGCCATTCCTCTGGCGGCAGGGCACGCAGTATCCGCCGGACGTCGCGGCGCTGCATCGCCTGTTCGCCAACAGGGAGATCGACTTCAGCGTGTCGAACAACCAGAATGAGGCGGTCACGAAGGCGATGCAGGGCATCCTGCCGACATCCAGTCGTGCCATGGTGCTGCGCGACGGCACGATCGCGAATGCGCACTTTCTCGGAATCCCCTTCAACGCGCCGAGTGCAGCGGGCGCGATGGTCGTGGCGAACTTTCTGTTGTCGCCGGAGGCACAGCTGGAGAAGCAGCGGCCGACCGTCTGGGCCGACGGCACGGTGCTCGGCCTTGATCGGCTGCCGCTGGCCTGGCGTGCGCGTTTCGATTCGGTCGTGAACGATCCGCGCCTCGTACCGGCCGATTCGCTGAGGCGGTACGCACGGCCTGAAGTGTCGCCGCGATACCACGAGCGCTTGCAGGCCGATTGGCGCAAGTCGATCCGGTGAGTGATCGACTGAGATTGCGCACCCGCGGCGTTCTGTCCACTCTCCGTTCGTGACCGCTCCACGAATCGAACCCCCGCGCCCGATGCCCCGCCGTACGGCGCTGCCGCTGCTGATCGCAGTGCTGCTGCTCGGCGCGCCGATTGCCGCCGGCATTGGCTACCTGATCGTCGGCGCCTTCGCCGGAGCCGATGCCGGCTCGGCAGGCAGTCTGGCTCGTATCCTTGGTGACCCCGGCGTGCATCGTTCCGCAGCGCTGTCACTCTGGATCGCAAGCGCGGGCACGCTGATCGCACTGTGCGTTGCGCTCGCGATCACGCTGCTGCTCGATGGCAACGCGCGCGTTGACCGCATCGTGCGGACGCTGGCCGTCTTGCCGCTGCCGGTGCCGACGGTGGCCGCGACGGTCGCGGTATTGCTGCTGTTGTCGCAGAGCGGATGGCTCTCGCGTGTTGCCTCGACGCTGCATTTCATGTCCATGCCGTCGGAGTTTCCGGCACTCGTCTACGATCCGTTGGCGATCGGCGTGATCCTCGCCGTAGTCTGGAAGGAAATGCCATTTCTGTTGCTGGTCGCGCTGTCGCTGCAATCGTTGCGCGGCACTGTTCTGGCCGACACGGCGCGCACGCTCGGCGCCACGCCGTGGCAGGTTGTGCGGCGCGTCACGCTGCCGTTGCTGCTGCGCGGCATGGCGCCGAGCATCATTGCCGTGTTCGTGTTCGTCCTCGGCTCACTCGAGTTGCCGCTCGTGCTGGGGCCAAGCTCGCCGCTCGCGCTGCCGCTGCTGATCCAGGAGCGTCGGCAGGCGCTTGACGCGGTGCTGCACGGTGATGCGTATCTGATCGCGCTGCTGGCCACCGCGCTGGCGCTGGTCGCGGCACTGGCGCACGAGTGGGTGCGGGATGACGCAGCGTGACGCGTCGCGACACTGTTCTGCGCACGGCGTTTGGAGTGACGTTGATGCTCGTGGTCGTGGCGCCACTGCTGGTGCTGATCGTGACGTCATTCGCGCACGGATGGTTCTACCCGCGCGTTTTGCCGTCATCATTCGACGTGAGCGCGTGGGCCGACCTCTTCGCGATCGGCGCGCACCGTGATGCGCTGATGAACAGTCTCTCGCTTGGTGTGGCCACGGCCGTCGTGGCGACGGCACTCGCGCTGCCGCTTGGACGCGCGGCTGCGCTGAGCCCACGCGCGGTGCGTCGTACGATCGCATTACTCGCCTTCACCGCGGTCGCGCTCCCCCCGGTGGCACTCGGTGTCGGGCTGCAGCTCTCGGTGCTGTCACTCGGACTCGGAGGCACACTCTCAGGCGTGCTGCTCGCGCACCTGGTGCCGGCACTCGGCTATCTGACGCTCGTATTCCTCGGCGTCTTCACGCGCTGGGATGCGCGGGTCGATGAAACGGCAGCGACGCTCGGCGCCAATGGGTTTGCACGTTGGCGATTGGTGCTGATTCCGCTGTTGCGTCGCCCGATTGCCGAGGCGCTCGCGCTCGGATTTCTGGTCAGCTGGGCGCAGGTTGCGTTGACGTTGCTCGTCGGCGGCGGTGCCGTGCGCACGCTCCCGCTGGATGTGCTGGCGATGCTGCAGGCCGGTCAGGACCAGCGTGCGGCGGTCGGCGCCCTCGCGCTGACGATTCCCGCACTGATCGTGCTCGGCGCGTCGCGCGCGGCGGCACGCAACACACCGGCGGTCGTGGCATGACGCCGCTGCTCGACGTGCGCGCGTTGCAGGTGTCGTTTGGCGATGCCTCGCATGCCAGTATCGGATTGCGCGACGTGACGTTCTCCGTGCTCGGCGGCGACTGCCTGGCGGTGTTGGGGGCGTCGGGCTCGGGAAAGTCGTCGCTGCTTCGCACCCTCGCCGGGCTGCAGTCGTCAGTTGCCGGCGAGATCGTCGCGAACGGCAGGACTGTGACGACGCTGCCCGCCGAGCAGCGCGATGTGGTCTATCTGCATCAGGAGCCGGTACTGTTTCCGCATCTGCGCGTGATCGACAACGTCGCGTTCCCTCTGGTGTTGCGCGGCATCGCGAAGGCCGCGGCGCAGCGCCGTGCGCTCGAGTGGCTGCAGCGGCTGCAGGTCGGTGACGTCGCGCAGAACAAGGCGGATGCGCTCAGTGGCGGGCAACGGCATCGCGTGGCACTGGCGCGTGCGCTGTGCGCCGAGCCCGCGGTGTTGTTGCTCGATGAGCCCCTGGCGTCGCTCGATCCAGCGGTGAGGCGCGATGTGCGTGCAGCATTGCTCGAAGCGCGCGCGGCGAGCGGCGCAGCGATGGTGCTTGTCACGCACGACGTTGACGACGCGCTGGCCGTCGCGACGCACATTGCGGCCATCGGCAGCGGGCGCGTCACTGCTCCCGCAACGCCACATGCCATTCTCGCGATGCCACCGGATCTCGAGACGGCACGACTGCTCGGCATTTTCAGCGAGGTGCCGGGAATCATCGTTCCACGTGCGGACGGCGCCGAGTTCAATTGGTCTGGTGGCACGGTGGCTGCCGGTCACCTGCCTGCCGGTTCGGCCGTCGCCGTACTGCGTGCGCACGACGTGCAGTTGCATGCTGCGGACCACGCGAGTGCCCACGCATGTACTGTGTTGGCGCGGAACGATGCGGCACATGACGTCGTGCTCACCCTGCGTGGCGCGAATGAGACAGCGGTGCAATTGCGCGTCGCACTCGGCACGCCCGTGGCAGTGGGTGATGTCGTTCACGTGACGCTGGTCAATGCGCGACTCTTCCCGAGCCCGTGAAGGCCCGTCGTGTTTGATCACCTGTTGCGCGGACTGAAGGATCGGTTGCTGGCGCCACTCGCGTGGCTGCTGCGTGGCGTGCCGCCGAACGCGATCACGCTGATCGCATTTCTGTTCGGGATCAGCGCGGCCGTAGCCGCATGGCGTGGTGCGTGGGACATCGGGCTGACGCTCTGGATCGCCAATCGTATCATCGATGGCCTCGACGGCGCCGTCGCGCGACTGGCGGAACGGCAGAGTGACTTCGGGGGTTATTTCGACATTCTGCTCGACTTCATCGTATATGCAGCGATCCCGATCGGCTTTGCAATCCAAAGCCCGGATCGCGTTGTTCTGGTATGGGCGGTGGTGCTCGAGGGGACGTTCTTCGTCAATGCGTGCAGCTGGATGTACCTCTCTGCCGTGTTCGAGAAGCGTGCATCCGGCGCGGGTGCCACCGGCGAACTCACGACGGTCACGATGCCGCCGGCGCTCGTCGCAGGGTTTGAGACGATCGTCTTCTTCGCGCTGTTCTTTCTCTTCCCCGATCGGCTGGTGACCCTGTTCGGTGTGATGTCGGTACTGGTCGGCATCAACATCGTGCAACGGCTCGTCTGGGCGCGACGGGTGTTGTAGGCTTCCTCGGCAGCTCCGTTCGTCACTTCTGACTCGCCTCGTCCATGCTGATCCGCAACCGTATCGAACCGCCGTCATCCGAGATCACCCCGGAGCGCGAGTATCTGAACCGTCGCCAGTTCCTCGGCGTCGTTGGCAGCATCGGCGCGATCACGGCGACCGGTGCGCTGACCGAAGCGGTGATGGGCGC
>JBBRLZ010000123.1:0-6602 GCA_038231095.1 Gemmatimonadales bacterium
CCCGGTGCAGCTGGCAGCACCACGGCGCCGGCGTCGGTCAGGCGCAGCATGTTCTCCAGATGGATGCGGCTGAACGGCGTTTCGCGCGGCACCACGATCAGCGGACGCCGTTCCTTGAGCGCGACATCAGCGGCGCGCTCGACCAGCGATCGGCTCGTGCCTGCCGCGACCGACGCAATCGTACCCATGCTGCACGGCACGATCACCATGCCCTTCACTTTCGCTGAGCCGCTGGCCGGCGTCGCGCCACGATCGTTGTCATCGAACACCGTCACGCTGGCGTCGAAGGCATCCTCACCGACATGTGCGCGCAGCGATTGCAGATCGTGAATGCCCGATTCCGTCTGCAGCAGACGCCATCCATGCGAACTGACGATCAGCCAGACGGGCTGTCGCGCGGTGGCCAGCGCATTCAGCAGTCGCACGGCGTACGGCGCACCGGACGCACCGGTGATCGCCAGCACGATCGGCAATGGTCGGGTCATGATGCGCGCTCCAGTACCGTCGCCAGCGACGGCAGGTGCAGCAGTCGCTCCAGCAGCACGAAGGTGAAGAACGTGATGCTGATCACGCCATTCATCGTGAAGAAGGCGGCATCGAGCTTCGAGAGATCATCGGGCTTCACCAGCGAGTGCTCATACAGCAGCAGCACCGCCACCACTGCGACACCGGCGGCGTACAGCACACCGCCACCCGTCGCCCAGCCGACCAGTGCCAGCAGCAGCACCGTGCCCGTATGCAGTGCACGCGCCACTGTCAGCGCACGTGGTGCCCCGAGTGCGGCCGGCAGGGAGAACAAGCCATTCGCGCGATCGAACGCGACATCCTGCAACGCATAGAGAATGTCGAAGCCACCGGACCACGTCATCACCGCCATCGCGAGCACCGGCAGCATCCAGACCGGTGTGCTCCACACACCGGTCACCGCCAGATAGCCGCCAACCGGCGCAATGCCGAGCCCGAGGCCGAGGACGAGATGACTCCAGCGGGTGAATCGCTTGCAGTAGCTGTAGAAGAGCACCCATGCCAGCGCGACCGGTGACAGCAGACCGCAGAGCGGATTCAGCATCCAGCTGGCAAACACGAAGACGATGCCCGCCAGCACGACACTCGCCTTCGCCTGACCGAGCAGCAGCGCGCCACTCGGAATCTCACGCATTTTCGTGCGCGGGTTCTTCGCGTCCACGTCGCGATCGACGATGCGGTTGAACGCCATTGCGGCAAAGCGTGCGGCGGTGAACGCCAGCACCACCCACCCGATCTGCCCGATGGTCGGCATCACCTCCCGACTCGCCAGCACCACACCCGTCAGCGCAAACGGCAACGCGAACACGGTGTGCGGCAGTTTCACGAAACTCGCCCAGCGCGCGAACGCGGACGGGCCGGCGAACGTCTGACCTTCGCGTCCCGGCATGGTCATTTCTTCCACGCCTTCTCGATGCCGAGTGATGCGAAGAATCCGTCCACGCGCGAGCGCGTGTCGGCATCCATCTCGATCACCCGCGGCCACTGCCGGGTGAAACCCTCTTCGGGAAGCTTGCGCGTGGCATCGATGCCCATCTTGCTGCCGTAGCTGAAGGCGCGACTCGAGTGATCCAACACGTCCACGGGACCCATCGTGAAACGTACGTCACGCTCCGGATCGATGTTGTTGAGCGTCGCCCACCACGTCTCCGACACGTTGCGCACGTCCACCTCCTTGTCCACCACCACCAGCACTTTCGCCAGCGACATCAGGCCCGCGCCCCAGAGCGCGTTCATCACCTTGTACGCGTGCCCCGGATACTTCTTGTCGATGCTCACGAACACGAGGTTGTGAAATCCGCCCTCGGCCGGCATGTGGTAGTCCACGATCTCCGGCGTCGTGAGCTTCAGCAGCGGCAGAAAAATCCGCTCCGTGGCGTGGCCGAGATAAAAATCCTCCATCGGCGGGCGCCCGACGATGGTGGTGGCGTACACCATGTTTTTCCGCATCGTCACGGCCGTCACATGCACCTTCGGATACAGATCGGCTTCGGAGTAGAAGCCCGTGTGATCACCGAACGGCCCTTCCACCACCAGTGCTTCGCGCGGATCGATGTAGCCCTCGATCACCAGTTCCGCCGACGCCGGCACTTCGAGATCGCAGGTGACGGCCTTGGTCAGGTGCACCGGATCCTTGCGCAGAAACCCGGCAAACAGAAACTCATCCACCGCCGGCGGCAGCGGCGCACTCGCGCTGTACACGCTCGCCGGATCGGCACCGATCACGATGCACACCGGCATCGTCTCACCACGCTCCGCCATCTCGCGGAAGTGTTCCGCGCCGGTCTTGTGGCGCTGCCAGTGCATCGCCACCGTCCGCTTGTCGAGCTTCTGCACGCGGTACATGCCGACGTTGCGAATGCCGCGCACTGGATCCTTGCTCACCACGGCGGTCAGCGTGATGTACGGACCGCCGTCTTCCGGCCAGCAGGTGATCACCGGAATCCGGTCCAGATCGATCTCGTCACCGCGCCACACTACTTCCTGACACTGCGGCGATCCGCCTTTCACTCGAGGCGGAAATTTCGTGACCTCGAGCAGGCGTGGCAGGAGTCCAAGTTTCGCGATGAAACCGTCGGGCACCTTCAGATTCATCAGCTCCGTGATGCGCGCGCCGTGTTCATCGAGATCGGTCACGCCGAGTGCGAGCGCCATGCGCGTCATCGACCCGAAGAGATTGATGCCAACCGGGTACGCCGAGCGCTGACCGTTGTCGAGAATCACATGCTCGAACAGCAGCGCGGGCCCACCGCCGGGCAGCTTGCTCGTGCGGTTCGCGATTTCGCACAGTTCCAGCTTCGCGCGAACCGGATGCGCAATGCGCACCAGTTCACCGATGCCGTCGATGGCGGTGATGAAGTCCTGCAGTGATTCGAGTGACACGTCAGATCAGCGGAAGATCAGAGAAGAACCGGATGGACGAACTCGCTGCCACGAAGGACGCGCGCCCAGTCACGCCACGCCGACGTGAATCGCGGCGATACCGAAGGACAACGGTGTCCAGGTGACGTCGCGAAAACCGGCGGCCGTCATACGCGACGCCAGCTCTTCCTCCACCGGGAAGTGCGCGACGCTCTTCGGCAGATAGGAATACGCCGTCTTGTGCCCGCTCACGATACGACCGATCGCCGGCAGTACCGAATGGAAGTAGAACTGGTAGCCGGCGCGTACGACCGCATTGCGCGGCGTCGAGAATTCGAGAATCACGAAACGCGCGCCCGGCTTGAGCGCGCGACGCACTTCACGCAGGCCAGTGTCGAGTGCCGCGACATTGCGAATCCCGAATGCCACGATCGCACCATCGAACACGCCATCCCCAACCGGCAGCTGCAACGCATCGGCCGCCACGGGCCCCAGCGTCGAGCGCGGCGCCTTGCCCTCGCCCATGCGAAGCATCGGTTCGGCGAAATCGGCGGCCATCACATAGCCTCCGAAACCCGTCTGCCGTACCAGCTGCGCCCCGACATCGAGTGTGCCCGCACACAGATCGAGGTAGCATCCAGTCGGCACCCTGACCCACGCCAGCGCCGCCAGAGCACGACGGCGCCACGCCTTGTCGATGTTCATCGACAGCACGTGGTTCAGCAGGTCGTATCGCGGGGCGATCTCGGAGAAGATCTGCTGCACATAGGCACGCTTCTCCACCCCGCCGGCAGCCGCCGCGTCGGCGCGCTGTACATCGGCATCGAGTGTGCTGGTCATCAGGTGACAAAGCTCGCGTACCACCGGCACGTGCCACAAGGCAGCGACGCCGCGTGCTCTGACTCACGGCGCTTGCCGCGGCGCGCCGAGCGCGGGCTGCCATCGCATCTCGCCCCCGGCCCGCTAACTTCGCCGTTCGCACTGCGGGGGCCGCACATCGGCCGCCCCCGAGGGTGCCTCCCCGACGCATGCCTCGGCTCCTCGACGCTTCGAACCTCCCTGACGCAGATCTGGTCGCCCTGGCTCAGGAAGGCCGCGACGAGGCATATCGGGAGTTGATCCGTCGCTACGAGCGCCCGGTCTTCTCGCTCGTCTACCGGATGGTACGCGATCGTGAGGCCGCCGAGGACCTCGCGCAGGAGACCTTCATCAAGGTCCTCAACAACATCGAGAAGTACTCCCCGGAGTTCAAATTCTCGAGTTGGCTCTTCAAGATCGCGAACAACCTCGCGATCGACTCACTGCGCCGCCGCCGCCTGCAGACGATCAGCATCGACGGAGCATCGGGCGCCGCCACGCAGGCGGAAATCGAGGCCACCAGCTTCGAAATCGGGGATCGCAGCGAAAACGCGCTCGACGCGATGGCGAACAAGGAACTCGGCGCCGCCATCGAAGTCGCCATCGCCAAGCTCCGCCCACTCTATCGCAGCTGCATCCTCCTGCGGCACGTGGACGGCCGATCGTACGAAGAGATCGCCCAGCTCCTCGACCTGCCACTCGGCACCGTCAAGACCTACATCCACCGGGCGCGCCATGAACTGCGCGAGGCGCTGGAGGACACCAGATGAGGCCCAGACGCACCGCCTCCGTGGCCCCGATGACTCCTCCCGCTTTTCTCGTTGAAACCACCCGTACACTCGCTCCGTACACGCTGGAGGACATCCAATGACACTCACACGCCACCTCCTGCCTGACGAACTCGACCTGCTCCTCGATGGGGAGACAGGGTTCGGGGTTCAGCAGCTCACCGGCCACCTGCGCGACTGCGCCGAGTGCCGATCCGAGCTCGCCGCGCTCCGTGCGTTCGTACTGGACATCGAGACGCTTCCCGAGATGACACCGCGCTTCGGCTTCGCCGACCGGGTCATGTACGAGGTGCACGTCTTCGAGCCCTGGCATGTGGCCATCCGGACCAGCATTGCTGGCTGGGTGCCGTCGAGCCCGGTAGCCCGCATCGCGGCAGGAGCTGCCTTCACGGGCGCCGCGACACTGGTCACCGGTGCCGCGGCGTGGGGCTGGGCGCACCGGGACGCGACGGTCTTCGTCGGCGGCCTGGTCACCGAACGGGCCCGCGAGGGGCTGTTCGCGTCGCTCACCGCGACGGCTCAGGCGCTGGTCGGCCCGCTCGGTCAGTCGGTGGGGAGCGGCTTGCCGCTCGTCGCCGTGGCCGGAGCGACGCTGCTTACCGGCGCCGGTCTTGGATTCCTCGGGCTCCGCGCAGTCGCTGCGCGGGCTCGGCGTTTCGAGGCGTGAGCCGTGACCGCCTCGCGCTTTTTCGTGGCGTGTATTGCCACCGCCGCACTCCTCTCCAGCTCGGCTGGAGCTCAGTCTGTCGCGCAACCGTGTACCCAGCGTGACCTCGCGTCGCTGAGCAGCGCCCAGAGCGCGCTCATCAAACGCGCCAGTCTCGACCCGATCGTCGGCTGCGCTGCTCTCGATGCCATGCATCGGACGGGCGACGTCACGATCACGCCCAGGGACACCGTTCGCGGCAATCTCGTCACCGTCGACGGGACACTGCGCGTCGCCGGCACGGTGCTCGGATCGGCAATTGCGCTCAACGGCGCCGTCGTCATCGACCCGACGGGGCATGTCACGGGCGACGTCGTATCGGCCGAGCACGGCGCAGCCATCGCGCCAGCAGGCCGAGTGGATGGTGAACTCCGGACGTTGGACGCTGTTCAGCCACTTGTCCTCGGCATGAGCACGGCGGCGGCCACCGGTACGTTCGCCAGCCTGAAGCGCACTGCGGCCTGGTTCGGCATTCTGATCATCCTCGCGATCGGCGTCCTGATCAACGCCGGCGATGCGATGCAGCGCATCACCACTGCACTCAACGCCGGGTTTGGCCGCAACGTCACCGTCGGCATCATTGCGCAGCTCATGCTGATGCCGGTGCTCGGCGCCGGCTGCCTCCTCCTCGCGCTGACGCTGCTCGGCATTCTCCTGGTGCCGTTCGCAATCGTCGCGTATGTCATTGGTGTGCTTGGGCTGGTGGTGCTCGGCGGTCTTGGTGCCGTGCAGATGGTCGGCAGCGGTGCCGCCGCGCGACGCGTCGGCCTGTCGGAGCGCGGAGCACGATTGCAGTCGCTTGTCGCTGGCATGCTGTTGCTGTCCATTCCATGGCTGGCCGCCGCGGCGCTGGCGTCATGGCCGATCGCTGCCGCTGGGGTTCGCACGATCGCGCTTGGCATCACGTGGGTCGCCGTCACCGCGGGCCTCGGCGCAGCGCTGCGCACGCGCGGCGGCACGCGTTCGCACGAAGATCCGTGGGGCGTGCGTCGCCCGGCGCCAAGCGGCACAGCGTTGCCGGTCGACGCGCCGACGTCGAACTGGCTCACACCGACGCCGCTCACCGGCGTGGTCGCGGTGAAACGCAAGACGACTACCACGACCGGCGGCGGGCGATGAAGGCCTGCATCTCGCTGCTTGGCGCGGCACTGCTCGCCGTGCCACTCGCGGCGCAACACGTCCGCACGCTCGAGTCAGCACGACTGCTGCGCGATTCGACGCCCGTCAGTGTGCGCCTGCAGCTCGGTACCGGCACGCTGAGCGTCGGCGCGTCTGACGCACCGTATCTCTATCGCAGCATCATCCGCTTCGGCGATTCGTATTCGGCGCCGACATCAGCGTGGAACGCATCGCAGCATACGCTC
>JBBRLZ010000124.1:0-6562 GCA_038231095.1 Gemmatimonadales bacterium
CTGACAGATATCACACCCGTAAATCATTCCACCCATGTGCTCCCGCAACGCCTCCGGAATCGCCCCCTTCGCCTCGATCGTCAGATACGAGATGCACCTCGTTGCATCCATCACCCGCGGTGCCACGAACGCCTCCGTCGGACACGCCTCCAGGCACCGCGTACACGTGCCGCAATGATCTGACGCGAACGGCTCGTCGGCTTCCAGTTCGAGTGCGAGCAACAGCACCCCGATGAAGAAGAACGACCCGTGCTTCGGCGAAATCAGCATCGTGTTCTTCCCGAACCACCCGAGCCCCGCACGTCGCGCCAACTCACGCTCGAGAATCGGACCGGTGTCGGTGTACGCCTTGCCCGGAACCGTGACACCAAGCTCCGCCGACGCCCAGTCCTGCACATCGCGCAGCATCGGTACCAGCACGTCGTGATAGTCATCGCCTCGCGCGTACCGCGCGATCGGACCATCGGGCTCCGTCCCGCCGTAGTTCACTGCGATCACCAGCGCACTCACGGCACCTGGCACGGGTAACGTCGAATCGCCGCGCTTCTCGGCGCCGCGTTCGAGATAGTGCATCTCGCCGGCGTAACCCCTGGCGATCCAATCGTCGTATGCTCTGGCGGTTTCCATCGGGCCGAGTGGCGCGATGCCCGCGATCATCGCTCCACGCGCATACACTTCCGCCTTCAGGCGATGCGCAAAGCCCGGCGGTGCCTGCAGCGTCACGTCACGTGGGCAGGTGCCACGCCCACCGCGCGTAGTTCGCGATGTCGTCCACACTCGGCACCGCATCGTGTGCGCCATACGCGGTGTGCATGCGCCACTGCACATACTCCCACGCCGGCAGCGGCAGGAACGGCACGCGCGCATACCAGTTGCGGCGACGGAAGCGCCAGCCGACCAGCAGCAACGGGCCGATCAGCGATGGCTCGCGCAGACAGCGAAAGCACAGTGCGAAAACGAGCAAGACCCATGGCATGCCTCCAAAATAAGCACCTGCGGCCCGCCGGGTGAACCGGCGGGCCGCAACCCGCTACTTCAGCGCGAACGTCACTTTCACGACCGTCGTGATGTCCTTCTCGATCGTCGTCACATCGTTCATGCCGTAGTCCGAGACTTCGGTCGAGAACCGCGGCGTGATCTGTACGACCCCGGTGTTCGCACTCCGCACGCTGCCGACCGTCGACCCCGCCGCCTTGCCGATCACGTCGGCGCGGGCACGGGCATCAGCCGTCGCTTCTCCCATCATCGCGATGCGCAGCTCGGCCAGCTTCGTGTACAGATACTGCGGTGCCGCAGCTTCAAGCGGAATGCCGTCGCCGGCGAGCGCGCCCGCCTCTCGTGCCAGCAGCTCGATCGCCCGCGGATTGGTCAGGTGCACCTCGATCGACTGCGACAGCTTGTAGCCAGCCAATCGACCCGTCTCCTGACCATCGTTGTTCGTGACCATCATCCGCGTGGTTTCGATCGGACGCACGGTGATCACGCTGTCGGGAAGCCCGCGCGCCTTGAGCCATGCGCGCACCTTCTCGCCGTAGCCGGCCACTTCGGCATACGCGCCCTGCACCGTCGGCGATTGCACCGTCACGCTCCCCTTCCAGATGCCGAGGTCCGCGACGATCGCACGTCGCGCGCTGCCGGTGACCTCGATCACGTCGTTCTTGCGCCCGAAGTCGCGCATCGCCCCCGACACCAGCACCGCCGCCGCCACGATCCCGACCGCCACCGCAATCAACCCTGTACTCGACCCCTTCACGCCACTGTCAGTCATTGATCCTGTTTCTCAGCAAAGGAAATCCTGCTGCAGCCTACCCAACCGTCGAACATTGTCGAAAGCTCTCATTTCACTCACCAGCCCCTGCGCCGGGCGAGGCATTTACTGCTTTGACGCAAAACGGCAACAGACGCAAAACAGCAACACTCTTGATCTGACAGCGCGCAGGTGTGTTGACGCGCCAACGGCAACCTTACCTTTGCTCTTGATCTTTCGCCGTTTTGCGTCTGTTGCCGTTTTGCGTCAAAGCAGTTCCGTACGTCTGCCACGCTCTCTTGGACCCCGTGTGACGCAAGACTTGTCCTCAGACGCCGAGAAACTCCATCGCGCGATGGAAAACGTCCTGCGTGCGCCGCCACGGCACCGAACTCGGCACGTTCGTCAGCATCGGCACCAGCATGTGGTCGCGATGCAACGCACCGTGCGACGAGCGATGCGGGATTGGCTCGTATCGCCCACGGAAATCCCAGTCGCGCGTCGCACTCACGATCATGTCGCCGGTCCGCGCGCAGTCGTTCAACGCGAGGATCTGTACCAGCGCGTCGGGATAATCGGTCCACATCGATCGGTCCCACGTCTCGGCTTCGGTCGCGGCGCGCACGTCGCCCAGGCCGAGCGGATCACCGGTCACGCCGGTGTAGCTGTAGCGATCACCGGTGCGCTGAGCGATCGCCGAGCCGCGGCCGTTGCCGCCGCGGATCTCCACCGTGTGTGCGTCGTGCGGTAACAGCAGCAGATCGACCGACGGCCGCGTGAGCAGCATCTCGGCCGTGTCGGTCCACTTCGGCGACAGTGTCGGCCACCACGGTCGCGTGCGCGACGGCAGTTCGACGAACAGATGCGCCATCGCGTTGCCACTCACCATCACCGCCATCTCCGGATCGCGCACACCGAAGATCTTCGGATGCGCCAGCACGCGCAGCCCGATCTCGTCACGGAACAGGTCGGCGAGATCATCATGCGCCTTCACATCGACATGACCATGATCGCTGACCACGAACAGCGCGAGATCGTCAATCCACCCTTCACGCGTCGCGGCCTCCGTCACGTCGCGCACGAAACCATCCACGATCGTCAGCGCCTGTCGCACGATCGGATCGCGATGGCCGACGCTGTGACTCGTCTTATCCACGCCGCAGAAGCTCGCAAACGTGAACGGCGGTCGCTCGCGCAGCACGCGGCCGAGCATTTCGGCGGCGAGCGCGCGATCCACATCGAGCCAGCCGGCGACGTCACCGCGGAAATGCGTGTACCCGGCGCGCAGTGCAAAGCGGACGCTGTTCGTCAGTTTGTTGCGGCGCGGCAGGCCACGGCCGATCATGTTCATCATCGCCAACCCGCCGCCCGAGCGCTCGAATGCCGTCGGCTTCTCGAGCGTCAGATCGCGATCGACCTTCCGCATCTCACTGCCGATGTAGCTGCGCGTGAAGTGGGGCCAGCCAGTGTCGCGCCGACTGCGATCGAACCAGCGCAGCCCCGGCAGCCCGACATGCCCCGGATGTTCGCCCATCAGGAACGGCACGTACGCCGGTCCGGTCACCGATGGAAACACCGTCGTCAGCAGATGGCTTCCCTGCGCCGCACGCAGCGCTGAGAGCGCCGGTACCTCACCGGCGTCCATCGCTGCGGTCAGCGTATCAGGTCGAACGCCGTCAGCGACGACGATGATGACGTGGGGCAATGCGACGGGAGCAGCGTCGGGAAGGGCACCACGCCCGTGACGACGGAGGCGTGGCGAGGAGTAGTTGAGCACGAGACTAGAATTCTACCCGGCTCGGCGCCCGTGCGGATGCGCTGGCGACGCCACAGCAGCACCCGTGCGACTCCATCCCTGAGAGCATGCCCGCCAAACGCGCGAAGTCCTCTGCCACGCCTGCACCCGCGCCACTGCCGGCCACACCGGCACCACGTCGGCACGGCCGCACCGTGAAGGCGACGACGGCCGGCGGCAACAAGGCCACCGTGGCGACCATGCAGCGCGCCGAAGCCGAGGCGCTGCAAGGCACGATGGAGCGACATGTGGACGGCCATCGCAGCGCCGGCCGCGATACACCGCTCAGCACGGCCGTCATCTCGCCAAGAAAGGTGCCACCGAAGACGACCGTGCAGCCGACAGCAGCCGCCGCGAAGAAGAAAGCCGCGCCGCTGATCCGACCGCACGTCGATACCGACATCCGCGACGTCGTCCCGCTCACCGAAGACGCCAAGCTGCTCTCGGCACCCGGCCCGCGCGACGATTTCACGCGCACCGATCCATGGCGCGTGCTGCGCATGACGAGTGAACTGATCGAAGGCTTCGACTCACTCGCCAACGTCGAGAAAGGCGTGTCGATCTTCGGTTCGGCGCGCACGTCTCCCGATGATCCGCAGTATCTCGCGGCCACCGAAGTGGCGCGCATCCTCGGTGAAGCCGGGTTCTCGATCATCACCGGTGCCGGCCCGGGCATCATGGAGGCGGCCAACAAGGGGGCGCGCCTGGCCGGCGCGCCGAGCATCGGGTGCAACATCGAGCTGCCCTTTGAACAGGGCGCGAATCCGTATGTCGATACGCTGGTCAGCTTCCGCTACTTCATGGTGCGGAAGACGATGTTCATCAAGTACAGCAACGCCTTCATCTGTTTTCCGGGCGGCTTCGGCACGCTCGATGAGCTGTTCGAGGCCGTGACGTTGATTCAGACGGGAAAGATCTTCCAGTTCCCCGTCGTGCTGTTCGGGACGCACTACTGGGCTGGTCTCGTGCGTTGGCTGCAGTCGCGCGTGCTGAGCGAGCGGAAGATCAGCCCCGGCGATCTCGATCTGCTACTGCTCACCGACGATCCGCAGGAAGCAGCCCGCGCCGTGATCGAGGCGCATGCGGCGCAGTCCAAGTCGCCCCTCGGCAAGGCGCGCTGATGGATGGGATGCACCGCCTCGAGCGCGGCATCAAGATCATCGTCACGATGATTTCCGTCGTCGGATTGAGCTTCATCGGCCTGCGCATCATGGCCAGTCGCTCGAGTCTGCATCTGCCGGATCCAAAGGCCGAATGCGAGGCAGCCGGCCGCACGTTCGATGTGCAGCGCCAGGTCTGCCTGCCGCGTCGATGACAGTGCAGGACGCCGCGCGCGTGACGTTGCGCAACACGCCGGTGTGGGACGACGATCCGTCGTGGATCGCGCCGCCGCCACTGGTTGGTGATGCGCACTGCGAGGTGTGCGTGATCGGACTCGGTGCGAGTGGGCTGGTCGCGGTGCGTGCGCTGCGTGATGCGGGCGTGACGGTGATCGGCATTGATGCGAATGATGTCGGCAGCGGTGCGGCAGGCCGGAACGGCGGACTGCTGCTCGCGGGGCTCGCCGATTTTCATCACGACGCTGTGCGCCGGCTGGGTCACGACATCGCAGTGACACTCTATCGTCGCACGCTCGCTGAGCTGGAACGAGTCTTCGGCGAGTTTCCCGAATGCACGCGACGCACCGGTTCGCTGCGCATCGCGGCGTCTGAAGTCGAGCTTGCCGACTGCCGTGCGCAGCTGCAGCAGATGCAGCGGGACGGCTTGCCCGTCGAGTGGTATGCCGGGCCTGAGGGCGAAGGGTTGCTGGTGCCGACGGATGGTGTGATGCAGCCGCTGGCTCGCGTGCGTACAATGGCGACGCGCGCACGAGAAGCAGGCGCAACGCTGCATAGCCACACACGCGCAACGGACATCACGGGCTCACGCATCGTGACCGAGCGTGGGGTGATCAGCTGTCGGCGCGTCATCGTCGCCGTCGACGGCCGGCTCGAGCAGGTGCTGCCGGAATTGGGCGCGCGCATCCGTACGGCGCGGCTGCAGATGCTGGCGACGGCGCCCGCGCACGAGGTGTCGATTCCGAGACCGATCTACTGGCGCGATGGCTACGAGTACTGGCAGCAGCTCAGTGACGGCACGATTGCACTCGGCGGATTTCGCGACAAGCACGAAGCGCACGAGTGGACGCATGACGCCACGCCGTCCGACGACATCCAGCAGCGCCTCGACGAGTTTCTGCGCGCACACATCGGTACACAGGCGCCCGTTACGCATCGATGGGCCGCGAACGTCAGCTACACGCACACGGGCGCGCCGATCTGCGAAGAAGTGCGCGACGGTGTGTTCGCGATCGGCGCGTACAGCGGCACGGGCAACATCGTCGGCGCGTTGTGCGCACGCGATGCAGTGACCTGGGCGCTCCGCGCGTGACACGCGCGCGTGAAACGACGCGGGGCCGGCATCGCATGACGCCGGCCCCGCACCACAACCAGTCAGAATCCGATTACTCCGGTGGACCGCCACCCATGCGCTGACGCATCTGCGCCTCGCGCTCGGCCTGCTCCGTCTGTTCCGCTTTCACGTTCGCATCGAATTTCGCGTACTGCGCCGACGTGAGCAGCGCGCGCGCTGCGGCCAGCTCTTCCTTGCGCATCGTGTTCATGCCCTCGCGCATCTTCATCATCGCGGCCATGTCAGGTGCTCCGCCGGCCTGCCGAGCGGCCATCATCGACTCACGCATCGCGGTGCTGGCGGTGGTGAACTTGGCCTTGTAGTCCGTTTCGAGCGCCGTCAGCGCCGTCTTCTGCGCGTCCGTCATGCCATCGACGCCTTCCAGCGGCTTCTCGAGCAACGCCATCGCATCAGGGGAGCGCCGACCACCGCCCATGCCGCCACCCGGCGGTCCGCCCTGTGCACTGGCCGAAACGGTCGTGCCGATCAGGAGTGCAGCCGTCAACGCCGCAGCACGCATGTAACGCGTCATCACAGTCTCCGATGAGATTGAACACCCCGCCACACAC
>JBBRLZ010000125.1:0-6514 GCA_038231095.1 Gemmatimonadales bacterium
GAGCCGTACGGCGGACAGGTGCTTGGTCTCACCGTGGCGTCCACCACGCGTCTCACGGCAACGCTCTCTCTTGGTGGCTTGCTCGGCTTCCTGCTCGCGTCGCGAGTGCTCGGGCGTGGCGGCGATCCGTTCCGCATGTCGAGCTACGGCGCGTTAGTCGGCATCCCGGCCTTCTCGGCCGTCATTCTGGCCGCGCCGTTTCACGCGCCGATGCTGTTCTTCTGCGGCACGTTCCTGATCGGATTCGGCGGTGGCCTGCTCAGCCATGGCACGCTGACCGCGACGATGAATCATGCACCGGAAAAGCATCGTGGCCTCGCACTCGGTGCGTGGGGCGCGGTGCAGGCGTCGGCTGCAGGCATCGCCGTCGCATTCGGCGGCATCGCGCGCGACATCGTCAACGGCATGAGTCAGCGCAACATGTTCGGCGCGGCGCTGTCGGGACCGGCTACCGGCTATTCGCTGGTCTACAGCATCGAGATCGTGCTGCTGATCATCACGTTGCTGTCGATGCTGCCGCTCGTGCGTCGCCTGCCGGTGCGCGTCGCCGCCTGACACACGGCGCTCGCCTCGCGTTCACGGCGCGGGGCCGAGCGCCTGCTGCACGACCTCGGTCAGCGCACCGATCGCGAATGGCTTCTGCAGAAACGAGACATCTGCGTCGAGCACGCCGTGCGCCGCGATCAGCTCTGCGGTATAGCCCGACATCAACACGGTGCGCAGCCCAGGATTGGACGCGCACAGCGCGCGGGACAGGTCGCGGCCGTTCATCTCCGGCATCATGACATCGGTGAGCAGCAGGTCGATGCTGCCGGTGTGCGCCTCCGCCATCGCAATCGCTTCGGTGGCAGAGTTCGAGCGCAACACGGCGTAGCCGTGGCCGCGAAGAACGTGCGTGACCAGCGTCAGAATTGCCGGCTCGTCCTCCACCACAAGCACCGTCCACTGCTTCACGTGCGCTCCGCCAGGCGGCGGTGCCTCGCTGGCACGGTTCGCGGCCGCCATGTCGGGCTCCGTACTCACGGCAGTCGACGACGCCGGCAGAGTGATCGCTGATGGCGCGGCGCCGGCAGTTCGCATTTCCTTCATCAGCGCAGCCGCGCGCTCCGCCGCTTGCTGAATTGCGACGAGATCGGAATGCAGCGGGTCACCTGGCCGCACGCCGCGCAACGCCATGCCGACGTGCCCGATGATCACACCAAGCATGTTGTTGACGTCGTGCGCGAGTCGGTTGGGACGTGCGGCGGGCGCGGTCGGCGAGTCATCGCTCGCAAGTCGTGGTGCGTCTGGCATGACACGCGCTCCTCATCATGTGGTCGTGATCTGGAGCGCGATGTCCTGCCGTGCCACGCCGCCTTCGACGCGCAGCCGCCGGCGAGGCTTGACTCCGATACTACGCCGTCGCTCGCGGGCTGACGAGGCTCCGGCCGCGATTGGGCCGGCCTCACTAGTACACTTACTCGCTTCTGCTGATGTGCGCCGACCGACGCGGCTCCTAGTGCGGGGCATTGTCGCTGAGCCCGTCTCCGTCGCTGGCATTTCACACACCACTGCGGCCAACCCGTGATCTCGTCAATCGTTTCCCGCTTGAGCGCTGCGTTCCTGCTCTGCCTCGGGCTTGCACTGCTCTTTGCGCCTGAGGTCATACTCGGCGCGCTGACGCCCGGCATTCCACCGCAGGCGAATTGGCTCGGACAGCTGCTGGCCGCGGCTTGGCTGGGCATCGCCTCACTGAACTGGATGCAGCGCAGCGCGATCATCGGCGGCATCTACGGCCGCCCGGTCGTCTCCACGAACTTCGCCTTGTACTTCGTCTCAGCGCTGTCGATGGTGCGCGTGGTGAGCACTCCCGGAACAGCGATTGGCGCATGGATACTGGCGGTGCCGATGTGCGCGTTCGCGGTGGCCTACGGGGCGCTCATGTTCCGCGGCCCGTTCGATCCGCTGCCGACGAGTGGTGCCTGACCGGAACGATTCGAGGGGGCGGCCACCGTGTAGTGACCGCCCCCTCGAATCGTTACTGCGCGTTTGATCAGACGTCGAGCACGGTCACGAATCGGGCGTTCGCTTCGATGAATTCCCGACGTGGTTCGACCGCGTCGCCCATCAGCGTCTGGAAGATCTGGTCGGCCATCACGGCGTCGTCCATGCCGACGCGAAGGATGGTGCGACGCTCGGGGTCCATGGTGGTGGACCAGAGCTGCTCCGGGTTCATCTCGCCGAGTCCTTTGTAGCGTTGCACATAGACGTTCTTCTTCGCGTCGCCGCCGCTGAGACGCTCGGAGTACATCTCGCGCTCCGGTTCGTCGTAGGCGTAGAACTCCTCCTTGCCGCGCGACACGCGGTAGAGCGGCGGCTGCGCGATGTAGATGTAGCCGGCGTCGATCAGCTCGGGCATCTGGCGGAAGAAGAACGTGAGGAGCAGCGTCCGGATGTGCGCGCCGTCCACGTCGGCGTCGGTCATGATGATGATCTTGTGGTAGCGCGTCTTCGTGAGGTCGAATTCGTCCTTGATGCCGCAGCCGAGCGCCGTGATGATCGTCCGGATTTCCTCGTTGCTGAGCACCTTGTCGATGCGGGCTTTCTCGACGTTGATGATCTTGCCGCGGAGTGGAAGGATCGCCTGGTTCTTGCGCTCGCGCCCTTGCTTGGCTGAACCACCGGCGGAGTCACCTTCGACGAGATAGAGCTCGCAGAGCGACGGTTCGGAGAGCGAACAATCGGCGAGCTTGCCCGGCAGATTCCCGATGTCGAGGGCGTTCTTCTTGCGCGTGAGGTCGCGCGCCTTGCGTGCCGCCTCGCGTGCGCGGGCCGCGCTGACCGCCTTCTCGATGATGATGTTGCCGATCTTCGGGTGTTCGTCGAGGAAGGTCGCGAGATGCTCGTTCACGACGCTGCGCACGATGCCTTCCACGCTCGGGTTGCCGAGCTTCGTTTTTGTCTGCCCTTCGAACTGCGGCTCACGGATCTTCACGGAGAGCACGCAGGCGAGGCCCTCGCGCACGTCGTCGCCGGTGAGCTTGATACCGTCCTTGTCCTTCTTCGAGAGGCTCGAACGCTCGATGTACTTGTTCACCACCGACGTCAGCGCGCTCTTGAAGCCGGTCAGGTGCGTGCCGCCTTCGTGCGTGTTGATGTTGTTGACGAACGAGAAGGTGGTGTCGGCGTAGCCATCGTTGTACTGCATGGCGAGTTCGATCCCCACGTCGTCACGCTCGGTGTCGATGTAGACCACCTCGCTGTGCAGCGCCTTGCGCTGGCTGTTGAGGAACTCCACCATCTCGCGCAGGCCGTTCTGGGCGTGGAACGTGTCACTCTTCTCTTCGTCCTCACGTTCGTCGGTGAGCGTGATCGTGACGCCCTTGTTCAGGTACGACAGCTCACGCATGCGGCTGGCAAGAATGCTGTAGTCGAATCGCAGTTCGGTGAAGATCTCGGGATCGGGCTTGAACCAGACGGTGGTGCCGGTCTCCTTCTTCGGCACATCGCGCATCTGGCGCAGCTTGGTGATGGTCTTGCCGCGGGAGAAGTCGATGTAATGCTCCTTGCCGTCGCGCTTGACCCAGACCTTGAGCGATTCGGAGAGCGCGTTGACGCAGCTCACACCGACGCCGTGCAGACCGCCGGAGACCTTGTAGCTGTTCTTGTCGAACTTGCCGCCAGCGTGGAGCACGGTGAGTGCAAGCTCGACGGCCGGGATGCCGGCCTTGGTGTTGTTCTCGACCGGAATACCGCGACCGTCGTCCACCACAGTGATCGAGTCATCGCGATGGATCGTGACGTTGACGAGGCTGGCGTACCCGGCCAGCGCTTCGTCGATCGAGTTGTCCACGACTTCGTAGACGAGATGATGCAGGCCGCGCGATCCCGTCGAGCCGATGTACATGCCGGGGCGCAAACGGACGGCTTCGAGCCCTTCGAGGGCCTGAATGTCGTCACCACCGTACTCGCCACGATTGCCGTTCACGTCTGCCATGCTGCTCCCTTCGCTGCGGGTCTGACGGCCGACCGTAGAAATTCCGAATGGAATGGTGGTCGGTACCTCCACAAATCTATGCGAAAGCGGCGTGCAAGGCAACTTTTTCTGAATCTCCTAACTCGTTTACTTGCAACAACTTACCGAAAGAGTCCGGCCGTCTTTTAGTGACCGCGCTCAGGTGAATGATGCGCTGTTGCTGGCTTGATGATTCGGCCTGACGGCGGGGCAGAACGCTCCTCCCGTGCGCCGCCTCCCCTGCCGGCGCTGTCACGAACTCCGCAAACGTGTGACGTATCAGAGGGCTCCAACGTCTATTGCGCGGGGAAGGGAAGTACCGGACTCGTCCATGAGTCCGGATTGACGGGTCGCTGCTGGCGAGTCGGGGGGATCACGTCGATCACCTCAGCACGTCAGGCGCCATATGGCCGAGACCTCACGAACAACACGAGCACGATCACGCGTCGGCTTCGGTCGCCGCGGCAATCGAGCGGCTTTCACGATCATCGAGCTGTTGATGGTCATGGTGGTCATCGGTCTGCTGGCGCAGATCGGATCGCAGAAGTACGGCGCGTACCTGGTCCGCGTCCGTGTCGCCCGTGCGATCGGCGACATCAAGGCGATCCAGACCGATATCGACAGCTTCCAGGCGGAGAACAATCGTCTGCCGAACAATCTCGCTGAGATTGGGCGCAGCACGCTCGTCGATCCGTTCGGCAACGCCTATGTCTACGCGGCGTTTCCCGGCGGCGTGCCGGACGGCAGTTCACGCACCGATCGATTCGGCATCCCGGTGAACTCCACCTACGACTTGTACTCCAGGGGAGCGGACGCCGCCAGCGCGACGTCCCTCACCGCCGCTTCGAGTCGTGACGACATCACACGCGCCAATGACGGTGGATTCATCGGCTCGGGGACACTGTTCTGATGCCTATCTCCAGCCTTCCGACGTGCGGCATTGCCGCCCGCGTCGCTCACGAGTGCTCAGTCCGGTCGACCCGGGAGTTCGCCATATGAACAAGCAAGGGAAAGTGATGCTCGCGGTCGTGATGGTCGCCGCCAGCGGCTACACGGCGATGGAGTACGTGAATCAGCATCCGGCATCAGCGGTGCTGCCGTCGTGGATCGGCGGCGAATTCGGCGCCTCGGCGGCGCGGTACGCCGGTCGGACGGTGTCGGTGGATTCGGCGGCGATCCGGTTCTCCCACGGCGATGGGACGGCGGAGGTGCTCCCGATCGAGTGGATCGAAGAGACCAAGGACGCGCGACCGAACGTGCGCATCCTCGATCTGCACGTGAAGGACGGTGAGGTGAAGAGCACGGTCCGGCTGATCACGTCGAGTTCGGACAGCAGCTATCGGTTGCAGACGATGCCGGATGTGGCATGGCGACGCCTGTCCGACCGCGAGGCGCGCATGGCGCGGACCGCGGCGCGCGATACGAGTGCGGCGCCGGTGGTGGCCGTACGGACCAAGGCGACCCGGCTCGATGCGAGCGCCTCCGACACGATGATCGCGTCGCGTCGCTTCGAAGATCGCGATCCGGTGGCGAAGGATGAGTTGGCGCAGGTGGTGAAGGCGTGCCGCGTGTACGGCTGCCGCATCGGAATTCAGGGACTGCAGCCGAGTCGGTATGACGCGTTTGCGGTGTACCTGAAGGGCCTCGGGGCCGACAGCGTGACGTTGTCAACGGAGACGGTCACCGGGACGACGTTGGCGATGCTGGAGATCGCGGCGAAGAAGGTCACCGCGACACGGTGAGTGAGCGTCGCCTGTTGCCGGTCGTGCGCGATCAGGTGTCGCGCGCGGCCGGCGTCAGTGCAATCTCCATATAGACGTCGGCGGTGAGATAGCCGAATCCAGGTGGGCACGGCTTCTCTACGAATCCGAGGCTGCGGTAGAGCGCGACGGCTGCCGTGAGTCGATGATTCGACGTCAGCACCATACGCGAGGCACCGCGGCGGCGGGCGAAGTCGATGACCGCTGATGTGAGCGCGCGGCCGAGGCCCTGACCCTGAGCCGCCGGCGCGACGCTCACTTTCGCGAGTTCGAAGGCGTCGGTGCCGAGCGGAATGGCGGCGGCGGTACCGACGACCGTGGCGCCGTGCATGGCGAAGAATATTTCGCCGCCAACAGCGACGATTTTCTCCCGCGGCGCCGCGAGGTAGACCTCATCGGCGGGCTCGAGGAAACCACCGGCCACGAGCCACGCGCGATTCAGCCGATCGAAATCAGCAGCGAGGTCGTCGCGGAACGTGATGATGGTGATCGGTGCAGATGATGGCATGAAGACCCACTGTAATGACAAACGCCCGGCCGCGCATGAAGCACGACCGGGCGTTTCGTCATGTGCAGACGCGCGCGCGTTATGCGGCCGGTGGCGTCGTCGGCAACGTACCGTTCGGCGTGGCCGCATCGACGGCGTGCGGTAGCATCGCCGCCAGACGCTCGGCGGCGCTGGCCGGATCGATGCCAAGCTTGGTGGCAAGTGCGGCGACGTGCTCATTGCCGAGTGCGGATCGCACCTGATCGGCGGTGA
>JBBRLZ010000126.1:0-6243 GCA_038231095.1 Gemmatimonadales bacterium
AGCCGGTGGAGCTGCCGCGCGACATCGTGCTGACCCGCACGCCGGAATCGTTCGGCCCGATGATCGCGGAATGGGCGCTGTCACGGGCGCTGGCATTCGTCACGACGATTCCGCAGCTGGCCGTGTCGCAGCGCGAGCATCGCTGGGCGCCGAGTGATGTCGGCACGCTGCGCGGCACGCACGCGGTGGTGGTCGGGACGGGCGATGTCGGCACGCACGTGGGCCGCCTGTTCGCGGCGCTCGGCTGTCGTGTGAGCGGCGTGTCGCGCACGGGGCAGGGCGATACGACGGTCTTCAGCGCGATGCACACCACCGACGCACTCACGTCCGTTGCGGCGACCGCTGACTGGCTGATCGTGACGGTGCCGCTGACACCGCAGACCCGCGGCCTGGTGAACGAGTCGGTGCTCAGCGCGTGCAGGGGCGCGGTGCTGATGAACGCCGGCCGCGGCGCGGTGGTGGATGAAGCGATCCTGCCGAAGGCGCTCGACGCCGGCTGGCTCAAGGGGGCCGCGCTGGACGTATTCGAAGTCGAGCCGTTGCCGGCGACGTCACCGCTGTGGGACGACCCGCGCGTGATGATCTCGCCGCACGTCTCGGGCCTCACGACGATCGAAGGTGCCGTGAATGGGTTTCTCGAGTGTCTCGAGATTTTCGAACGAGGCGACGTTCCGAAGTGGGTCGTTGATCGTGACCGCGGGTACTGACGTGATCGGTCTGTCGCTTGAATTGCAACGGCGTTGACGCCTTTGCGTTAGCTGAGGCTCGCAGGTGTGCTGCAGCAGCTCAGGACTTCTGTGCACCGATCGCGTCGCCGACGGCGTTGCAGGCGAGGACGGTGAGGAAGATCATCGCGCCGGGGAAGATCGCGAGCCACGGTTCGCTGGTCATCGTGGTCTGCGCCTGATACAGCATGTTGCCCCAGCTGGCGGTGGGCGGTTGAACGCCGACGCCGAAGAAGCTCAGCGCACTCTCGAGCAGGATACCGCGACCGACCGCCAAGGTCGTGGCGACCGCGGTGGCGGGGAGTACACCGGGGAGCACGTGGCGCAGGACGACGCGCGCCGGTGATGCGCCGATGGCGCGGGCGGCGCTGACGAAGTCGCGCGCCGCAAGCGACAGCACTTCGGCGCGTACCACGCGAGCGGTTTCCATCCATCCCGCCAGTCCCACCAGCAACACCAGCACCGGCACGCTCGGTTGCAGCACGGCCGCCGTGATCATCAGCAGCGGCAGCCTCGGAATTGCGAGCATCGCATCCGTGAGACGCATCAGGATGTCGTCGGCGACGCGACCGGCGTAGCCTGCGATCGCGCCGACGGCCGCGCCGATCGCCGCACTGACGAGCGCCGAGATGAGGCCGATTGCGAGCGAGACCCTGGCGCCGAAGAGCACGCGCGTGAGCAGGTCGCGCCCCAGCTCATCGGTGCCGAACCAGTGTGTCGCCGACGGCGCAGCACGGCGGTTCGCGAGATCGAGCGCATCCACTGTGTACGGCGCAAGGACGGGCGCGAGTGCCGCACCGATCAGCAGCACGCCAAGCAGCGCCGCTGCGATCAATGGCGCACGATTCGCGTCGCGGGTCGACGCCGTCACGGTGGTCATGCTGCGTCCCGTGTGCGCGGATCGAGCGCGTGCACCGCCAGATCGGCGATGAGATTCAGCCCCATCACCGCCACCGACCCGCACATCAGAAACGCCATCAGCACCGCGTAGTCACGCTTGCCCAGCGCTTCGGTGAACAGACTCCCGATGCCGGGCCACGCGAAGATGCTCTCCGTGACGACCGCACCCGACGCCATCATCGAGACGTCGAGCAACACGACGGTGACGAACGTCGGCAGCGCGTTGGGCAGTGCGTGATGCAGCAGCAGCGTACGCTCGGTGAGGCCGCGCGAGCGCGCCGCGCGCATGAACGGACGTGCGACGGTGTCGCGCATGGCGCGACGCAGATAGCGCGACCACGCCGCCGACAGCGCCGCCGCAAGCACCGTCGCGGGCAGGATCAGGTGTGCGAGCTTGTCGGCAATGTCGCCACCGTCGAACGACTCGCGACCGGAGGACGGCAGCCAGCCCAGCGCACCGGCGAAGATCAATTGCAGCAGGAGTCCAAACCAGAACACCGGCAGCGAAATTCCGGCGACCGCGAACACGGAACTGACGCGATCGAACTTCCGGTTGATGGCCGCGATGATCCCGATCGGCAACGCCGCGATCAACGCCATCAGGCACGCCACGCCGACCAGTTCGAGCGTCGCCGGGATGCGTTCGATCAGTCGGTCGAGCACGGGCCGCCCATCGGCGTAGCTGAAACCCCAGTCGCCGCGCACGAACGCGCCGAGCCACGACAGATACTGAAAACCGAGCGGTCGATCGAGCCCCATCGCCTTGCGCAGCCGCTCGATATCCTCGGGGCGCACATTCGGATTCTCGAGGTACGTCGAGAGCGGGCCGCCGGGGGCTGCGTGAATCAGGGCGAAGATCAGCAGCGAAATCACGAACAGCAGCGGCACGCTCTGCACCACGCGTCGCACGACGAAGCGGATCACGAGACGGCTCCGGTCAGACGCAACGCGCGATCACTTCGCCGTCAGCTGCCACTGCCACACGTTCCAGAACGGTCCGGCGTTCGTCGGATTGCCCGTGAAGCCCTGCAGTCGCGACGGCACCGCATCCACCTTCGACGTGTTGTACAACGGCAATTCCGGCACCAGCATCGCCACTCGTCGCTGCGCCTGCTTCAGCAACGCAATGCGATCGGTCTCGTTGGCCGTGCGATCCGATGCGTAGAGCATTGTGGTCAACGAATCGTCGCGGAAGTAGTTCACATTGCGACCGGCCGGCGGTGTGCGGTCGGCGGCGAAGAACAGTGTGATCTCCGGATCGGCACCCGACTGCCACCAGTGCAGCATCGCGTCGAAGTCGCCCTTGAACCAGACGCTGCTGATCGACGTACCATCGATCAGGCGGATGCTGGCATCGATGCCCACATCGCGGAACTGCTTCTGCAGCGCCTGCGACACGTTCTCGCGAATCGCGAAGCCCGACTGCGTGATCATCGTGAACGCGAGCCGCTGACCATCCTTCATGCGGATGCCATCGGCCGCGGGCTTCCATCCTGCCGAATCGAGCAGCGCACGGGCACGCGCCGGATCATACGGATAGGTCGCGACGTCCTTCTCATACGCGTTCGACAGCGGCTGGATGGGGCCGTTGACGACCGTCACCAGACTGTCGAGCAGCGTGTTCACGATCAGGTTGCGATCGATCGCATGTGCCATCGCGCGCCGCACCGTCAGTTCCGCGAACGGTGGGAAGTGCTTCTCATTGAGCGACACATGTTCGTAGCCATTGCCGACGACCGTGTTGAGTCGGACGTTCGGCAATCCACGGAGTTCTCGCACCTTGTCCCACGGTACCAGCGCCACCAGCTGTACTTCGCCCGACTTGAGTTGATTGATGCGCGTGGTGGTGTTGGGCAGAAACTTGAAGAGCAGCCGCTTGATCTTCGGGAACTCGGCGCCGCGCCAGTAGTTCGGCACACCTTCGAGCAGGATGTATTCACCGGTCTTCCACTCGACCACACGATACGGTCCCGTGCCGAGTGGCTTGCGATTGTATTCGGACGCCACGTCGATGTTCTTGCCGTCGAGGATATGCTTCGGCAGCGTCCCGCGCACGAACTGCAGCCGATACGGTGCGTACACTTCCTTGTAGTGCACCACGGCCGTCAGCGAATCGGGCGTGTCCACCGACGAGATCCGATCGAAGCCATCGACGCTCTCCGGCTTCCAGTCACCCTTGTTGATGGCATCGACCGTGAACTTGACATCGGCCGACGTGTGCGAGACGCCGTCGTGCCACTTCACGCCCGGCCGGAGCTTCCACGTCACGTCCATGCCGCCGTCCCTCCGCAGCGTGACGCCGCCGTTCTCCGTCGTCGGTACCTCCAGCGCGAGCACCGGCACGACGTTCATCTTCTCGTCGTTCGTCACCAGCCCCTCCACCACGCAGCTCTCGATGTCCTCGAGAATGTGCGTCGCGTAGCGGTTCATGGTGTCCGGCTCGCGATCATAGCCGATCGTCAGCAGGTCGGTGCCACCAGCGCTGGACGTTCGCGGCCTGTCCTTGCCGCACGCGGCGACAGCGAGCATCGACAACAGCAGGGCGCGCTTCACGCGTGTGCCTCGTCCATCAGGGTGGCCGCCAGCTTCACCGGGATCGCACCGCGGCTCAGCAACGCATCGTGAAAATCGCGGAGGTGGAGTTCCTGCTTCGTCACGACCGCGCGCGCCGCCAGCGTGTCGCGCAGCTGCAGGATCGTGCTCGTACCAAGCCAGTACATGATGGCAGTGCAGGGGAACATGGAATTCTTCGTCGTTTCAGCCGTTGCCACATCCAGCGACATCCCGACCACGTCCTGATAGAACTGTACCGCCTCGGCAAGCGTGAATTCGCCATGATGGAGGCGGATGTCCACGATCGCGCGGGCCAGCATGCGCACACGGGTGTGCTGCTCGCTCACCTTCTCGAGCTCCGTCAGCATCCCCAGTTCTTCCATCAGCTGCGTCGCGTAGCATGCCCAGCCTTCGGCCATCGATCCGCCGAGGAACATGGCGATGCGGCTGGCGCAATCGGTGGCGGCGATCCGACCGATCCGGGACTTCGAGCGATACCGCGCATGCCAGTTCTGCACGTGATGGCCCACCGCGCCGTGATGCACGACATGATTGAGCGTGATCGTGCTGTTGTTCCAGGCGCGCAGTTTTCTCTCCGACTCCTCCGCCGACATCGATGCGTCGATCGGCGTCACGACATACTCGTAGGTGGTATACGGATCGAACGGCGCCGGTGACCGATAGAAGAGCCAGTACAGTTGCGGTGCGAACTCCTCCGCCCACGCCGGGATCGGCACGTAGCGGATCGGCCAGTCGGCCCAGGTGACGGCATCGTTTTCAATCGCGATGCGATGGCAATCTGCCCAGCGCCGCTGGAACGTTGCGTAGTACTCCTCGATGTTCGGATGATCGTCGGCCAACGCCGACGGCACCGCACTCCACGACCCTGCCGTGGCCGCCGCCATCGACTCGAGCTTCGCCTGTTCGATCGGCAATTCGTCGAGTGCGCGCGCAAGCAGCGCGTGCGCCGACTCGGTGCAGTAGTGGCCGCGCGCGAGCAGCGTCGCGAAGACATCGCCGCCGATGGCGTAGCCGGTGTCGGACTGTGGGAGTGCCGCGAGCGATGCGGCAGCGACCGTGAACGCCGCGCGTGCACGCTCGGCCGCCTCATGCAAGGCCTCGGCCGTTTCGCCACCGACGGCGTTCTCGATCATCCACGCGGCCAGGCCGGCGTCGAACAATCCATCGGCCGCGAGGCACTCGCGTGCGGCCCGGGAGATCCACATCGTCGGCACCGGCGACGAGATCGTCTCCGGCATCTCATGCAGGAACCTCGGAATCGCGTTCAACCGCGTGGTCATGGCGCGGACGCGCTCGGCGGCCGGTGCAAAGTCGCGAATCATCAGGCTCACGACGCTGAAGATCGCTTCGCCCGTCCACACGGCCGGATTGCGGGTGTGAAAAAATCCGCTGTCGTATTCGGCAAGCCGCACATCGAGATTGGCGCGCGCCAGTTCACCGTCGAGCATGACGGGATCGGTGCGCAGCATCGCCGTTGTCGGATTGGCGGTGTCATTCAGTTCGACGCGGAGACGACGCATTTCACCGGCTTCGCGGGCGAGGCCAGCTGCCGACCAATCGGGCAGTCGGTCGTCGAGCGAATGCAATCCGGTGAACGTCGCATTCACTGGGTGCCGCGAGAAATACTGCGCGAAGTAGCGCTCCAGTGCCTTGCTCAGGAGGTCGCTCCGGCGTCGAGCGGAATCGCGATCCACTTGCGCTGGCGGTACGACAGCTCGACCGCGTTGATCAGCTCCTGCACGTGCGCGCCGTCGACGAAGTTGCCTTCGTTCTCCGGCCCATCGCTGAGGATCTCGGTGATGAACGAGCTGATGAGATTTGCGTAGAACAGTGAACGCCAGGACTCCTCGCGATTGCCGCCGGGCGGATAGAAGCGCTCCGGGATTTCGAGCTCGCGAAACTTCACCTGATCCGCCGATGCCGCCCTGAGCGTTTCGCAGATGCCGTTCTCTTCGACCAGCCGGCAGATCAGTGCCCCCTTGCTGCCGTACACGCGCGCTTCGATGCCCGGGTAGTTGCCAACCGTCACGAAGCTGGTCTGGAT
>JBBRLZ010000127.1:0-6235 GCA_038231095.1 Gemmatimonadales bacterium
ACCCTGAAGGGCCGGAGGAGACGACTCCGTCGATAGGCCGCCCGTGGACGTGGAGCAATCCATTCCGAGCGCAGCGGTCCTAATCGCCCGTGCGGCTTGACTCCCAATACTGTGACCAGATAAACGCAAAAGAATGGTCACTTACGCAACTCGGTTGCGTCGCCAATCGCGAAATCTGCGACGTGGTTTCATTACCCACGATCATCTGCCTTCATCACTTGAGTTTTTCGCTGGCGACTAGAGCGTCGGGGCCACACTCGTTCCCATTCCGAACACGATCGTTAAGCCCGACAGCGCCGATGGTACTCCGGCCGCGAGGTCGCGGGAGAGTAGGCCGTCGCCGGCACCTTTGCGAAACCCCCGGTTGCATCCGCAATCGGGGGTTTCGTGTATTTATGATTCGCGCGTGCACCTGTACGCGTCGTCCCGCGCCATGCCCCATGTCGAGTCCGCTGCAATCATCCGATCCAACCACGCGCGCTGGTCACGTTGCCCTCGTCGGCAAGCCGAACGCAGGGAAATCGACGCTGCTGAATCGCCTGCTCGGCCTCAAGCTCGCCATCACCAGCGCAAAGCCGCAGTCCACGCGCGTCTCAGCCGTCGGTATCGTCACGACTGACGCGTATCAGATGGTGTTGCTCGACACGCCGGGCCTGCTCGATCCGAGCTACACACTCCAACGCAGCATGCTCGCGAGCGCGATCGCGTCACTGAGGGACGCGGACGTCGCCGTTTATGTGCATGATGCGACAAATGGTCCACCCCCGCCGCTCGCCTCGCTGCTGCCCGAAGGCACACCGCTGCCTCGCGTGCAGCTGACCTGGGCGAATAAAGGCGATCTGCTGAACGACGGTAACCGAAAGGGACTCGAGGCGGCCGACACGGTGATTGTCGGAAGTGCAGAGACCGGCGATGGCGTCGAGACTCTGCTCTCGCGCGTGGCGGCCCATCTGCCCCTGTCGCCATTCCTCTACCCTGTCGACGAACTCAGCACGCAGCCAATGCGGTTCTTCGCAGCCGAAGCAATCCGGGAAAGCGCGCTCGCAATCCTGCACGAGGAAGTCCCATACGGGATTTTCGTCGACATCGAGGAGTTCCGGGAAGCGAAAACGCCGATCTACATCCGTGCGGTCCTGTACGTGGAACGAGACAGCCAGAAGGGCATTGTGCTCGGTGCGAAGGGACGGACGATTCGGGAAATCGGCACCGCAGCTCGGGTGCTCATCGAGCGTCTGGTGGAGGGCGCGGTGTATCTCGACCTCTGGGTGAAGGTGATGCCGGATTGGAGGAAGGACGCAAATGCGCTCCGCCGCTTCGGATTCAACGTGCCGCAGGACTGATCGTGACCGCACCACTTGCCGCTGAACTGCTGGCGATTCTGCGTTGCCCCAAGTGCAAGGGCCATCTGCGATTCCTCGAGCAGGAGCAGCCGACACTTGATTGTCCAACCTGTCGGCTGCGGTATGCCGTGCGGGATGGAATTCCCATCATGCTGATCGACGAGGCGGAATCGTACTGACCGCCGGTCGCTGCTTGCCTTCGTTGCGCTGAATCGTCTTGCCCGGATGACGCTGTCTCCTTCTGTGATCCCTGTCGTGCCGAATCCGATCGGTGTCCTCATAGTGGGTGCGGTGCCGGAGGCGATTCGTGTCGCGGTGGTCGGCTGGGCCGCTGCCCGCGCGATGCCCGTGGCGGTCGTCGACGCGGGCATCGTGGACATCATGGCGCTGAAGGCGAGCAGGCCCGCTGTCATTCTGCTCGGCAGCGACGAAAACCCGGGAGTGATCCGTGACATGCTGCGTCGCCTCAAGGCCGACGCGCGCCTGCAGACCGTCCCGACGATCATCGCGCAGTCGGAGTCAGATGCCGCGTCGTGGCTCGACATCGGCGCCGATGACGTCATCAGCCTTGCGTTGCCCGGGTGTGATGTCGCGGCGCGACTCAGCGCCGCAGTACGCCGCTCACGCCGCGACATTCAGGTGAATCCATCCACACGGCTCGTCGGAGCCGACGCCATCACCGACGCGATCGCGGAGCGGATGGAGGCGGGCGAACCGTTCGCCGCCTGCTACGCCGATCTGGATCACTTCAAGGAGTTCAATGACCGGTATGGGTACGCGATGGGTGACGATGTCATCCGGACCGTCGCCATGCTGCTCGTGGATGTGGTCGAGGCAACAGCTGGCGAAGCTGGATTCGTCGGGCACATTGGGGGTGACGACTTCCTCTTTCTGGTGCCGGCCACGACGCTCGTCGAGACCTGTGAGACCCTCGTCGAGCGCGCGGACGAAATTCTTCCGGCGCGCTACTCTGCACATGACCGACAAGCTGGCTACTTTTTCGGGAAGGATCGTCGCGGGCGACTCGATCGCGTCCCGCTGATGACGCTCTCGATCGGTGTCGTGACGAACGAGCGGCGTCGGTTTGCTCATGCGGCGCAGGTGAGTGAACTGGCCACAGAAATGAAGACCTATGCCAAGACCCTACCCGGTTCCGTCTGGGCAGTCGATCGGCGATCGGACAGCGACTCGTCCAACCCACCCGAGGAGAAGCTTCAGTGAACGTGACGTGTCAGGACTGTCGGTCTGTCTTCCGTGTGGATCCTGCAAAGGTGCCGCCGAACGGCGTTCGTGCGCGCTGCAGCGTCTGTGGGGCGATCATGCGAATCAGCGTCGGCGCCGCGACGCCGCTGACGAGTCCTGCAATGACGCCCCGCTCCGGCACGCCGGTGCGCACCCCTGCGGTCGTAGCGAGCACGCCGGCGAGCATTCCGGGCATTCGGCGCCCGACGCCTTCGGCGGCGGATCATACGGACTCGAGCACGCCATATCCGTCACGCCCCACGCCCTCTGTGTCGACTCCGGCTGTCGCGTCGGGCGCTCCGCGGCCGCTGGTCCCGCCGCCACCTCCGTCGCCAGGCCAGATGGTCGGTGCGCCGACGCCAGCGCCGACCGCTACGATTCCGCCGACGACGAGTACCATCAGTGGCGACGCCAAGCGCATCATCAATCCGTTCCTGCGCAGCGATCCGATGACGCGCGCGAAGCGACTCGCGCGCGCTCTGGTGTCCGACATGGTCGCCTACCAGCCGAGCAAGCGCGCGGATGGCCTCGCGAACGGCACGCTCAAGCAGCTGTTCCGCGATGAAATCCGAAAAAGCTACGATGAATACGTTGAGCAGGTTGGCCGTGATATCGCCGAATCGACAGCGTTCTTCCAGGACGCACTGAACGAGGTGCTGGCCGAAGGACGTCGCGTTTTCTGAGCCCAGAAGGCATGGAGATCAGTCCTTCCAGACGCTAACTTTCGGTTATGCGCAGCTGCGCTGCCGAGCCGTCCTCCCGACCTCGGGAGGGCGGCTCTCGTTTTTCTCCCAGCACCCGTGTCACCCATGGCTGATCTCGCACAGTTGACCACCCAGCTCGCAACCGACGCCGAACGGCTCGACGAGTTGCGGAGGTATCTTTGACATCGAGAGCCAGCGGGAACGACTGACGGCCCTCGAGGCCCAGATGGCGCAGCCGACGTTCTGGAATGATCAGGAGCGGGCTCAGGTGGTCGTGCAGCAGGTGAAGACGTACAAGCAGTGGGTCGAACCATTCGACACGCTCGTGCGCACGGTGAGCGACCTGCGGGAGATGCAGGAGTTGCTCACGCTGGAACCTGATACGGCAATGGAAAAGGATCTCGCGCGCGACGCGGAGTCCGCGCGCGAGCAGATCGCTGCCTACGAATTGCGCTCACTCCTGCGAGGCCCGGACGACTTCCGCTCGGCCCAGCTGGAAATTTCGGCCGGCGCCGGTGGAACAGAGGCGCAGGACTGGGCGGAGATGCTGATGCGCATGTATGTGCGCTGGGCAGAGCGGAAGGGCTATTCGATCGAGGAACTCGACCGGAGCGACGGCGAAGAAGCCGGCATCAAGGGCGCAGTCCTCGAGATCACCGGTGACTACGCGTACGGCTTTCTCCGACCAGAAGCCGGCGTGCATCGTCTGGTGCGCATTTCGCCCTATGATTCGCAGGCGCGGCGGCACACCAGTTTCGCCTCGGTGTTCGTGTATCCGGTCGTGAACGAGGAGATCAACATCGAGATTCGCGACGACGATCTTCGCATCGACGTGTATCGCGCATCCGGTGCCGGTGGACAGCACGTGAACAAGACGTCTTCGGCCGTGCGCATCACGCATTTGCCGAGCGGCGTGGTCACGGCGTCGCAGGCCGAGCGCTCGCAGTTCAAGAACAAGGCGACGGCAATGAAGCAGTTGAAGAATCGCCTGTATCAGATCGAAGCGGACAAGCAGCTGGCGGCGAAGGCGGCGCTCGATGCGGGCAAGATGGATGTGTCGTTCGGCAGTCAGATTCGCAGCTACGTCTTCCAGCCGTATACGATGGTGAACGACCATCGCACAGAGCTCAAGATTCCAGATGTGGCGAAGGTCATGGACGGCGCCATCGATCCGTTCATCGAAGCGTATCTGAAGATGGCCGGCGAGCCAGCTCAGAAGTGATTTTACTGTTCCCACGGCACAAAACGACGTGAATAACGAAGAACTGAGTCAGGTCCTGCTCGATCGTCGCGCCTCACTGGATCGCATCACTGCGTCGGGTGTCGCGCCGTTTGCATACGCGTACGATCGGACGCATCTCTCGACCGACGCGCGCGCATTGCTGATCGACGGCGCCGAGACCGGGCCGGCGGTCCGCATCGCCGGTCGTCTCGTGTCGTTGCGCTCGAAGGGCAAGACGGCGTTTGCTCACGTCAGTGACGCAAGCGGCAAGCTGCAGGCGTACTTCCGCAAGGATGACATGCCGGCGGAGCAGTGGGCAGTATTCGAGGAACTGCATCTTGGTGACATCGTCGGCGTCGCCGGTACGCTGATGCGCACACGCACCGGCGAAACCACGGTCCAGTGCACCGAACTGACGCTGCTGGCGAAGACGCTGCGGCCGCTGCCGTTCGCGAAGGAGCAGGTCGTCGACGGCGAGACAAAGCGGTATTCCGGGTTTGCGGATCCTGAGCAGCGCTATCGTCAGCGCTATGCCGATCTCGCGGTGCACCCGGAGGTGCGTGCGAACTTCTATGCACGCGCACGCATGACGTCCGCCATCCGCCGCTACCTCGACGAACTCGGATACCTCGAAGTCGAAACGCCGATCCTGCAACCGCTGTACGGTGGTGCGGCGGCGCGCCCGTTCACGACGCATCACAACGCGCTCGACATGCCGCTCTACCTGCGCATCGCGGATGAGCTGTACCTGAAGCGCCTGATCGTGGGCGGATTCGATCGCGTGTACGAAATCGGCCACGACTTCCGCAACGAAGGCATCGACCGGACGCACAATCCGGAATTCACGATGCTCGAGTTCTACGAGTCGTACGCCGACTACACCGTGATGATGCATCGCGTCGAGCAGCTGATCGTTGCTGCCGCCGAGGCGGTGCGTGCGACACCGGGCATCGATGCCGAATCCGTGCCACAGTTTACGACGCCATTCCGGCGAGTCGAGTGGGTTCCGTCGCTGAGCGCGGCGCTGGGCCGCGATGTGCTGCTGATGACGGATGCGGAGCTCGTGCAGGCTGCGATGGCGCACAGCGTCGAGAAGCCACAGACGCTCAGCCGGCCGAAGCTGATGGATGAGCTGTTTCAGGCGCTGGTCGAGCGCACGATCACGACGCCGACATTCGTACTTGACTATCCCGTTGAGTTGTCGCCATTGGCAAAGCCGAAGCGTGGTACGCCCGGGCTGACCGAGCGCTTCGAGCTGTTCGCGGATGGTCGCGAGATGGCGAACGCCTTCTCCGAGTTGAACGACCCGATCGATCAGCGACAGCGCTTCGAGGCCCAGGCGCGGCTCAAGGCGGCGGGCGACGATGAAGCGAGCGGCGTCGATGAGGACTATCTGCGTGCGATGGAATACGGCATGCCGCCGACCGGTGGTGTCGGCATCGGGATCGACCGCCTGCTCATGTATCTGACCGGGACGCAGCATATCCGCGACGTGATTCTGTTCCCCGCGATGCGGCCGGAATGACCCGACTCGAGGTCGCCATCGCATGGCGGTATCTGCGCAGTCGTCGCGGATCGCAGTTGCTGAGTCTGATCAGCGTCATCGCGATGGGCGGTGTCGTGGTGGGCGTGAGCGCGCTCATTCTCGTGTTGGGCGTGATGAATGGGCTGCAGAAGGATCTGCGCGACAAGATTCTGATCGGAAGTCCGGATCTGCGCGTGCTGAC
>JBBRLZ010000128.1:0-5988 GCA_038231095.1 Gemmatimonadales bacterium
AGGAATTCCGTGTGCCCGGGTCGGCTCTCGGCAATGCCGACGGTGCCCAGGTGCACCTCGGCAATGCGCCGCGCGATCGCCAGCCCGAGCCCTGCCCCACTCGTGGTGGACGCTTCCGCGCGCGAGCGCGCCGAGTCCACCCGATAGAAGCGCTCGAACACCTGCTCCTGCGCGTCGGCGGGAATGCCAGGCCCTGCATCGGCGACACGAATCTCGAAGTGACCGTTGCGACGTTGCATCGCGACGGTGACCGCCGCACCCACCGGCGAATACTTGATCGCGTTGTCGAGCAGGTTCAGCAGCAGCCGGCCGAGGAGGTCGGCGTCACCTTCGAACGGCGCCTCGGTCACGTCGCGCACCTCGATCTCGACACCACGCTGATGCGCGACGGACGTGACCGCCCGCGTGGCATCGTGCACCAGATCCTCCAGGTACAGCGATTCCTTGCGCACCACCAGATGCCCCGAATCGGCGCGTGACAGCAGGAAGAGATCGTCCACGATACGCGTCAGTCGCCGCGCCGCATCCTGAATCACCTGCACCGACTCACGATACTCCGGCTCCTCACGATGTGCGCGCGACAGTGTCACGTCGGCCTCGGCGCGCACCACGGCCGTCGGCGTGCGCAGTTCGTGACTCGCATCGGTGACGAAGCGCCGTTGCTGCTCGAATGAACTCTCGAGCCGGTCGAGCAGGCCGTTGACGACGGACGCCAGACCGACCAGCTCATCGCCACCGCCGACCGGCAGGCGTTCGTGCAGGTTGTTGATGCTGATTGCGGACGCCTGCGCCGACATCGCCGCGACCGGTACGAGACTGCGGTGCGCAAGCGTGAATCCACCCAGGGCGGCGACGCCCAGCAGCAGCGGAATGGCGACCAGGAACATCGCACGCACCCGTTCCAGCACAGCATCGATGTCGCGCAGCGAGTAGGCGCCGGTGAGCGTGAAGTGCTGGACGCCGACGTCGAGTGGCCGCGAGAGGAGGCGGAAATCGCCGCGGGTGCTCGCGACCGTGATCGCCAGCGCACCGGCGGTCGGGCGCGCGCGCAACGACGCGAGCAATCGACTCTCGACGTCGGGCGACGGGCGACGACTGACGCCCGACTGATCGCTCGCTTCCGCGAGTGCATTCATCGCCACCACCTGCAGCGTGCTGTCGAGAATCGCGATGTGCAACTCGCGGAACTTCACCTCCTCGACCGCCGTGCGCATCGCGTCGATCGCCGTCATCGTGGCGCGTCGCTCCGCAAACAGCTCACGCGAGAAGGCCGACAACGCATCACCGATGAAGATGTCGGTGCGGCGTTCGAGCGTGCGTGCGACGAGCAGGTACGACACGAACGCAAACACGATCAGCGGTAACGCGACGAGAATCGTGTACCAGAGCGTGAGCCGCGAGCGCAGCGAGGACGGCCACCAGCGCATCGGTCAGTCCGCGCGGCGAACGGTCCGGCGTTTGGCGGCGCGTGCCGTCACCGCCGTCGATGTCGGCGCCTGCAGTACGAAGCCGGTGCCGCGCATCGTCGTGAAGAGCGGCACGGCTTCGCCGTCGTCGAGCTTGCGACGGATACGACTTGCGTACACGTCGATGATGTTCGAGTACGTGTTGCGGTGGTCTTCCCACACGTTCGTCATCAGGTCCGCGCGACTGACCACCTTACCGGCGTTGCGCGCGAGATAGAGCACGAACGCGAACTCCGTCGCGGTCAGCACGATGTCACGCTCGCCGCGCCGGACCGTGTGCCGGTCGATATCGATGACCAGGTCGCCGACGACGACGGTCGGTGTCACCGTGTCGGTGCTGCGCCGGCTGAGCGCGCGCAACCGTGCGAGCAGCTCGCCGAAATCGAAGGGCTTGGTGAGATAGTCGTCGGCACCCGCATCGAGACCGGCAATCCGATGCTCGACCGCATCGAGCGCGGTGAGCATCAGGATCGGAGAGCGATCGCCGCGGGCCCGGATCGCGCGGCAAACCTCGATCCCGCTCGCGCCCGGCAGCAGGACGTCGAGAATGATCGCGTCGAACGGGCCAGCCTCGGCCAGCGTCAGCGCCGCCGGCCCCGTCGCCGCCTGTTCGACCTCATACGAGGCTTCCCGGAGGCCGCGTGCGATGGAGGTGCGGAGCGGACGGTCGTCTTCGGCGAGCAGGAGGCGCATGGGAGCAAAACTATCCAGAAACCGCCATTTCGCCCGGCCGCGCTCGCTTTTCCACGAGACGGCCTCTGCCATGGGAACAATCGGCGGTTCTGCGCCGTCACTCATCGCGGCCACGGGCCCGGCGACGCCGTCGGGTCAGGCTCAGACATACCCAGGTGGAGCTAGAAAATGAGAAGTCTCGCCCGATGGACCCGCGCGCTCGGCGTTGCCGGTGCCCTCGCAGTCAGCAGTGCCATCGCCGGAGCCCAGTCGTGGACGGCAATGATGAACGGCGCAAATGAGTCGCCGGCGAACGCCTCCCCCGGCACCGGGTCGGCCACGTTCACGCTCAGCGGCAACGTGCTGACGATCAACGGCTCGTTCGTTGGGTTGCTTGGCACGACGACCGTGGCACACATCCATTGCTGCACCGCCGCGTCGCTGACCGGCACCGCCGGTGTCGCGACCACGACGCCGACCTTCGCCGGTTTCCCGGTCGGTGTTTCGAACGGCTCGTTCCTGCTCACGCTCGATCTGACGCAGGCCTCGTCGTACAACGCCGGGTTCATCACCGCCAACGGTGGTACGACGGCGAGCGCGGCGGCCGCGCTCCTCGCCGGCATGAACGGCGGGAAGGCGTATCTGAACATTCACAGCACGCAGTTCCCCGGCGGCGAAATCCGTGGCTTCATCATCAGCACGGTGCCGGAGCCGTCGAGCGTGTTCCTCACGACGGCAGGACTGTTCGGCGTTGCACTGCTCGTCATTCGCCGTCGCCGCGAAGCACGCTGAGGCGTCACGCCGCGTGACTCAGCGGCCGAATTTGTAGGACTACTCAACGCACCATCAACGCCACCGCGCCCGGTTTCGAGCGCGGTGGCGTTTTGCAGTGCCTTAGCTTCAGCGGATCGTACGCGATAGTGGCCGTGCATCCGAAGGAGAAGCGCGCTATGACGCCCACCCATGATCTGCTGGTTGCCCTCGAGACGCACTCGGTCGACGACATTCGCGCCGCATTCGACGCCGGCGTCGAAATCCACGCGCACATCAACGGCCTGTCCGTCGTGACGACGCTGACGGAGATGTACTATCGCTCCGATCAGTTCGCACCGTGCCTGCAACTCCTGCTCGATCGCGGCGGTACGCTTGACGATCCTGTCGTTGCACCCGTCCTGCTGGACGATGCCGACGCGCTCGCGGCCGCAATCGAAGCCGATCCGGCGCTGCTGGACTACCGTACGACAATGGTCTCGGCATTCACACCACTCGTCGGCGCGACGCTGCTGCACGTCGCGGCGGAATACGGCCAGATTGCCGCCGCACGCGTCCTGATCGATATGGGCGCCGATGTGAATGCACGCGCCGCGGTCGACGCATTCGGCATGAACGGTCACACGGCGATCTTTCATACCGTCAACTCGTACGCGAATCGCTCGGCGCCGATCATGAAGCTGCTCCTCGACGCCGGCGCGCACACCGATGCGCAGGTGGCCGGCATCACGTGGGGCACGGGCTTCGAGTGGGAGACGACCTGCTTTGATGTGACGCCGATTTCGTACGCGCAGTGCGGTCTGCTGCGGCAGTTTCAGCGTACCGAGATTGACACGTATGCCAACGTGCGCGTGCTGCTCGAAGCGGCGGGACGTGTGGTCCCGCCGCTCGAGAACGTGCCGAACCGCTATCTCGCGTCGTGATCGAAGGGGAGTCGGCGGCCCCCTGAAGTCCCCGGTCAGCACCTCAAGAGCTGGTCAATCACACCCGGGTGCTTCGCCAGTCCGTTGCGCGACGCCAGATTGGGGCATGGTGACCAAATGAGCAGCGAGCGCGGGCTGGTGCGGAGTCTGGGCCAGGTGCAGGCCATTGCACTCAACATGAGCAACATGGTCGGCGCCGGCCCGTTCATCACGATCCCGCTGATCATCGCGGCGATGGGCGGTCCGCAGTGCATGCTCGGCTGGGTGCTTGGCGCCGTGCTGGCGCTGAGCGATGGGCTCGTGTGGAGCGAGCTGTCGGCCGCGATGCCCGGTACCGGCGGCACGTATGTGTATCTGCGTGAGGCGTTCCGGGGGACGGCGCTGGGCGGCGTGTTGCCGTTCCTGTTCATCTGGCAATTCATCCTCAGCGCGCCGCTCGAGATTGCGAGCGGCTACATCGGCTTTGCGCAGTACGCCGGCTACTTCTGGCCCGGCATGGGCGTGACCGGCGCGCGCGTGATCAGCGCCGTTGTGGGCCTGCTCGTGATTGCCCTGCTCTACCGCAAGATCAGCAGCATCGGCAAGCTGACCGTGGTGCTCTGGCTTGGGATGTTGCTGACGGTGTTCGTGGTGATCGCGAGCGGCCTGACGCATTTCAACGCGAAGATCGTGTTCGATTTTCCGCCGAACGCCTTCACCTTCAATCTCGGCTTCGTGAGCGGGCTCGGGTCGGCGATGCTGATCGCGATGTACGACTTCAGCGGCTACTTCGACGTGTGCTATGTCGCCGGCGAGATCAAGAATCCCGCGAAAGTCATTCCGCGCGCGATCATCTGGAGCGTGCTGGCCGTCGCGACGATGTATGCGCTGGTGAATCTCAGCCTGATCGCGGTGGTGCCGTGGCGCGAAGCGATGAAGAGCACGTTCATCGTGACGGAGTTCATGGAGCGTCTCTACGGCCCACGCGCGGCGGCCGGTGTGACGGTGCTCGTGATGTGGACGGCGGTGGCGAGTGTGTTTGCGTTGCTGCTCGGATATAGTCGCATCGCGTGGGCTGCGGCGGCGGAGGGGGATTTCTTCAGCGTGTTTGCGAAGTTGCATCCGACGGGGAATTTTCCGCACGTGGCGATTCTGGTGCTGGGGGTGCTGTCGATTCTGTGCAGTTTCTTTTCGTTGGGTGATGTGATCTCGGCGCTACTCACCTCACGGATTCTGATTCAGTTCGTCGGGCAGATTGCGGCACTACATGTGTTGCGGAAGCGGCATGGGTTCGTGTTGCCGTTTCGGATGTGGTGGTATCCAGTGCCGAGTGTGATTGCACTCCTCGGGTGGCTCTACATCTTCGCGACGAGCGGGTGGGGGTTTGCGGGGCTTGGGGTGGCGACGGTTGTTGCGGGTGTAGGGGCGTATGCGGTGTGGCAGCGGGTGCGGGGTCTGGCATGAGGCGTTTCGCGTTGTCTGCGATGGCTGGGTTTTGACGGCGCGTCGCAGGGGTAGCGACGGCAGGCAGTGTGCCGTTGCGGAGTCTCGCGTTGGTTCTGGTGCTATACTGCGTGAAAGTCGGCATAACACCGGGTCGGTCCGGTGGTGATGAGCGGGCAAGTCGCTGTGAGTCAACGGTTTGGCGGCCGCGCTCACGAGGACAATAGGCTGCGTTGAAGCGCGGTATAGTTCTGTCAAGTAGCTTTTGGGCGCAGTCTAATTCTCGTTAGGCGGCTCGCGCACCGTCGCTTGGCAGCGCTGGACGCTTCGACGAAGACGGCAACGCTATCGTACGTTTTACTTCCTCAGATCACTCTGCTATGCGCCTAAACCCTGCTCTAATCGCTTGGCTTCTCCTCGCTGCGGCGTGCCGGTCTTCGACGGAGCCATTTGCCGATGTGCAGGTCGTCACGAGTGTTTCAGCACGCGGCAATGCCGGAGCACCCATCGCCATCAGCACGACCGTTGTAAACGGTTCCACTCGGGCCTTCACACTCGAATCAGGCGCGTGTCCTCGCCGATTCCGAGTTGAAACCTCGGGTGGCCTCAAGGTGGCGCTGCCCGAACAGGTTTGTGACTTACTGTCTCGTTCATTGACGTTGGCACCTGGCCAGCGTTATCAGTTCGATGAGAGCTGGAATGGCAAGGATGCCAGCGGCACGCAACTAATCGGC
>JBBRLZ010000129.1:0-5978 GCA_038231095.1 Gemmatimonadales bacterium
ACCCGACACGCAGTTGGCTGTGCCGAAGTCGGCATTCGTGTTCGGCAGCGTCGCGATGTAACCGTTCCAGCATCCGAGGTTGTTGAAATTGAACGCGTTGAAGAGGTCCGCCGTGATCCCGACGCGGTACTGACTCGCCAGTGTGACGAGATCCTTCCGCAACCGCATGTCGACATTGCGGTACCCCCAGATGTCACCAGGCACGATGAAACTCTTCTTCGGTGGACGACCGGTGTTGATCAGCAGCTTTCGCTGGTTCGGGCCATTGCCGAGACTCTCGTCCGCCACCGTATACGGATCGCCGGAGTGCAGTCGGATCACACCGGAGTACTGAATGCCCCACAATACCGGAATATCCACGATCCAGTTCGCGACGAGCAGGTTCGGCACGTCGATGCTCGTCGGGAACTTCGGATACTGCGCCACGCTCGGGAAGTCGAGCGAGAACAGATCGCCGCCGCGCTGGCGCCCCTTCGCATACGTGTATGCGACACCGACACCCCAGTTGAACTTGTTCCGCGCGACGAACGCGTACGGTCGATCCACCTGCAGCATCAACGCCTGATACCAGGTCTCAGGCGTGTTGTCGCTGAGCAGTACGTTGCTGTAGTTCGTCGACACGTTCGCACAACACTGGCCCTGTGCATTACGGTTGCCGAAGATGAATGTGAAACCGTTCCTGCTCGCGACATTCGTGTACGTCGCCGAGACGCGCCAATCCGCGATCGACTGACGGATACCGCCGCTGTACTGCATCGAACTTGGCGGACGCGTGTCATTGCGGATCAGGAAGACTTCCGGCCTCGGTGCCACACCACTCGCGATCAGGCCATCGAGACCTGCGGCCGTCTGGTACGACGGGTCCCACTTGATCGTCGGACTGCCATCGCGCGGCAGGCCATTTGCCGAGAACCGGAAGGTGCGGATCGCATACTGCAGACGGAATTTCTCATCCAGCCCGTTGTTGAAATTGCTGCGATCGTAGAAGATGCCGTAGCTGCCGAACAGCGTCGTGCGCCCGGCCGCGTCTAGCGCGTACGAGAAGCCCACGCGCGGCTGCACGGCGCCGTAGAAGATCTTTCGCTGGCTGCCGTCACTGAAATACTGGTTGGTATCGAAGCCGCGGTTGCGGAGCACCGAGTCAAGATCGGCGCGCACACCCACCGGCGTCACGTAGTTCCTGTCGAACTGGTTCGTCTCGACATCCCACCGCACGCCGATGTTGACCGTCAGCTGCTTCGTCGGGCTCCAGTCGTCCTGTACATACAGCCCACCCTGCGTGTTGTTCGCCTTGATGTCAGGGTTGCCCGTGCCGTATTGCGCCTCACGCGGGAAGGCGAAGTTCTCGGCCGAATTGAACCGATACACTGGCGGACGGACGAACGTCTTGCTCGCCGAGTACTTCAGGCGGTCGACGTTGCCGCCGATCTTGACCACGTGGTCGCCAGCCATGCGCAGGCCGGTGTACGTGAAGTCGTGCCGCAGCGAAACACGATCCTGCACCCAGCTCTGGCCGCCGTCACGCCCGCCGAGCCGCCCGATGCCCTGATAGTCGAGGCCAACCAGCGTCCGGTTCTCAGGCGTCGGGTCCCAGTTCCAGCGTGACACGTTGAGCAGCGTCTCATGCAACTGCGCGCCGCTCGCCCACGTCCGCTTCAGCACACCGCTGTTCACCTTGTTGCGCACATTCTCGGCGGATTCGATACTCGTCTGCCCGCCGAAGCTGCGCACATCGGTTTCGAACCGCCCGTTGTAACTGAGCTCGTAGTTCGTATTCTCGCTCGCTGCAAGGTTCAGTTTGGCGAGAAAGAGATTCGAGCGGAACGGTGACTGATACGAGCCTGTGTTGCTGGCAAATTGACTCACGACATTCGCCGGGATCAACGCACCAGCCGGGATCGCGCTGAAACCGACACTCTGTCCACGATTCTGATCGTTCCGCTCATACGAGCCGAAGAAGAACAGCTTCTTCTCGATGATTGGCCCACCGAGCGTGGCGCCAGCGAGATAGCGGCGATAATCCTGCGTTGAAAACGACGTCGGGTTCGCCGCGCGGTTCTTGCGCTGAAACGAATCGAGCGCCACGAAATCCTTGCTGACGTAGTTGCCGAACGCACTGCCATGCCATGCATTGCCGCCGGACTTCGTCGTTGCCACGATGATCGCGCTCGACGCCTTCTGATACTCGGCCTTGAAGTTCTGCGTGATCACGCGGAACTCCTGCACCGCGTTCTGCGGGAATGGATTCCCGCGGCTGGCATCCTGCCCTGCGATCCCCGAGCCAGTGATGTCGTTCTTCTGGCTCGCACCGTCGATGAAGACGTTGATGCTGCCGGCGTCGAGTGCACCGGCGCGGAAGTTCTTCGTAGTGCCTTCGGCGCCTTCGCCGGAAATGCGTACGCCGGGCGCCAGGGAGGCCAGGCCGAGGAAGTTGCGATCGGAGGTCGGCAGCGCGTTGATCTGGGCCTGTGAGACATTCGTCGCCACTTCCGAGGTGCGTGTGTCGACGCCGCGCGAATCGGTGACCGTCACTGCCGCCAGCTGCGCCGCAACGTTCGTCAGTGCAACGTCGAGCTCGATGATCTGACCGATGCCGACCGTGCGCCGACGCGTCTGCGGCGCGAGACCGACACGACGAAACAACACGTCGTACACACCGGGCGTCAGGCCGGTGAGAATGTACGTGCCACGATCGGTGGAGACGTTGGACCGCGCGACGCCGTTCGCAACGTTCGTCGCGGTCACCGTCGTGCCTGTCGCAGGGCCGCCGCCTTCCGTTGTGATGTTCCCGCGGATCGAGCCGGTGGTGTTCTGTGCGGCGAGCGGACGCGCGCCGATGGTCAGTATGACGAATAGTGCGGCGACCGGTCGGCAGAGCCGATGGGTAAACGAGCCTGTGGACATGAGATGGAGATCCCGGTTGAGTTTGCGCATGCGACGCGCGCGCCTCCCTGCGCGCCGCAGATCGTCTTCGCGCTGCCGCGGAGTACACCTCACGCACGCGACGCTGCGACAGAACTCGCCGCCAGTGTCCACGCGCCGTCGAGAACGGCAGCAAGGGGAGTTGCTGACACATCACCACTCGGGTGGGTACTGCAGATCCGATTGTATCGATCGGATGACGCAAAGCTTCCGCGTGCGCAGCGCGAGTCAAGCCCGCACGTCCACAGCGTTCTGATGCGTCACATATGATGCAAGTGCGACTTACGCGTGACAGCCAGCAGCGTCATCCACGACGATCGCGCACGCAGTGACGCGCCGCGCGCGTGCACAATTCAACTGCGTGCGCGTCGCGTATCCGGCACTGTCGAGCCGCGAATCGCGAGCGTTGTCGGAATCAGCTCCACCGAACTCCGCGACGGCGCACCACGCACCACACAGTCGATCAACGTGCGCATCGCACGGCGGCCGAGCTCCTCGATCGGCACGTGCACGGTCGTGAGCGGTGGCGTGAGGAACCGCGCCATCGGCAGATCATCGAAGCCCGCGACGCCCATGTTCTCTGGTACGCGGATTCCGGCGTCGCGCAGCACACTCAGCGCGATCGTCGCCATCGTGTCGTTGCAGGCGAACACGAAGTCGAACCGACGCGGGTGCGCGAGCATCGTATGCGCCGCGTTCCAGCCTGAGTCCTGCGAGAAATCACCGGCGAACTCCGTCAGCGTCACGTCCGGTTCTGCGCGCGCAAACACCGCGCGGAACGCATCGCGCCGTGCGACAGCGTCTTCATTCGTCTCAGGCCCCGTGATCATCGCCAGGTGGCGATAGCCCCGCGCGAGTGCATGCTCGGCCACCGCCGTCGCACCGGCGGCATTGTCGATCATCAATGACGGCGCGCCGCACGCACGCGCGTCGATGCCCACCACGACCACCGGCAACTGCTCGGCCAGCGATGTGATCACTGCGTTGGCGCGATTGCCCGGCGCCACGATCAGATAGCCATCGACACGACCACGCACCGCGGCGGCAGCGGCGCGCAACTGCTCCGGGTCGGCGTGCGTGCTGGTGACGAGCAGATGGATACCGGCCTCGTGCGACACGTCATCGATGCCGCGCAGGAACTCGGAAAAGAATTCGCCGAAGAGATCCGGCAGCAGAATGCCGAGTGCACCGGTGCGACGCGTGACCAGTGATCGCGCGCCCGAGTGCGGCACGTAGCCGAGCCTGAGTGCGGTCGCCTGCACTCGGCCTCGGGTGGTCGGATCACCGCGATGCTGGCCGTTCAGAATCCGCGAGACCGTGGCTGCCGACACGCCGCACTCGCGCGCGACGTCGGTGATCGTCGGCCCGAGCGCATGGGGTATCGGCGGTGGTGCCGCGGTGGGGTTGTCAGCGGGCGTGTACTGCGGGGGCCGATATGGCATGGGGTACGGCGGGGGGAGCGCCTGACCGTCTAAATGGCGGAATGACCGTGAGCGACCTCTGGGGTGGGCAAACGTTTTCTCGGGACCAGTGAAAGGCAATGGGAGGCCGAATCAGTGCGCCCGGATGAACCGCCGCACCTCGGCCAGATACGTCTGCCGCGCGTCCCACATCGTGAGGTGCCCGGCACCCTTCAGCTCCACGAACTCGCTCCCCGGCGTCATGCGCTGGAAGTCCTTCGCGGCGGCGGGCGAGGTCTCGTCGAACTCGCCCGCCATCCACAGAATCGGCAGCTTCAATTCGTTGAGCCTGGGTGTTCCGTCGTAATCCTTGAACGACCCGACGACGGTGAATTCCGTTGGCCCATTCATCGTGTTGTAGACCTGTTGGCCCACGTTGGTGAAGGTGCTCTCCACATCAGCCGGCAGCGGCTTGGTGCGAATCACATGCCGATCATAGAACACCTGGCTCGCCGCCATGTAGGCAGGCGCCGTCGTGGTACCTGCCTTCTCGTTGGTGCGGATTGCCTTGATCAACGAGTCGGGCAGCATGGCGATCATCGAGTCCACGTCGTGACGGAATCGCACGATGCTGATGGCGGGGCCGGACATGATCACGCTGCGCACGCCTACGGGCTTCGTGAGCAGGTAGTTGAACGCGAGCGTCGTGCCCCAGCTGTGGCCGAGGAGGTGAACTTCCTTGTAGCCGAGTGCCGCGCGCACCGCTTTCAGTTCCTCGACGAAGCGTGGGATCGTCCAGAGGGTGGTGTCGTTCGGATGATCGGAGCGGCCGCAGCCCAGTTGATCGTAGAAGATCACCGGTCGTTCATCCGCCAGTTCCTTGAGCGGCGACATGTAGTAGCTCGGCATGCCGGGTCCGCCGTGCAGCGCGAGCAGCGGAATGCCCGGCTTGTCGGCGCCGACGATGCGATACCAGACCTTGCCGCCCGGGACTTGAATGAAGCCTTCGCGGATCGAGTCGTGCGCGGGCGCTGCGGCCGCAACCTTCTGGGCCGAGTAGTCCACCGGCGCCTTCGCTTCTCTGGTCTGCGGCATGCAGGCCACGGCGGCCACGGAGAGGATCACACCACATGAGACCACGCGCATTGCAGTTGCTCCAACGGACAGGGTGAGCGTGAAATGGACGCAGCGGCCGTCGCGCGGTCAAGCGCCGGGAGGCTCGGTAGATTCCGAAGAGGGCAGACACCGCACCGCTTCACACTTCGCTCACACTCCGATGCCACAGTTCGACCGCGTTGCGCTGATCGGCATTGGGCTGGTCAACTCCTCGCTTGCGCACGCGATGCGCCGGTACGGGATGGCCGGTCACATCACCGTCGGCGACACGAACGCCGCGCACTGTCAACGCGCAATCGAGCTCGGAATCGCCGACGCCGTCTTCACCGACAATGCGCTTGCCGTGCGGGACGCCGATCTGGTGGTGATTGGTGTGCCGCTGTCGGCGGTGGCGCCGGTGGCGAAGGAGATTGGACCACATCTGAAGGTTGGCGCGATCGTGACCGATGTCTGTTCGACGAAGGCATCAGTGATCCGTGATCTCGTGCCGCATCTGCCCGCGGGTGTGCACTTCGTGCCTGGGCATCCGATTGCGGGCAC
>JBBRLZ010000130.1:0-5822 GCA_038231095.1 Gemmatimonadales bacterium
CGGCGGTGACGATTCGGAGTTCGACCTGACGCTGTCGCCGACGTCCAACCCGTCCGTGACGACCGGCGCATGGAGCAGCCTCGACATCCCGATGTCGGCCTTCGCTGGTCTTGCATCGCGCGGTCATCTCGCACAGATGATCATCGCCGGTGCAAGCCCGACGGTGTACCTGCAGAACATCTACTTCTACAAAGTCCCGGTTCCAACCTCACCGGTGACGGCCGCGCCGACGCCGACGCGACAGGCCGCCAGCGTCATTTCGCTGTTCAGCAACGCCTACACGAACGTTGCGGTGGACACCTGGTCCGCTTCCTGGGATCAGGCGGACGTTGCCGATCTCCAGATCGCCGGCAATGACACGAAGAAGTACACGAACTTCGTGTTCGCCGGTATCGAATTCACATCGGCGCCGGTGAATGCCTCGGCGATGACGGCGTTCCACATGGATCTCTGGACGGCCAGCCCGACGGCGACGCCGAAGGCGTTCCGGATCAAGCTGGTCGACTTCGGAGCGAACGGTGCCTTTGGCGGTGGTGACGACGTCGAACACGAAATCACGCTGACCGCCACGACGACACCAGCGCTCGCCACCGGCGGCTGGGTGGGCATCGACATCCCGCTCTCGGCGTTCACCGGTCTCGTGACCAAGGGCCACCTCGCGCAGATGATCTTCTCCGGCGACCTGCCGACGTTCTTCATCGACAACGTGTACTTCTACGCCCCGCCGAGCAGTCCGTCGGTGGCAGCGCCGACACCGACGTATCCCGCGGCAGACGTGATTTCGATGTACAGCGCACCGTACACGAATGTCCCAGTGGACACGTGGCTCACCGGCTGGAGCTCGGCCGGTCAGGTCGACGTCACGATCGGGAGTCGTGTGACGAAGAAGTACACGACTCTCGTCTTCGCCGGCATTGAAACCGTCGGGACGCAGATCAACGCCTCCGCAATGACGCACTTCCGCATGGACATCTGGACGCCGGACGCCACCGGGGCTCCTGCGGTCTTCAAGGTGAAGCTCGTGGATTTCGGCGCCAACGGTGCCTTCGCTGGCGGCGATGACGTCGAGCACGAACTCACATTCACCTCGACGTCGACGCCTGCGCTGGCGACAGGCAGCTGGGTGACGCTCGACATTCCGCTGACGCAGTTCACCGGCCTCGTCACACGCGGGCACATGGCGCAGTTCATCATCTCCGGCGATCCGAAGACGGTGTTCATCGACAACGTGCTGTTCCACAAATAGATCGTCGCACCGCGGGACATCGTTGCGTGACCACACCGCGGAAGTTCACGACTGCGGGAACCGGGTACCCTGATGCTGCGCGCTCGCGCGCGGCATCGGCGCGTCCGCTCACTCTCACGGAGTCGGTCCTTCGGCTGATCTGGGAACGAAAGACGATTTCGCGGGCGGAGATTGCGGATGTCACGGGGCTCTCCCGCTCGACGGTCTCCGAGATCGTGGCATCGCTGATTTCGACGAACCTGGTGTCGGAAAAAGGTGTAGGCGCCTCGCGCGGAGGCCGCCGCCCCGTGGTCCTCGAGTTTCAGGACGCCGCGCGTGTCATTCTCGGCGTCGATGTCGGCGCGTCACACATCGGCGTCGTGCTGACCGATCTGCGCGGTCACATTCTGGCATCGGAGCGACGCGAGTACCCGGTGCGTACCGATCCGCAGGGCACGCTCGCGTGCGTCACGAAGTTCTGCCGGGCATGCCTGACGACGTGGGGTGGCGATGCGGCGCTGCTGGCAGGCATCGGCATTGCGCTCCCGAGCCCCGTCGATCCACTGCATCCGGAGCGCGTCTCACCGCTCGCGCTGCCGGACTGGCACGAGCGGCACGGCTTTCTGGCGCTGCGAGAACTGTTCGGCGTCCCGGTGCTCGTGGACAACGATGCGAATCTCGGCGCCCTGGCCGAGCACTGGTGGGGCGCGGGGCGCAGCTTCCGTGACTTCACGTACATCAAGGTGTCGACGGGCATCGGCTCGGGGCACCTGATCGGCGGACGAGTCTATCGCGGCTCCAGCGGCGTCGCAGGCGAAATCGGTCACATGGCGATGGACCTGCGTGGCGCGATGTGCGACTGCGGCAACCGCGGCTGCCTGCAGACGTTCGCCGGCGCGAAAGCCATCATCGCGCGCGCCACGCTGCTCAGGACGGAGTTTCCCGACAGCCTGCTCGCCACGGGTGATCTGAAGATCGCCACGATCGCCGATGCCGCACTCGCGCACGATCCACTCGCGTTGCAGGTCGTGAGCGAAACGGCGGAGTACCTCGGCATCGCCATTGCCAGCGTGCTGAATCTGAACAATCCCTCGGCCGTGATTCTCGGAGGCTCGCTCGCGCGGCTTGGAGCACTGCTGCTGACGCCACTGCGGGCGACGGTGATGAAGCGCACGTTCGTGAGCTCCGTCGTCGCCGCTGAGATCCGCGTCGGTGAGCTCGGATCGCTGGTCATCGCGATCGGTGGGGCCACGATGATGCTCGACGCCGCATTGAGCGACCCGACCCACTTGCTGTTCGATAGCGCCCGATAACCATTCCTTGCCGGAGAGACCCGTGAACAAGTCCCGACGTCTGCTGGTCGCTGCGGCGACGATGCTGGCCGGCTGTGGTGACCCTCTGTCGCCGAACTGGAAACTTGCGTGGAGCGACGAGTTCGACGGTGCGATCGGCACGTTACCGTCGGCCGCCAACTGGCGCTTCGATATCGGCACCGACTGGGGCAACGCCCAGCTGGAGTACGACACGAACCTGCCGGCAAATGCATCGCTTGATGGTGCCGGCAACCTCGTGATCACCGCGCGTCGGGAATCCTCGAACAATCGCGCTTACACCTCCGCGCGCATCACGACGCAGGGCCTGCATGAAACGAAGCAGGGCCGGTACGAAGCGCGCATGAAGCTGCCGACCGGCCGCGGCATGTGGCCCGCCTTCTGGCTGCTCGGCGCAAATGTCGGAACCGTTGGCTGGCCGCAAGCCGGTGAGATCGACGTGATGGAGAATCGTGGGCAGGAACCGACGCGCATCAACGGCAGCCTGCATGGGCCAGGCTACTCCGGTGCCAATGCGCTGACGCGCGCCTACGACTTTCCCGCCGGCGTGCGGGCGGACGCCGCCTTCCACGTCTACGCCGTCGAGTGGACGGAAGACCGCATCGACTACTTCGTGGACGACACGCTGTATCAACGCGTCAAGCGCACCTATGTCCCGACCACGTGGGCATTCGACCATCCGTTCTACGTGATCCTCAATCTCGCCGTCGGCGGTAACTACGTTGGCGCGCCGGACGGTGCGACCGTGTTTCCTCAGAGTCTCGTCGTCGACTACGTCCGCGTGTACCGGTAGTCGCCGATGACACAACCGGGCCCGCTCACCCGCCTCATCCGCCTCGCGCTCGCCGCGTGGCATTCGCGCATCGGAACGAAGGATGATTCCGCAGGGCCAGACGAATCTGCCACGAAACCGGAAGATCGGATTTCGTTTCCGCTGAAGGTGGCCTACGGTCTGGGCGCGCTGGTGAACAACCTGCTCGCGGCGGCCATCGGCGGGATGATGATCGTGCTGAACCTCGGCCTCGGCATGAACCCGGCACTCGTGGGGCTGCTCGGTGCCCTTCCACGTTTTGCCGATGCGATTCTCGACCCGCTGATGGGCTACATCTCCGACACCACGAAGTCGCGGTGGGGACGACGCCGGCCGTACATCTTCATCGGCGCGATCGCATCGGGCCTGACCTACGCCGCGCTCTGGTACATGCCCGGCGGTCGCAGCGAGAACTTCTACTTCTGGTATTTCCTCGTCGGGTCGATCCTGTTCTACGTCGCGTACACGATCTTCGCCGCCCCTTGGGTAGCACTCGGCTACGAACTGACACCGGATTACCATGAGCGCACACGCCTGATGGGCGTGCAGAATTTCATCGGACAGATCGCCTACCTGATCTCGCCGTGGTTTCTCTGGATCATGACCAACAAGCGGTGGTTCGCCTCACCCGTGGAGGGCGCGTCGGGGCTCGCAATCGCGATCGGCGTGATGACGATTGCGATCGGTGTGCTGCCGGCGATCTTCCTGCGCGAGCGCCACGCCGAGCATGCGGAAGCGGCCACGGTCGCGGTTGCAGGCGAGAGTCAGATTCAAGTGATCTCGCGCAATCTCATCGCGTTCGGCAAAGGCTTCATCACGACACTCAAGTCGGGGCCATTCCTCAAGCTGTGCATCTCCACGTTCCTGGTGTTCAACGGGTTCATCATGATCTCGTCGTTCCAGTACTACGTGATCATCTACTATGTGTTCGGCGGCAACCAGGAACTGGGCGCGAAGTACGCCGGATATTCGGGTACGATCGGCGCGGTGTCAACGTTCCTGGTGATCTTCTTCATCACCTGGCTCGGTACGAAGATCGGCAAGCGACGCGCGTTCGTCGTCTCGACTTCGATCTCGATCATCGGATATGCGGCAAAGTGGTTCTGCTACAATCCGAAGTACCCGGCGCTCCTGCTGTTGCCGGCGCCACTGCTCGCATTCGGCCTCGGCGGGCTCTTCACGCTGATGGGATCGATGATCGCGGATGTGGTGGACTGTGACGAGCTGGAGACGCGCCAGCGTCGCGAAGGGATGTTCGGATCGATCTACTGGTGGGTCGTGAAGCTCGGCATGGCGGCCGCCATCGCGGGCGGCGGCTATCTGCTCAACGCCACCGGCTTCGATGTCGCGCTGAAGGGCAACCAGACGGCACACACGATCGTGCTGATGCGTCTCTGTGACGCGGTGATCCCGATCATTGGATCGCTGCTCGCCATCTGGTCGATCATGGCCTACCCGATCACCGAGGCACGCGCGCGCGAGGTTCGCGCCGAGTTGGAAGCGCGCCGTGGAAAGTCGGAGCTTACGCCAACCGCGTAAGCGACGCGCGAGTTGGCAGGAGTTGTGAACACGAACGCGGCGCCACCCATGCGAGTGGCGCCGCGTTCGCTTCTGACCAACGTCGTGTCGAGGCTACGCGGGTGTTACGCCGGCATACGTGAGGCCGAATCCACGCGGCAGGAGTTCGCCCATCGCGGCTCCCGCGACCCCTGGCGCTGCGGCCGCTGGCCACGCAAACGGCAACGTGCCCTGAAAATCGAAGTCGCCGAAGAGGACGTCGGCAACGCCCTGACCCTCCGACCCGGGCAGCCAGACGGCAACGAACGCCGACGCATTCGCCATCTCCGACGTGGTGACCAGCGGACGGCCGGAAACAAGCACGACGACCACCGGAACTCCTGTCGCCTTCACGGCCGTGATGAGCGCCAGATCCTCCGGATGCAACACACCGAGTTCCACACTCTGACCGTATGGCGCGAGGGACGAGAACTTCTGCTCATTGGCAGATCCCTTCCCTGTCAGATCGGTCACGGCGCGAATGTCGCCCATGCCTTCCGCATACGGTGTTTCACCACAGACGACGATCGCCACATCATGCGCGCCGGCATCGGCCGCCGAGCCGTCCAAACTGAGCACGGCATGTGGCGCGACACGTTGAATGCCTTCCCAGATCGACGTGCCGCCGATGATCTGCGCGTTGCTGGTGACGCCCTGCCAGGCAACCGTGAAACCTCCGCACTGATACCCGCGGTTGTCCGCACTCCTTCCGGCCACCAGGATCCGTGCGCTCCGATCGACCGGCAGCACCGCGCCGTCGTTCTTGAGCAGCACGAGCGACTTCCGGACCGCCTCACGGGCAATGTCGCGATGTTCAGGCGCACCAACGCAGTTCCGCAGTGACCAGTAGCGTTCCGCCGGACGCGGACGGTCGAACAGTCCGTAGCGAATCTTCACG
>JBBRLZ010000131.1:0-5634 GCA_038231095.1 Gemmatimonadales bacterium
CCGCTCTCTGGCTGCGCGACGCGCGAAGGCTCCGCTGAAAAGCGGAGCCTTCGCGTTTTCCGGAGCGGCGGGCTAACTCATGAAAGGACCAGCCAAACGATCGCTCACTAATAGACGTCGACGCGGAGCTGTCTGAACATCGCGTCGTTGGTGATGACTGCACCACCAAGCTGCAGCAGCCACCGAGCGCACAAGTTCGGTGCGACGCGTCTCTGCGTCAGAAATCGGAATGGTCGGAATCATTGGTGCATTCACACCTCTGCGTCGCTACGCCTTACGCGCCCGATCCGCCTCCCACTCAATGAACGATCCATCGAAATCCACCAACCGCGCCCCATCGAACCACCACACCCGCGTAGCCACCTCGCGCAGGAACGCACGGTCGTGGCTCACCAGCAGCACCGTGCCCTCGTACTCCTCCAGCGCATCCTCGAGCACTTCGATGTTCTCGACGTCGAGATGATTCGTCGGCTCGTCGAGCACCAGCAGATTGGCGCCCGACAGCGTGATGATCGCCATCGCCACGCGCGCCCGCTCGCCACCGCTCAGCGTGCCGATCTCGCGGAAGACTTCGTCGCCCGTGAAACCGAACGCGCCCAGATGATTCTGCACCTGGCCGCGATTCCACGTCGGCCGTTGCCCCTGAATCGCGTCAGAGAGTGACATGCGGAGCGGGAGGTCGGAAAGGTCCTGCTTGAAATAGGCGGGCCGGATCGAGCTGCCGACGCGCGCTTCACCACTCGCGGCCGCGCGATCGCCGAGGAGCGTCGCGATGAACGAGGATTTGCCCGCGCCATTCGGGCCGACGAGCGCGACGAAGTCGTTGCGGCGCAGCACGGCCGTGAACTCTTCCACCAGCACACGTCCGGGGACTTCGACGCGCAGTGCGTCGATCGCGACAACCTGATCGCCGCCACGTTCCTTGACCTTGAACTTGAGCGACATCGCCGCCGGATCGCCCGGCGGCGGCGCGAGACGGGGCAGGCGTTCGAGCCGCTTGCGCTTGCCCTTGGCCTGGAAGGAGTTCACGCCCGCGAGGTTCCGCATGATGTAGTCCTGCTCCTTCTTCACATACGCGCGCTGCTTCTCCAACTCGCGCTCGCGCGTGAGGCGGCGTTCGGCACGCTGCGGCACGAACTGGCTGTAGTTGCCCTTGTACGACTCGCTCGACTTCGCCTCGATGTGCAGGATGTGCGTGCAGATCGCGTCGAGGAACGCCCGATCGTGCGACACGACGATCACCGTCTCGTCGGCCTCCTTGAGCCAGTCCTGAAGCCAGGTGGTGGTGTCAAGATCGAGATGGTTGGTGGGTTCGTCGAGCAGCAGCAGGTCGGCCGGCGCGATGAGTTGCGCTGCAAGGCCCACACGCCCGCGCTCGCCGCCCGACAGGGATGACACCAGACGCGTCTTCGACTCCTCGGCGTCGAAGCCGAGGCCTTGCAGCACGGCATCGACACGGGCGTGATAGACGTAGCCGCCGAGGTCGGCGAAGCGCTCCTGGTCGTGCCCGAACCGGTCGAGGAACTCGTCAGTGACCGTGTCGCCCATCTCGCCCAGGGCCATCGCCTGATCCGCGATGTGTTGCTCGAGCGCGATCACCTCACGCCAGGCGGCCGCTCCCGCCTGCCAGACGGTGGTGGCACCCTCGAAGGCGCGGTGCTGGTCGAGGAGCGCATGCCGCAGCCCCGGCTTCCGTGCGACGCTGCCCGTCGTCGGCTCGAGGTCCCCGGTGATGACGCTGAAGATCGATGTCTTGCCGGCACCATTCCGTCCGATGATGCCCCAGCGCTCGCCTGCGGCCACGGTGAACGTGATGTTCTTGAGGAGTTCGGTCGCGCCGAAGGAAATGCCGATGTTGGAGCAGGAGACGAGGGTCACGTGGGAATGGCGAAGGCGAGCGGAAGGCGTCGGAGAGAAATCTAAACGCTTCGGGGACGACGCTCACCGCCGTCGCGAAATGTCCGGTGAAATAGCGAGATGCTGAAAACGCTGAGTGCACCGGGTCGCTGAGCGGTAACGCGGTCACGGTCAGCGCGTTCTCAACACTCCGCGCTGGCGGAACAACTCATAGGTTACAAGCGAATCACGATGTGCACACGCTCGTTGGACAACGCTCCAGTCCGCGCGATATGTGTCACGAGCGCGAGGACACGCAGGCTCGTTGAACTCTTCAGCTTTCGGAGACGCAGTCCATGTCATCGATGCAACGCGCGGTGGACGGCGATGTGCTGGTGCACCATCTGACGCAGGACATCACGATGCTCGATCAGGACACGCTCGCGCGCAGCGGGCGCACCGGCCGCACGCTCGTGAAGGACGGTCCGTTGCGATTGACGATGCTGTCGCTGGCACCGGACGGTGCGCTGCCCGAGCACTCAACTACCGGACCTGTGAGCGTCCACATCCTGCAGGGCAGCGCCATCTTTGTCGCGATGGGAATCGAGTACACGTTGGCCACGAACGACATCCTGGTGTTGGCGCCGGGCGTACGTCATTCAGCACGTTCTGCGCAGGGCTGCACATTCCTGCTGACCATCGTCCACACACCGTCGGCAGGATCACCACTGGCTGCGGCGTGACGCCGCAGAACGGTCAGCGCGGCAGCCGTTCGCGCAGGCCTACGACGCGGGCACGCAAGTCGCGCACGGTCGGCTGCATATCGGGATCGGCCTTGTTCCAGAGCATGATCAGCGACTCGTAGCGATCCATGGCCTTACGCACGTGACCCACCGCCGCGTGCAACTCGCCGCTGCGCTTGAGCGCCCACGGAAGAAACATGAAGTCGGCCTCGTTTTCCTCCACACGCGCCTGCTCACTCGTGTCGAGATATCGATCAAGGATCTTGAGCACCGAGTCGGGCTGCTCCTGCGTGTCGTAGATCCGGGCACGCAGGATCTCGGTGCAGGGCAGGCAGTAGGCCGTCGTGCCATCGCCGCGCGTGCGCGTGGAATCAGCCCAGCGCAGCGCGGCGGGGGCGTCTTTGCGTGCGAGCGCCACTTCTGCCCGCGCGTAGGCAAACGCCACCTTCTTCTGGCGTCGTTGCATCGTGTCCGGCACCTCGCGCACCATGCGGTCCAGCACCGCGGCAGCTTCCGTCGGCATGCCGGCGAGGGCGTATGCGTACAGCATCGGTGTGTAGTCGCGTCGGTCCACAGGCACGGTGTCGAGCGCCGTCGCACCACCGATACGCGCCAGGCGCGCCACCCCTTCAGCTCTCCGACCGCGGAAATTCACATCGACGAGCGACATTCCGAGGCTGTCGATCACCGTCGCGCCGCCCACGGCGCCACGCGCCACATTGCTCGTCCGCTCCTTCTGCCGCGCGTCGAGCGATTCGATGAAGCGGCCGCGCATCCAGCGCTCGCCGACCAGCAGGCTGAACGCGGCGGATCGATCCGTCGGACGTTTCGCGCTTGCCACCGCCGCCTCGATGTTGCGGGTCGAGGCGTCCCAGTCGCCGCGCATCCACGCGGCATCAGCGCGCAGCCGATACACGAGCGGATTGTCGGGAAAACGTGTGCTCATCTCCGCAGCGACGCTGTCAGCGGCCGCGATCTTCCGCTGCGCCAGAAGAATGCCGTGCAGGTTCTCGTACCGTTGTACCAGCTGCACCGGAATCTGGCGTGCAATCGATTCGGCCTCCGCGAACCGTCGCTGCGAGTTCAGCACATTGCCGTAGTTGACCGTGCCATAGCGGAGGAAGGCGATGGGAAACCGCTGCTGCATCTCGCGGTAGACCTGCTCTGCACGCGGGCGATCCCCGAGCACCGAGTAGTAATAACTCCCCTCGGCGCGCAGTCGCTCGAGCCCCGGCAACCGCTCGCGATAACGGAATGCCTTGGCGTACGCCGAGTCACTGAGGGCGCCTCCGAACCGCCCGTTGCTGTACGCGACGCCAAGCTTGCGCCACGCCATCGCGAACTGCGAGTCGATCGCGACCGCTGCTTTCAATTGCTTCACGGCGCGATCGAAATCATGATCGACATCGACCGCACGTGCACCCTCGGCGAACAGCCGGAACGCTTCGAGTGATCCGGTGGTGACTGCCTCGAGGTCCGGCGACTGGTTGACGCGCGCCAGCGACTCTCCCATGCGACCGCGCAGTTTGCGCGAGACGCGCTCGATGGCCGAAAGCAGTTCACCAGTGTCGTCTGCAGTGGCACGATAGGCCGCCAGCTCCTCGCCGGTCACCGTCACCAGTCGCAGGCCTACGATCCATCCGCTGCCGGCGCGCGTCAGGTCACCGGCCACGACGGCGGCCACGCCTTCGCGCTCGGCCAACTCGCGCGCGAGTGCCAGAGGCAGCGGCTTTGACGGATCGCGTTGCATGCGCTGCAGCGCGGTGGCCGCTTCGGCGGGCGACATCAGTGACGTTGTCGACGCTTCGGAGAGCGCTGTGCGAACGGCCTCGCCAGCCACGCGAGCGAGCGATGAATCCGTGACCGACGCGGCGAAATCGGCCACGACCAGTCGCGCCGACTGTCGCAGTTTGCCGTTCGCGAGCAGGGATCCTTCCGGCCCGATGCCGGCCGCACGCAGGCCAAGGAATGACACGATACCAAGCCCGAACGTCACCGCCACCGCCGTGCCGATGCGTGCCGTACGACTCCAGCTGACGTGTGGGGCAGCCTGCACCGCGATCCCTGCCAGCGTGCCGGTGACGGCATCGGGTGATCGCGCCGCGCGTCGCGCCGATCGCCGCACAAAGCCAGTGCCGATCACCACCGGCAATCCGGCGAGTGCGATCGCGATTGCGCCAGGCATGCCCCAGTCGGGCAGACCGATGCTGCGGTCGGCGACGAATGCGAAGCCGACCAGCCCTGCGCCGGCAGTCGCCCAGCGCATCAGCGCGCCCGCAGTGCGCAGTTCAGCGGTCGCGACCGCGCCGCTGCTGGTGAGCGACGTCGCGTCGAGCGCCGCGAGGACGGCCGCGGCCGTTGCGGGGCGACCGTTGGCGTCCTTGGCCAGCATCGCCATGATCAGATCGGCGACGTGTGTCGGCAGGTCGCGACGCAGCGTGCCGACGTGAACCGGCGCCTGACTGAGATGCGCGGCGAGCTGTGACTGTGGTGTCGCCGCCGCAAACAGCAGACGACCGGTGCAGGCCTCGTGCAGCACGCAGCCGAGCGAATAGAGGTCGGCGCGGCCGTCGATCGACTCGTCACCGAGCGCTTGTTCCGGCGCCATGTAGGCCGGCGTGCCGATCGCCAGTCCAGCGCTGGTGAGCGTGACGCCTGGCGTGCCACCGCGCGTGCGCGCCGCATCGATCGCTTTGGCGATGCCGAAATCGGTCACCACGGCGGTGCCCGCCGAAAGCAGGATGTTGTCCGGTTTGATGTCGCGGTGGACGATGCCGCGCGCATGCGCGTAGGCCAGCGCGCGCGCCACGTCGCGCGCGATGCCGACGATCTCGGTGACTGGAATCGGATCGGCTGCCTCGGTCAGCCGGTCGCGAAGCGAGCGCCCCTCGATGAATGGCATCGTGTACCAGGGGACGCCATCGAAATCGCCGGCGGAAAGCACTGGGACGATGTTCGCTTGCTGCAGTCGCGCGGCGGTCAGCAGTTCTCGCCGGAAGCGCTCCAGCGACAGCTCGCCGGCCAGCTCGGGTGGCAGCACCTTCAGCGCCACACG
>JBBRLZ010000132.1:0-5567 GCA_038231095.1 Gemmatimonadales bacterium
ACGATCGTGCTGGACTGATTGAAGCGAGGCCGGCAAGTGACTAGGTTGGGAGTCTTGGGCGAGCGTCGGGGCAGGTGGAGCCGGCCGTCTCGGGACGTAGCGCAGTCCGGTAGCGCACCTGAATGGGGTTCAGGGGGTCGCGGGTTCGAATCCCGCCGTCCCGATTGCCTAGAGTGACGAGTAACGGCCTCACGTATTGGGGCCGTTACTCGTTTCTGCTGGCATCGAGCCGGCCTCCCGGTGGCCGGCTTTGCACGCACCGTGACCGTCAACGCAGCATGCTCAACTGGTGCGACGGCGATTCGTGCTTGAATTCGATGACCATGCGCCATTGAAGACTCCGACGCCGGTCGAGCCGGTCGACGGGATGGTTGCCGCGACGTCGGTCACACCAACGCCCCGTCCACTCATGGCGATGCGTCCGCGGTGACGCGAGACCTAACGCGGCACTCCGTATAGTTCGTACACGCTACTATCCATCCAATTGCTGAATCGCTGAATACTCTCCTCGATCGTGTCGGAGACTGCGATCGCCGGGCAGTTGCTGTATGAGCCCCAGGACCCTCCCCCCGCCGCGATGACCGCTTCGACGAACGCGACGCAATTGTGGGGCAGCACCCCCCACAGCCAGGTGTCGGCGAGTCGCATCTCGACAAAGTCGCGCGCCCCGGCCGGATTGGGCAGGACGACCTTTCGCCGCCGGATTTCTGATTTCCCCGTTGTGGCGAGGTATCGCCGGTACCCACCGTCGTCGAGATACATGGGATAGCCATCGAGCTTCCCGACGCCCTTCGCAGTCGGATTGCCGACTGCGTGGAAGTAGTAGCCACCCTTTCTGTCGTAGACCAGAAGGTGGCCACAGACGTTCACACTGTCGCCGGTGACAGCAACAACGTATGTGTCGGTGAAGTCGGGGTGTATGAACCCGCAACCCACGAGAAGCTCACCCTCGTACGCCATGGTTATGCCCCTTTTGAAGTCAGGCAGGTCAGGGTCGGGAATCGCGGACGGAACGTATCGATCCGGTCAGCGCCTACGGTGACTCGTCGAAGGCATCAAGGTCAACCTCCGGCCACAATGTATCAAGCGGAGCCCAACGCCGGTGCGCCAGACCCCGCAAGAAATCGGCACCCACCCGCCATCTGAGCACCGCGCGCCGCGCGCCGCGGTTCAGGGCGTCGCGGGTTCGAATCCTGCCGTCCCGGCTGCGCTGAATTCTGGTGACTGCCTAGCGTGCGCGACGTCAGTCGTCGCGAACGAGGCGCTCCTGTGCGTTGGCAACGATGTCGCGCTCACCGATTGCCTGATCGCGTAGCCCCGACAACACCTCCTACAACACCGCCTTCGGCACCACCCCCCGAAACCAGACCTTCACCCGCTTCCCCAGCGCGACCTCGCCGTCCGGATTGAACGTCGCCGTCGTGTGCCACGCATTCTCCGGCTGCATGTCGACGGCCATTGCACCTGCGACCGCCTGCGCCACCACCGTGTCGCGCACCACGGCGAGACACTCGGTGTTCAGGTTCGCGCTGCGCGGATCGAGGTTGAAGGTGCCGATCACGGCGATCTTCCCGTCGATCACCATCGACTTGGCGTGCAGGCCGAAGATGGGTGCGAAGTTCAGCGTCGACTGCAGGGCGCCGGTCATCACCTTGCGCCGAACGGCGGCATCGGGCCTGAACTCGTAGATCTCGACGCCGAGCGCGAGCAGTGTCGCGCGCTCGCGCTGGTAGCCGCTGAAGGCGTCGAGATTGTCGGTCGAGGCGAGGCTGTTGGTGAGGATCCGCACGCGCACGCCTCGCGCGATCGCATCGCGGAACAGCTGTTGGCTGAGTGCCGTCGTTACCAGATACGGCGACTGGATCGTCACCGAGGAGCGCGCCTCCTTCACCAGCTGGATCAGCGCCTCGGTGCTCCTGCCGCTGCCACCGATGCCGTCGGTGCCTGCATTCTTGCCCGGCAGATCGGTGACGAAGCTCACACTGTCCGACCAGACCAGCGCGCCTGAATCACGCATGCGATCGAAGGTGGTCGGTGCCGATGCGATCCGTTCGCGCACCTGCGGCCAGAAGTTGTTCGGGTCGCAGGCGTAGTCGTGCAGGTAGCGATAGGCGACTGCCGTATCCATCGGCGCGGTGGCGGCGCGCACCAGCGAGGCAACGGGCACACTCAATGCACTCGTCCAGAACGTCTCGAAGGAGCGCTGCACGTCGCCCGCCGCGCCGCCCAGCAGCAGGACATCTCGGTCGCGGAAATTGTAGGCGTGATCGTAGTCGAAGTATTCGTCGGCGATGTTCCGCCCGCCGGTGATCACCACTCGGCCGTCGACGATGAATGTCTTGTTGTGCATACGCTGGTTGAAGCCGCGAAAGTCGGTGGCCAGCGTGAACAGTTTCGTCGGCAGCGTCTTCCCGATGTTCGTCGTCGGGTTGTAGAGGCGGATCTCGAGGTTCGGGTGCGCGTCGAGCGCCAGCAACGCCCGCGCGTCGGCCTCGAGCATGAAGTCATCCACCAGCAGCCGCACATGCACGCCGCGGTCTGCGGCGCGGAGCAGGTAGTCCACCGCGATCAGGCCGACGTTGTCACCGGTGAAAATGAAGTACTGCACATCGATGCTGCGCTCGGCCGCGGCCGTCAGCCATGCGCGCGCAATCATCGACTGGTCACCTTCCTCGAGCGAATGCACACCCGTGTGCGCGCGCATCAGCGAGTCGATCGGTGCGAGCACGGAGGAGAGCGGTGGTGCCGGAGCCTGCACCTGCGCACAGAAAGCCGGGTCCACGGTGAGTGCTCGCGGTGCTGGCTCCGGTTCCGTGGCGCAGGCGGCGAGGAGCAGGGTGGCGGTGAGCGCGCGCGTGATGCTCGTCGCAACACGCTGCATCACGCGCATCATTGCGCGGAACCTCCCCGCAGTCCCTCATACAGCCCCGCAAAATTCAACAGGATATCCTTGATCGACTTCTGCACCGCCGCCGAGTTCAACGCCTGCGTGCTCATCGCCGTGTGCGCGTCGTACGCCCCCATGATCGCCTGCGTCACCGCATGATCCAGATCCGGTGAATTCCGGAACTGCTCTTTCGAATTGTTCGCCGCTTGTTCCTGCAGCGTCTTCGATTCCAGCAGTTTTCCTTTGATGACGCTGTTCACATACACGAGCTTGTCGTCGTCCGACAGTTCGCCCGTGAACAGGTCATTCACCTTCTCGATGATCTCCGCCAGGCGCGCCTTCTCCTGCGCCTGCACGCTGCCGCTGCCGGCTTCGGTCACAGGCTCCAGCTTCGGTGCGTCGCCGCCAGTGAGATCCATCGGCTGCCCGCCACGCTTCTTCAGTGTGTGATGGGTCAGCACGACCTTCGACAGATCGATCCCCTCACGTTCGCGCCCGAACTCCAGCAGCGGCAGCAGGCGCTTGTAGAACAGCGCGCGCTTTTCGATGGCCGGATCACCGTAGTTGAAGATCTGCGACAGGAACGTGTACAGGCGCACGTACGCGCCCATATCGCTTTTGAAAAGCGTCAGCGCGTCCATGGTGGCCGTGGCGGCGTCGGCGGCCCCGGTGTCGCCGGCCGTCGTGGCGGTGCGGAAGGCGGTGAGTGCCGCAGCGTACCGCTTCAGGATGCGATCCACTACGGGCGTCAGGGCCGCGATCAGCGCGCTCTGTTTCGCCGTCGGATCCAACTCCACCTCGGCGACGCGCGCTACCTCGAATTCATCGTAGTGCCCGGCCGTGTCGAGCTTCGCGCGCAGTGCGAAAATCAGGTTCGGGTCCGTCGTGGCCGCGAGTTCGGCGGTCGTGTAGTAGACCTTGAACGCCTCGAGCACGTCCGCAGGCTCGTTGACAAAATCCACGACGTACGTGGTGTCCTTCGTCACGCCATCGCGCTTGTACGCGCGGTTGAGGCGCGACAACGTCTGCACGGCCTGGATGCCGGCCAGTCGCTTGTCGACGTACATGCCGCACAACAACGGTTGATCGAACCCGGTCTGGAATTTGTTGGCGACGAGCAGGATCTGATATTCATCGCCCTTGAACGCCTCGCGGATGTCGCGGCCCTTGAGGCTGGGGTTCAGTGTCGTGCTGTTCTCGGTGAAGGCCTCGGGGCCCGACTCGGGGTCATGGACGTCACCGGAGAACGCGACCAGGGTCTTCATCGTGTATCGCTTCTCGGCGATATACCGCTCGATGGCGAGTTGCCAGCGCACGGCTTCCTTCCGGCTGCCGACGACAACCATGGCCTTCGCCGTGCCGCCGAGCAGCGGTGCGACCCACGTGCGGAAATGCTCGACGACGATTTCGACTTTCTGCGCGATGTTGTACGGGTGGAGTCGCACCCAGCCCATGATGCCCTTCATCGCGGCGCTGCGCTCGACCTCCGTCTCGTCCAGCTCCTTGCCGTCGTGTGCCAGCTTGAAGGCCAGTTTGTACGGCGTGTAGTTCTGCAGCACGTCGAGGATGAACCCCTCCTCGATGGCCTGCCGCATGGAGTACACGTGGAACGGGGCGGGGATGTTGTCCGGTGCTGGCTTGCGCGTCGGGTCGGGCCGCGTGCCGAAGAGCTCCATCGTCTTCGTCTTCGGCGTGGCGGTGAACGCGACGAACGTGATGCCACCCTCGTCGGCGCGCGTGGCCATCTGCGCGGCGAGGATGTCTTCGGTGCTGATCTCGCCACCGTCGGTGAGCTCCCGCAGCTCCTCGGCCGACAAGACGGCTTTCAGCTGGGCCGCCGCCTCGCCGGTCTGCGAACTGTGCGCCTCGTCCGCGATCACGGCGAACCGCTTTCCCTGCGACGCGGCCTGCGCGCGTACCTCATCGAGCGCGAATGGGAACGTCTGGATGGTGCACACGATGATCTTCTTGCCGTCCTTCAGCGCGGCGGCGAGCGCAGCGCTCTTACTTCCGTCGGTGTTCTTGATGGTCGCCACCACGCCGGTCTGCCGCTGGAAGTCGAACAGCGCGTCCTGCAGCTGGGCGTCGATCACGTTGCGATCCGACACGACCAGCACGGCGTCGAACACCTTCTTCTTCGAGTCGTCGTGCAGCTCGGCCAGGAAGTGCGCCGTCCACGCGATGGAGTTTGTCTTCCCCGAGCCGGCCGAGTGCTGCACCAGATACTTCGTGCCTTGCGCGTCGGCGAGCACTGCGGCCTGCAGCTTCCGCGTGACATCGAGCTGGTGATACCGCGGGAAGATCACCGAGGTGATCTGCTGCTTCTCGTCGCGCTGCGTGATCAGGTATCGGCCGAGGATCTCCAGCCAGCGCTCACGCGCCCAGACCTCTTCCCACAGGTACGCGGTCGGATGACCGGCGGCGTTGGCGGGGTTGCCCTTCGCACCGTGATCACCGCGGTTGAACGGTAGGAACTGCGTCGCGGGGCCTGCGAGGCGCGTCGTCATGACCACCTCCCGATTACTCACCGCGAAGTGCACCAGCGCGCCGCGCGGGAAACTCAGCAGAGGTTCGGGCGCTTGGCCCTTCGATTGCGGCAGTCGGTCAAATCGGTACTGATCAATCGCGTCGTCCACGCACTGCGTGAAGTCGGTCTTGAGCTCGGCCGTCGCGACGGGGA
>JBBRLZ010000133.1:0-4834 GCA_038231095.1 Gemmatimonadales bacterium
ACAGGCATTCCTCGTGGTCACCAACGACGCCTCGCGCTCCGGCGTCAACGCCGCCACACGACTGCAGCGACTCGGCTTTGACATCACACCGGCGCAGATCCTGTCATCCGGCATGATGATCGCGCCCGCGCTCCGCGAGTCGCTGCGGCCCGGCGATCGCGTCGTGGTGCTCGGCACACGGGATTCAGCGGACTACGCGCGTGAAGCAGGCGTCGAGGTGGTCGAGGCCACGCGCGAACATCCGGCCGATGCGGTGGTCGTCGCTGACGAAGGTGGTTTCGAAGTGCTCGAGACGATGGACGACACGCTCTCGATGATTGTCGCCGGCGCCGCGCTGGGTCGCACACCGCGATTGCTGCTCGCCAACCCGGATCTGATCTACCCCGCTGGCCCCGGCAGCTTCGGCGTCACCGCCGGCTCGTTGGCTCTCGTGCTCGAACATGCACTTCGCCGCATTCTCGGGCCGACCGCGCCGACATTCGAGCCACTCGGCAAGCCTGCCAGCCGCATCTTCACCGAGGCCATCGCGCGAAGCGGCGCGACGCACGCGGTCATGATCGGCGATCAGCTTGAGACGGATATCATGGGCGCCGCGGCGGCGGGCATCGCCACTGCCTTGATGCTTGGCGGTGTCACGTCGCGTGAGGTGGCGGTGAAGGCCGGCACCGACGCTCCGACCTACATCATGACCACACTGGTCGGCTGAGGCGCTTCACGGCCAGCATGTTTCGACGGCCTGCGCGCAGGCGAGCAGTGCGCGTGCGGCCTTCGCATGCAGCATCAGCGTGGTCAGCGATCCGCGCGTGAGCTTCACCTTGCCGCGTACCACGGCCATGATGGGATCGCTGCGGCCATTGAGAATGTCCCTCCACGCCGCCAGATCGCCGCTCAGCACGAACGGCGCCGACACCTCATCAGGCGTCAGCGCCGCGGCACTGACGCAGGTGCCGGCAATCAGGTCCACCTGCACGGCGACGGCGTGCGTCGCACCCGCTTCCGGCTGCACGACCAGCGCTACGGGATTGCTCCAGCCCTTCGCGACGTCGCGATAGTCGGCATCGCGATTCACGGCGTCCAGAAAGGCATCAGCCCAGGCGGATGAAAAAACAGGAACGGCCACGGATCAGTCGGTAATCGAGATCGGCGGCGGCTCGTGCGAATCGGGGTCGTACTCTGCCTTGGCATCCTTCGGCTTGAGTGCCCGCATCACAGTGCTGCCGGCCACCAGCGCGCCAACCACGATATAGAGGTAGATCGTGTAGAACCGCCACCAGACGAGGCTGGCACCGAAGATTTCAGCCGGAATGACGTTGCCGAGCGTCTCCTTGAAGACGAGTTCGACCGCGCCACCACCACCGGGGGCCGGCACGACCGCGGCGCCGTACTGCATCGCGAGGGGCCAGGCGACCAGCGGCGCGATGGGCGTCTTCGGCGCCACGAACAGCACGAGCCCCGGCAGAATACAGAGCCGGGAGATCACGTGTAGCGCCGACGCGAGATACGATCCGAACAGCGGAATCATCTTCGCATGACGTATTGCCGCGACACTGGTTCGAAGCTGGCGCAATGCTTTCTGGATTCCGCGCCATCTTCCGGCATTCAGTCCGATACGTGTCGCCCAGGTCGGTGGTGGGCCGTTTGCATTCCGGCGTGACAATCCGAGGCCGACCAGCGAGACGGCGAGCACTGTCATCGCATAGGTCGCGATCACCAGCAGCACGCTGCTGACGGCGCGATCCGTGCCCGGGAAGACCAGTGCGATGAGCAGCGCCACGGTGGCCAGCGACAGCACTTCGAGCACGATTTCGGCCCAGAGTACCATAACGATGCCGCCGAGCGGGGTCTTCGCTTCCGCCATGATCAGAAAGCGGGCCGGTTCGGCGCCGGAACGGGAGGGCGTGACCGACGCCCCGAAGTCGCCGCCGAGGCAGACGCGGAAGGCGGTCCCGAGCGACAGCGGGATGTCGAGGGCTTTCGCGCTCCACGTCAGCTTGAGCGCGCGAAGGACCACTTCGCCGATGGCGCCGCCGAGCGCGACCAGGTGCGCCATCAGCGGCAGAGTGAGTCGTCCATGTCCCTGCGGCCAACTCGACCAGACCACCCATGCAGACGCGGCTAACGCGGCGGCGAACGAGATGATGGTGAGGAGCCAGCGGTTTCGGGTCACGACGGACGGGTGGCGGGAGCGAGGCGGTCGGGCAGCGGCGGAAGCTATCGGCAAAGGGTCGCGCCGAGGAGGCGACTCTGCCTGAGGCCAACCAGCGTTGATGCTGAACGCCGTCTGGATGAAAAACGACGCCCGCCCCGGAATCCGGGACGGGCGTCGTGTCGTGCCGTGTGCTGGCGGTACGCCGCGATGCGGCGCGCCGCCGTCGGTCGCGCATTACTTCGGGTCGAGCATCTTCCGGACCTGGTCGCGCGCATCTTCGAGGTGCGCCTTGGTTGCACGGTCGTTGGTGCGGCCGATCGCCGTGGAGAGTTCGCGCGAAAGATCCATCACTTCGGCGCGCAGCAGTCCGCGGAAATCCGCGACGGCGCGCGTCGAGAGGGCACTGCCACCGAACAGCGCGGCGAGTGGGTTCGGCGCTGGCGGATTGATTTTCGACGCCATCGCATCGAGGTAGGCGCGCTGCAGACGACGACGGTACGCGTCGATCGGCTTACCGGCGTAGATCTCGCTCCAGACGCCTTTCCGCAGATCGGTGAGCATCGTTGGCAGCGTGTAGCGATCACCAGCGTTCGGGAGCGCATCGATTTCAATCATGCGTGCCAGGCGATCATTGCTGACCACTGATGCGAGCACTGATGCCTGCGAGTTGCCGATACGATCGATGCTGCCGGACGATTCGATCTTCCGCAGCACGTTCGGATTCAGCAGCCACGTCGGCGTGGCAAAGGCGTTGTCCTGCAGGAACTTCATGGCAGCGCGTTGACGCGTGCCGCTGACCGGCGTCCAGACTGCGCCGGTCTGGCCGGTCGCCTTCGCCTGATGATCCTCGCCGCCGATGATGCGTGCGACGTGCCCGAGCTCCGTGCGCCACTGCCCGACGATGCCGTTGTAGACCTCGGCGACATCACTGAAATCCTCGCCCTGGATCGACTCACCGATGCGCTCGACCATCGGGGCGAGGCGCTTCAGGTTCTTCACGCCGTATTCGGTGGCGCGCACTGCGTCGGCATCGCCGACGGCTTCGTTCATTTCGCCCGGGTCGGCGCCACCAATGCCGCGATCGTCGGCGCTGCGGAACCACGGGATGCTGTCCTGCATGCGTGCCCAGGAATCGAGTGTGGGCTTTTCCGCTTCCGGCGTCTTCGCGCCCGGAATCGGCGTGTAGCCCCACTTCACCGCGAACGTGTCGTACGTGCCGACGCGCGGGACGAGATCGCCGAGGGCGATGTTGTCTTCCGGCTGTGCGACGTAGTTGAAGCGCGCATAATCCATGATGCTGGGCGAGTGGCCCATGCGGTGCACGAAGTTCGCGTTGCGGATGCTGTCGAGCGGGTACATCGAACTGGCCTTCATGTTGTGCGGAAAGCCGAGCGTGTGACCGACTTCGTGGGCGACCACGAACTGGATGAGGCGGCCCATCAGCGAGTCGGGGAACTGCAGTGACTGCGCGCGCGGGTCGAGGTGACCGACCTGCGAGAAGTACCAGTTGCGCTGCAGCGACATGATGTTCTGGTACATCTGCACATCGGCATCGAGGATCTCACCGGTGCGTGGATCGACCGTGCTCGGTCCGACGGCGTTCTGCACTGGCGTCGGCAGCCAGCGGACCATCGAGACGCTGGCATCTTCGCCGCTGAACTCCGGATCGTTCGGTGCATCCTTGGCGATGATCGCGTTCTTGAAGCCGGCCTGTTCGAAGGCAGGCTGCCACTCTTCGATGCCCTTCTTGATCCACGGCTGCATCCAGCGCGGCGTGGCGGGATCGACGTAGTACACGATCGGCTTGATCGGCTCGCTGATGGCGGCGTTCGGGTCCTTCTTCTCGAGGCGCCAGCGATTGATGAACACGCGATCGGGCACGCGCTGCTGCGTGGTACCGTAGTCCAGTGCGCTCGAGCGGAACCAGATCACCCGTTCGTCCCAGAAGCGCGGCTTCATCGGGTTATCCGGGAGCTTCACGATCGAGAAGTGATACAGTTCGGTCGTGGCACCGGCCGGCGCCCCACCGCCGAAGCCCGGCGGGAGTGCGGTCGGTGCGGCGGCCACCGTGAACGTCTGCGAGGCTTCGACTTCGACGTTGTTCGTGAATGCAACGGCGCGTTCGATGAACGAGCGGGTTGCATCGACCGTCACGCGCTGGCCGAGTGCCGTCAGCTCCTGCACGCCGCCGGTGAACATGCGCGTCACATCGATGACGGCGGAACTGTCCTGTCCGAAGGCATCGATGCTGAAGGCCGCGACGATCGGGTAGTACTGAATGATCGGCATCGCGCGATTGACGTTGCTCGTCGAATCGCTCGAGACGTTGCGGTAGTTGACTGCGCGCACGATGACGCGATTGTCCTTTCGCTCGAAGCGGAGGATCGCGTTGTTGCCGATGGTACCGCGGATGCCGATGCCGGCCGGCGTGCCTTTGAGCGTGGCGACGAGCAGCATGTCCTTGCCGAGTTCCTTGGCCGGGATCTCGAAGTACAGGCGGCTGCCGACGACGTGGGTGCTGAACAGGCCCTTGCGGGTCTTCGCGCGTGGCGTGATGACGCTCGCGTACGGTCGCGGTGTCGGCTCACCGTTGCCGGCTGCACCGCCGATGCCACCTGCGCCACCTGGTGCACCGCCATTCGGCGCGCCCGGCGTCGGCGTGCCGGGAGTCGGCGTGCCGGGAGT
>JBBRLZ010000134.1:0-4807 GCA_038231095.1 Gemmatimonadales bacterium
AAAAGGCCGCACGCGGACTGATCGCACAGCTCAATGATCCATACACCACGCTCTACACGCCGAAGGAATTCGCGGCCTTCACGCAGGGCACGAATGGCCGCTACGCCGGCGTCGGGATGCAGATCGAGGACATCAAGGGCAGCATCACCGTCGTCAAGGTCTTCCCGAATTCGCCGGCAGCGGGCGCGGGTATTTCGGAGGGCGACCGAATCGTGATGATCGATTCCGCCAGCACGCGTGGGTGGATCGTCGATTCGGTGTCGTCAAAGCTGAAGGGTGAACCCGGTACCAAGGTGCGTGTGCGATTCGCACGGCCCGGTGTGACGGAGCCCATCAACACCGTCTTCACGCGCGCCACCATTCACATCCCCGCGGTACCGTTCGTCACGATGCTCGACGGCGGCGTTGGCTACATCCCGGTGCAGGGCTTCAACGAAACGGCATCGGCGGAAACGATCCGCGGCATTCAGCAGCTGCAGCGCGAAGGCATGAAGTCGCTGATCCTCGACCTGCGCGGCAATCCGGGCGGCATTCTCGATGAAGCGTTCGTGATGAGCAATCTCTTCCTGCCGAAGGGCAAGGAGATTCTCAGCTATCGCGGTCGCGCCGACATGAATCAGGTGTTCATTGCGCAGGAAGATCCGATGGTGCCGAATCTTCCGGTCGTCGTGCTGGTCGATGACGGCACCGCATCGGCATCCGAGATCGTGGCCGGTGCGCTGCAGGATCATGATCGCGCGCTGATCATCGGCACCACGAGCTTCGGCAAGGGACTCGTGCAGTCGCTCTTCCGCCTCGATGGTGGCTACGCACTGAAGATGACGACGGCGAAGTGGTTCACGCCGAGCGGCCGCTCGATTCAGCGCCCGCGCAAGTTCGCGAATGGTCGCTTTGTCGAAGAGGAGGCGCCGGATTCCATGGAGACCGACAGCGCCAAGAAGGCACGGCCAGCATTCAAGAGCGACGCGGGCCGTGTGATCTACGGCGGTGGCGGCATTGCGCCTGATATGACCGTGCGTCCTGACACACTGACCACGATCGAACAGAAGGCCGCACGTGCCATGGCTCCCAAGTTTCAGGAGGCGTACAGCACGCTGTCGCAATTCGCGGAAGAGCTCCGACCGCAGATCAAGTCGCCGAATTTCACGGTGACGGATGCATGGCGTGCCGAATACTTCCGCCGCATCAACGCGGCGAAGGTGCCGGTCGATTCGGCGACGTACTTCGCCGCACCGGGCTACTTCAATCGCTTGATCGGGACGCGCGTTGCGCGCTCGGTCTATGGCGACTCGACGGCCGCGAAGCGGCAGTTCGGCGATGACCCGCAGATCAAGAAGGCGCTCGAACTGCTGCGTCGCGGTGGCACACAGCGCGACCTCCTGTCGATGGCCGCACCGACCGCGTCGGCCGCCACCACGCGTCGTCCGTAGTTGTACGGAGCGTAGGGCAGTCACAGGACGAATATCTTCTCGGGGGGCAGGACACAATGTCCAGCCCCTCGAGTTTTTTCGTCACTGGAATCGTTCGTCATGAAGAACGCTCGTCACGTCCTGCCGCTCGCAATTGTCGCGGCGCTCTGCACCGCTGCCGGCTGCTCGTCACATCCCGCCGGCACGACGCCGGCACCGGCGCCAGGCGTGAACATCTCGCGACCGAATGATTCGAGCGAGCCGCACCTGACGAACATCCGCCAGATCACCGACGGCGGTGAGAACGCCGAGGCGTACTACAGCCCCGATGGAAAGTGGATCACGTTCCAGTCGTCGCGAAATGGGCGTACCTGTGATCAGCAGTACGTCATGCGCACCGATGGCTCGGCCCTCCATCGCATCTCGAATGGCAGCGGCAAGACGACCTGCGGCTGGTTCATTCCCGGCGGGAACCGGCTGTTCTTCGGCTCGAGCCACATGCACGACAGCATCTGTCCGCCGAAGCCGGATCCGTCCAAGGGCTACGTCTGGCCGCTCGACAAGTTCGACATCTTCACGGTGAACCGTGACGGGACGGATCTGCGTCGCCTCACGCAGTACGACGCGTACACGGCCGAAGGCAACCTGTCGCCCGACGGAAAGAAGCTCGTGTTCACGTCGCTCAAGGATGGTGACCTCGACATCTACACGATGAACATCGACGGCACCGACGTGAAGCGGCTGACGAACACGCCGGGATATGACGGTGGTCCGTGGTGGTCGCCCGATGGCACGAAGATCGTCTATCGTGCGCACCACCCGAAGGACTCGCTCGAGCTCGCGCAGTACCGCGAGCTCCTCGGGCAGCGCCTGATCCGTCCCAGTAAGGTCGAGCTCTACGTGATGGATGCCGATGGCGGCAACAACACGCAGATCACGCGTCTCGGCGGTGCCAACTTCGGGCCGTCGTGGACCCCGGATGGCAAGCGGATCATCTTCTCGTCGAATCACAAGAATCCGCGCAGCGGCAATTTCGACCTGTATCTGGTCAACCTCGATGGCTCGAACCTCGAGCAGGTGACCACGAACCCGGTGTTCGACGGATTCCCGATGTTCAGCCCCGACGGCAAGCATATCATCTGGGCTTCGAACCGTTTCGACCAGAAGCAGACCGAAACGAACCTCTTCATCGCTGATTGGCGTCCGTGACAGCGGGGCGGTGAGTTCGTCTTTGGTGTAATGCCCCGGATGTTTGTCCGGCGCGACCGGCTGTTCGACCGGGTCACACCAGACGGCTCAGATGCATTTCACCGTTCTTCGTCCCGCACTTCGCGCATTCGCCGTACTCGCCGTCTCGGCATCGAGTGCGATGGCCCAGTGGGCGAACACCGGATCGATCGCCGCAGCCCTCGATCCGATCTGGTCGGTGCGGTGGCGCGGGATCAACGGCGCCACCGTGACAGCGGGTTCGCGCGCAAACGCGGCGACACTCGCCGCCATTCCGTCGGTCTGGAATCCGAACCTTGCCGACACGCGCTGGATCGGCGCGACGTCCACCGGCAGCCTGAGTGTCAGCGGCGGTACCGGCACGAGCCGTGTCGAATACCTCTTCCAGACGACGTTCACGCCGACCACCGAGATGCTCGGCGGCCGTCTGGGCTGGGACAACCTGTTCATGGGCGCCTTCATCGGCGGCACCATCGACGCGAGCGGCGCACTGGTTGGCGGCACACGCGTCATGGACGCTTTCGTCGCACAGGCGGGTCAGGGCCTCTACGGCTTCTGTCGGAATGGCGATGCGTTCCTTCCAGGCTCGAGCTATCCCAACTGCACGATGCCGTTCATCATCAGCGGCCTCACCGTCGGCCAGCAGACCACGATCACGTTCGTCCTCAATGGCGACGGTGGCACCGACGGCCTCTTCCTGACCGGCGCGACGGCATTGGTGCCGGAACCGTCCACGGCCGCGCTGCTCGTCACGGGCTTGCTCGGCGTTCTGGTCGTGAATCGGAGACGGCGCACCGCCTGATTGCGCTCGTCACATTGAGCGATGCGATCGACACCCGCGCCGCACTGCCATCCGTGGCCGTGCGGCGCGGGTCGCGTTGCACCGCCGCCGGCGCAGGAACCCCGACACCCGCCACTAATATTGTCGGATCACACTTCAGCTTCAGGGTTCTGCAATGGCGTGGATTATCCCACTGATCATCGCGTTGATCGTGCTCTTCATCGGCACGAGTTCATTCAAGATCATCGGTCAGGCCGAAGTGATGGTCATCGAACGGCTCGGTCGCTTCAATCGGATCGCACGTTCGGGATTCAACGTGCTGATCCCGTTCATCGATCGGCCGCGGACAATCGATGTGCGCTTTTTTGGCCAGGACGTCTCCGGCGTCAAGAAGGTGACCGCCGGTTCGACCTCGCGCATCGACCTTCGCGAACAGGTACTGAACTTTCCCAGTCAACCTGTCATTACGAAGGACAACGTCACGATCGACATCGATGCCGTGATGTACTACCGCGTCGCCGATCCGCAGAAGGCGACGTACTCGGTGCAGAACCTGCCATTCGCACTCGAGACGTTGACGCGAACGGCGCTGCGCAACATCGTCGGTGAGATGGAGCTTGATACGACGCTCACCAGTCGCGATGGCATCAACGTCCGCATGCGCGAAACGATCGAAGAGGCGTCGATCGGCTGGGGTGTCGATGTCACGCGCGTCGAATTGCAGAGCATCGAGCCGCCACGTGACATCCAGCAGTCGATGGAGTTGCAGATGCGCGCTGAGCGGGAGCGTCGCGCATCGGTGACCAACGCCGAGGCGACCAAGCGCTCGCAGATTCTCGAAGCCGAAGGGTCACGAGAGTCGCAGATTCAGAAGGCGCAGGGCGAGCGGGAAGCGTCGATTCTGCGCGCGACCGGTCTGGCCGAGGCACGTCTGGCGATGGCGACTGCGGAGGCGGAAGCAATCCGGCTGATTGCCGATGCCCTGCCCGACGGCCAGGTCGCGATGTATCTGCTCGGCCAGAAGTATCTGGAGATGCTGCCGACGCTCGCCGCCGGAAAAGGGAGCACGGTGTTCCTCCCGGCGGAGGCTGCGGGCATGATGGGAGCACTGGGCGGCATCAAGGAACTGCTTGCACGCACCTCAGGTGGTTCGAATGCCGAACCAGCCAGGGAGCCTGCACCGAAGCCCACGAAAAAGCTGGGCGAGCTGCCTCCCGGAATCGGCGGCTGAAATGACGACGGTGACGAAAGAGCGCGCCGAGCGAATCGCGCGCGCGCAACCGTGTCCCCGGTGCAAGGAGTACACGTACAAGCGACTGAAGCTGCGGGCCGCGGAGTCCGGCGATCACATCGCCGGCGCCGCGTGGATTGCAGAGATGGTCTGCGGCGT
>JBBRLZ010000135.1:0-4614 GCA_038231095.1 Gemmatimonadales bacterium
ATCGCAATTTCGAGTGCCGTCTCGCTCGCCTTTTCGCCGCCCGACAAACCGCCAACGCCGTCGGCGATCATCGCCAACACCGCCAGACGCTCGTCATTCGCATGCAATCGCGCTGGATCGCTGAGGCTCGTTTGCAGTACGTCGATGCGACGATGAATCGTCGAAATGAGAAATTGATCCTGATTGTTCTTTCGCACGAGAACTTGGTTCGTCAGACCAAACATATCGATCTCATCGTCGCGAGGACGTTGGTCGGCGGCGGGAGTTTGTGTCTCGTCCATTGGCAGATGCGTGCGGGACGTCCGGGAGAAACATCGAGCCACGATGCAAAACCTACCGCAAGTCTACGGCGTGGGCTTCGGTGCGCTGCCTGAGCTCGCCGCGTCGTCACCCTTGGGCTGTGCCACCTGCGGGCGGACGGTCGGATACGTGATGCCCAGCTGTTCGAGATACGTCTTGTACTTGCCCGGATCATAGTAAAACGCTTTCATCTGCGGCCGGAACCGCGCCATGATCTCGGCGTTGAGCTCCGTCGGTGGCATGTCGCCCGGTCGAATGAATGGCTGATACTTCACGTCCTTCGTCTGCACGTCCTTGAAGTACGTCCATGCATCGGCAACGGTCTTGGGCGTCATGAAAATGTCGAGCATCGTCAACGCCTGCACCTTGGCACCCGCCAGCGCACCCTTGTGCGCGATCGGTGTCGCCATCGAGATCGCATTGGCCCAGTTATGGCCCGGCAAGCCCGGAATGTTGGACGGATAGCGCAGCGTGACTGTCGGCAGATTCCATGACACGTCGCCGATGTCGTCCGACCCACCACCCATCCAGTTGAGCGGCACTTCGGCGCCACGCAGCTGCTTGTTGACCTGCATCTCGAGCCCGAAGTCGGGCGAGCCCAGTTCCTTCTGAATCCCCTTCGCGAGCGTCTGATCCTTGTCATCCCACACCGGCATGCCAACCGTCTGAATATTGGCGTGCATCGCTTCGGCGATCGGCTTGCTGAAGTGGCCGCTCCATCCGCTGCCCAAAATACGAATCGTATCGAGCTTGGTGTCGGTCATCATCGCTGCACCTTCCGCCATCCGCTTGCCCGTCTCGAAAAGCGCCATCGTGCGCGGATAATCCTGTTCGCGGAAGTAGAACCAGATGCTTGCCGTGCTTGGCACGACGTTCGGCTGATCGCCGCCGTCCTTGATGACGTAGTGCGAGCGTTGCTGCAGCCGCAGGTGTTCGCGTTTGTACTCCCACCCCGTGCCCATCAGCATCGCCGCATCGAGCGCGCTCTTGCCACGCCACGGCGCACCGGCTGCATGGGCGCTTTCACCCTTGAACTTGAATTCGGCCGAGATCAGGGCGCTCGAACCGCTGGCACCCCATGACACGCCGAGGTCGTTACCGACGTGCGTGAAGAGCGTGACGTCGGTGGTCTTGAAGACGCCGGCGCGCACGAGGAACGCCTTGCCCGCCATCTGTTCTTCGGCGATGCCCGGCCAGAGCATGATCGTGCCGGAGATCTTGTCGCGCGTCATCAGCTGCTTCACCACCAGCGCCGCGACGATGTTGACCGCCTGACCGGAATTGTGTCCTTCTCCGTGTCCCGGCGCGCCGCCGATCATCGGCTCTCGGTATCCCACGCCCGGCTTCTGTCCCGCCTGCGGAATGCCGTCGACGTCGGAGCCGAGTGAGATTTCCGGCTTGCCGCTGCCTTGGCTCCATCGCGCCGTCCACGAGGTCGGAATGCCAGCCACCCCTCGCTCGACCTTGAAGCCCTCTTTTTCGAGCAGGGTGGTCAGGTACTTCTGTGATTCGAACTCCTGGAAGCCCAGTTCCTGAAACGAGAAGAGCATGTCCACGATTTCCTGCACCTGCTTGGCCCGCGCCTCGACCATTTGCAACGCGTCGATCTTGAGCTTGGCCAGCCGCGGGTCTACCGGAACAGCGGGCGTGGCAGCGGGACTGACGGCGGGTGGGGTCGCCGTTTGCGCCCGAAGCGGGGCTCGACCCGGTGCCAGCAGGAACACGGCGGAGGCGACGAGGGTCGAACGGACGGAGCGTCTCATCGGGCTTGTCGGTGGAGGTGACGTGAAACCGGCGACGGTGAAGATGACTCGCGAAGTTATCCTGTGGGTGCGCGCTGGCAACCGCCGAGTGCGCCATTCTGATTTCACGATGAGAAACCGCCGCGGTCATGGTGCCGTAGGGACCGACCGATTCCCGCGCTGTCCTCGCATTCTTCAGTCAACGCACTGTGACGTCTTCACCCGCCCGTTTGTACGCTCGTTTGTATTCGTGCTCGTCCACGGTCGTGTTCGCGTGCGTGTTCGCGCTCTCGCCATGGTTCGCACCAGGTGCGCTGTCGGCGCAGGCCCCACCGGCGGGGCGCCAACCAGCGCCGAAAGACACGCTCACGTCCGTCGAGCGCGAGCAGGTGCGTCGCTCAGGCCGCGAGGCGCGCAACCTGGTGCGAGGACGGCAGACGGGCGACACGGCCACGCGACAGGCCCGTGCGGATGCGGCGGGGGCATCCGCGTTCGGCAGCGAGGAAGCGCGCGCGATTCTGCTCAAGGCGCGCGAGGCACGTGTTCGCCAGGACAGCGCACTCCTTGCCTATCGCGCGATCACCACGCAACGCATCTCGGTCGGACTTGGCGTCAAACGGGTCGGCCTCGAGAAGCTGTTGTTTCGCGGGGACAACGTCTCCAGGATCGCGTGGAAGCGTGGCGTCGGCGTGTGGGTGACGCCGGTCGGCTCGCGGATGACGGTGCCGATGGCGAGCAAGGTGGACGGTGACATGGTCGACGCGGTGTCGATCCCGTACTTCCCCGGCAAAGAAACGCTCTGGTTCCCGTCATCGAATTTCGGCGTGGCCAAAACGGATATCGACGAGCGCGAGCTGATTCATCCCATTGCACGTGGCGCCGAGGCCTACTATCGCTACGACACGGGCGATTCGGTGGACATCAAGCTCGACGGTGGTCGCGTCATCCGGCTGCGCGAGCTCAGGATCACGGCACGCAAACCCCAATGGCGACTGTTCGTCGGCTCCTTCTGGTTCGATCGCGACGGTGGGCAACTGGTGCGCGCCGCGTATCGACTCGCGATGGACATCGATATCTGGGGGCTCGCGAACGACGAAATCGCAAAGTCCGCCGTCGAAGGCAAGGAAGTGGCGCGCGTGCGCGACTCGCTCGGGCGTGCCAATCTGCCGGCGGAAACATATGTGAAGGATTCGACGCGGCGCGCACGCACCGCCGCACGCGATTCGGCACGTAACGGCAACACCACCGACGATGCGCCGCCGGGGTGGGTGACGGCATCGTTTCGTCCTGCCAAGGCCAAGCTCGATGCGATCAGTGTGGAGTATGGGCTCTACGCGGGTCGCTTCTGGCTGCCGCGACAGAACAGCGCAACCGCATCGGCACAGGTGGGATTTCTGCGCGTGCCCGTGCAGATCGACGAGAAGTTCACGTACGACGAAGTGAACGGGGATTTTTCGTTGCCCGCGTTGCCGGCGCCGCGGTCGCAGATGGCGCTCACCGACAGCGTGCGTCGCGATTCGGTCGAGCGTGCCGCGCAGTCGACAGTGACGGTGAGTGTCTTCGGCAGTAAAAAGCGTGATTCGACAGCGACGGTAACGAGGCGTGATTCGACCTATGTGAACGGACGCAGTCCTGCGCAGCGGGCCCAGTGCAAAACGGATTCGACGTACACGCGTGTCTCGACGCGGTACGACGGTTCGTTGCGCGTGGCGTATCAAATGCCGTGTGACGAGACCAGGCTCACGCAGTCGGCGGCGTTGCCACCGGCCTACAAGTCGGACGAAGAGCTGTTCGATACGAGTAGTCGCGACGAGCTGCTCGCCGCACTCGATCTCTCGTTGCAGCCGGCGTTCGCTCCGATGCCGATCAATGTGCGCTCGGGGCTCGACCTGCTGCGCTACAATCGCGTCGAAGGGCTCTCTCTTGGCGCACAAGCCACGCAGACGCTTGGCGCCGGATACTCGTGGCGCGCCCTCGCACGACTCGGCGTGGTGGATCTGAATCCGAACGCCGAGTTTGCGCTGTCGCGATCGAATGGGCCGCGCACCGTGACGGCGACGCTGTACCGGCGACTGGCCGCCGCCAACCCCGACTGGGCCGGTGCGCTGTCGCTGGGGCCGTCATTGCCCGCGTTGTTGTACGGACGTGACGAAGGCTTTTACTATCGCACGCTGGGCGCTGAGCTGTCGGAACAGCGAGAGGTCCGCCGTGGCTCGCTCGAGTATCGCGTCTTCATCGAACGGCAGACGAATGCCGGCGACTCGAATGTCGTCAACACGTTCTCGTTGGCGCGCGCTTTTGCCAACAGCCGGTTCCGCGAAAACATCGTTTCCGAACCGGCAACGATCACGGGCGTGGCGGCGAGCTGGCTGCGCGCCTTCGGCACCGATCCGAAAGGCTTTCGCTTGACGAGCGCGACGCGCCTGGAAGCCGGTACGGGCACGTTCGAGTACGCGAAGGGCTCGTTCGAAGGCACGGCGACGAAAGTCGTGGGCAAGGTCGCGGCCGCACTCACCGGCAGCGTGGGAACGTCGGCGGGACGCCTGCCGGTGCAGCGTCTGTGGTACATGGG
>JBBRLZ010000136.1:0-4464 GCA_038231095.1 Gemmatimonadales bacterium
ACCCTGAAGGGCCGGAGGAGACGACTCCGTCGATAGGCCGCCCGTGGACGTGGAGCAATCCATTCCGAGCGCAGCGGTCCTAATCGCCCGTGCGGCTTGACTCCCAATACTGTGACCAGATAAACGCAAAAGAATGGTCACCGACATACGCCGTGTATGCTGTGCACACCGCGTCGACAGCTACGCTGTCACCACTTCTACGATCTCCACACACTTCCATTGTCATCTGCGCAACTGCACGCACCACCGCAGTTGCATGCCATGCCCGACGCGAAGCACACCTCGCATCGGTGGGCAGATTGATGTAGGTTATGAGCACGTCTTTGACAATTCGCTGGCGACTAGAGCGTCGGGGCCACACTCGTTCCCATTCCGAACACGATCGTTAAGCCCGACAGCGCCGATGGTACTCCGGCCGCGAGGTCGCGGGAGAGTAGGCCGTCGCCGGCACCTTGTACGAAGCCCCTGATCACACCACGTGGTCAGGGGCTTCGTCGTTCATATTCCCGACACACTCGCCAATCGGCATACAGACCTGGCGCCCGTCGGTGCAGCCGTAGACCGCACTTCAGCGCACTTCAGCGCACTTCACCGCACTTCACCGCACTTCACCGCACTTCACCGCTCATCGCTGCGACCAGCGAAGCTGCCGCCTGCGCCGGATCATCTGCGCCGAGCACCGCGCGAATCACTGCCACTCCCGCTGCCCCCGCGGCGCGCACCGAGGCCGCATTCGCAGCGTCAATTCCGCCGATGGCTACAGCAGGGCGACCGCTCGCGAGTACGAAACGACGGAACGCATCAACGCCGATCGACGCTGACGGGTCGCCAAACACCGGCCCGATGGTCACGTAATCCGCAGGCGACGCAGACTCGAGATCCTCAGCCGCCGAGATCGAACCGCCAATCAGAAAGCCAGCGGGAACGTGTGGCCTGATTGCCACCACAGGAACGCTGTGTGCCGTGAGGTGCACACCCGCTGCACCGCACGCCAGCGCCACATCCAGCCGCTCACTGACGATCACCGGAATCCGCAACGACGACACGAGGGCACGACCGACTTCCACGACCGTCCGCGCGTCAGCATGTTTGAGACGCAGGAGCAGCATCGTCGCACCACCGCGCTCCGCACTGCGTGCACGCGCGACCAGCCCCTCGACGCCGTCGCGCAGGTCATCAGTGATTGCAAGCAGGCACAAACGCGCGTCGTCAGTGGTGATCATCTCAGGGGGAATGCATGAACTGGATGCAGTATCTCACGAGTCAATCGCCGCCTGGACTCATGCTGCCGGTTCGTCTCGCCACAACCTGCCGTGAGAACAGCGCGTCGGCAATCGACGACGCCGTTCGCGAACTCCTCACAGCGTTTCTCGATCGCAACGACTGTGGAGCGGCAGCAGTACAACTGGCCATCTTCACGGCGACCGGCGATCTGACCGCCGCGAAGCCTGCTGCCGCAGCGCGACGCGCCGGATGGACCGACACGCAGTTCCTCTGTCTCGCTGAAATGGCAACCGACGATGACGTCAAACTCTGCCTTCGCGTGCTGCTATTCGTCTACCGCGGCCGCACCGCTCCACCGCTGAAGCCCGTCTACCTTCACGGCGCGCAGGGACTCCGCCCGGATCTCGTTGACGGCTGAGCTACTTCCGCGCCGCTGAATCACGCGCCGCATGCGACGCCTTCACCGCCGCCGAATGCTCCGCGAAGGTCTTCGAGAACTGTGAATGCCCGTCAGGAAACGCGACGAAGAACATCGCATCGGAGGTCGCAGGATCAAGCGCAGCCGCGAGGCTGGCCGTACCGGGTGACGCGATCGGTCCGGGCGGCAGGCCGGCCACGCGATACGTGTTGTACGGCGACTGCACCTTCAGATCGGCGAACAGCACTCGTTTCGCGACGAGACCCATTGCGTACAGCACCGTCGGATCCGCCTGCAGGCGCGCACCGCTCCGCAGCCGATTCATGTAGACGGATGCGATCAGCGGTCGTTCGGTGCTCCGACCGGCCTCTTTCTCGACGATCGACGCCAACGTCACCAGATCGTGCCGCGTGCGCCCCTGACGGGTGAGCGTTGAATCCCACGCCGGTTTCCAGCGGCGATCGAATGTCAGCAGCATGGTGTCCACCGCACCGGCGGCAGTGATCGATTCACCAAAATCGTACGTGGCAGGGAAGAGATATCCCTCGACATCAGCAGCACGAGTGCCCATCCGCGCCCGGCGTGTCGAGTCACGCGTGGCCGCAACGAGCGCGTCGATCGGCAGGCCGAGCGAGTCATGCAGCAGCCGCGTGATCTGCAGGATACCCCAACCCTCGGGAATCGTGAGCCGGCGATAGCGGCCGCTGCCGCGTCGCAGCTGCGCCACGATGGCGCTGTTCGATGCGCCGCGAGTGATGAAGTAGCGCCCGTACTTGATCTCAGCGCCGCCATCGCCGGACAGGAGCGCGACCAGTTGAAAGACGGTCGCCGATCGTACGACGCGTGCACTCGCAAGACTGTCGGCTGCTTCGGCGAGTGTCGCTCCGTTGGGGATCGTGACTTTGGCCACGCTGCCTGAACGCGGCACGCGTTGATTGAGCAGCACGGCGGCGGCACAGGCCAGCATGACGACGATCAGGACAGCGGCCAGCATCGGCCAGCGGCTGCGTCGGCGCGTCATCGTCAGCGCTCAGCGACCGTGTCAGAGGCCATCACGGCTCCGCCATCCAGCACACCCTGCAGCAACATGGCGGCCGTCATCGCATCAATGTCATGGCGATGATCGCCGACCTTCTCACCGGCTTCGTGCAGCGCGCGGTGTGTGCGTGCGGTGGAGTAACGCTCATCGACGAACGACACGCGTCGCCCACTGCGCGCGGTGATGGCCGTCGCGACCGCACGCACTTCTGCGCAGCGTGGCGTCTCGTCGCCGTTGCCGTCGAGCGGCATGCCCATCACGACTCCGTCTACATCACCGATTTCGTCCATCCGACGCAACAGCTCAGCGACGGGTGGGCGTTTGCCGGCACGCCGGAGGATCACGCCGGCCGGTGAGGCCAGCATGCGCAACTCATCGCTCGCGGCGATACCGATGCGTCGATCGCCCCAGTCGATTCCAAGCAGGCGGCCCACGCTCATCGCTCCATGTCGGCGAAGAATTCGCGATTCGACGCCGAGCGCTTGAGCCGTTGAATGAGGAACGCCATCGCGTCCTCCTTCTCCATGTCGCCGAGGAAGGAGCGCAACAGCATGATACGGTTCTGCTCGACCTGATCGAGCAGCATCTCGTCGCGTCGCGTGCCGGACTTGCCGATGTCGATCGCCGGGAACACGCGACTTGCGGCAATCCCGCGATCCAGCACGATCTCCATGTTGCCCGTGCCTTTGAACTCCTCGAAGATCACTTCGTCCATGCGCGAGCCGGTGTGAATCAAGGCCGTGGCAATGATGGTGAGTGATCCACCGCCGGCGATGCGTCGCGCCGAGCCGAAGAACTTCTTCGGCTTCTGCAGTGCGCGCGCGTCAACGCCGCCGCTCATGATGCGACCGTTGTTCGGCAGCACGTTGTTGTGCGCGCGACCGAAGCGTGTGATCGAGTCGAGCAGCAGCACGACGTCCTTGCCCTGTTCGACGAGTCGCTTGGCGCGCTCGATCGCCAGATCGCCGACATGGACGTGTCGCGTCGGCGGCTCGTCGAAGGTCGAGCTGATCACCTGCGCGCCGGGGACGGTCGCGCGGAAGTCGGTGACTTCCTCGGGCCGCTCGTCGATGAGCAGCACGATCACGGCGATCTCCGGATAGTTGCGGCGGATCGAGGTGGCGATCTGGTGCAGCATGATCGTCTTGCCGGTGCGCGGCGGCGCGACGATCAGGCCGCGCTGTCCCTTGCCGATCGGCGAGACCAGATCGACCACACGCAGCGACAGCGGGCAGTCCGGATATTCGAGGCGCAGTCGCTCGTCCGGATACTTCACCGGGAGTGCATCGAACTCCGGACGGATCGGACCGATTTCCGGCTCGACGCCGTTGACGACCTCGAGTCGCAGGAGCGCGAGGAACTTCTCCCACTGTCGGGGCGGGCGGATCGTGCCACGCAGCCAATCGCCCGCACGGAGGTTGAATCGCCGCACCTGTGCTGACGACACGTAGACGTCGTCCGGACTCGGCGCGAAGTTCCAGTCCTGGTAGCGGATGAAGCCGTGGCCGCCTTTCTCCAGATCGAGCACACCTTCGGCCACCAGCAGCTCGCGCTGACGCAGCATCGCCAGTTCGATCCGATGGATCAGGTCGGGCACATTCAGACCGGGCTCATTCGGAACGCCCAGCGCGTCGGCGCGCGCGACCAATTCTTCAAAGTGGAGCTTCTTGAGCTCCCGCGTTTCAACAGGCATTCGTTGGGAGCGCGTCGCGTCGGTGGCGTCGCGGGTACCGGCAGTCATGCGTGATTGACGCGGCCGGAGAAAAAGATCGGTGATCGCCAG
>JBBRLZ010000137.1:0-4389 GCA_038231095.1 Gemmatimonadales bacterium
GACTCGCGGAGCGCGGGCGCGATCATCATGCCGGATGACAGGATCTGCGCCGGTGTGATGTCAAAGCCGAGTCGCTGCAGTCGTGTGGCGGCGTTGACGCCGGAGCGCGAGGCGTCGTTGGTGACCACGAGGAATGCCTGTCCTGCGGCGTTCAGCGTGGCGATGGCGTCGAGTGCGCCGGGCAGCGCGCCGTGGGCATCGATCAGCACACCGTACGCGTCGAAGAAGATCGCGTCGTGCCGCCGCCGCAGTTCACTGAAGTGCAGGTCGAACGGGGCTGAAGTCACGTGAAAATTCTGGTGCGAGACGTCATTGCTTGCGCGTACTCAAAATCATTAACGGAGATTCACTGGTTGCCACTTCGTTGCTGACGCGCTGAGCCGTTGTAGTCGATACGTTACACGCGGCCGCTAGCGCGGTGCTGAGTCCGGTCACAGCACGTCGCGCGCGGTGAAGACCCGACGCTGCGAACATAGTCCGGCCATGGCCGGCGCGTCTCACCGCAATCGCTTGCCAGACCGGATGCTGCTGTCATGACATCGTGGATGAACTCGTCGGCGCTCACCTGGGTACCGCTCGTCCTCGTGCTCACCGTGACGCTCGGTGCTCTCGCGATCTTCGCGATGCAGACGATGCAGCGTGGTCTCGTCCAGACCGAGCGCGCGATGCAGCTCGGTGGCAGTGCGGTGCTGGGTCGCTTCTTCGTCGAATACGGGTTGTGGATGTTTCGCCCCGCCGTGCGACTGGCCGTCAGGCTCCGTGTGCATCCCGATCACATCTCCTGGGCGTCACTCTGGCTGCACGTGATCGCAGCCTTTGCGCTGGCGTTCGGCGGATTCGGTTTCGCCGGCTGGACGTTGTTGTTCGGCGCGATCTGTGACTCGCTCGATGGCGGTGTGGCGCGAGCACGCGGGCTGTCGTCCGATGCCGGCGAAGTGCTGGATGCAGTGATCGATCGCTGGGCGGAGATGGTCGTGTTCTTCGGCTACGCGTGGTACTACCACAATGATCCGATCGGTTTTGGCGCTGCAGTCGCCGCCTGTGCCGGCGCGGTGATGGTGAGCTACACGCGAGCGAAGGGTGAGACAGTCGGTGTCGATGCGAAGATGGGACTCATGCAGCGCCATGAGCGCGCGACCTATCTGATCGTGGCAACCATCGTCTCGACGATCATCGAGCGCTATTACCCGAGCGGTGAACCGCCGCGCCACTACCTCGTGCTGGCCGCGCTTGTTTCGATCGCAATCTTCGCCAACTGGACCGGCATCGTCCGATCGCGGTTCATCCGCCAGGAGCTCCGCCAGAAGTGAAGGCGGCGGCCTCCGGACAGACCGCGCGCGAGGTGCTCCGCTTCGTGAAGGCGCAGATCTCGACTGGTGCCGCGACGCTCGCCGAGTGGGCCTGCGTGTGGGCGCTCACGGCGACCGGCGTCTGGTATGTGGTGGCTGCCGTCGGTGGGGCGATCATCGGCGCGCTGCTCGACTTCAGCATCAAGAAGTGGTGGGTGTTCGACAAGACGCGACAGTCCGCAGCCGTGCAGGGCGTGCGGTACGCCCTCGTCAGCGGTGTGTCGGCGCTGCTCTTCGGCGCCGCGGTCTACGCCCTGGTCGATGGGCTGCATCTCCGTATGCCGGTGGCGGTCGTGGCCGGATCCATGTTCGTCGGAATCTTCTGGAATTATCCGTTGCACCGTTTCTTCGTATTCTCATCCACGCGATCGGCAGGCACGGCGTCGTGACGCGTGTGCAACTGAAGACTGAAATTCCCGGCCCGCGGTCACGCGAGCTGGTGGCGCATGAGCAGCAGCATCTCGCGCCGGGCCTCCAGAGTTTTGCGCTCTGGGCCGGCGTGGCGATGGATCACGGCTGCGGCAGCTATCTGACCGACGTCGATGACAACACCTACGTCGACATGATCGGTGGCATCGGTGTCAACGCGCTCGGGCACTCACATCCGAAGTTCGTGTCCGCCGTGCAGCAGCAGGTCGCACGCTTGTCCGTCGGCAGCTTCGCGTCACAGCCGCGCGCGGATCTCGTGAACGAAGTCACGGAACTGGCGCCGGCAGGACTCGACCGGCTGCAGCTGTACTCCGGAGGCAGTGAAGCGGTGGAATCGGCGATCCGTCTCGCACGCTCGTACACGAAGCGCACGGAGATCGTGGGCTTCTGGGGTGGTTTTCACGGCAAGACCGCCGGTGCGATGGGCTTGATGGGTTCCGAAGCGCGACATGGCCTTGGTCCATTTCCCTCCGGCACGACGCAGATTCCGTATGCAGACTGCTATCGCTGTCCATTCGATCTGCAGTACGGCTCGTGCGGCATCGCCTGCGCAGAATTCGCGCGCAAGGCAATCAAGGCACAGCCGCAGGGTCCTGTTGCCGCCGTGATCGTCGAACCGTTGCAGGGCACGGCCGGCAACCTCGTCCCGCCGCGTGAATTCCTGCCGATCATTGCCGAGGCGACGAAGGAAGCCGGCGCGCTGTTCATTGCCGACGAGATGATCACCGGGCTTGGTCGCACCGGCACATGCTGGGGTGTGGATCACACCGGTGTCACGCCCGACATCATGACGCTCGGCAAGGCATTCGGCGGCGGATTTCCCGTCAGCGGCGTGCTCGCGACGGATGCCATCTCGCGCGCCGAGCCGTGGTCCAAGCCGTCGGGCGCGTCGTCGAGTTATGGCGGCAATGCGCTGGCGTCAGCCGCGGCGTTGTCTGCGGTGCGCACGATCCGCGACGACAAGCTGTGGGACAACTCGGCGAGCGTCGGTGCGTTCATGCTGCACGAGCTGCGACAGATGCAGGAGAAGTATGCGTTCATCGGCGATGTACGCGGCTCGGGGCTCTTCATCGGCATCGACATCGTGCGTGACCGGAAGACGAAGGAGCCGGTGGCGGCGTCGGTGATGCGCGGCGTGTTCGAATCCGGACTGCGCCGCGGACTGCTGGCCATGCTCTACAGCCCGCGCGTGCGGCTGCAGCCCGCGCTCACGATTTCCCGCGACGAGGCTGCCGAAGCACTCGGTCTGCTCGACGAAACGTTCGCCGAACTCGCCAACAGCGGACGGTGGCAATGATCTCGACTCCTGGGCATGCCGACGCACCCCTGCGCGGCGCCATCATCGGGTACGGCTTCATCGGAGGCCACGGCCACCTGCCCGCGTATCTGGAGCGCGAACGACAGCGCGGTGATGTGCGCATCGAGGCGCTCGCCGACATTTGTCCGGCGCGGCGTGCGAAGGCCCTCGCGTTGCATCCGACATTGCGCGTGTACGACGACTATCAGACGCTGATTGCGTCCGAAGCCGGTCACCTCGACTTCGTGGATATCTGCACGCCGCCCTCTGATCACGCCGAGATTGCGCATGCGGCAATGGACGCGGGCCTGCATGTGCTGTGCGAAAAGCCGTTGACGACATCGCTCAGCGACGCCGAGCGCCTGCTCAGTCATGCGCGGCGCGCGAAGCGTGTCCTGTTTCCGTGTCACAACTACAAGCACGCGCCGGTGGTGCAGGCCATTCGGGAATGCCTCGACTCGAACCGCATCGGCAGCGTGAAATCCGTGACGCTGAACACGATGCGCAACACGCACGCCAAGGGCGTGACCGAGTGGCATACACACTGGCGCCGGCATCGGGAGTACAGCGGCGGTGGTATCGTGATGGATCATGGCAGCCACAGCTTCTACCTGCTGTTCGACTGGTTCGGCGCGTATCCCGAATCGGTGACGGCGCGCACGACGAACCTGTGTCCAGGCCGATACGACACGGAAGACAATGCGAGCATCGTGCTCATCTTCCCGAATGGGTTCGCGACCGTGCAGCTCTCGTGGACGTCGGGTGTGCGCAAGGTGCAGTATGCGATTCACGGAGACGGCGGCGCGATCACCGTGGATGACGATGATCTCGAACTGTCGGTCATGAAGCGACATGACGGTCCGGATATCGCTCAGGGCGCGGTGACGTGGGAGGTCGAACAGCAGTCAGTCGCATCGCACTGGGGTGATGCGAGCCACACCGCCTGGTTTGATGCGCTGTTCAGCCGTTTTGCCTGTGCGATCGAGACGCGCGACTACGTCGGCAAGGACGCCATCGACGCGTACCACTGCATTGCCACCATCGCCGCCGTGTACGCATCGGCGGCGGCGGGATGTCAGGAGATGGCGCTGCGCGACATGCTCCCACAGCCTGAAGGCAAGCTGGCCGTCGCATAGCGGGCGTGTCTGGCCGCGGACTGTCAGCGTATGGACCGACACGATAGTCTGTCTGCATCTCACCACCCGAGTGATCGCGTGCACACTGCAGCACTTCCGACGCTGGCCGAACTCGACGCAGCGTCAGCGCTGATCGGTACGGCCTTCCAGCCAACGCCTCAGTATCGCTGGCCGCTGC
>JBBRLZ010000138.1:0-4290 GCA_038231095.1 Gemmatimonadales bacterium
ACGCTCCGCGGGCACTTGTAGTTGGCGATCAGCGCATGGCAGTGCACCATCAGTTCCTGCGGCGTGGCGCTGGCCGTCGGCTTGAGGACGACCACGGCATGCACCGCCTCGCCCCACTCATCGCTCGGGATGCCGATCACGGCGCTGCATCCCACCGCCGGGTGGCGACCAATGGCGTTCTCGACCTCCGCGGAATAGACGTTCTCGCCGCCGGTGACGATCATGTCCTTCAAGCGGTCGACGATGTAGACGTAGCCCTCGTCGTCCATGCGCCCGCCGTCGCCTGTGTGCATCCAGCCGTTGCGCAACGCCTCGTTCGTCTGCGCCGGCTTGTTCCAGTAGCCCAGCATCACATTCGCACCGCGCACTGCCACTTCGCCCACGTCGCCGCGCGGCACTTCATGCCCCTCGGTGTCGACGATGCGAACTTCGGTGGAGAGCGTGGCGCGGCCTGCGGAGCGCAACAAGTGCGGCTTCGCAGCGGCGCCAAGGTGGTCGGCTGGGCTCAGATACGTGGCACCCGGAGACAATTCCGTCATGCCGTAGATCTGCAGGAATTGCGCGTTGGGAAAGAGCGCCATCGCGCGCTTCAGGACGGCCTCACTGATCACCGAGCCACCATACAACAGCAGGCGTACGCTGCTCAGGTCATGCGTGTCCGCACCGGGATGGTCGACCGTCAGCTGGATCATCGTCGGCACAAGGAGCAGGTGAGTGACCGCGTGATGCGCGATCACCTGCACGGTGGCCTCCGGCGTGAATCGCGGTGCAACGACGAAGGTGCCACCGGCAGTGCTGGTTGCGAGCATCATGGTCGCGGCGGCGATGTGAAACATTGGTGCGATCAGGATCGCGCGCGCTTCGGCGTCGCTGCAGCCTGCACTGACTGAGGCAAGAGCGTTGGCAAACAGGTTCTGATGGCTGAGCATCACACCCTTGGGAAAGCCCGTCGTGCCACCGGTATACATCACCGCCGCGAGATCATGGCCGTTGCCGCAGCTGTCGACGCCGGGTGACGCGGCAGCGAGCAGTGCCTCATAGCTCAGCATGCCTGCCGGTGCCGGACCGTCACCCGCGTAAATGATGGTCTGCAGCGCTGTACTGCGACTGCGCAGGTCGTCCACGATCCCCGAGAACTGCTCGTCGACGATCAGGATCCGTGTGTCGCAGTCATCGAGGGAGTATGCGATCTCCCCGGCGCTCCAGCGGATATTCACCGGGTTCACCGCACCACCGGCCCACCAGGTGCCGAAGTAGAACTCGAGGTAGCGGTCGGAATTCAGGGCAAGCATGCCGACCCGATCGCCGCGGGACATGCCCAGCGACTGCAATGCGGCGGCCAGTCTCGCGACTCGGTTGCCGTAGTCTGCATACGTGTGCTGGCGCGCTCCGCAGATCGTCGCTACCTGCAACGGATGCTGCTGCATCGCGCGGTGCAATCCCTGTGTGAGGTACATCGTCATGGCGAAGCTCCTGACAACGGTGATTGCAGCGAGCGATCATGGCGCTTGCGCCTGCGCGCCACGCGCACGTCGTGTCCAACGGCGCTGCGTCGCCGCGACGCTGGAGGCGTCTGCGCTGCGCTCGACAACACCCGCGCGGCACAGGCGATGTCGATCATGCGTGGCATGGTCACAGGACTTGTCCCCGGCAGCGCGAGACGGGTCAGAACCAGCTCCGCGCTGGGAACGCTATCCCGCGTTCCGCGAAGCGCCACTCCGCTCAGATGCACTAGCCCCGACTTCTCACCAGAATGCTGCAAGTCAGCGGCCTTACATGGCATACGATGTCTTTCGAGGACACCGCCGTATGCAGCGCAGCGAAGACGGCTGCTGTGCAGTCAGCGTGCATGATCACGGCGCTGGCGATCCACGGGGCAGCCGGTCGCCAAGGGGTCGCGCGATCCGATGGCGCCGACGGTCGTTGCGTTGCGGTCAGTGTACGTTCTTCGCCCTCGCGCGCCGAGTACTCACACGTCCTACGTCACGCTAGCTCACCGCATGATGGTGCGGTTGCAGTGCCATCGGTGTGTCCTGCCGCTCGAGACCACCATCCGCAATCCACTGCGCCGTCTGCGCGTGTGCTGTCTCGATCAATTGCGCCGCCTGCGAGAAGTCGTGGCTCGCGACGGCGAGCGGACAGAGTGGCGGCACGACATGCAGCGTCACAAGCCCTCGCGCATGCTGGATGTCGGCCGCGAGTTGCCGCGCGACCATCAGGGCGAACGTGTGCAGGACCGTCGCAACGATGCCTCGCGGCGCGCCGCGGGCGGCGCACGGATATCCGGTAGGGAGCACGATGATGCGGGTGGCACCGAGTGTGATCGCACTGCGAATCGGCGCGTTGGCTGCGACTCCGCCGTCCGTCAGCGCACGGCCGTCGATGATGCACGGCGGAAAGAGGACCGGGATCGCCGTCGTCGCCACGAGCGCGTCGAGCGCCGATCCAGACGACAGCAACACCTCCTCACCGCTCAACAGATCCGTCGCCAGCACGTGGCAGGGAATCGTCGTGTCCTCGAGCCGAGCCGTCCTCAACCCGACGCTCAGCATCCGACGCAGCGCCGACGCATCAAGCAGCGCGGGACGACGGCCGGTCAGCGCGAGGACGCCGTGCAACCGTGAGACCGGGAATACGTTCGTGCCGCGCAGTCGTGTCCAGAGTTGTGTCATCTCGGCGACGCCTTCTGCTGTGGGCGTTGCCGCAAAGTGGACCGCGTTGATGGCGCCGGCTGAGGCGCCGACGACAAAGTCCGGGCGAATCCCGCGGTCCACGAGCGCCCGCAACATGCCGACTTCTGCGGCGCCGACGCTGCCACCGCCAGCGAAGACGAATGCGGTGCGTGAGACCGATGGGGGCTGGGAGAGTTCTGCCATGGCGTTTGAAGGTCGGACGCGGTGCGCTTCCGGTGGTAGACACGAGGGGGTGCACGCGTTCCCGTGAGCTGAGTCACGCGACTGCGACCATATCGCAACCCGGCGTCTGGCGTGATACTCCCGTATCGCCTCCGGCTTCCGTTCCCCGAGCCGCGTCAACCGACACCGTTTCGCTCCCGTGTGCTATGCCGAGCCGTCGCGACTTCGTTCGTACGATGGGTGTGTCTCTTGCGGCGTCAGCCGCTGCCGCGAATGAGTTGGCTGCGCTCTCGCTGGATGCTCCGCCGCGCGGCTCCGAACGACTCCTGGTCCCGAATCCACTCCATCCTGCACCGGCACCCGTCGGCGTGGATCGCCTGCCGCTCGCGTGGTACAAGGCGACGGCGAATCGCCTGCGCGCCGCAGCCAAGGCAAGCGGTGTGGACGCGATCCTGCTGCAGTCCGATGCGAACCTCGTGTACTTCTCCGGCTGCTTCCGGAGCAGCGGTGAGCGCACGACGTGGGCGCTGTTCATGGTCAACGAGCCGGATACGATTTACTGGTACTCGCCGGCGATCGACCGAGACCTGATCCAGTCGTGGTGGTGCACCGACAACACGCACTATTTCTGCTATCCGCACGCCAAGAACGGCTTTCCCAACCGCGGGCAGAATGAGCGCGGCTCGCGCGTGGACCTCTGGAGCTGGGTGCTCACGCATCTCGCCGAACGCGGCCTCGGCGACAAGACCATCGGGCTTGATCGGGAGTTGACGCCGAGCAGCCAGCGCACGTTCGCGTCGCTGCTGCCGCGCGCGACGAACGTGGACATCAGCGACCTCTGTCTCGACATGCGCATGATCCGCACGACAGAGGAAATCGCGTTGATCCAGCGGGCGTATCGCTACTTCGACAAGGTCCACGCCTTCGCCCGTGACTACATCCTCGAGCATGGCACGAACGCCACCGACTATCAGGTCGGCCAGGCGCTCAGCATGTACGGCATCAACCTGATGATGCGCGACGTGCGACGCGACGGGAAACCGCATAGCGCAGTCGGCATGGACGTGACGGGGAACTACGTCCGCACGGGCGTCGCGACGGCGTACCCGCACCCGAACCAGTTCTTCCACGCGAAGCTCCAGCGCGGCCAGCCGGTCTACGTGAACTGCGACATCCTGCTTGGAGGTTTCGGCGGTGAGGGGTACCGGAACTACATCATCACACCGAGCAATGCGCACCACGACAGGATGTGGCAGGTCGTGGCGGATACCGTGCAGCTGATTGCCGAAGAGATGAAGCCCGGCGCCCTCTGTTCAGAGGTCGCGCAGAAGGTGCATGCGTATCAGATCAAGGCGGGCATGCAGGAGTTCATTTATCATCGGCCGGGCCACGGGCAGGGCACGAACTTCGAGGGACACCAGCCGCCGTTCATCGC
>JBBRLZ010000139.1:0-4246 GCA_038231095.1 Gemmatimonadales bacterium
ATCGCGGATCGGGTTCGGGAACAGCACCGGCGCTTCCGTCACCCCGCCGACCCGATGCGCCGCGAACGGTGTGGCGCTGGTCACCGCCATGTTGCGGATCGACACGTCGTCGACGTACAGCCGCGCGCCGGCGCGATTGGGTTCGCACAGGATCTGCCAGTCCAGCGTAGAACCGGCCGCACCGGCCACCACGTCGACCACCATCTTCGTCCAGCGCGTCGACAGCTTCACGTCGGGCGCGAACGTCGTGGCGCCGATTTTGGCCTGTCCCAGGTACTCGCGCACCTGGAACCGCGCATAGCCGATCGCAGAGTCCGCACGCACCCAGCATGCGTACTGGTAGCGCGAGCCCGCCACGGCGCCGGTGTTCGCGACCCAGTTCGGAGCATCGTTCACGCCGAACTCGCCGAGCGAGTCCCGCCCCTGCACCGCCAGCGCCCACAGGCCGCCGTGGCCTCCCGGCACGCGCGAGATCGTCGCTCCCACGTAGCCCTTCCAGCCGGCGATGTCGGACTCGAACGACGGATTGTAGACGGCATTCGGCAGTGGCGACGGACCGACGTGAATCGTGGTGGCCGCTTCGATGTCGCGGCCACTGGTGGCGCGGAACCGCACGACATAGTCGGCACCGGCGTCCTCGGGCTGCGGCGTCCAGCGCAGCACGCCGTGCGCGTTATCGGCGTCGGCCGTGAACACCGCGTCGTTGCCCGCCGGCAGCTCGGTGACGTCGGCGACCAGCGCACGCACTGCGGCTCCGCTGGGATCCGCCACCGTCACCGGGATCTCGACCGGCGTGAGCGGCGTCGCCGCGACATCCGCGGGCGCCGTGATGAGCGGCCCGGTGCCGACCATCCGCACGGACAGGTCGTCGAGGGTCAACTCGCTGTGCGCAGGTCCGAAGCAGATTGCCTGGAAGTCGATCGTCGTGCCCGCCTGCAGGGAAACAATCTCCGCCTCGACATATTGCCAGTCGCCGGTGAGCGGCACGAACGAGGAATGGGTCGACTGCACTCGGGTGCGGTTCGAGTACTCCCGCGCCCGGAGCTGCAGCGAGACCCCGGGGGGAGGGGACTTCGCCCACACACCGAAGTGATAGGTGACGTCGGAGGCACTGGTGACGAGCACGGTGTTTGGGCTGTCGTTGATGCCAAACTCGGACGTCGAGTCAGGGCCGGTGGCCTGTAGCTCGAACGCGCCGTCGTGGCCGCCCGCGACACGCTGTAACGCGGCGCCGCCGACCGGTCCCCAGCCCTCGGTCGAGGTCTCGAACGACGGGTTCGTCACCAGGTTGGGACCGGCCGTGGGAATCCCCAGAACCAGGAACGGGCCGGGCGAGATTCCGGTTCCGACCGAGGTTTCAACGGAGATATGCCCGTCCGTCGCTCCAGCCGGCACGTGCGTGAGGATCTCGACATCCGACAGCGTCAAGAACGGCGCTTCGACTGTGTTAAACCGGACGTGCTGGGCATTGGCGAAGTTGAAGCCCCTGACCTGCACCTCAGCGCCGATCAACCCCTGAGAAGGAGCGACAGCCTCCACCACCGGCGCCGCAATGAACGACGCTGAACTGGCGCCCGTACCATTCACGTTGGTCACGGAGATCGGCCCGGTGTGCGCGCCATCAGGAACGCTTACCCGGATCACGCTGTCGGACACCACTGTAAAGGTTGCGGTGACGCCGCCGAACTGCACGAGCCTCACATCGGTGAAGTTCGCGCCAAACAATGTAACCGGGGATTGCGGCGGACCGCCGGCCGGGGTGAATCGGGCGACGATGGGAAACGGCCCAGGCGGCGGGCCGGTGACTGTGAAATTGCCGGCGATCATCACGGTGCCGGCCTGACTTGTAAGGAAGATCCTTCCGCTGACAGTGCCGGCCGGAACAGTCGTCCGTATGGAATTGTCGGACTCTATCGTGAACAGAGCGTCCAAGCCGTTAAATGACACCCGGCTTACTCCGGTGAAGTTGTATCCGATCAGTTGCACCGAGGTGCCCGTAGGTCCCTGGTCGGGGTTGACGCTGGTGACGATCGGCGCCGCGATAAATACATCCCGGCTCGAACTCGTTCCGTTGGGAGTGGTCAACGTGATATGCCCGGTATGGGCATCGACAGCCGTCCTGGCCCGGACTTCCGAGTCATTGATGAATTGAAACAACAACTCCTCACCGCTGAGCTTTACGGACGTGACGCCCGTGAAGTGACTGCCCATGACACTGACAATCAATCCGCCAGGCCCTCCCACGGGGGTAAACAATGTGATCACCGGGCCTGGTAACTGCGCGCTCGTGACATGGAACGAGTCGGTCGACGTGCCGACTCCACCGCGATTGACGACCGAGATCGGTCCATCTGTCGCACCTGTGGGCACGGTCGCCTGCAGTACGGATTCCGACAGGATTCCGAACCCGGCAGCGAGTCTGCCGTTGAACCTGACTTCGCTGGTAGTGAGGAAGTTCTGGCCAACGATTTCCACCATGGAACCAGGGCCTCCCTCCAGCGGCTTCAGCGATTGGACGAGAGGTGCGCCGATGAAATACACATCGCTGATGCCGGTTCCGTGAGAAGTCGTTACAGAAATTACATCCGAGATCACTCCCACGGGCGTCGTCGCGGTCATGACGGAGTCGGAAAGCACGGTGAACGACGCGGCGGCATCCTCTCCGAACGCGACGCCATTAGCGCCGGTAAAGTTGCGACCCCGGAGAGTTACGACGACTCCGCCGGGACCACCCACGGGGGTGAATCCCTGAATCGACGGCAGAGTTCCGGTGGCGCTGGCCTGCCAGTATACGGTCGAGCGATTCAACGGCAGCGTGAGGACCGGATCGTTGTTTTGATCAGGTGGCTGGAACAACTGGATCTCGCGCAGCGAGATGCTCATGGGCGAGTTGCAGCCGGCGCAGGAACCGGGTCCGGTGCTCTTGGACGGCATGATGTTTACGGCAAACGCGTAGTATTCCGTTGCTTGACCAATCGACCCACGATTATCGATTGGCACCGCATACGTGGCTCGCAGGCGTGCGTGGTTGGCGCCATTGAACCCGACATCATAGGCGAACCCGCCAACCGCCGCGCCGCCGTTGAAGTCCGCACAGGAATACGGCCCGTTCGTGAAATCGAAGCTCGTGCTCAGGCCGGAGGTGCTGCGACATTCGCCCACACCGTGCTGCCACCAATCCGGCAGAGTCGCACCGAAGGAACGAATATCGATCGTTGCGAGCGCGCCGAGAAACTGGTCGATGCCAGGTGGCGGGACGAACGACGCCACCAACTTGGCCGGAATTCCGGTATTCGTATCGCACGCGATGTTCTTGACCGCGCTTCCATGCGTGCCGCAGTCGTCCCACGACAGATTGATACCGCCTTGGGGACCAGCCGCACGAGCGGTTCCCACGCAGAACAGGCTGATCGCGACGAACGCGCGGGAACAGCGGGCAAGGTCTCGCTGGCGGGAAACTTCCGGTTGCGGGCGTAAGCGTGAAGCGGGGCCGATGTAACGACCGCACATGGCGCACCTCCGTAGGGGAAAGGCGATACGCGCTCATGGCGGGATGACGCGTCGGTGAAACTGCGCGCAGTCCTTTGCAACTGTGGTGCCGAATTATCCGGCGCTCGCAAAGTATTCATACATGTCGTCGTATCAATTACTTGTGGACCGCATATCGATCCATCGCGGTGTTGGAGTCGCAGGAGTGGGATCTACGCGGATCGAAACCGTCGTGCCGGGACGACAATGATCTCGACACCGGGCATCGTCGCGTCGCGCGGCTGTGATCATGACCACTTCGACGAGCCACTTACGCCGCGCATGGGACGCACGAGCCGGCGCCCCGGTAAACGCAATCGCCCGCTCCCCTGCCTGGGAGCGGGCGTCGCGTTGCGCTTCGGTTCGCGGCCGGGCCCATGCGTCCGACCGCGGCTGGCCGATTACTTCTCGAGCACCACGAACCGTCCGAACCGTGTGCCGTCGGCGGTGTCGATGCGATAGAACAACATCCCCGGCCCCAGCCGCTCGCCGCGGTCGTTCCGGCCATCGAGGTCGAACTGATGCAGCCCCGCGGCCGCCTCGCCCCCGTCGAACACCGTCCGCACCTTGCGTCCGGTGACGTCGTAGAGCGCCACGCGCAGCGAGCCACGCCGCGCCAGCGCGAACGACAGCGTCGCGTGATCGCGGATCGGGTTCGGGAACAGCACCGGCGCTTCCGTCACCCCGCCGACCCGATGCGCCGCGAACGGTGTGGCGC
>JBBRLZ010000140.1:0-4228 GCA_038231095.1 Gemmatimonadales bacterium
CGATGAACTCGTCACTCATCGCGCTGAGTGGAATGCCGGCGGCGCCGTAGATCTCGCGATCGTGAATACCGAGGACGACCGTCGTCGGATGCAATCGCAGATACTTCCCGACGCCGCCACCGCCCATGCCGGAACGCTGCAGCAGCACTGGCGTTTCGACCGCGCCGCCGCTGACGATCACGATCGGCGCTTCGAGCGTGAGCGTGCGCGGTGCCGCGCCGTTGCGTGTGTCGCGCACGACGGCGGTGACGCGCTTGGTCGGCATCGCGTTCGGTGCCGCATTGGCACGCGACAGGACGTCGATGCGCGACGCCTGCGTGTTGGCGTAGAGCGTTGCGCCGGCCGCGAGTGCGCGCGGGATGAATGTCTGCTGTGTGCCCTGCTTCGCGTCGTAGCGGCAGCCCATGCCGCAGAAGCCCGACCGCACGCAGCCCCGCGCATTGATCACCGCCGATGTGGCATGCCAACCGAGTTTCGCCGCGCCATCGAGGATGATGCGGTTGTTCGGCGAATGCGCATCGTCCGGAACGGTGCGCGCGTGCACCTCGCGTTCGATGCGCTCGAAGACCGGGACCATGTCGCGCGAGCTCATGCCTTCGAGCCCGGAGCGCGTGGCCCATTCCGCCAGAACATGCTCCGGCGTGCGCAGCATGATCATCCAGTTGACGGTCGTGCTGCCGCCAACGGTGGTGCCCTGGACCATCGAGACGGCGAGGTCGTCGGTCGCGCGCAAACCGCCCTCAGCGTAGAGTCGCTCGGTCATCGGGCCATCGAGCTCCGAGAACTCGTCGCTCGGCACGAAGTCGCCGGCCTCCAGGATCACGACCCGCTTGCCGGCTTCCGCCAGACGCGCCGCCGCCACGGCACCGCCCGCACCGCTGCCGATCACGATCGCATCCGCAGTGATCACACTCGCGTCCCGGAACGTCGCGGCGGTGATGACCCCATGCGGTAACGCGCGTGGTGCGGGATCGCGCGTCCATTCGGCGGGATCGCGCAGCACTGGTTCGTCGTCGGTGCGTGCCGATGCGTTGGCGGGCGCCGGCCCTTCCCACGGGACCGTCACCTCGCGCGAATGCAGCGGCCCGTGGTACCCGATCGCGGCGTACGTGCGCGGATCGGCGTAGTGCGTCACGAATGTGATGCGGCGCAGCAGCTGGTACAGCGTGCGCGCCTGCGGCAACGGGCTCTCGCCCCACGCCGTCAGCATCCGGTCCTGCAACGCTACTGAGAGCGCGTGAAACGGCGTGAACGTCCTGACGCTGATCAGCGCGGCTGGTGCGCCTCCGAAGAGACGGAGGCCGGCCTGCACCTCGTCGATCTTGTGCGGCAGCAGTCCGGCGATCCGATCCTCGACCCGCGCCAGCAGGTCGTCGGGCGGATCGAGCACGATGCGGCGGACGGCAGCCAGCAGCGTGCGACGGTCATCGTCGCGCAGCACCCGCCGTAGCGGTGCCGCAGGGGACGACGATGGAGCAGTGGTGAGAGTTGGCACACAGCACGATACGGCAGCGCACCGACGTACCGCCAGCGCAGCTCAGGCCGCGTCGCTCGTGACGCCGCGCGCTGCCGACGCCGGTCGGGCATCGATCTGCGAGAACGAGAGCGTGAACGTGCTGCCCGCTCCCGGCATGCTCTCGACGCTCAGCATGCACCCCATCTGCTGCGCGATGCGTCGCGACAGCGCCAGGCCAAGTCCCGTCCCGCCGTAGCGATGGCTCGTCTCTTCGTCGCCCTGCTCGAATGATTCGAAGATGTGTGCCTGACGCTCGAGTGGAATGCCGATGCCGGTATCGCGCACGATGATGGCGATTGCCTGACTGGTCTTGGCGTCCACTTTCACCGCGACGTTGACGCTGCCGCGCGCGGTGAACTTCACGGCATTGCCGATCAGGTTCGTGAGCACCTGACGCAGTCGCCTGGCGTCGATGGTCGCGAACGCCGACGACTCCGGTACGTCACCGATCAGGTGCACCGGTCGATCCGCGACCTGTTCCTCGAATCCTGCGACCATTTCGCGTACCACCGGCGCCACATCGCACAGCTCGAGCGTGAGCGCGATCCTGCCCGATTCGATCGAGGACAGGTCGAGGATGTCGCTCACGAGATCGAGCAGATGTTCGCTGCCGGCCTGCACGCGATCGAGGTAGTGCCGATCGCGTTCGCTGAGCTGCGAACTCTTGCTGCGGCGCACGATCTTGGTGAACCCGATCATCGAACTCAGTGGTGTGCGGAGTTCGTGACTCATGCGCGCGAGAAACGCCGTCTTGGCACGGCTCGCGGTCTCGGCAGCCACGCGCGCATCCTCCAGCGCCGTCTGCGCCTGTTCCTTATCGGTCAGATCGTGCACGAACACCGCCCACGCGCGCTGCCCGTCGATCGCGAGCGGTGTCACGGAAACCTCGGCCGGGAACGCACGCTGTCCGAACATGCGAATACGGGTCGTGAAGCGATGTTCCAGCGTGACACCGGTGAACGTCACGCTGCCGTATGCATCGACGGCCATGCGCAATTCGTCGGGCGCGATCAGGTCCGACAGCACCACGCCGTGCAACGCATCGATCGGCACACCGAACATCCGCGCGGCCGCCGTATTCGCACTGATGATGCGCCCGCCGCCGTCCACCGCGAACAGACTCGCGAAGACGCTGTCCACGATGGCCTGATGCCGCACACCTTCCATCTGCACCCTTCGGATCACGGCCTGAAACTGCGTGCGCGCCTCGCGAACGGCGGCGTGCAACGGCGCGAACTCGTCAGCGTGCGACGTAGCGGCAGATGCATCGCTCGCGTCGGGCAGATCCCCGTCGCGCGGCTGGTGCGCGAGCGCCAGCACGGCCTCACGCACGGGAGCGATCCGTTGCTGAAGCGCGCGCACGGAGAACAGCACTACGCCGATCGCCGCCGCATTCGCCACCAACGCAACCAGGGAAAGCGTCAGCCAGATGCCGTCTCTCGCGCTGCCATCCGCCGTCGGCTGCGACGCGTTCTGTGCGGCCACGAGATGCTCAGCGCCGACGTACGCCGCGACCAGCCCGGCCAGCAGCGACGCGGCAAGAGCAATCCACACACGTGCGCGCAGCGAACGACTGGTCACGGGTTCGGGGTCGGCTCGAATACAGGTGAGCTCCAGAACGCGTGCGCTCGGGAGCGGGTCTGCGCTCGAGTGTCGGCACGACTGTCACCCTGCTGGACGGATGTGCGGACGCAAACCGCGGTCAGCTGTCGGCCAGCACTCTCGCAAAGACATCGCGATCGACGTTTCCGCCGCAGAGGATCACCGCGATCTCGTCTGGCAGCGAGCCGCACTCCTGCATCGCCGCCGCCAGCGCCGCGGCTCCAGCGCCCTCAGCGGCGTTATGCGTATCCGAAAACAGATGGCGCATCGCCGCCTCCACCTCGTCATCCGACACCAGCACGACGCGGCTCAGCCCGTGTGCCAGCACGGCCAGCGCCTCTGGTACCGGCGTGCGACAGGCCATGCCGTCCGCAATTCGCGTCGAAACGGGCACGGAGACGGCCGTCCCGGTCGCGAGTGAGCGCGCGTACGCCGGCGCCTCGGTGGAGACCACCCCGATCACCTCGCACGCATGACCAAGTGCGGCCTTGGCCGCGATCACGCCGCAGGCGCCCGACCCGAGCCCGATCGGCACGTAGACGCGCTGTACGGCGGGTGCCGCTCGCAGGAGCTCCATCGCGTACGTCCCGACGCCCGCCACGAGATGCGTGTGATAGCTCGGTAACCGATGCCAGCCACGCTCGACTGCGATGCGATCTGCCAGCTCCACGCTGTCCTGAAAATCATCGCCGCCTTCGATCAACTCCACGCCGAGCGCGCGCATGGCGGCGTTCTTCTCGCTGCTGTTGCCATGCGGCACGACAACGCACGCACGTGTGCCGGTACGCTGCGCAGCGTATCCGACGGACTGCCCATGATTGCCGCGCGTGGCCGTCACCACACCAGCCACGTCCGGGTGCGTGCGCCTGAGCCAATCGAGGTACACCAGGCCGCCGCGCACCTTGAATGCGCCGACTGGGGTGTGATTCTCGTGCTTCACCCAGCAGCGCGTGCCAAGCCGCGCTTCGAGCAGCGGCCAGCGATACTGAGGCGTTGGCTGGAAGGCCGTACCGATCAGCGCTGACGCTGCGTCGAGTTCGGCCAGCGTCGGAAGTGCTGCAGTGTGCACGCGATCACTCGGGTGGTGAGATGCAGACAGACTATCGTGTC
>JBBRLZ010000141.1:0-4225 GCA_038231095.1 Gemmatimonadales bacterium
ACGCGTTGGTCAGTGCTTCCGTTCAGCGATGGCAGGCGCCGGGGAGTACGAAGTCGAGTTTCGCACGAGCTGGCCGGATGGGTCGGTTCACTGGCTCTGGTCGAAAGGGCGCGTCCATTTCGACGCCGCTGGTGCGCCACTTCGCCTGGCAGGCATCGTTGTCGATATCACGCCGCGCAAACAGGCGGACACTCAGCTGCAGCGCCACAAGGTCAGTCTGGCGGCGTCGCAGCGTATCGCACATCTGGGCAGTTGGGAGCTCGACCTCGTCAATGTCGACAACCTCTCAGAAGGCGGATTACGTTGGTCGGACGAGGTCTTTCGCATCTGGGGTCATGAGCCGCATGCGATCGAGGTGACCTACGACAACTTTCTCGCCGCGGTGCATCCAGACGACCGGGACCTGATCGCGGATGCCGTCGCGAGCGCACTCCGTGAACAGCGGCCGTACGATCTGATTCATCGGATCGTTCGGCCTGACGGCACCGAGCGTATGGTGCGTGAGCAGGCCGAGTTCGAGTTCGATGTGCAGTCGGGCCAGGCGATTCGCATGATCGGAACCGTACTTGATATCACCGAGCAGCGCGCCACCGAAGGCGCCCTGCGGCGCGCACTCGATCGCCTGCAGAACGCGCAGCGAATCGGCGAGATTGGCGACTGGGACTGGGATGTCACGACGAAGGAGATCAGCTGGTCGCCGCAGCTCTTCACACTGACGCAGCGCGAGCCGTCGCTTGGCCCACCAAGAGACTACGCGGAAATGGAGCTGCTGTTTGACGAATCCTGTCGCGAACACATGCTGCAGCAGGTCATGCGCGCGGTCAATTCGGGTGAGCCACAGCGATATGAACTGATCGTCGTGCGGCCGGACGGCGAGCGGATTGCTGTGGAGACGTATGCAGTGCCAGAACGGGATTCATCAGGCGTGGTCCGATACCTCCGCGGCACGATGCAGGATATCTCGAGCCGCAAACGCTCTGAAGCCGTGTTGGCCGCCAGCGAGCAGCGGCTCGAGTTGGCGACTCGGTCCGCCGGCATCGGCATCTGGGAGTTCAACCTCGTGGATGGCTCGCTCGTGTGGGACGAGCGCACGTACGAAATGCACGGCGTGACGAAGCAGAATTTCACCGGCTCGTACGAAGACTGGCAGCGTCGTGTCCATCCGGACGACTGGCAACGAGTGTTGGCCGCGTACACTGACGCACTCAGCGGTCAGCGTGAATATGACCTCACGTTTCGCGTCGTCTGGCCAACGGGAGAGGTGCGGCACCTCGAGGCGCACGCCATCCTTCAGCGTGACACCGATGGTACCCCTGTGCGCATGATCGGCGCGAACTGGGACGTCACGACTCGGAAGCGCGAGGAGGCGGCGTTGTTGCAGCTCGCCGATATCGTCGCGTCGTCCGACGATGCCATCATCGGGAATGATCTGCAGAGCATCGTCACGAACTGGAACCGCGGTGCGGAAAAGGTGTTCGGTTTCCCGGCGACCGAAATGGTTGGCATGTCGAGCCGGCGACTCATTCCTGACGACCGACAGCACGAGGAGGCCGATATCGTCGGACGCGTGCGGAATGGTGAGAGCGTCGAGCAGTTCGAAACACTCCGCCGCACCCGGTCCGGCCGATTGATCGAAGTCTCCATGACCGCCTCGCCAATACGTGACGCGCTTGGCGGCATCGTCGGCATCTCCACCGTCGCCCGCGATATTTCGGAGCGGAAGAAACTCGAGCGGCAGTTTTATCGCGCACAGCGCCTGGAGAGTATCGGCACCCTGGCCGGTGGCATCGCGCACGACCTCAACAATGCGCTGAGCCCCATCATTCTTTCACTCGACCTCCTCAAGGCGTCGTTCCCCGATCGCGAGAGCCAGGAACTACTGACGATGGTCAGTACGAGCGCTGGGCATGCAGCGGAAATGGTGCGGCAGGTACTGTCATTCGCGCGCGGCGTCGAGGGAAAGCGGCTGGAGGTCGACATGAAGGTGCTGATCGGCGACATCGAGAAGATCAGTCGCGATACCTTCCCGAAGCAGATCACCATCACGACGCGCGCGGCGTCTGATCTGCGTCCGGTGTTGGGCGATCGCACGCAACTGCAGCAGGTGCTCGTGAACCTCTGCGTGAATGCGCGCGATGCGATGCCGAACGGCGGTCACCTCGCGATCATCGCCGACAACGTGCGATTCGATGCGCAGCAGGATCGTGTACCAGAGACGCTCGAGGCGGGGGATTATGTGTGTCTGCGAGTCGAGGATTCCGGCGAGGGCATATCGCCGGATGTGATCGAGCGCATCTTCGAGCCGTTTTTCACAACGAAGGAAGTCGGCCAGGGGACAGGGCTCGGCCTGTCGACGTCGCTGGCGATCATCAACAGCCATGGTGGCACCATGCGCGTGTACAGTGAACGAGGGCGGGGGACCACGTTCACGCTCTATCTGCCTGCGCACCTCGATCCCTCGGGGGTGTCCACGGCGATTGCGGACGCCTCGGTCCGTGGCGATGGCGAGCTCATTCTCGTAGTCGATGATGAACCCGCCGTTCGGTTCATCACGAAGCGGATTCTCGAGGCGAACGGGTATCGCGTCATGCTCGCGTCAGACGGCGCGAGCGCACTCGCGTTGTTCGAGGCGCATCGCGCTGAGATCGCCGTCGTGCTGACGGACATGATGATGCCGGTGATGGACGGGCCGACGATGATCCGGAGCCTTCGTGACCGATATCCGACAGTGCGCATCATCGGGACGAGTGGACTCTCCTCGCACGAGTACGACGAATCGTCGCAGTCCGGGCTGCGGTACTTCGTACCCAAGCCGTGTACGGCGGATACGCTGTTGCGCGCACTACACTCGATCCTCTCCGATTTGCCATAGGGCGTCGTCCACTGCCAGCAGACGACTGAATGAAGATCTGGCGAGGCGAGGCCCAGCATCCCCACGACAGCATCGGGAATCATGATTTCAAAAGTCATCGCGAGATATCGTATCGCCAGGATGACACGGCACTCGTCAATGCCGAGGTGACAGGGAGCTTCACCTGTCGGCATGTGTCGGGGAAGCGTCGGGGCACCGCGCCTCCGACTCGCCCGCGCATTACTGTGAAACACATGCGCGGCGCCGCTCAGTGCTTCAGGGGGCGCGTGGTGGCGCCAGGCACGTGATCCACGTGCGCAACGAATCTGTCACCGATCGCAGCATTGGCTCGGACGCGAGGATTCCGTTGTGCGTTGCCTGTGCATCACGCAGGACCGCGGGTGCAGGTGCGAGGCCGGCGATGAAGGCGTCACTCACGTCCGGTGGAATCAGTGCGTCGCGCCCCGCCACGACAACCATCGCGCGGCCATGCGCCTCGCGCGCATCATCCAAAGGATTGAATGCAAATGTCGTCGTGTCGAACAGCCGTGGCCCCACCGCGCCGGCACGCGCGCGCACCAGCGCAGCAACCCGCGTGAACGGCGACATGTAGACCGTGGCGGTGGGATTGTGGTGACGCGACAGACGCGCTGCGAGCGCCGTGCCCATCGAGTGACCGAGAACGACGACCGGCGCGAGTGAATCGCCAAGCCGCATGCGCAGCGATCGATACGCCAGCTCCGCGTCAGCAAACACGCCACCGGTGGTTGGGCGTCCTTCGGTGCCACCATATCCACGATAGTCGGGAATGAGCACCGCGAACCCGGCCGCCTGCAACGATTTCCCCAACGGCATCAACACGGCTCTGTTGTCTCCCTTGCCGTGCAGGAGCAGCACGCCTCCACACGCGAGACCTAACGTTGGTGGTGCTCCCCACCATGCGAGCAGCCCACCCGCTGAATCAATGCGTGCGATCGTATCGAGCCGGGCATCTCCCCAGCCCCAGGCTGCCGGTGTCGCTCGTCCGTCGCGCATGGGCTTTGGACGGAAGCCGAGTGACTCGGTTATCGGCGTGCGAAAGACGCAGCCTGCGAGCAGCGCTGACGCCGCAGTCAGCGCCATCAGTGTACGGAGGCGCATCACACGAACGCTCCCACCCCCGTGATCGCACGCCCCACCACCAGCGCCGTCATCTCGTTGGTCCCTTCGTACGAATAGATCGCCTCGGCGTCACTGAACAACCGCGCCGCGCCATGCTCGAGCAGGACGCCGTTGCCGCCCATCATCTCGCGGGCCAACTGCACCGTCTCACGACAATGAAAGGCGCAGAACTGTTTCGCGAGTGACGTGTGCGCGTCCGTCGCCAGGCCAGCG
>JBBRLZ010000142.1:0-4209 GCA_038231095.1 Gemmatimonadales bacterium
CCGGCGGCAACGTCAAGTTCGCGTACGAGATCATGTACGGTGGTCACCCGATCACGATGACGATGACGGCGCTTGTCACCGGCGACGAGATGAAGGGTCAGGTGGACATCGCGAGTCAGATGCAGGATGTCTTTTCGGCCAAGCGTGTGATGAGCCGGGCCGCGGTCGATCCGCAACCGGCCGCTGCGGTGCGTCGCTGACGGCGACACCGCGCGGGGCACGCGGGGCGGGTGATGCGCACCGGCCCATCATGCGTATGCTGCTGGTGTGCTCAGCCTCAGCCGTTCGGAATGCATCACGACTGTAGGATCGCTATGCTCACGGGACCTTCGAACCGGGAGATTTCGTGCAATCGATCTTCAGCAGCTTCATCCAAAGCGACTTTTCGGCGAACGGACACGGCAACTTCGAAGCCGTGATCAAAGTCGGTGGCGATCTGTTGCACTACTTTCGCGACAATGCGGATGACCAGCGCCTGTGGTATTTCCGTTCACCCGTCGTCGAGGGGAATGTCGCGTTTCCGGGTGCGTTGATCCAGAGCGACTTCAGGCGCGGCGAGCATGGAAACTATGAAGTTCTCGTGCCGCTGTTCCAGCCGAACGGAGTCACACAGCTCTGGCACTACTTCCTCGACAACAGCGCGGTCGCGAACCAATGGGCGCGAACACGATTGCCGGTCACGGAGGACGGCGTGCACGTGACGGGGCCGGCGTCACTCATTCAGAGTGACTTCGGGCACGACGGGAGCCGCAATCTCGAGGCCGTCGTACCGCTCATGGGGCCGCAGGGGCACTCGGAGCTCTGGCACTTCTGGTTCGACATCACCAACGTCCATCGCCCGTGGACGCGTGGGCGACGCATCACTGCCGACGGCGACCGGGTTACTGGGCCGGCGTCGATCATTCAGAGTGACTACAAGACGGGCGATCACGGCAACTTCGAAGTGGTGGTTCCGCTGATCGGAAGGCACGGCCACCCGTCGCTGTTCCACTTCTTCCACGACAACGCGAACCCGGACAGCGACTGGGTCCGGCTGCAGCAGATCACGGGCGCGTCGGACGTCGTCGCGGGCGGCGGCGTCATCATCCAGAGTGATCTCGGCGACGGCGGCCACGGCAACTTTGAAGTCGTCGTGCCGCTGCTGATGCCGCACGGTCACACGGAGCTCTGGCATTTCTTCTACGAAGCGGATCGCGACGGTTTCTGGAAACGTGCACAGATGATCACGGCATCAGCGAGTGGTGGAGCGTGCATCGTCCGAAGTGACTTCGCTGCAGAAGGCCACAATGACTTTGAAGTACTGGTCGACGAGTGTACGCAGTCAGTGGTGCACTATTGGCGCAGGAACGCGAACATCGTGGATCCATGGCTACGTGGTGGGTTGCTCGCCGACGGGAAACGGCTGCTCGGGGAGGTGCCTGATACTCGGCTCACTGGCACGGCAAAGATCGTCCAGCTTACCGGCGAGTGGGATCGCCAGGGGTGGGGTGGTTCGCCTGAGGGCCAGCCACGAGTTGACCAGCCAAGATGCGATGATCCACCGTTCGCCCACAATCGGACCGAGTCACGATTCGGCATTCGCGGGCTGGACCTCGGCGTGTCCTTTCTGCACAAGAACCGCATCTATTTTCTGTTCGGCGACACGATCCGCAACCCGCATACCAGCGAAAACGACAATCTCGACAGTATTGCATTCTGCACCGATACAGATCCCGACAATGGCCTCGATCTCACATTCTTCAAGGAGCCGCCGCGCGTCCGCGACAACGCAATCAGTCAACGCGGATTCGAAGTCCCGATCGACGGAGTCAGTCACTTCGGCTCGATGTTTGTGTTCTTTACAACCAATGCGAGACGGGTCGGGCACGCGGACATCATGGGACGATGCGTCGTCGCGATTTCACAGAACGATGGCGACGATTTCACTTATCTCTGGGATGTCTCACGAGACAAGTTCATCAATGTCTCCGTGGAAGTCGTCGACGGCGCGAGCATCGGACTTCGGAGCTTCGGAAAGACGCTACTGATTTTCGGCAGCGGTCGCTATCGGTCGAGTGACGTGTACCTCGCAGCGATGCCGCTGGACGAAATTGCAAGCGGCCGTTTCGTCCGTTACTACGCGGGTCAGCAGAATGGCGAGCCGATTTGGGGATTCAATGAAGGGCTGGCGGTCCCGCTGTTCTGCGCTGGATGCGTAGGCGAACTGTCCGTGCGGTGGAATCCGTTTCTGAAGCGATGGGTGATTCTGTACAACGCCGACAATCCGCGTGGCATCGTTCTGCGGACGGCCGAGCACCCGTGGGGGGAGTGGTCCGGCCCGACGCTGGCGTTCGATCCTCGCGCCAACAACGGCTTCGGGCAGTTCATGCACGTCAAGCCGGAGCCGGGGCAAGGACCGCAGGACTTCCTGGATGATGACCTGATCGATCCGCCACGCCGGGACATCACCGGCGGCGAATACGGGCCCTACCAGATTGCTCCCCTCGCGAAAGGCGTTCCGGGTCATTCCACGCAGTTGTATTTCGTGATGTCTACGTGGAATCCATATCAGGTCATGCTGATGACGACGATCGTGATGGCCTCGCGTACTCGTGCATCCCTGATCAGCGATCATCTCACTGACTCTCCGTTCAAAACGCTTCCGTGAACTTGCCGTACTAGCGCGCTGCACCAGTCGACGGCTGGGGACTTGGTACGGCGGCGTCCGCGTTCGCGGCACGCCGAGTATTCTGTCGGGAAGGGCGTCTGCCCCGTACACGGCCCATACACTCCATGACCAGTCCGCTGCGCGACACAATCAGACTCCCCGCACGCTTCGAGCTCGATCGCGAGATCGGTCGCGGTGGCATGGCCGTCGTGTACCGGGCGCACGACAACCACCTTGGCCGCTACGTGGCCATCAAGGTGCTCTCCCCCGACCTGTCGTCCACCGTCGGCGCGGACCGATTCCAGCGCGAGATCGCGCTGATGGCCAAGCTGGTCCATCCCGGAATCGTCGCACTGTTCGATTCCGGCGAAACGGATGGACAGCTCTACTATGTGATGCCGTTCGTGGCGGCCGAGACGCTGCGGGCCCGCGTGGTGCGCGAGCGCAAGCTGACGCCGCATGACGCCGCGACGCTCGGTGCCGATGTCGCCGAGGCGCTCGCCTATGCGCACGGCATGAGCATCATCCATCGAGATGTGAAACCGGAGAATGTGTTTGCAGTGGCTGGGCGCGCTGTGCTCGCGGACTTCGGGATCGCCCGGATTCTCGGGCAGGCATCCGGCAGCGGATACACGCTGACGACTGACGGCGCGGTACTTGGCACGGTGGCGTACATGAGCCCTGAGCAAGGGCTCGGTGAGTTGCTGATCGACGGTCGCTCGGATCTCTACAGCCTCGGGTGCATGCTGTACGAGTTGTTGTGCGGCTCGCCGCCGTTCAGCGCGCCGACGGCGCTTGCCGTGCTTGGCAAGCACATGACGGAGATCCCGATGCCGCTGCGTGAGCGCGGCAGCACGTCGTCGCCGGAACTCGACGCCATCGTGATGCATCTGCTCCAGAAGGACGCGGCAGATCGGCCGGCCAATGCCGCCGATGTGGCGCGTGCACTGCGTGCAGCGTCGCAGGCCGGTCATTCGAGCGCCGTCGTTGCGGCACCGATCGACACGGCGGAGATCGTCGTCGTCGGCTCGCTCGCGTATGCCGACGACGATCCGGCGTGCGCGCCGATCGCATCCGCGCTCGGCACGGCCGTCGCGTCCTCGCTGGCGACGCTGCCCGGTGTTCGTGTGCAGCTGGCCGGGAGCTCGGGAGCGTCGAGTGTCATTGACGGTTCCGTGCGGCGATCGGGACAACGCATGCGTGTGACGATTCGTGTGCTCGACCCCGATGGCACGTTGCGCTGGTCGCAGCAGGCCGACGGCACGGTGGACGACGTGTTCGCACTCGAGGATGCGGTGTCCGAGAGCGTTGCCGGCTTCTTCAGCCGGAGCGTCTCGCCGTCGCACACGGCGCCGTCGGCACTGCACGGGTCGCGTTCCCCAACCGCGTCGCGTCCACTCAGCGACGCCGACGTGCTCGTCGCCAAGGGCGTGAAGGCATTCAGTCAGTTCGGGCCCAGTGGCGGTGCCGCCGGCATAGGTCATCTCGACGAGGCCCGCGCCTATCTCTCGCGCGCACTCGCGCTCGATCCGCGCAACGCACGTGGGCTGTGCGCGATGGGC
>JBBRLZ010000143.1:0-4130 GCA_038231095.1 Gemmatimonadales bacterium
CCAGACGCTCTCGCCCTTGCCCTCGGCGCCGACGCGGCTCATGCCGTCGTTCCAGTCTCCGGTGCCGATCAGCGGCAGCCCGTGCGCGCCTGTCGTGCAGGCACGACGCAGTGCCCGGCGACAGTGCTCGTAGATGCTGCCATGTTCGTCGGTGACGGTCGGCAGTTCGTAGATCTCGTGTTCCTGTGGCGTCAGCGTGCGCATCGTGATGAACGGCACGTACTCGTCCAGCAGCGCACGATCGCCGGTGACGCTGACGTACTGCTCCACCACGAACGGCAGCCAGACCAGATCATCCGAGAAGCGCGTGCGCACACCACGCCCGCTGTGCGGGTGCCACCAGTGCTGCACATCGCCCTCGAGAAACTGTCTGGCCGCAGCGCGCAGGATGTGGTCGCGCGCGAGCGTCGGCTCTGCGTAGAGGAAGGCCATCGAGTCCTGCAACTGGTCGCGGAAGCCATAGGCGCCACTGCTCTGATAGAGACCCATGCGCGCCCACATGCGGCACGACAATGCCTGATACAGTGACCACTTGTTGATCATTGCGTCGAAGGCGGGGTCGGGCGTCGTGACGGCGATCGTGGTCAGGCGAGCATCCCATGTTGCGACCGACTCAGCGATCGCAGTCGTGGCCGCCGGCACGCGTCGCAATCGGTCGATCGTCGCGCGTGCCTCGATTTCGCTGGACGCCGCGCCGAGCAGCACGGTGACGTCGCGCGACTCACCGGGGGCGAGAGTGATGCGCACCTGGAGTGCGGCACACGGATCCAGTCCTACGCCGGTCGCACCATCCAGATCCCCGTCCCGCAGGGCTGCCGGTGCCGCGGGATGACCGTACCGACCAAGGAACGTCAACCGGTTGGCCGTAAAGCTGCTGATCGGCTCACTGGTCGCGAGGAATGCGGTCCAGTCGGTGAACAGGGGATCGAAGTGATTCTGCGCGAGGATCGCGCCGTGCTCCGCGGCGTAGCGGGTGCGCACCTGATATTGCGATTCGTCACGACGTGCGCCGAGCGTCCACTCGGCGTACGCCGTGAGGGTGATGAGACGTGTTCGGCTCGACACGTTCGTCAGGCGCAACACAGACAGCTTCACCGCGGCACGCTCCGGCACACCGAGGCGCAGTTGCGTGCGGATGCCGTCCCGCTCGTGGACGAACGTCGAATGGCCGGCCGCATGCGTGACCCGATACGTACCACCGTCCACCGGCGCCGGCGTCGCCGACCAGAGCATGCCACTGTCATCGTCCTGCAGATAGATCGCGTCGCTCACGGGATCCGAGACCGGATCGTTGTGCCACGGCGTCAGTCGATAGAAGTACGCGTTCTGAGCCCATGTGCAGCCGGCACCGCGTTCGGTCACCAAAAAGCCGCCCTGCTCATTCGCGATCACATTGGCCCATGGTGCTGGCGGTAGCGCATCCTCATGCAAATTGATGCGATAGTTGCCGTGTGCATCGAGGCCGCCGAGCCCGTTGTCGAAGCGCAACGGGCTCTCATCAGTCAGGTTCGCGACCGGTGTGACACTGCGCCGCCGCGGTCGCGGCAGAAGCGGCGCGACGAAGGGCCTGAGCACCGACACGATCGACGCGAGCGGTCCGCTGCTCCGCTCGATGATCGGTGTGGAGAGTGGTGTCGGGCGGTCGATGGCGCGCGTCGTGATGATATTCGGCAGCAACGTCGGGACATCGATCGTGCGTGACTCGGCGAACGCCAGGACGCGCGTCAGTGAGCGTCCATCGCAGGCGATGTGGACCCGCGCAGTGGCCGAGAGCATCAGGTAGTCGTCGGCGGCAAACAGTTCGCGGCGGCGAATGAAGGTGCCACCGGCGCGGTCCATCAGCGATGCGTCGTTTGCGGCCACCATCGCCTCGGTGATTCCGTCCCGCAATTCCTGCAGGTAGTCGTACGGCTGCGAGTTGATGACCACCAGATCCACCGTCAGTCCGCGGCGACGCCAGTACCGGTGGGCGGCGAACAGTTCGCGCAACGTCGGCAGGCCGTCGATGCTTTCGATGGTCGCGAGCACGATTGGATTGTCGCCGGAGATGCCGTGTGCCCAGAGCAACGGCTGGGAGCCCTTGCTGCGACGCAATTCGTCGTGGGGCGGCGCGAGTGATCCGCCCAGAAACAGCAGCTGGGCCGCGATCTCCTGGAAGACGGCGGCATTGGCCGGGGTGATACCGAGTTCGCGCAGCTCGATCTGCGTGGACGTCCACGCGAAGTCGAGCGCGCGCTGAGCGGCGTGCGAGTCGTGATAACGTCCCGCGAGTTCGAACGCCGACTCGCGCGTGGTCGCGACGAGCGTCGTGAACGCGACGCTCACCGACTGTCCCGGCGCCACCGTGACGCGCGTGCGCAGCGCGAAGATCGGATCGAGCACCGGACCGATGGTGCCGGACAGGTCGCCGCCGGCGTCCATCACGATCGGATCACGCACCGAGCGCCCGCGGCCGATGAATCGTGCTCGATCGGTCTCACAGCTCACGTTCCCGATACGATCGCGACCGGAGTCGACGACATGCACGCACCAGAGCCGCGGGTCATCCGGTGCGCGCGGCCGGCGCGTGGCCGTGATCGCGGTGCACCAGCTGTGCCACTCCGTCTCGACGAACAAGTTCGAGAACGCCGGGTGCGCGAGATCGGATCCCTGGGTCGTCATCGCGACTTCGCCGTAGCTCGTCAGCTCGATCTCGTGGGGCTCGGAGCCGGTATTCGTGAGCGTGACGCGACGCACTTCGGCCGCGTCAGCGGGGACGACGGTGATCTCGGTGCGAGTCTCGATGTCGCCGTCAATGCGATGCAGCGTCACACGATCCGACGCCAGCCACGCGCGACTGATTTCTGCCGGGGCGCCAACCGGCTGATGGGCCGACGACCAGATGCGGTCCGCGGTCAGGTCATGGACGTAGCAGTACTGACCGGTGTCATCGCGCGTGCTGTCGGCGCGCCAGCGCGTCACGGCGAACGATTCATACCGGCTGTACCCGCTGCCGTTGTGATTCATCATGACGGTGTACGGAATCGAACCGAGCAGCGCGATGCGCGGCGCCGAGGGCACCGTCGTGGTGACTTCGCGCACGACCGGGCGATCAGACTCGGTCGAAGGTCGCGCGTCATCGGGCTGCACGGCTTGCGCCTCCTGCAGCACGAGGCGCCGCGGAATCCGCTCGTGCAGCAGCAGTTCGACAGACTTCACGAGCGAGTCGGCGTGAAAGCGTGCCTGCCAGACATCGTTCATCAGCACGTTCGTCAGCGCGACCAGCGTCATGCCGACGTGATGGGCCATGTACGCACGCACGTAAGCGTTCTTCGCGCCGACCTCGGGACGCGTGTAGTCGATCGCATCGCAGAAGCCGTACTCGGCGAGTGCGCCCATCGACTCCAGCGTGCGGAGATTGCCCATCGCGCGTGGCGGATCGATCTGCGCGGCCAGGGCGGAGGCGTACGGTGCGATCACGAGATCGCGGCCGAGACCGCGCTTGAGCGCGAGATCGGGAATGCCGAACGCGCGGTACTGATACGTCTGGTGCCGGTCGCGGAAGTTGTACGCACTTTCGCTGACACCCCACGGCACGTTGCGCGCGCGTGCGTACGAGATATGACGATCGACCACGCCTTCGTATGTCTGCGCGAGCAGCGTGAAGGGCAGGGAGCGCATCACCAGCACCGGCATCAGGTACTCGAACATGCTGCCGCTCCAACTCACCAGCGCGGTCGAGCCAGCCGTGCGGCTGAGGCTCCTCGAGAGCCGGAACCAGTGCTCCACCGGCACGTCATTGCGCGCGATCGCCATGAAGCTGGCGAGGCGTGCCTCGGAGGCGAGCAGGTCGTAGTACGAGTCATCCGGGGTGAACGACTCCGGGTGATATCCGATCGTGAACAGCTTTCGCTCACTTTCGTACAGGAAGCCGAACTCCATCTCCGTCACGTAGCTGTACGCGGCATTCGCGATTGCATGCAGGCGAAGGCGGAGTGCATCTTCGGATTCTGCCATGGCGAGACACGCCTGCCGCACTGCGACCAAGTGGCCCGCCATGTTGCCGCTGTCCACCGTGCTGATGTAATGCGGCTCGAGCACGTGCAGATCGCTCAGGTCATACCAATTGTAGAAATGCCCGCGATAGCGCC
>JBBRLZ010000144.1:0-4029 GCA_038231095.1 Gemmatimonadales bacterium
ACGAACGTCACGCGTCGCGATTTCGTCCGCGTCAGCCTCGTGCTCGGCGGCGGTCTGATGGTCTCGGTGTACGGGTGCGGCCCGAATGGCGAGGAGCCGTCGAGTGCAGCCGCGGCCGACGGTTCGCTGCAGCCGAACGCCTTCGTGCGCATCGATACGACCGGCAACGTGCACATCACGTCGAAGCATCTCGAGATGGGCCAGGGAGCGTACACGGGCCTCGCGACGCTCATCGCCGAGGAACTCGACGCCGACTGGGCCAGGATCTCGGTGGAAGGCGCTGGAGCGAGCGACAAGAAGTACGGCAACCTGACGATGGGCGGATTGCAGGGCACCGGCGGCTCGAGCGCAATCGCGAATTCGTTCGAACAGCATCGCAAGGCCGGAGCGACTGCGCGCGCGCTGCTCGTCGCGGCGGCGGCGAAGCAGTGGAGTGTCCCTGCGTCCGAGTTGACGACCGAGCCGGGTGAAGTCGTGCACGCGTCGAGCAAGCGCCGCGCGGCGTACGGGACGCTCGTCTCGACGGCTGCAACGTTGAGCGTGCCGAAGGATGTCCCGCTCAAGGATCCGAAGGCCTTCCGCTACATCGGCAAGGATGACAAGTCCACGCCGCGCGTCGATGTGAAGTCGAAGGTCAACGGCACGGCGATCTTCACGCAGGATGTGAAGCTGCCGGGCATGCTGACGGCGGTCGTGATGCACGCGCCGCTGTTCGGCGCGAAGGTGAAGACGTTCGATGCCACCAGAGCGAAGGCGATCGCCGGCGTGGTGGATGTGGTGCAGATCCCGAACGGCGTGGCGGTGCTGGGCCAGACGTTCTGGGCCGCGAAGATGGGCCGCGATGCGCTCACCGTGACGTGGGGTGAAACGGGCGCCAACACACTCGGCACCGCCGAGATCATGGCGCAGTATCGCGCGTCAGCCGAGAAGCCGGGCCTCGAAATCCGGAACGATGGCAAGGCGGAGGACGCGATCAAGTCGGCCGCGAAAGTCGTCGATGCGACGTACGAATTTCCATTCCTCGCCCACGCGTCGATGGAGCCGCTCAACTGTGTCGTCGATCTGCAGAAGGACAGCGCCACGATCTGGAACGCGAATCAGTTCCCGACGACGGACCAGAAGGCGGTGGCAGCGATCTTTGGCTTCAAGCCGGACGCGGTGACGATGAAGACGACGTTCGCCGGCGGCAGCTTCGGGCGTCGAGCCAATCCGCATTCCGACTACGTGGTGGAGGCGGCCACGATCGCGAAAGCGATCGGCGGCAAGGCCCCGGTGAAGCTCGTGTGGACGCGCGAGGATGACACGGCCGCGGGCTACTTCCGTCCGGCGATGCTGCATCGCCTTCGCGGTGGCATCGACGCGGCGGGCACGCCGGTGGCGTGGTGGCAGCGTGTCGTCGGTCAGGCGATGATGACCGGCACGATGTTCGAGGCGAAGGACGGCAAGGATTCATCCTCGTACGAGGGCGCGGCCGATCACGTCTATGAAATCCCGAATGTCTTCCTCGATGTGCACAATGAGAAGGTGAACGTGCCCGTGCAGTGGTGGCGCTCGGTGGGCAATACGCACACAGCGTTCGCCGTGGAGATGTTCATCGACGAGATGGCAAAGGCGGCGGGCAAGGATCCGGTGGAGTTCCGTCGCGCACTGCTGACGAAGGATGCGCGGCGCCTTGGCGTGCTGAACCTCGCGGCGGAAAAGTCGGGGTGGGGCACGCCGCTCCCGGCCGGACGCGCGCGCGGCATCGCGGTGCACAAGTCGTTCGACACGTATGTCGCGGAGGTCGCGGAAGTGTCGATGGAGAATGGTGTGCCTCGTGTGCACAAAGTCACCTGCGCGGTGGATTGCGGCGTGGTGGTGAACCCGGACATCGTGCGCTCGCAGATGGAAGGCGCGATCGCCTTCGGACTCGGTGCAGCGCTGTTCGGCCACATCGAGATCGACAAGGGCCGCGTGGTGACGACGAACTTCGATCGCTACCGCGTGCTCCGGTACGACGAGATGCCGCATGTGGACGTGCACATCGTGGCCTCGACGGAGAAGTCCACCGGTGTCGGTGAGCCGGGCACGCCACCGATCGGACCGGCGGTCGCGAATGCGCTGCTGGCGCTGACGGGGACCCCGACTCGGAAGCTGCCGTTCGTGAGCTGAGGTTTCGCGATGTTCTGACGTGACGCTGTGAACGAACGGCTGGAGTGTTACCCTGCGGCATCACCACCAGCCACGGGGACGCTCCATGACCGTTCGTTCGCGCTTCACACGCCCGCTCGCCACGCTCTCCGCGTTCGGCGCCGTCACCCTGCTCCTCGGCGCGACGCCGCCGGTGCGCAGGCAGGGTGCGGTAGCAAAGCCGAAGCCGGCGAAGCACCGGCTGATGCCGTCTCCGAGCACCGTGGTTGTCGGCTACTACTGGTCGGATGCGAAGCCGGTACTGCACATCGCGTCAGGCGATGAGCTGACGATCGGGACGCTGATCACGTCGACTCCGACGCGGCTCGAAGGTGCCGGTGTGAAGAAGGAGGATGTCGAACCGGCGCTGCGTGCGATCATCGACAGCGTCACCGACAAGGGACCGGGCGGTCACATCCTCACGGGGCCGGTGTTCGTCGACGGTGCGGAGCCGGGTGATGTGCTGGAGATCCGCATCAAGAAAGTCGAGCTCGCGATTCCGTATGCGTACAACGCCTTCGGTCGCACGAGCGGCTTCATTCCGGAGGATTTTCCATCGTCGAAGATGCGGATCATTCCGCTTGACGGCAAAGCGATGATGGCGCGCTGGGCGCCCGGCATCGACATCCCGCTGCGTCCCTTCTTTGGCAGCATCGGTGTGGCACCGCCGCCGGCGATGGGACGCATCAGCAGTGCGCCGCCGAACGTGCACGCGGGCAATCTCGACAACAAGGAACTCGTCGCCGGCACGACGCTCTTCATTCCGGTGCACGTCAAGGGCGCGCTGCTCGAGGTGGGTGACGGACACGCGGGGCAGGGCGATGGTGAAGTGGACATCACCGCGCTCGAGACGTCGCTCGTCGGCACGTTCGATATCATCGTCCGCAAGGACATGAAGCTGACCTGGCCGCGCGGCGAGACGCCGACGCAGTGGATTGCGATGGGCATGGATAAGGATCTCGTCGTTGCGACAAAGATGGCGCTGCGGAACGCAATCGAGTTCCTCGTGACGGAGAAGAACATGACGCGGGAGGATGCATACATGCTCGCGAGCGTGTCGTGTGACGTGCGCATCACGCAGTTGGTGGACGGGAACGTGGGGGCGCATGTGATGATCCCCAGGAACATCTTCACGGCGTCGCGATCGCGCTGACGGCCAGCTCGGCCACGCACGAATGCTTGAGTCCCGCGCGGACCTCGCGCGCAGTTCTCCTGCAGTCCTCCAGCTGTTCTCCCCCTCCGCCGTTCGCCACAGGACCTTCGATGCGCAACAGGACTCTGCCGGCGACACTGATCGCAATCGGCGCTGCGATGGCCGCATGCAGCAAGGACAAGGCACCGGAGACACCGGCCGCCGCGCCGAAGGCCGTGGTGGTATCGCCGGACGACTGGCAAGTCACTGGCGGCGAACCGGGCAACAGTCATTACTCCACGCTGAACCAGATCTCTCGCGCCAACGTGAAGACGCTGAAGGTCGCGTGGACCTGGCACACCGGCGACGCGCCGGCATCGCGCTCTGAAATTCAGGCCACGCCGATCGTGATCGCGGGCGTGATGTACACCACCACGCCGGCATTGAATGTCGTTGCGCTGCGCGCCGAGAGCGGCACCGTGCTGTGGACGTTCGATCCGTTCGCCGGTCGCACACGCGAGGCGCACGCTAATCGCGGCGTCGTGTACTGGACCGACGGAGCCGAGAAGCGGATTCTGTACACAGCAGCACGACGGCTCTACGCGCTCGATGCGACGACCGGCAAGCCGATCTCCACCTTCGGCGATTCCGGATGGGTGGATCTCGGGCTCGGACTCGGTCGCGATGTCGGCAGCGCGTTCATTCTCGCCACCAGTCCCGGCGTCATC
>JBBRLZ010000145.1:0-3854 GCA_038231095.1 Gemmatimonadales bacterium
CGCTTCGACATCTCGTCGTACACCGCCCGAGTGAAGCGCTCGTGGCCACCCGGCCACTCCTTTTCGTACTCGGCGCTGAGCTTGAGTGCGAGGACCTGCTCGATCGTCTTGCCGGCCTTCACTTCACGCCCGATGCGCTCGCGCACCGTGGCGATCGCATCGCGCCACGCCTTCAATCGATTGCGATCCGTCACCTGACCGTGGCCCGGAATGATGCGCGTCTGCGCGTTCGTCATACCGTAGACCAGATCGGCCGCGGCGACGAAACCAGCCGAGTTCCCACCGCTCGAGCGGTCGATGAACGGGAGGCCCGTGTTGTTGAACACATCGCCCATGTGCACGGCGTTCGCTTTCAGGAAATGCACGATTGCATCGCCATCGGTGTGCGCGGGGCCGACGTGCATCACAGCGATCGAGTCGCCGTTGAGATGGAAGGTCACCGCATCCGAAAAGGTCACCACCGGCAACGCGGCATGCGGTGCCGCCGGCACCTTCGTATTCATCGCGGCGATGAATTGCTCGGCCGACATCCGCTTGCGCACGTTGTCATGTGCGACGATGATCGCGCCGGCATTGCCGAAGTTTTCGTTGCCACCGGTGTGATCGCCGTGCCAATGCGTGTTGAACACGAACTTCACCGGCTTGTCAGTGACGGTCCTGATCGCCGCGACGATCTTCGGTGTCAACGGCGCGAACTGGTCATCGATGATGAAGGTGCCATCGATGCCAGTCGAGAGGCCGATGTTGCCGCCGGCGCCGAAGAGCACGTGCAGGCCAGGCGAGAGTTGCACCGCGCGCACTTGCACGGTGTCGTAGTTGGTCTGGGCGGCCAGCGTGGAGGAGAGGCCGAACAACGCGAGTGCGACGAGTGACCGCATGGTTCTGGTGGGTGAAGGTGGTGCGCGAAAGCTATGGCACGTTCCCGATCGCGGCAGCGTGGACTCCTCGTCTCCGCTTCCCTTCCCATCCCTGCGCCTAGCGTGTCGCAGGTCGCCGCACGTTCGTCAGATCGAGCGCGGCGCGCAGCCCGCCGGCCAGCGTGACGGCGTCAGCGTTCGCCCAGAAGTGCATGAAGAACAGCCGCGGCTCATCGGCCAGCAGGTGATTGTGCAGGCTGGTGACCTCAATGCCGTGGTCACGCAAGCTGCGAATCACGATGTTCACCTCAGCGGCGATCATCACGAAGTCACCGGTGATCGCCGCCTTGCCACCACCGGTCGGCTGGAAGTTGATCGCGGTGCCGAGTCCCATCGATGGCGGCACATCCATACCCCCGTCGCGGACTGTCTCCGCGCGTGGCACGCTGACCTGATACACACCGCCGTTGACGCGCCCCGCGTAGCCAAGTGCCCTCGCCACCGCCGCTGTATCGAGATCGATTGGCGGCGCCGGTGAAGCTGATGCGGTGGCGGGCGCTGGTGCCTTCGTCAGCGCAATCGCCGCACGCAGCACCCGCGCAATCACCACCGGGTCACCCATCGCGTGCACGTGCATGTAGAACACGCGCGGCGATTCGTGCAGCACGTGATGATGCAACGCCGATTGCTCGATGCCACCGGCCTGCAATGCCGTGATCACCGGCGTGACCTCATCCTCGGTCAACACAAGGTCACCCATCGCCATCACCGCGTCACCCATGCCTGTCCGATGCATCGCGATCCATCCGCCGAGGGCGAACGACGGCTTGAGCAGCACGGCGCCGTTGGCGCCGGTCACGGTCACCAGCAGGTCGCTACGCGGGAAGTTGTAGCGCTGTACGTCGCCAGGTTGGGCGACACCGGTGCGTCCGATCGCCGCATCGACGGCAGACCAGTTCTGCGCGCTCGCGGTCACGGTATTCTGCGCGAGCACAGCGCGCGGTCCGATACCGCCTAGCAGTGCACCGGCGGCGACGATCACGCAACGCGCGCGAGCCGCACTCACAAAGAAGGAGGACATCGACGATACCCGAAGAAATGAACGCCGTGCGCATCGATTGGCGACGCGCTCGATTGCTGCGCGGACAGGAAATCTGTGCGTCAAAGCGGCGCGGTCCCCAATGCATCCGGCGTCGTCTTCTTCTCTTCCTCGGCAATCTCCACCGCGACGCCAGCGGCCTCCTCGACCGACATGCCGCGCGTACGCCTGCCATACTCGCGCGCCGCACGATCGTCCGCAGTGCGCAGCACGTCCTGTGCCGCGGTGTCAGCTTCACCGGGAAGCTGGACGCGCAATTCTCCGAGCAGCATGAGCAAGGCCGACGCGAATGGCAGCGCGAGCAGCGCACCGATGATGCCCGCCAGCGTCCCACCGGCCAGCAGCGCGACGAGCACGACTGACGACGGCAAGCGCAGCGACTTGCCGTACACCATCGGGACGAGCAGCCGACTCTCGATCTCCTGATACACGAGAATCGCTGCACCGACACCACCCGCAATCAGCAAGCCCTGCGGCAGCGTCGACAGCACCGCCGGCACCAGCGCGATCAGGCCGCCCACATACGGCAGGACATCGGCCACGCCTGCGAGCACGGCGAGGGCGAGGGCGCTCTGCACGCCGACGATCGTCAACAGCACGAACATGAACAGCCCCATGACGGCGCAGGTGATCAGCTGGCCACGGATGTATCCGCCGACGATGCCTTCGAGATTCGAGACGATGCGGGTGAAGCGAACATGTTCGTATCGCGGCACAAGCGCGTAGACATACCCGCGCAGTCGCTCGGAATCGAGCATGACGTAGAGCGCGAGAAACACGGCGCCGACACCATACGCAACGCCCTCGACGACGGCGAGCGACGTCGACAACGCACGCCCCGCCGATCCGCCGAGCAGGGTGGAGTAGTCGATATGCCGAAGCGCGGTCGCCAGCGACGTGGTCATCCGGTGCTTCTCGAGCGCCACGGCGAGTTGCTCGCGCATCATCGGCTCGCGCTCGATCATCGCACCGGCCTGCGACACCAGTTCTGGAATCGTCAGTGTGACCAGCAGGAGCACGACGACCAGCAGAATCACGAAAACGAGCGTGATGGCGGCGCTACGACGCACGCCGGCACGCTGCAGTCGCTCGACGATCGGGTTCAGCAGGCCAACCAGCATCAGCGCCGCGACGATCATCAGCAGCACTGGCGTCAGCTGCCACACGCACCACGCCGCCGCGAGCACGCCGAGGGCGACGACGATGGATCGCATCGTAACGTCGATCCGTACGGTTCGGCGCGACCCGTCAACCTCAGCCCCTGAGCTGGCGGGCACGACACTTGCCACTTGCTTATCCGTCGTTGCAGTCATAGGCTACCCAGTGTAGTCGACATGCGCGACTGTAGCGCTTGCCGGATCGTATGAGCGTGTGTGGCTCAGAAGATGTTGGCGCGAGTGGCCCTCGGGCTACCCGCGCCTTTTTGCGTGAATCACTTTGCAAGAGGAGTTCCCGTGTCCAATCGTATCTCGCTGTCCCTCGTCGCGGCGTTCGCTGCAGTTGCCATCGCGGCACCCGTGCACGCGCAGGTCAGAAGCACCGTTGATGCCAGCGCACTCGATGCGGCCGTTGCCGCCCGTCCTGACCGCAGTCGCGCGTTCGTCACCTCGACGCTCACGTCCGGCAACGCACTCGCCGCGGCAGCAACCATGGGCCTGAGTCCGGAGAACGTCGCCGCCCGCATCGCCGCACTGGACGACGCCTCGGCAAAGAAAGTCGCTGATCAGATCCTCGCCGGCGGTGACTCGACGGTCGTTATCAGCACGACCGCCATCATCATCGGTCTCCTGATCCTGATTCTGCTCACGCGCTGATTGCGCGGTTCGACACTGACGATGCGCACCAGCAGATGGCTGGTGCTGGGTCTGTCGGTCCTGTGTGCGTCGCGCGCGGTGAGC
>JBBRLZ010000146.1:0-3772 GCA_038231095.1 Gemmatimonadales bacterium
AGCGCTCGCGCAGCTGGCCGAATCGCTGCAGGGCGAGCGGAAATTCACGAGTGTTGATCGACCACGCCTCGTGACCCGCGTGCACTGGATCGGAGGCGCGATCACGGGGCTCAGCGATCGCACGAGCATGTTCCATCCCTCAGTGACGGTGCGCCTCAGCTTTGTGGCGTACGACGGCGTGTCGTACGACATCGAGCCGCGCACCGTGGTGCTCGGGAGCACGCCGACGTCGATTGTCAGTGGCTCCGCGCCGAGTGTCGGGCTGCTGTACCTGAGCGGCGCGCTGACGTCCGGGACGACGCGCACCGTGACGTACACCGGCATCAACGGACGCGTGTACGGCACCTGGGCGATTCGTCCGCCGCTCGCGAACGAGCTGTCTGCGGGATCGGCCGCGGAATCGCTCGGCGCGAACGATCACGTCGAAGTCGATGGACTGCAGCGTACCGTGACCAAAGTGACGAGTGCGGGCGTACGCACGAGCGTCGAGCATTGGTTCAGCGGGGCGCACTTCGCGATCGATCCGAAGCATGCCGCACGTCTGCTGCAGGCGTTTCCGCGCGTCGCCGTGTCGTCGGGCGTCGGCCTGTTCGTGTATCGTCGCGCCTGGAGGCTCTGATGTATCCGCGCATTGCAGGCGCCCAATCGGTGTCGCCGTTGTCGGCCGACTCGCGGTGTCTCTTTCACCTCGACTGCGCCGATACGCGCGTCGACGCGATGACCGGTGCCTTGCTCGCCATCACGGAACATCGCGGGGCGTTCACGCGCGGCAGTCAGACGCAAGCCGCGACCGACGCCACGGCCATGAGCTACACCGCGCAGTATGCACAGCCCGCGTGGGCGTCGCGCAACTGGCCACCCGTCGGCGAGCTTGATCCGCAACCCGCGCTCGGCCTCGAGCTCGGATTGTACGATCGGGTCGCATTCCCGTACCAAGCGCCGTGGCAACCGCATCGCGGGCGACTGCTCGGCATCGAGACCGGCGCGCGGATCCTCACGAATGCGTGCCTGTTCGCCATCACCTCGGTGGCTGGGACAGGCCCCGGACTGTGGCTCGATAGCACCGGCGTGTACTACCGACTCACGGTCACCGATGGCACGACGACCGCCGTGGCGACGCTGCCTGGTGGCGGATCGGTCAGTGGCGATCGGCTCGCGTTCGAATGGCAGCTCGATGCGTCCGGGTTCGTGCACGTGGCGTTGCTCGTCGGCAAAACCGTGCCCGCGCAACGCGCGGTGAGTGCGAGTGCGATCACGTACCCAACGAGCGTCGCGAGTGATCTCGCCGTGCGCCTCAACAGTCGCACGCCGACCACGTACGGCGCGCAGCAGTGGTTCCGGTCGGCGAAGCTCGTGGCAGGCAATCCGGATCCGCTCATCCTCGCCGGGATCCGGTGATGCGCACGCCGGTCGAGGCGGGGAGTGGCGCGGACAGCGCGCGCTACACGTTCTCCCAAGTCGAATGGGCGCGCCGCATCGGACAACCCACCCTCGAAGCGATTGAAGCGCTGCTCGAGACGACATCGGCGGAGCTTGCGCCGGCGCGCTGTGCGCTCCGGGTCGCGAAAGACAACCTGAGTCGTGCGATCAACGGCGTCGACGTGCGCGATCGGATGACGATCGACGGCGTCGCGGGATTAGTGACGCTCGGGTTCAAGACCGACGCGGACGCGGCCGTCCTGCTCGCGCCGCGCCCCGCGGAATAGGGCTACGCGAGACCGTATCGCCGTGCGCAGCGCCTGATTCGCGCGGGTTCCCGTGGCATCATGCACCCATGCGCCTACTCGCTTTGCGTCATGATTGACTTCTCAGCCGTCACGGCCACCGCGCGCGTGCGCCGATGACGTCGATGCAACTGTGGCTCGCGATCGTCGGCACGAGCTTGACGATCGCTGGGGGGATGTCCGCCGGCGGGTTGTTCATCCTCCGCCTCGTCATCTCCGAGAAGATCGCCACGCCGATCGCCTCGTTGACGGAATCGATCTCCTCGTTGCACCACGCGAACACGGAGCTGTCGTCCAAGTTCGGCACGTACCGCGACACGAAAGAAGCCGAGCGCACGGAGAACCGCGAAATCATCGCCGACTTGTCCGGCATGATCAAACGCCACGACGAGCGCCTGGGGAATCACGACACGCGCATTGCGTTGCTTGAGCAGCCTGACCGCGTTGCCGCGATCCGCGGCAAACGCCGCACCACGTAACCCGGAGTCGCGATGCACGACGGATATAAGACCTACCTCGTGGCGCTGATCGCCATCGTGTGTGGCGTGATCCAGACCGCGGATATCACGAAGCTCGTGGCCGACCCGAAAGCCGGATTGACGGCCATCGGCATGGGCGTCCTGATGGGCATCATGCGCTACGTGACGCAGCAAACGACCGTCAAAGTCGCCCTGATGACGCCACCGCCCGCGGTCGCGCCGTCGCCTGTCCCTCCGACTCTCTGAGGCGCATCATGTACAACACGGAAGTCACCGCCAGCGTCTACGGCCCCACGGTCGAGCAGATCCGCGCCGGGCTCGATGCGTCGCGCGCCCAGCACCTCGCCGCCGACACCGCGCAAGGCGTCGACGCCAATCACCTCGCCGCGCATGCGACGGCGCGTGATTGGTTCGACGCGCTCTTCGCGGCCACCGTCGCGACGTTCGGCACGGACAACGTGTCCTACAACACGTTCAACGCCGCCGTGATCGTGAACGGCTACGGCACGTTCGCGCCGCAGAAGATCGACATCCAGATCATGCCAACCGTGGCGCCGGGTCCGACGCAGGACGCGGACGGCAACGACGTGTGGCCCTAACGTGGTCCTCGCCGCGCGCTGGCTCGATGCGCTGACGACACCGGATGCGGCGTTGCGGACGGCCATCGTGCGGCGCGCGATGGCAGATATTGGCATCGAAGAAATCACCTCGAACTCGTCGCCGTACCTCGACAGCGTGTTACGTGCCGCTGGCGCGTCGCCGGGTGATCCGTGGTGTGCGGCTGCGGTGCGGCAGTGGTACGCCGACGCGGGCGCGATGGTGCCGGTGCACGGCGCCGCGGCGTGCGAGTCCTGGCGACAGTGGGCGCGCGCGATTGGCACGCTCCACGACCCGCGCGACTATCAGCCGGTGCCCGGCGATATGGTGCTGTATGCCGATACGCACGGCGTCGCGCATCATTGCGGCGTGGTCGTCCGTGTGGCGGCGGCTGGGCCGCGTGGCGTCGAAGGCAACACGTCGTTCGCGGGCTTCAATCGCGATGGCGTGGTGTGCGATTACAAGCCGGTGTCGCGGTCGCTCGTGTGTGGCTACATCTCGCCAGTCGCGATGCTCCCGCGTCCCGCGCTCGCGGTGGCCGCATGAGCGGGCATTGGTCGGATATGGATGCCGGCGTCTATCCCTCCGCCGCGGCACTCGATGCGAGCTTTGCGCGCGATGCCGCGATCCGTTGTGCACGGCCCGTCACGCCGTCGACCTCGGAGACGCTGACGCGCTGCGGGGCGTGTGGGCATTGGGGACGGCGGACGCGCACGCTGTGCCGTGCGTGTGGAATCGCCGCATGACCGGCCCTGCTTATTATCGCGGCTCGTGGATGCCGTCCGTGCGCGCGCGACTCGGACTGGTGCTGTGCGTCGCGCTTGGTGTGTTCGCCGTTCGCGAATGGCGCACACGCCTCATCGCACAAGGGCGCGCGAGTGCGACGGCGGAGATTGTGGCACGTGAAACCGCAACGCTCTCCGGCGAACGCACCGCATGGGCGCATGCACGGGATTCGTTGCGCGCCGTGAC
>JBBRLZ010000147.1:0-3747 GCA_038231095.1 Gemmatimonadales bacterium
TCACGCTCTACGGCATCGCGATCAACGTCGCGCGCCCGCTGCAGATGCAATTCGGCGCGCTGCCGGTTCTCGTCCGCTCACTCGGATTGGCGACGATCCTCACCGCACCGCTTGGTCTGCCGCAGGTGCTGCGCGGCAACTGGTCCGTCGTGCCGCTCCTCTCGCTGATCGCGCTTGGCGCACTCGGCACCGGCATCGCCTATGTGCTCAGCGCAACCGCTGCCGGGCGTCTTGGTGCAACGCGCGCCTCGGCCACGATCTTCCTCTCATCACCGATCGCGATGCTGCTCGGCGTGGTCGTGCTGCATGAGCGGCTCGGCCTGATCTCGCTGGTCGGCGCCGCGGTGTGTATCGGCGGCGCCGTGATGATCCGCAAGGCACAGGAGCACGCGATTCCATCGCCGCGCGGCCCGGCGTGACGACTCGAGCGCACGAACCCCGGCGCAACTCAGAGCACCGCAGCCGCCGCCGCTCTGCCGGCCACGCGACCGCTGAAGATGCATCCGCCCAGGAACGTCCCTTCGAGCGAGCGATACCCGTGCATTCCGCCGCCGCCGAAGCCTGAGACTTCGCCGGCCGCGTACAGTCCCGGCATCGGCGTGCCATCAGCACCAAGCACGCGACCATCGAGATCGGTTTCCAGTCCGCCGAGCGATTTGCGGGTGAGGATGTTGAGCTTCACGGCGATCAGCGGTCCGTCAGCGGGGTCGAGAATTGGCGCCGGCGTTGCGATGCGGATGAGGCGCTCGCTGATCAGCTTTCGCGCGCCGCGAATCAGGGCCAGCTGCGGATCCTTGCCAACCTCGTTCACCAACTGCGCATCGCGATCACGCACTGCACGATCGACGGTCGCGAAGTCCACGCGCTGATCGCCGATGCGCGCGTTCATCTTCGCCACCAGTTCGCGCAGCGTCGGCGCAAGCACGAAATCCTCACCCTTGTCCATGAACGCCTGCACCGGCGGCTGCACCGCCTTACCCAGGCGACGCAGCGTGAGTCGAACGCTCCTGCCCGTCAGATCGGGGTTCTGCTCGCTGCCCGACAGCGCGAATTCCTTCTTGATGATCGCGCGATTGAGCAGGAACCAGGTGTACGGGAAATGATGCGTGGTGATGTGTTCGAGCGCACCGAGCGTGTCGCACCCTGGCACATGCGGAAACGGCAGGCGATTCCCGTTCGGATCGAGCCACAGGCTGCTTGGCCCGGGCAGGATGCGAATGCCGTGGGCGCGCCAGATCGGATCCCAATTGCGCAGTCCTTCGGTGTAGTGCCACATGCGATCCGGATTGATCAGCCGCGCGCCACTGCCGTGGACCGACTGCTGCAACTGACCGTCCACATGTTCAGGCACGCCGGACAACATGAGCGTCGGTGCCGGCCCGAGGCGTTCCACCGGCCAGTAGCGACGCACCATCTCATGGTTGCCACCGATACCGCCGGACGTCACGATCACCGCCGGCGCGTTGAGTGTGAAATCATCGACCACATCGCGCGAAGACTTCGCACCCCGCAGCACGGTCGTTGGTGCGAGCACGTCGCCATGTACGCCGTGCACGACGCCATCAGTGATGATCAGCCCCGACACGCGATGCCGGAAGCGAAAACCGATGCGCCCCGACGACACGTGCGCGCGCACCCGTCGCTCGAATGGCGCCATCACACCGGGACCGGTACCCCACGTGACGTGAAAGCGTGGCACGCTGTTGCCCGAAGCGCCGGCGCTGAACCCGCCGCGTTCCGCCCACCCGACGGCGGGAAACCATCGCATGCCCTGCGCATGCAACCATGCACGCTTCTCACCCGCCGCGAAGTCGAGATACGCGTCCGCCCATTTGCGCGGCCAGTGATCCTCGGTGCGATCGAAGCCAGCGGTGTTCATCCAGTCACGCGTCGCGAGGTCCATCGAATCGTGAATACCGAGCCGACGCTGCTCCGGCGAATCGATGAAGAACAATCCGCCGAATGACCAGAATGCCTGTCCGCCAATGTTCTGCTCACCTTCCTGATCGAGCAGCAGCACCGAGCGACCGGCATCGGCGACCTCCGCCGCCGCGACCAGTCCCGCGAGGCCGGCGCCGACGATGATCACATCTGCGTCGTGAACAGTCATGTCGCTGTGCTGAGTGAAATCAGGTGAAGGTGACGACGTCGATCGAACCGCCTGTCACGTGATCACCACGGAATGAGATGGAAGCCCCGCGATTGCAGCAACTCGACGGCGCTCATGGCCGAGATGGCGACTTTCACACCGGGCAACAACTCTTCGCGACGAATGCCGTTTCTGCCCGCAGTCTGTCCACAGAGCACGAGCGTTGCACCGTGTGCGACCAGCTCCTCGACGAGCTTGTGGCTCGGATTGGTCGTGCCACCGAACCGCGCGGCAAATGCCGAGTCGGAGAGCAGCGCGGGCCAGCCCATGCCATGAAAGACGGCGGCCGCCTTCACATGATCCTCCGCAATGCCGTTGCGCGCGTGCAGGTTGAAGTAGCGCGCCATCGTCGTCACCTGTTCGTTCACCCTGAGCGTGTCGCCACCGCCGGCATTCACCACGAAGAACGCCTTGAACACATGATTGGCGGGCATCGGAAAGGTGGGATCGTCCACCTTGAACGACATGCCGCTGCTCTGAATGATCGGGCCCGTCGCCTGTCCGCCCGGAAGCGGCGCGGGGGCGCTCTGCGCGGCCAGCGGTGCGGCCAGCGCACACGCCAGCGCTGCGGTGGTGAATGAACGAATCGGCAGTGCGAACATCGCGCAGTCCCTCGAGTCAGGATTCCCGGCAACTCGATCGCCCGCGACGGTGGGGCGATCCCAGCAGAATCCTACCGTGCGCGACGCCCGCGTGGGGTGGAATTCACGTATCTTGCGGCTGCTCATCACGCCTGGAGACGTACCGATGTCGATGGCATTTCTGAGGGACGATGCGGAAGGGGAGATGCCCCGCCGCTTCTACGACCTGCCAGCCCGCGACGATCCGGAATACGATCGTGCTGCCACGCGTGCGCTCCTCGAAGCGACGCGCCGGGATGAAACGCAGCTCGCCGAGCGAGCGACGGGGTACTACTGGGGCGAGCCGTGCCTGCGGCCGTACGCGGAAGAGATTCGCAAGGAAGCCGAGGCCGCCAACGACGAGCGCCTCGAGCAGCTGGCGCGCCGCTTTCAACGCTGACGGCGATTGGCCTCGAGCGACGGGCAGTCACCGCAGTCCGGCTACCGTGACATGGTGCGTCAGAGTGCGGCCGGGGCGCGCTACATCGCCCGCTGGCTCGTTCTCACGACACCTGTCGCACTGCTCACGGGCTCGGCCGTCGCGCTGTTTCTCTGGACGCTGACCTGGGCAACGGACACACGCATCGCGCATCCATCACTGCTCTGGTGGCTGCCCGTGGCCGGTGCCGCAATCGGAGCGTTCTATGCGCGCTTCGGGACATCGGTCGAACGCGGCACGAACCTGATCGTGGACGAGATTCACGAACCCGGCGGCGGGGTGTCGGCAGCGATGGCGCCGTCGATTCTGCTGAGTACGATCGTCACGCATCTGTTCGGCGGATCAGCGGGGCGCGAAGGCACTGCGGTGCAGATGGGTGGCTCGATTGCGAGCACCGTCGATCGGGCCCTGTTCGTGCGCCTGCGTGGCTGGTTCACGCTCGATGCCCCTGACCGCGCCGTGTTGCTGCAAGCGGGCATTGCCGCTGGTTTCGGCGCGGTCTTCGGCACACCGTTCGCCGGCGCGGTCTTCGCACTCGA
>JBBRLZ010000148.1:0-3696 GCA_038231095.1 Gemmatimonadales bacterium
TCCCGGATACCCCGAAAATCGATCCACGCGTGAGAGAACTGGTGGATGAAGAGCGGGCCAGCATACAGAAAGTCGTGCCCGTACAAATTCTCCCACTGGTAGGTCATGGTCCAGGCGCGAAAGCTTTGTTCGGTGAGCGGGTGCGTCGGTGAGCCGAGACCCAGCAGGTAAAGAAGGATCGCCTCACTGTAGCCTTCCCAGCCGTAGTGCAAAAAACCGCATTCGGGTTTCCAGCCATGCATCACCGCCGTGCCGTCGCGCTGCGCCCAACGCCAGTCGACTCTGCGGTAGAGCGCCGCGGCGAGGTGGCGCAACTCGGTCTCGTCAGGCGTCTCGGCGGTGAAATAAGTCGCGGCGGTCAATATCCCGGCCATCAGGAACGCGGTGTCAATCAGCGACAGTTCGGAGAGCCAAACGCGCGTTCCGCACTGCATATCGAGAAAGTGGAAATAGTAGCCACGGTAGCCGGTGGCGCCCGGACTGCCAGACTGATCGCTGCCCACGAAAAATCGGAAGGTTACGAGCGTGCGCTGGACTGCGTCGGCGCGTTCGATCCAGCCGCGTTCGACTCCGACCGGATACGCCGACAACGCGAAACCGACCACCGCAATGCTCGACGGCGCGCCGTCGCGCGTGGTGTCGGCGATCAACCCGTTCGCCGGATTCGCATTCTTCAAGAAATAATCGAAAGCGGCGCGCTGCAGACGCTCGAGCAGGGTGTCGTCGGGCGGCTCCTCTGCGGCGCGCGCCGGTAAAGAATCCGAAGCAAATCTGGTCTCCTCTCCTTGTAATGGAGGGCTGGGGTGAAGAGATCCAGCCATGGGCTTCAAACCTGCCCTCGCCCGGCTGCCGAGCGGACGGTTGCGGGAGACGGCGACGCAATCGCCCGGTCGACGATCGCTTGCGCTTCCTTCAGGATGCGCTGGAGATGTTCGGTGCCACTGAAACTCTCGGCATAGATCTTGTAGATGTCTTCGGTGCCCGACGGGCGGGCGGCGAACCAGCCGCTTTTCGTGATCACCTTGACGCCGCCAATCGGCGCGCCGTTGCCGGGCGCGTTGCCGAGGATGCTCGTGATCTTTTCGCCGGCGAGTTCGTCCGTCTCGATTCGCTGCGGCGCAAGCGCCGCGAGCTGTTTCTTCTGTAGTGGCGTCGCCGGCGCCTCGACGCGATCGGCGACCGGGTTGCCGAACTCGTGCGCGAGTTCGGAATAAAACGTGCCGGGGTCGCGCCCGCGGCATGCGGTGATCTCGGCTGAGAGCAGTGCGGCGACGATGCCGTCCTTATCCGTGGTCCAGACCGAGCCGTCGCGGCGCAGGAAGGTCGCGCCTGCGCTTTCTTCGCCGGCAAAACCGAGTGAACCGTCGAGCAGGCCGGCGGCGAACCACTTGAACCCAACCGGAACTTCGTAGAGCCCGCGTCCGAGCCGCGCGGTCACCAGATCGATCAGGCGCGTGCTGACGACGGTCTTGCCGACCGCGGCATTCGCTCCCCACTGTGGGCGATGCTGAAACAGGTAATCGATCGCCACCGCCAGATAATGGTTCGGCGCCAGCAGGCCGACTTGCCTGGTGACGATGCCGTGCCGGTCGTGATCGGTGTCGCACGCGAATGCGATGTCGAAGCGGTCCTTGATGTCGATGAGGCGCTGCATCGCGTAGCGCGACGACGGGTCCATGCGAATCTGTCCGTCCCAGTCGACCGTCATGAAGCGAAACGTCGGGTCGACCTCTTCGTTGATCACGGTCAGGTCGAGCCGGTAGTGCTCGGCGATCCGTGCCCAGTAACGCACGCCGGCGCCGCCGAGTGGATCGACGCCGATGCGAATCTTCGACGCGCTGATCGCGTCCATGTCGAGGACGGCTCCCAAGTCCGCAACGTAAGTGTCGAGGAAGTCGTGGCGGTGCGTCGTGGTCGCCCGCATTGCCTGCGCGTACGGCAAACGCCTCACACGGTTCAGGCCATGTACGAGAAAGCCATTGGCCGCAGCTTCGATCGTGCCCGTGATTTCCTGGCCGGCCGGGCCGCCGTTCGGCGGGTTGTACTTGAAGCCGCCGTTGTCGGGCGGGTTGTGCGACGGCGTCACGACGATGCCGTCGGCCAGTCCTGACGTTCGGCCACGGTTGTACGTCAGGATCGAATGCGAGATCGCAGGCGTCGGTGTGTAGTCGTCGTGCGTTGCCAGCATTACATCGACGCCGTTGGCCGCCAAGACTTCGAGTGCGCTGGCGTACGCCGACTGCGACAGCGCATGCGTGTCGATGCCGAGGAAGAGCGGCCCGTCGATGCCGTGGCTCTTGCGGTACTGGCAGATCGCCTGCGTGATCGCCAGCACGTGCCATTCGTTGAAGGAATTCTCGAACGACGAGCCGCGGTGCCCCGAGGTCCCGAACGCGACGCGCTGCGCCGGCACCGACGGGTCGGGGACCTCGGTGTAGTACGCGGTGACCAGCTTTGGCACGTTGACAAGCAACGATGCCGGTGCCGGTTTACCGGCGAGAGGACTGATCTGGGTGCCCATAGGACTGCTGAAGTTTTGTGTGAGATTCGTTGCTAAAGGGCGATAGCGCCGCATCAACGCGTTGGCCGAGCTGTCGTGCGGAAGCCTCGGCTCGCCCGCGTTCGAGTCCGGGATCGTCCACAGAGCCAGCACCTTGCCGCGTTCGACGCCCAGCCGATGTGCGCGTTGTGCGCTTCAAAGCCCTTCCAGGCCACAGGCGAGGTCAGCGCGACACCGATCGTCGCGTCTGCTGTCGCTTTGTCGGTCGGATTCACTTGGAGGTCGCACCGGCCAGTGTCGAGTTCGAGCACATCGCCGATATTCTCAACCGTGATATCGGCGGCTGGATATCTGGCGATGTTGACCGGATCGAAGGAGTACTGGCCTTGGCGCAGTAGCCGCGATCTTGTCCGGCGACGGCACCGCTAGTCCCGACATCGACGTAGTGGTGGCCCAACGCGGTCAGGTCTTTCGCGCGCCGGATGTCGTCGCGATAATATGAATTGCCCCCGTCGATCACGAAGTCACCGGGTGAAGGTGCGCCGTCAGCTGCTCGAGTGACTTGTCGAGGGCGGCGGCCGGAACCATCAACCAGATCGCTCGTGGGCCGGTCACCTTCGAGACGAGTTCCTCGAGCGAGTGGGCACCATTGGCGCCTACCTTCTGCAGTTCGGCCACCGCCGCGGGCTTCATGTCATGCACCACGCACTCGTGGCCCTTCTTCAGCAGGCGTCGCACCATGCTCGCGCCCATGCGACCCAAACCGATCATTCCAAGCTGCATTCTTGTTCTCCGCTGCGGATTCTGATGTGCCAATGCTGACTGACGACGGTCATCCCGGTGTAAGCCGCGATCCAGCGCTTTTCGAATCCGCGACGTCGCTTGGCCGAAACGATTTGCGCCAAATATTGACGATGACCGAGTGCGTTTTGCCATCGTCGACCATCGCAATCGTATCGCCCGATGTCTCGAGGCCGTCGAGCAGATTCGTTGCTGCGGCGGCCGATCCGGCTTCGCGGCAGGTGATGTCGTAGGCCGACTTTCCGTAACGGTAGTGCATTTCAAAATCCTTCCAGTCTCGAGGTAGGAGCGGGCATACGCGCAGTTGGTTGCCGCTGCGTCGAAGGCCGAGCAGCGACTCGACGATCAGCTGGTACATCCAGCCGGCCGACCCGGTGTACCAGGTCCAGCCACCA
>JBBRLZ010000149.1:0-3436 GCA_038231095.1 Gemmatimonadales bacterium
GCAATCGACGCGCCAACCGACAGCAGCAGCGGACGGGAGCGATAGTACGCGCCGACGCCGTCGTGCGGATGACCGAGCAGCGATCCGAGAATGCTCTGCCCGACGTCGTGCCCGCGGGCCGAGAACTGGTAGAGCACCAGATGCTCGCGCGGCACGCTCGTGCGGTTGCGGTTCGTCGTTTCCTCGAGATCGTCCAGCGCACGCGAGACGAGTGCGTGATACGCAATGCGACGCCAGTCGAATCGCGTATCGACGGGCCAGGAGGAGGCCGGACGGTCGGAGTGGAATACGTCGAGTGACACGGCGCAGGTGTGGTCGGCGGTGAGGTGGTGAAGGCAATCTGTTGCCACGGGCATGCGAAGGGGAGGCGAGCGTGGCGCGCATGGCACGGCAGTATGTTTGCGGGGGGCTGCCCGGGCATCGGGCTGCACCTCAGATGCACCACGACCTTTCCGGTACCCGATGGACTCCGCACTCATCCAGGCACAGCACAGCGCTGGCGTCCTGACCGTGACGCTGAATCGCCCCGACGTCCTCAACAGCTTCAACGCTGCGATGGCTGACGCGCTGCTCCAGACGCTCACGCAGGCGGCACTCGACACCGCGGTTCGCGCGGTCCTGCTGAACGCCAATGGCCGCGCCTTCTGCGCCGGTCAGGATCTCGCCGAGGTACTGCCCGATGCGGCGGGCAACATGCCGGACCTTGGTGAAGTGATCGGGCGACAGTATAACCCCATCATCCGCGCCATCCGGACGCTCGAAAAGCCGGTCGTCTGCGCGGTGAACGGCGTCGCGGCCGGTGCGGGTGCAAATCTCGCCTTGGCGTGCGACATCACGATCGCCGGCGAAGGCGCGTCATTCATCCAGTCATTCGCGAAGATCGGCCTCATTCCCGATAGCGGCGGCACCTGCATCCTTCCGCGCATCGTCGGCTTGCAGCGGGCCGCAGCTCTCACCATGCTCGGCGAGAAGCTGCCAGCGGCAAAGGCACTCGCGTGGGGGCTGGTGTACGACGTTGTTCCGGATGCGGAGCTCGCGGCGAAAAGTCTCGAACTGGCAACGCGACTCGCGACGATGGCCACACGTGGCTTCGGTCTGTCGAAGCGGGCTCTGAACGCTTCGTTCGCCAATTCGCTCGACGCCCAACTCGATCTCGAGGAATCGCTGCAGCGCGAAGCGGGGCGCACCGCGGACTACGCCGAGGGCGTTCGCGCCTTCATCGAAAAGCGCCAGCCACACTTTGAGGGGCGCTGATGGCGCCGACTGAACTCGTGGTGGGCGTCGTTGGTGCCGGGGCCATGGGGAGCGGCATCGCACAGGTGGCAGCTGCGGCGGGACATCAGGTGGTGCTTGGCGATGCGCATGGCAGCGCGATCCAGAAGGCCCGTGCCGCCATCGCGGCGTCGCTGGGGCGCGACGTCAGCAAGGGGCGACTTGAGCAAGCCGCGGCTGACGCAACCCTCGGTCGCATCACGGACGCGGGTGACCTCGCCCTCGGGTACCAGGCGTACCGCGAGTGCACGGTGGTGATCGAGGCGATCGCGGAATCGCTGCCGATCAAGCTCGAGATTTTTCGCGAGCTCGAGCAGGAGGTGGGCGATGCGTGTATGCTGGCCACCAACACATCGTCGCTCTCGGTGGCCGCGATCGCCGGACAATGCCGCCGCGCGGAGCGTGTGATCGGGATTCATTTCTTCAATCCGGCCACGGTGATGCCGCTGGTCGAGATCATTCCCGCCATCACCACCGACGCTCCGGTAACGGCGACCGCACGCGCCCTGGTGGATTCGTGGGGGAAGACGACCGTCATTGCGAGTGACACGCCCGGATTCATCGTCAATCGTGTCGCGCGGCCGTTCTATGGCGAATCACTGCGGATGCTCGAGGAAGGCATCGCCGATGCGCCGACGATCGACTGGGCGATGCGCGAGCTCGGCGGATTTCGCATGGGGCCGTTCGAGCTGATGGATTTCATCGGCCACGACATCAACTATGCCGTCACGTCGAGCGTGTTCGAATCGATGTACTGCGATCCACGCTATCGGCCATCCATCACGCAGCGGCGCCTTGTCGACGCGGGCTTCCTCGGCCGCAAGCGTGATCGTGGATTCTATGACTATCGCGATGGCGCATCACGACCCGAGCCCACGCGGGATGATGCGCTGGGACGAATGATGCTGCAGCGCGTGCTGTCGATGCTCGTGAACGAGGCCGTGGAAGCGATGTACCTGCGTGTGGCGTCACCAGCGGATCTCGAACTCTCGATGACGCGCGGCGTGAACTATCCCAAGGGACTGCTCGCGTGGGGCGATGAGATCGGTCCCGACCGCGTCCTCGCGACCCTCGATGCACTGCACGACGAGTATCGCGACGATCGCTATCGCGCGAGTGTGCTGCTGCGACGCCGGGTGCGCGAGGGCGGCGCGTTGTTCGCGTGACCCAACCCACCGCGGGCGCACCTGCATTGACCGCCACGGCGCAGGCGATGCTGGCCAACGACGCATTCAGCGCGTGGCTCGGCCTGACCATCGATTCGCTCAGTGCCGGTCGCTGCGTGATGCGGATGACTGTCCGCCTCGACATGGTGAATGGCTTCGGTGTCGCACACGGTGGAATCGTGTTTTCATTCGCAGACAGCGCCATGGCGTTTGCCTGCAACACCGGCGCGAACGTCACCGTTGCCGTGGACAACCAGATCGCCTATCCGGCGGCCATCAACGTAAACGACGAGTTGACCGCCATGGCAGAGGAAGACTCGTCGAGCGGGCGCCTCGGCTTCTACCGCGTCACGGTGCGCAACCAGCACGGCACCGTCGTGGCGCTCTTTCGCGGCACCGTGTATCGCACACGCCGCACGCATGACCCGGATCCCATCTGATGACAGACGCATTCATTTTTGACGGCGTTCGCACGGCGATCGGCAACATCGGCGGCCAGTTCAGCACTGTGCGTGCTGACGATCTGGCGGCGCGCGTCATCGCCCAGCTGGTCGCCCGCCACGCGGCACTCGATCCAACGCAGATCGTCGACGTGATCCTTGGCTGCGCGAACCAGGCCGGCGACGATAACCGCAACGTGGCACGCATGGCGGCGCTGCTCGCTGGCCTGCCGGTCACCGTGCCTGGGGAAACCGTCAACCGGCTGTGCGCGTCGGGCATGAGTGCCGTGGCAAACGCCGCGCGATCCATCAACATCGGCGATGGCGATTTCCTGATTGCCGGCGGTGTGGAGAACATGACGCGCGCTCCGTATGTGATGAGCAAGGCCAGCAAGCCATTCGCGCGCGACATCGAGCTGTTCGACACCAGCCTTGGCTGGCGATTCGTGAATCCGGCGATGAAGGCAACGCATGGTACCGATTCGATGGGGCAGACCGCCGAGAATGTGGCCGAGCAGTATGGAATTTCTCGCGGCGACCAGGATGCGTTTGCCGTGC
>JBBRLZ010000150.1:0-3325 GCA_038231095.1 Gemmatimonadales bacterium
CAACTAGATCTCGCCAATTCTGAGGGCGCGTCACTGCGATCAGAGGGTCGTGGTCTCCATGCGTTGGAGGCCAGTCCACGTGAGAGCAGTGACCGACGCCCAAGCAAGGAAGCTGATGGAAGAGATGAGCAAACACGGACGGATCGGCGATGCCGCCATGAAGGCGGGCATGCATCGTCAGACCGCACGCAAGTACGTCGCGGCCGGCGAGCTGCCGTCGACGATGGTTGCGGTGCGCGACTGGCGGACGCGACCCGATCCATTTGATGAGCACTGGCTCGAGATCGAGGCGCGTCTGCGGGCGACGCCCGAGCTTGAGGCCAAGACGGTGTTCGAGCTGTTGCAGGAGCAGCACCCCGGCCGCTACGAGGACGGTCAAGTGCGGACGTTGCAGCGTCGGGTGAAGCGGTGGCGGGCGGCGCACGGTCCCGAGCGCGATGTCGTGTTCGCGCAGCACCACCGCGCTGGCGAGGCGGCCCAGACGGACTTCACGCACGCGACCGGGCTCGCGGTGACGATCGCCGGGCAGCTGTTCACGCACCTGCTGTGCGTGCTCGTGCTGCCGTACTCGAACTGGCAATGGGCGACCGTCTGCATGTCCGAGTCGATGGTGGCGCTACGAAAGGGCGTGCAACGCGCGTTGTTCCAGCTCGGGCGGCGGCCGGAGTGGCACCAGACCGACAACTCGACGGCGGCGACGCACAAGATTCCCGACGGACAAGTCGCGCTGGTCGAGGACGGCAAGCGGCCGTTCAACGCCGAGTACGTCGCGATGATGAAGCACTTCGGCATGAAGCCGCGGACGACGGCGGTCGGCGCGAAAGAGCAGAATGGCGACGTCGAGGCCAGTAACGGTGCGCTCAAGCGGAGGCTCGAGCAGGCGCTCCTCGTGCGCGGTAGTCGTGACTTCGAGAGCGTCGACGCGTGGCAAGCGTTCGTCGACCAGGTGGTGCGCAAGGCCAACGCGAATCGCGGCAAGCGCGTCGGTGAGGACCTCAGCGCGATGTGCGAGCTCAACGTTGCGAAGTTGCCCGAGTACACCGAGGAGGAAGTGCGCGTCACCGACTGGAGCACGGTGCGGGTGAAGCACTGCGCGTACTCGGTACCATCGCGACTGAGAAACGAGTGGGTTCGCGTGCGGATCTTCGAAGACCGTCTCGAGGTCCGCTTCGCCAACCAAATCGAGCTCGCATGCGAGCGGCTGCGTGGTCGCAATCAGCATCGCATCGACTACCGCCACGTGATCTGGTCGCTCGTACAGAAGCCCGGAGCCTTCGCGCGCTACGTGTACCGCGAGGAGCTGTTCCCATCGCTCGCGTTCCGCGAGGCATACGACGAGATCCAGGCAGTACGACCAGGCACCAAGGGTGACCTCGAGTACCTCCGCATCCTGCATCTGGCGGCCAGCACGATGGAGAGCGACGTCGTTGCTGCGCTCGCGCTGCTGAAGATGAGCGACAAGCCCGTCACCGCAGCGGCCGTCCGGGAGCTCGTCGCGGCGGCGGCGCCGGTCGACGTACCCGCGCTCGTGTCGACGCCCGTCGATCTCGCCGAGTACGACGTGCTGCTCGTCGAGGAGGTGGCGGCATGACCGCGCTCACCGATACCTCGCCGCTCGCGGGGCTCATGATCCTGCTGCGCGCGCTGAAGCTGCCGACCATCGCGCGACACGCCGAGGAAGTCGCGCAGCTCGCGGAGCGTGATGGCTGGACGTTCATCCGGTGCCTGCACCACCTCGTCGAGCTCGAGATGCTCGAGCGACGGCGCCGGCGGATCGAGCGCAACCTGCGCCAGTCGGAGTTACCCGCCGACAAGACGCTCGCGACGCTCAAGCGGTCGCGACTGCCGGTGAAGGTCGCCAAGATGCTGCCGACGTTGTGCGAGGGTGGATTTGTCGAGCGTGGCGACAATCTGCTCGCGTTCGGCAAGCCGGGTCGCGGCAAGACGCACCTCATCTGCGCGATCGGCCACGAGCTGATCCATCGCGGCTACCGCGTGTTGTTCGTCGCGACGTACGCCCTCGTGCAACGCCTGCTCACGGCCAAGCGCGATCTCCGGCTCGAGGATGAGCTCGCGATCCTCGATGGATTCGACGCGATTGCCATCGACGACATCGGCTACGTCCAGCAGAGCCGCGAGGAGATGGAGGTGCTGTTCACGTTTCTCGCCGAGCGGTACGAGCGACGGACCGTGATGATCACGAGCAATCTTGTGTTCAGCGAGTGGGATCGGATCTTCAAGGATCCGATGACGACCGCGGCGGCGATCGATCGGCTCGTCCACCACTCCGTGATCCTCGAGCTGACCGGCTCGAGCATTCGCATCGAGGAAGCACAAGCCGGTCGCAGCAGCGAAGGAGGCCTCGAACCGAACCACCACATGACCTCATCCACCAGCAACCTGATCCCGGACGCAGCACCGACGGCAACTGATCCGGCCCCGACGACAACTACCCCAGCGACAACTACCGAGAGGACCTCAACGACAACTACCGCGCCAACCTCGATGACCACGCCAACCGACCACCCGACTCCGGGCGCAGCACCGGCGGCACCCGACCGCGACACCTCAACAGATCCAACCACCACGGGGGCACCCACGAACGACCGCAAGCGACAGATCAAGCAACGCGTTCAACAGTGACGACCGGAGACGGATGGCGAGATGTAATTGTCGTCAGTGCAAGAATGTAATTGACGCCGGGCAGCCGTCCTGCTTGGCGGTCACGAGAAGCCCTGTTCCTCAGGACGAAGTTCGGCCGTTCGTGCTCGTGTGGGCGCCGCTACCCGGTGATCTCGACCAGCGAATCATCGCGACGATCCACGCGCCCTCCGATGGCGTGAGTGCGCAGGCTGCGTATCGCGAGAAGGAGCACCAGGTCGGCGCGATTCTCGCGATGCTGACCGTTGCGGATGCGCAGTCGCTCCACCGGCGCTTGACGATACCCGCGAGCGACGATCCGGTAGCCGCAGCGTTTGCGCGCCTGACGAAGGACCGGCGCGAACGGCTTGTTCAGTTCCTAGCGGACGCACGTCGCCGCGCCGCACAGAACCGGCCGCGCCGGTGACCAAACGTTTCACGCGCAACCGCAGAGCACTCCGGCCGAAAGGAATCGTATGAGCAATGGTGAAGGTCTCGATCGCAGTTCCGTTGTCCAACAGGTGCCCTCGAACACCTCGGATCGGGCACACGTCAAGTACGAAGACGAATACGAGCGTGGGTGGGAGACGTCGAAGAAGACAGTCAGCGCCCCCGCGCACGATGAAACGGTCTTCGATGGCGGCCACGCAAAGTCTACGACGCTCGAAGGAGTGGGGCGTGGCGA
>JBBRLZ010000151.1:0-3255 GCA_038231095.1 Gemmatimonadales bacterium
GACCAGCGTCTCGCGGCCGAAAACGGCTGCGGAGAGGCTGATCAGGCTCGTCCAGACATGATGACGTGAAGTGCAGATCAAGCAGCTTGCTCGCGGTGGACACGGAATAGGCAGGATCGGCTAACACCTTGGGACGCGTTATGGGCGTACATGGCAACCTCGACCATTGAACTGTGTGGTCCAGCAAGCCAGATGAGAGCGGTGTCGCACTAAGCCGTGCTCTGCCTGAATCAGATATCGTGCCTCGCATGCTTGGGACCCGCCGCCGCCAATGCGCTCTCGGTGTAGATGACGGAGAGGTTGTTCACAGTTTGGTCGCCAGTCGTTCAGCCGAGGTTTGTAGCGCGATGCCGCTGTGGCGGCGTCGTGTGTTGTAGTCGGTGAGATAGCGGGTGATCTCGGCGGTGCGCCAGCGGGAGGCGCGATACGCCTGGGCATAGGCCCACTCGTGGAGCAGCGTGCGGAAGATGCGTTCGGCTTCGCCGTTCGTCTGCGGACGGTAGGGCCGGGTGAAGCGATGCGGGAGGCGGTGCTGCGTGACGACGACCGCGAGGACGTCGCTGCGATAGCAGCCGCCGTTGTCGGTCAGCAGCCCCGCAATCCGGATGCCCTGCGCCGCGTACCACGCGATGGCGCGCGCGAGACAGCCCGCCGCCGTTGCTCCGGTTTCGTCGTCCAACACTGCGACATAGCCGACGCGCGTACAGTCATCAATCGCGACGTGCACGAATTCCCAGCCGATCCCGCGCGAGCGCTGCCGACGGTCGCCATGAATCCGATGCCCCACACCGGCTATCCGCCCAAGCTTCTTGATGTCCAGATGCAGCAGCGCCCCCGGCCGCGCATGCTCGTCGCGGATCAGCGGTTGCGGTGGCGCGAGGGACGGCACGCGATTCAGCGGGAGCCGTTGCAACATCGTCACGACCGTCGAGACGGGGAGCGCATCGTGCGACGCGATCCGCAGCGACGACCAGCGTTTCCGGCGGGCCCGCTCGACCTGCCGGTGCCTGTACCGCGGGAGCCGTCGCGCCAAGCGATGCGGCCGCGAGGTCCGATCCTCGAACCCCGGCACGCCTTCCGCCTTCCAGCGCTGCAGCCACTTCCAAATCGTGCGGGCGGACACGCGCGCCCCACGCGCGGCCTCCGCCACGGCCACGCCGTCGTGGACGCGTTGGAGCACGGCGAGTCGCCCCGCCGGCGTCAATCGTGCATTCTTGTGGGGGTTTTCACAGGGCCTCTGGCTGGTTACCGGTTGCGTGTCTCGACAACACCAGCTTGTAACGGCTACGCCCTGTGAACAACCTCTCCGTCATCTACACCTTGGCGCGCTGTGCGCGATCGACACGAAGCCACTCCGCTGGAGCGACGAGCAGATTGCGACGCTCGAGGATCTCGCTGTTGCAGCCATGGCCGAAATCGAGCTGCGGGCGACGACGCTCGCGTTGATCGAATTGGCAACTGTTTTGAGAGCGCAGAGTCGCGCCGCGGACCTCGTCGGTCGAATGGGCGGTGATGAATTCGTCATCCTCTGTCCGAATTCGGACGCTGATGACATCGTGCCGCTGCTGCATCGCATCACTGCCGCGTTGCATGCACTGAATACGGAGCCACATCGCGACTACGCGCTGGCGACACGTGTCGGTGTTGCGGTATGGGACACGACAGAACCGCTGTCGATAGCGGTGCTCCTCACCGCGGCGGACACTTCGATGTACGAGAACAAACGCTTGCGCAAGGTGTCTGCACAGGTCGTGGCTGCATGAGCGTGCCGGACGTGCCGCATGTCGAGCGATCGCCGCTTCCGGAACTCGCGACGAACGCACAGCCCGTGTTGTCTGCCAGTCCTCGCACCGTGCTGGTCGTTAACGACTATCCGGCAGTGCTCGCGTGGGCATCGCGAGCGTTCGAGCGCGTTGGGTGGCGTATCCTGATTGCCAACGATGGTCCCGACGCGCTTGGTCTGTTCGATGACGCGGCGAAACGGGGCCAACCAGTGGACCTGCTCATCACCGATCTGCAGCTGCAGGCGGTCAGCGGCGCGACGCGTGTCCGCCAGATCCGCGCGCTGAATCCGACGTTGCCGGTCATCGCCCTCTTCATGGGCAACGCGGACGATGATGATCGGCACGGATCGATGCTCGACCATACATCGTTCTTTCAGAAGCCAGTACGTGCGGCAACGCTGGTGGCGGCAGCGGATGCGCTCGTGTTCGCGTCCGCGAACGCCGACGACGAGCCCTCCACACGAATCGACGTGATGCGTGGTGGCCGACCGCCGTGCCGGGTCGACCGTCGGTCAGAAACTCACGCGGACCCGGCCGGACAGCATTTCCGGCACGCGCAACGCGCGCCACTCAGCGTGCTCGTGCGGTCACGTCTGCAGCGGTTGTAGCGCGCGGGCACTGGCGCAACACACTCGACTTCGCGACGCCGAAGGCTCCCGTACACTCTCGCAACAGTCAATCGCGAAGCGAACCGACCTGAGGTGACGCAGCTCGCCCACTACGCCATCCTGACGGTCGGCCGATTGAACGATCTTCGTCCAGACACGGCTCGGATGCTCGTCATGCTGTACTATCGACGTGACGCAACGCGCCTCACCGAGTGTTTGCGACGCGTGGTCACCTCTTTTTTGTGCGGGCCTCTGCCGCTTCGAATGAACTCCGGAGCGTCGCAACCAAGTGATGTGATGACAGCAAACCCGCTGCAGGACGGCCTTGAAACCTACGCACAGAACATCGTCGATACAGTTCGCGAGCCACTGCTGATTCTGGACGAAACGCTGCGAGTGCGGTCGGCCAATCGCGCGTTTTATCAGACGTTCCACGTCTCGTCAGAGGAGACCGAAGGGCGGCTGATCTACGAGTTGGGCAACGGCCAGTGGGATATCCCCGACCTCCGTACGCTGCTGGAGGACATCGTGCCCCGCAGTTCAGTCTTTCAGGATTTCGAACTGGAGCACACGTTCCCGGTGATTGGTCGGCGCGTCATGCTGCTCAATGCCCGCAAGCTCCAGGCGGGTCAGCATGGCGGGTTGCTGGTTCTCGCGATGGAGGACGTCACACCGCGAAAGCGAGCAGAAGAAGCACTGCTGAAAGCTGGAGCGCTCCAGAACGCGATCTTCAACAGTGCGAACTTCTCCAGTATCGCCACCGACGCAAACGGCGTCATCCAGATTTTTAATGTCGGCGCCGAGCGGATGCTGGGCTACACCGCGGCCGAAGTGATGAACACGATCACGCCCGCCGACATCTC
>JBBRLZ010000152.1:0-3119 GCA_038231095.1 Gemmatimonadales bacterium
CGAACAGGGCGAGGCCGAGTCGAAATGCCACCTGTACGTCATCCGCACGTTTGGTTTGCGCGCGTGGTACGATACGCGACAGGCGATCACGTACATCCGCCGCTTCGCGCCCGCCCGGCGACAGCGTGAGATAGCGACAATACTCGCCGATGGCTTTGCTCGTATCGGCCAGCTCCTCGTGCGCGCGCGCGAGATCGTAGGCGACACGTTCATCGCCCGGATTAAGCTCTGCGGCGCGAATGAATGCCGTGCGCGCAGCCGTTTGATCGCCGATGAGCGCCGCTTCCTGCCCTGCCGCGGCGAGTCGTCGCGCTTCGACGTTGTCGCGACGCGCGACCATGCCCGACCCGGCAGGCGACGAGGCGCATCCGGGTGCGGGCCCCACGGTCAGCGTGCGCTTGGGCACAAGTAGCTGCGCGTGCGCACGGTCAGCGTCAACCGTGAGCGCGATCAATAGTACCAGCATCAGCCCGACGACGCGCACGGTCATACTACCGTTTTCGCGAATGGTCACGCTAACGGTGCGCTGCAGCGAGAACAACCATGCCGACACGGACTCGACCGGTTGAGGAGACGAATCAGCGAACAGTGACGAGCGTCGAGGCACTGACTCCCTCCGATGTGGCGGTGATGCGGACGGCGCCCGTCTTGAACCCGACCACGAGCCCCGAACTCGACACAAAGGCGATGCTTTCATCAGCGGAGGTCCAGGTGATCGTACGTCCGGGGAGCGCGGTGCCGGTCGCGTCGCGCGGGGTGGCGACGAGTTGCAGCTGCTCGAACGCCGAGATCGTCGGATCGGGCGGCGCGACGGTGATGGTGGTGATTGTGGGTACGCGCACCGTGACGGTCGCGGTGGCGGCCACACCATCGACGACGGCGAGGATGAGTGCGGTGCCCGGCGCGATCGCCGTCACCAGTCCACTGCTCGACACCGACGCGATACTTGGTGCGCCGCTGGTGAATGCAACGGCGCGACCCAGCAGCACCGAGCCGCTCGCCGAACGTGCGACCACGGTCAGCGCTTGTGTCGCGCCGGTGAGCAATGCGGTGGTCGTTGGCGTCAGTGTGAGCGTGGCAACCGGTTCGTCGAGGACGTTGACGGTCGCCGTGCCGCTCTTGCCTTCGCTTGTGGCCGTAATGCGCGTGGTGCCCGCACTCAGCGCGGTCACCACGCCGCCACCGCTCACCGTCGCGATCGTCGGTGAGCTGCTCGTGTACGTCACCGGGCGACCGGTGAGCAGGTTGCCCAGCGTGTCCGTGATCTGTACCGCGAGCGTCTGCGTGGTGCCGACGATGATAGTGCTGGTGGCTGGCGTGAGGGTAACGGCGCCGGCCAGTCGCGCGAGTACGAGCACGCTCGCGGTTCCAATGCGCCCTTCGCTGGTTGCCGAAATCGTCGTCGTCCCCGGCGCCTGCCCGGTCACGACTCCGGTCGACGAGACAGTGGCGATGGTGACGTTTGCCGAATTCCAACTGATCGCGCGTCCCGTCAGGATCGTCCCTGCGGCGTCGCGCAGCACGGCCGTGTGTTGTTTTTCGGTGCCGATGCCGACGGTGTCAGCGGCCGGCGTGACCGCGACTGTCTGCACCGGTGGCAGCGTGACCGTGACGGCAGCCTGACCGCTCCGCCCCTCGCTCGTTGCGGTGACCGTCGCCGCGCCGGCGGCAACACCGACGACGGATCCTGTCGCGCTGACGGTCGCGACGGCGGGGTTGCTGCTGCTCCACGTGATGGTGCGTCCGGTAAGGACGCTGCCATCCGCATCGAGCGTCCGCGGTTGGAGCGTCGCGGTGGCGCCCACCCGCATGGTCACCGTGGCTGGCGCGACGATGATCGAGGCAACGGCTTTCGCGGTGACGGTGACGCTCGCCGTCGCACTTTTGCCGAACGCGCTCGCGGCGATCCGGGCATTTCCAGCGGCGAGCGCGTTGACGATGCCGCTCGCCGAGACAGTGGCGACCGCCGGGTTGTTCGTGGACCAGGTGATCGCCGGTACGTCGACGGTGGTGCCGTTGGCGTCGAGCGGCCGCGCGGCGAGTGTGATCGTGCTACCCGCCGCAATCGTGGATGCGGGAGGCGTGAGCGTAATACTGGCGACGCGGATGGGTGCGACCGCCGCATCGTTACAGCTGACGTTTGCGCTGACGACCGCGCTGACGATGACGCTGACGCGCAGCACGCGCCGCACGCGTTGGAGGAGCGCCGTAATCATGAAGTGCTCATACGGTGCTCATGCGCAAATCATGGGGTAACCGTCACGCCCGCTCCGGCGGATTTGGTTTCACTGGTCGCGGTAATAGTGGCCGAGCCGACTTTCTTCGCGGTAACGACCCCGCCGCCATCGACTGACGCGACGGTAATGTCGGAGCTGCTCCACGTAATGGTACGGCCGGTGAGGATGTTGTTTGCGGCGTCTTTGAGGGTCGCCGTCGCGAGCGTCGTACCGTTCACTGCGATGGATGTCGACTGGAGTGAGACACTGACCGTCGCCACCGGTGCCGGCGGCGCGGTGACTGTCACGCCGGCGCTCCCGGTTTTGGTTTCACTGGTCGCGGTGATCGTCGCCGTGCCGGCGCTGACGGCGGTGACGAGCCCGCTGCCATCGACCGTCGCCACCGCCGTGTTCGACGACAGCCACGTGACCACGCGACCCGTCAACACCGTGTTGCCCGCGTCACGCGTCACGGCCGTGGCTTGCGTCGTCGCGCCGACGAGGATGGACGACGACGCGAGCGACACACTGACTGTCGCGACCGGCGCCAGCGGCGCGGTGACGGTCACGCCGACGCTCCCGGTTTTGGTTTCGCTGGTCGCGGTGATCGTCGCATTGCCGGCGCTGACCGCGGTCACGAGCCCGCTCCCATCGACGGTGGCGACGGCGGTGTTCGACGACAGCCACGTGACCGCGCGACCGGTCAACACCGCGTTGCTGGCGTCGCGCGTCACGGCCGTCGCTTGCGTCGTCGCGCCGACGAGAATGGACGACGACGCGAGCGACACACTCACCGTCGCAACCGGCGCCAGCGGCGCGGTGACGGCTACGCCGGCGCTGCCGGTTTTCGTTTCGCTGGTCGCGGTGATCGTCGCATTGCCGGCGCTGACGGCGGTCACGAGC
>JBBRLZ010000153.1:0-3037 GCA_038231095.1 Gemmatimonadales bacterium
CGCCCTGGCAACGGGCGCAGTTCGGCGATGGGTTGGCCGTCCATGGTGACCGTCAGCGTCTCGCCGCCGGCGACCCGCTGCAGGACGCGGCCACCATTGTTGCGGAGTTCGCGGACGGAAATGTTGTCCATGCCAGATTGTATCACGCGTGAGACGGCGACGCAAGCGTGGTGGTCCGCCGCCCGGTCTGGAGTCGGATTTCAAAACGGCTATACCGACACATCTCCCAGGAGGTCTGCCCGTGGAACGTGAAGTTCTCGCAGGAGCTGGCTGCGGATTCGCCGTTCCCGCCGCGGGCGTTTCTTGACGGCAAGGACGCGCTGACGCTGGCGCGCGACATCATGGCGCTCGATCAGGAGCAGTTCAGTGCGGCGTTCCGGAAATCACCGATGAAGCGGGCGAAGCTGGCGGGGTTGCGACGGAATGCGGCGGTGGTGCTACACAACTTCGGGGATCGCTAGCTGGCGGGCCATCATGCGATCCGGCGGTCACGATCAGCGGGGCGCCTCCGCAGCCCGATGCGGCCCGCACGCGCCGGCATGTTTGACGCTCACCGGAAGCACTTCGCAGCGCCGCTGGCTTTCGGGCGACGATGCGCATCGCGCCGTGGCAGGACGGTCACGCCAGCGGGTCGACGTCGAAGATCTGCTGGTTCGAGCCGCACGAACAACCGGAGCACGGCGCGGCGAAACGCCTCGGTCAAGCGCGCTGTATCGTGCACCGGCGACGAGCGATGAAATAGCATTGCTTCCCTTTCGCGAGAATCCTGTCGCGCGATACGGCATCAAATACGAGACCGCGAGTAGCGCTGGAACGAAAAGACTGCGATTCTCTGCGCAAGGAAACTTGCCTCGCTCTGACGTATGGGCCCGCGGCTTCAGTGAGCCTGACGAAGGCAGCTGAAGCGATACTGTACGATGTGTCTCGAAGGCATTCGGAGAATGGGATGACTGCCCAGCGACGAGCGATCGGTATCACAACCGTCTTTCTTCTCTTGCTCGCCTCCGCGTGCGCGTCGCCGCGTGGCACCGTCGAGGCCAGGCGCATCCGCGTCTTGCTCGACACCGATGCGAACAACGAGGTCGATGACCAGCACGCCATCGCCTACACGCTGTTCAACGGCGACGTGTTCGACGTCGCCGGCATCACCGTCAACCGTACGCGCGGCGGCGGCGACGTCGAAAGCCAGGCCAGGGAGGCTGAACGGATCGTGAAGCTCGCCGGCCTCGAGAAGCGGTTCAGCGTGATTCGCGGCGCCAATGGTTCATTCGCCGAGATCGCTCCGCACATCGGTGAGAGTACATTCGACGGGGCTGCCGCGGTGAATCTCATCATCCAGCGCGCACATGAGCCCAGGCTGCAGCCGCTCGTGCTGCTGGCGGTCGGCAAGCTGACCAACGTCGCGCTGGCGCTGAAGAAGGATCCGTCGATCGCGTCACGCGTGCGCATCGTCTGGCTCGGCTCCAACTATCCTCAGCCCGGCGAATACAACCAGGAGAACGACGAGGGCGCGCTCTCGTACGTCCTCGACGTGGACGTGCCATTCGAGGTCGTCCTCGTGCGCTGGGGAGGCACACCGCCGGGCACGGCTGCGGTGCGCGTCACGCGCGAGGAGATGCAGTCGAGGATGCCGGGCAAGGGTCCGCGGATATCGGACCCTGTCGTCGGTCGCAACGGCGGTCAGTTCACGACGTTCGGCGATTACTCGATCGACCTGTTCGAGCACATCGATCTGAATGGTGATCCGCCAGCGCGCGCGTTGTTCGACATGGCAGCAGTCGCGATCGTGAAGAATCCGGCCTGGGCCCATGCAGTCCGCATTCCCGCGCCACGGCTGGTCGATGGCAAGTGGGTTGACCGGCCGGACAACGAGCGGAGCATCGTCCTGTGGGAGAACTTCGACCGCGACGCGATCGTGAAGGACTTCTTTGCGTCGATGGATCGGCCAGTGCTGGCACGCTGATCACGCGAATGCGTCAGACACCGCCGACAAACGGCGGCATCTGACGTACACCAGCTCACCGATTGAAGCTCGCCCGTATGCCGTATGGGCGTGGCGGATTCGTCAGATACCCTACGCGCACGAGCGTGCCACGCTCGCGGTCGAGCGCGAGGGACGCGATCTCGTTCGTGATGTGGTTCACGTTCAGTGCGTCGTCCCGGATCGCGCGGTTCACGCCCAGTCGCATGTTGACGAGAAAACACGCCGGCAGCGTGGCAGGACAACACTGTTAACCCGTTGATCTTCCGATGGTACAGCATCCAGTCAGGAGCGGGATCTGAACACGGTTATCCCGACACCTCTCCCAGAGCGTGTGTCCGTGGAACGTGAAGTTTTTGCAGGCGCGGGCGGAGGATTCGCCTTTCGCAGCGCGAGAGTTCATCGCGGGGAAGGATGCAGAAACGCTGGCGCGCGACATTCGAGCGCTCGAGCAGGACGCATTCAGCGCGGCATTCCGGAAGTCGCCGATGACGCGGGCGAAGCTACGCGGGTTACAGCGGAAGGCGGCTGTCGTGCTGGCGAATGCCAGCTCGACGGTGCGGCCCCACGTGCCACCGATCGTGTGAAACTCCCCACGTCGCGATCGTCTCAAACTCCCCACCTCCACCGCGCGCGCTGGGTGCTGGCACGCAGTCTGGAGTGCGTGACGCGGGACGACCGGCGACCATCTCCGCAGGCACCGACTCGTCACGCCGAATACCCGCGACATATCCAGCGGCGACGATGTTGGAGGCACGGTGACGAGCGTCCGCTACTCCCGCATGTAGTGGCAGCTGTAGCCGTTCGGATGCTTCCGCAGATAGTCCTGATGTTCCGACTCGGCCGTATACCACGGCGCGGCCGGCTCGATGCTCGTCGTGACCGGACGCTGCCAGGTCCCCGACGCGTTCACGCGCGCAATCACGCGCTCTGCCGTGGCCCGCTGTTCCGCCGATTGCGGGAAGATGGCAGAGCGATACTGCGTGCCGACGTCGTTGCCCTGTCGATTCAGCGTGGTGGGATCATGCAGCTTGAAGAACCACTGCTCGAGCAGCA
>JBBRLZ010000154.1:0-2609 GCA_038231095.1 Gemmatimonadales bacterium
CCAGCGCCGGTTGCGGGGTGTTTCTCGACCTGCAACACGGCGAGTGTCACGCGGCCCGCATGGCGTTGGCGGCCGACTACGAGGCGGCCCGTTTCATCCTCTCGGCCGACCTCGCCGCATGGACCCTGATCCTCGACGGAGGGATGGCACCGACGATGGCCATCCTGCGCGGCAAATTGAAAGTGAAGAAAGGACCGGTCGGCGCACTGATGCTGCACGCCAATGCTGCATCGGAGCTGGTGCACGTCGCGCAGGGGATCGGTCGGGAACCGACCGTGATCGCGACGCCCGTGATCGCGACGCCCGTGATCTCCGCGCCCGCGGCCGAAACGCGCGCTGTAATGAACGGCGATGGCGTCCGCACACTGCCGCTGCAAAGCACCAGTGCGACGGGTCTGCGCTTCGACTCCTTCCCGATGCGGCTCTGGGACAAAGGCAAGCGGCTCGGCGTGTGGAATCCGGCTGATATCGACTTTGCACTGGACCGGCAGCATTGGCTCGCGCTGGCGGACGACGAGCGCGACGTGCTGCTGCGTCTGACGTCGCTGTTTCAGGCCGGCGAAGAGTGTGTCACGCTCGACATCCTGCCACTGCTCGACGTCGTGGCGAGCGAGGGGCGGCTGGAGGAGCAGCTCTACCTCACCAGCTTTCTCTTCGAGGAAGCGAAGCACGTCGAAGCGTTCCGTCGCTTCTTCGATCAGGTCGCACACGCCCACGATGATCTCACGCGCTACCACACGCCGAGCTATCGCACGATCTTCGCGGAGGCACTGCCAACCGCGATGGGGCGGCTGCGCACCGATCGTTCGCCGGTGGCGCAGGCACGCGCGTCTGTCACGTACAACATGATCGTGGAAGGGGTGCTGGCCGAGACGGGGTATCATGTCTACCATCGCATTCTCGTGTCGCGTGGAATCATGCCCGGCATGCAACAGGTCGCGACGCTGCTCAAGCTCGATGAGTCCCGGCACCTCGCGTACGGCATGTTCCTGCTGTCACGGCTGGTGGTGGAGCATGGGGACCCGGTGTGGGACGCGATCACGCAGCGCATGAATGAACTCGTCGCGCCGGCGGTGGCAATCATCAGCGAGGCGTTCGCCGCGTATCCCGCGGACCGGATGCCATTCGACCTGCAACCGGACGCATTCGTGCGATTCGCCATGGGCCAGTTTGAGAAGCGGATGGAACGTCTCGAACGTGCGAGGCACCAGTCAATGGATCAGATCCACGCCATCGATGTGGGCGTGGACGCGTGATGCCGGACACGGCACGTCAGCAGACACCCGGGTAGACGGGTCCGGCGCGGTGCCAGGCCGTCGCGAGATCGTCGTGCAGCCGGTCGCCGTCCGACGCGACGGCGCGCACTAGACGGCCATCGAGAATGCCTCGACTTTGGAGGGAAAAGGAGACTGGTGTGGCCATCCTCAATATCAAGGATCTTCCCGACGGCCTGTCCGAGCGTCTCAGGGCGCGCGCCGAGCAGCAGCACCGCTCGGTGGCCCAGGAGGTCACACACATTTTCGATCAGGTGCTCGGCGGCGCCGAGCCGCTCTCGATTCTCGACCTGCAGGGGCTCGGGAAGTCGGCGTGGTCCGGCGTGGACGCGGCGGCGCACGTGGACGCAGAGAGTCGCGCGTGGGACTGACGCAGGCGGTTGGGACGGGCCTCGTGGCCGTCGACACTGCCCTGTTCATTTTTCGCATCGAGGAATACCCGCGCTTCCTCGGCCCGGTGTATGAGTTGTTCGCACAAGCGGACTGGGGAGAGATCGAGATCGTGACGTCCGCGTTGACCTTGCTCGAGCTGCTGGTCGTGCCCTTGCGTTTGAACGAACAGAAATTGGCCGCGCGATACGACGCGTTACTCACCCGATCGCGCGGCGTGCGCGTTGTGGACGTCTCGCGCGATCAGCTGCGGACCGCGGCGCGACTGCGCGCGCAGCATAGCGCCCTTCGTACGCCCGATGCCCTGCAGCTCGCCGCTGCGATCAGCACGTGGTGCGAGTCGTTCGTCACCAACGACAGGCGGATGCAGGCGCCGGATGGTCTGCGCGCGCTGCAGCTTTCGGAGTTCGCATGGGTGCGCTGGACACGTCAGAGCGGTTGCGAGTGGCGATAGCCGACCGCTACCGTGTTGAGCGCCAACTTGGGGTTGGCGGCATGGCCACGGTGTACCTCGCGCACGACCTCAAGCACGACCGCGACGTCGCGATCAAGGTGCTGCATCCCGACCTCGGCGCGGCACTCGGTGGCGAACGCATTTGAGCGAGATACGCACCACGGCGCGCTTGCAACATCCGCACATCCTCCCGCTGCTCGACAGCGGCGAGGCCGACGGCCTGCTGTACTACGTGATGCCGCTCGTCACCGGCGAAACCTTGCGCGCGCGATTGGATCGCCGTGGTGCCTCGAGCTCCATGATCTGTGGGTCTCGAAGCCGGTGGCGGGCCGGGAAAAGGACTGCGAGTGGTGTCGGGCGCTGCTGCAACGTGGTGTGGTGATGGCTGATGTGCTCGAGTCTCGCCTCGACACCGTGCCGGCACTCGATCGGCGTGTTCGCACTGTCGCGCGTGGGTGGATCGCAGCATGAACGACGAGCCGAGCGTTCCG
>JBBRLZ010000155.1:0-2486 GCA_038231095.1 Gemmatimonadales bacterium
GAAGGGATTATCCATCGCGGAAGTCGAGGCACTCTTTGGCCCGGCGAACACGGCAACGGAAAGTAAGGAAGGTTCGTTGACGTTGATGAAGCGCACCTACGCGTACGATGGAAAGAAGGTCATCACCGCATTCGTCAACGGTGTGTTGATCGACTACGGGATCGCGCCGCAGTAGCCTGCGTGGTGTGCTGGGCGATGGGTTGGGTGCTGGGTTGGGTTGGGTGATGCGTTGTCCTCCGCATGGCGCACGGAGTGGTGCGAGGCATCAATCACAACGCGACGCGGTGTACGGCGTACCACAGCGATGGTAGTGCGGCACCCCACGCCCAGAGAAAGCGATTCAGTCCGAAGACGGCCGCGGCGCCGATGTGAAAGGCGGCTGCGGCCAGTATGAAGGCGACGCAGGCGGTGGGGGTTGTCCACGCCAATGGTGCGGAGCATTCAAAGGCCATGACGACGACGCCCATCCCTTGCACGACGCGCGGATTGCGAGGCATCCACGTTGGGACGCGGTACGCTGGCACCGTGAGAAACGCCTGTAGGGCCTCGCCTGTCCACCAACCGCCTTCACGTACCTTGACGAGCGCGGCGCGCAGATACGACAGCGAGAGTTGGGCTGCGACATATAGGAGGCCAGCCTCTCGGAGCGGTAGCGACGCGGCGGGGAGCTGCGCGAGCGTGAGTCCTCCGAGCACCGTAAAGAGCATCGCATCGCTGCCGCCGTTGACCGTACCGCGAAATCGCATCGCCGCGAGCAGCGTGGTGGTCGTAAGGATTCCGGCGCTCAGCGCGCCGATCGATGTTCCGGCAGCCACGACGAGCACGCATGCGGCACCGAGCTGCAGCAGCAGGACGCCGACGAAGCCGCGTGGCTGGAGCAGCGGAGTGAGGATGCCCCAGTCGCCCGCCAGAATCGATGCGCGCCAAATGCCGTCATTGGCCATAACGGGGCGCAGCTGCCAGAGTTCGAGCGCGTTGACGATCACCGCGATCGCCGCGAGGATGGCCATCGTCTGCACGGTGGCGTCAACGGTGAACGGCATCGTCCGCGGTGTCATCGACAGAAAGCCGGTGGTCGTGCTGCATGGTTTCGCGAACAATGACACGACGCGTCGTGTGATCGGAATCGCCGGCGTCGAGCTGTGTTGCGCGAAGCACCACGCGCCACTGCCAGCGAGCGTCGCCGTCAGTGCGCCACGACGGCGGCACGGAAGCGATCGCCAGTTGGCGGACCAACGCTCGACTGGCATCTACGGGTGCGTCGGCGGCGAGTTCGCGGTGCAAGCGTTCGACGAGCGTTTGTTCGGCGAGGACGCGTGTGCCGCTCGGATGAAAGCACATCTGCCACCATCGCCGCGTTGGCGCGTGCAGCGCGGACACCCATGTAGTGCCCGCGTTCGAGGCGGTGCGTCGTCGTACTTCGAGCGTTGGTACCGCTCCCGCCACGTCGAAGAAGGCCCACGACGGGAAAAGGAGACGGAGGAGTGTAGCGAACGCGAGGCGCAGCGGAGACGCTCGTGATTGGAAGGAATCGATAGTGTCGATAGTGGAACGTCAGCGCATCGTCAGCGTTCCGACCACTGTCATGGGCGTCAGCGAAACGTCAGCGACAACACGCGCACATCGCGAAGAAACATCTCAACGCGCATCGTGTAAACGTCGCGGTAGAAACGTACGCGCACACATGCTAAGAATGTGTTGTAGCCTGTAGATGACTGATGACCAACGCCCCCGCACGCGCAAAATTCGGTGCGCGGCCCACAACGTGTCTAACCATACATCGCAACGCATTGCTGGCCACGTCCGGTTGCGCGTTGTACAGTCGTGTCGCGTGCGAGGCCGTTGCCTGTTAACTCCGAATTCACTCGGAGGTCACTCCAAGTTCCATCCCCTTACCCCTCCGGTATGACTATCCCCAAACGTACGGTCGCCGTGCTCGTCTTCGATCAGGTCGAAGTGCTCGACTTCGCCGGACCCTTCGAAGTCTTTTCGCGAACGCGCCTCACCCCTGGCCTCGACGCCCGGAAGAGCGAAGACAGTTCGCCCTTCGACGTCTTCCTCATTGCCGAACAGCGCGAACCGGTCGTGACCATCGGGGGCATGGAGATCATGCCCAAGTTCGATTTCGCCACGGCGCCCCCGATCAACGTGCTCGTCGTCCCCGGCGGCTGGGGCTCCCGCGCCCTGCTCGATCAGCCCACCGTCATCCACTGGATCAAACGCACCGCGTCGACCGCCATCGTCACTTGCTCGGTGTGCACCGGTGCTCTGCTGCTCGCCAAGGCCGGACTCCTGCAAGGACGGCGCGCCACGACGCACTGGGGCGCCTACGACGCCCTCGAAGACATCGATCCGACCATCAGGGTGAAACGCGGCGCTCGGCTGGTCCACGACACCATCATCACCTCCGCCGGTATCTCCGCCGGCCTCGATATGGCGCTCTCCGTCGTCGACATCCTCCACGGCATGCCGATCGCCGAAGACAC
>JBBRLZ010000156.1:0-2453 GCA_038231095.1 Gemmatimonadales bacterium
CTTCCGCCAAGTCGGGTCAGACATCGAAATGTCCGGCGGCGCTCGGAACGGCGTCCAGTTGAACGTGAGGATGACCCCGACCACTGCGACGGCAACGAGAAATAGCCATTTTCCTACGACGTACTTCATGCGCCTCTCCGGAACCGAGTAGGCCGCCAACATTCAGCGGCGCCGCTAAACGATCGCGCTGTGCAACGTGCGATGGAATCGACTCGTTGTGACTGGAGCATCGCGAAGTGACCGGTGAGCGTGTGATCGCAGCTCGTAAAAGCAGCTCGTCATAGCAGCATACACCCTTATTCGGCGGCCTTTAATGAGCACACAGTGGTTCCATCGACGTGTCCTGTCCACGCTTGGCATGGTGAGCGCGCTGAGCCTGCAAGCGTGCGGGTGCACGCTGGTCAGCTGTATCGACGGGCTGCTCGTGGATTTCCCATCTCGACCTGCGGGCCCCTATCGCGTTGAGCTGTTCGTCAATGCGGTCCTGCAGCCCGCCCCGGAGACAGCGACGTGTACCGATGCGCGAGGCTGCTTCTCGAGCATCGTCTTCCGCACGACGGCGACGAACAATCTGGTCGTACGCGTCACGACGGCCGCCGGCGCTCGCGAGACGGTGTTCCCGCACGTGACGTACACCAAGTCGTCGCCGAACGGTCCGAGCTGCGGACCGACATGCAGCAGTGCAAGAGTCACGATGCAGGCGCCGGATTAGCGACGACGCCGGCACTCGACTTCGCTCGACATTTGCAGGCATCTGTTCGCGCCGTCGCCGCGTCTGTGTCGGCGATGGTCGGAGCTTTACGTCGGGCGCGGTGACGCCGCATCTTGTACTGCAGCACTCAGGCGTCGGATGCTGGCGATACCCAGCACCGGACCGAGTGCAAGCCCGGTGAAGGCCCACCGCCAACCCACAGCGTGCGCGATCGGCGGCACCATTTGAATGGTGATAGCGGTCAGCAGGAACCCGAGCGAGGTTTGCAACGTCAACGCTGTGCCAACCGCATGCGCCGGCACGCTCTCCGTCACCATCACCGAGAATTGGGCGCTGTCCGCAACGACGAAAAACCCCCAGACCAAGGCAACGGGCGCGAGAAGCCACAGCGACTGACCAAACGTCAGCCCAATGCCGAGCGCGCACAGACCGCTCACGGTCATGGCCGTCGTCACGAGCCATGCGCGGCCACGGCGGTCAGCGATCACGCCGCCCCACACGCACCCCACACCACCAATCGCCAAGGCGACAAAGGCAATACCGGAAGCGAGCGAGGCACCGCGCGCGCCCAGCAACGGATCGTGCTCGGCAACGCTCGCCGCGATGTAGACCGGTAGCCACGTCCAGCAGCAATACAGCTCGAGCATGTGGCCGAGATATCCGCCAGTCGCCAAACGCCAACGCCGCTCACCGATCACGTCCATCACGAGCCGCCAGGAGAATGGGCGCGGCACGAACGGATACGGTCCGTCGTGATAGGCGAACAGTACCAGCACCGATGCGATGAGTGCGCCCGCCGAAGCGGTGAGCACCACGGACGCGATCGTGGCGCCGGGGAGCGCGTGTACGAGATACGGAACGGCCTTACCAACCGTCAACGCGCCGACGATTGTGCCGACCGCGAGACCACGCCGCACGCGAAACCACGTGGAAATCATCTTCATCGCCGGCGGATACACGCCCGCGAGTGCAACGCCAGTGAGAAAGCGCCACGCGAGCGCAGATTCGAAGTTTGGTGCGGTCAAGAGCAACGCGTTCGCTGCTGCACCGGCAGCCGCGCAACTCGCAAACAACCGGCGCGCGGGGATCACATCCGCGAGGTTGAACACCGCGGAGAGCGCTGTGCCGACGACAAAGCCCAGCTGCACCGTCGTCGTCAACCACGCCGCCTGACTGGCCAACAAGCTCCAGCGCGCCGTGTACTGCGTCGATAGCGCACTGGCCGCGAACCAGACGGTCATCCCAAGCATTTCCGCGACGGCGAGGATACCAAGCACGCGCCAGCGCGCCGACGCGTAATCGTGCGAGAGTACGTCGTCCATGTGAGTGGTCGTGTCGCCCATCGACACAATGTACCGATCGTTGGTGGTCGCAGTCGACTGCACGAGTCGGACCGAACATAAATCGTACCGATTGGCACGGCAGCGGGAGACACGGCAAGTTTGCACCGATCGTATCGCGTTTTTCTTCCAACGTCCGGATCATTTCGTGGCTGTCACACCAGATCCCGATATCCTCGTCGTCGGTGCCGGACCTGCCGGTCTCGCGGTGTCGGCGTGCCTCAAACGCCTCGCACTGCCGCACGCGCTCATCGAACGTGCGCAGGACGTCGCCAGTACGTGGCGACGACACTACGAGCGACTACATCTGCACACGGTCAAGGAATACTCGGCGCTGCCCTTCGCACCGTGGCCAGCCGGCACACCGCGCTACCCGTCGCGCCAGCAGGTCGTCGAATATC
>JBBRLZ010000157.1:0-2450 GCA_038231095.1 Gemmatimonadales bacterium
CATCTGGCTCTGGGCCCTGCTCGAGCCCGAGCGGCTCGCAGCGCCCGTCCGCGATGCGCTGCAGTCGCCGGAGAACGAATTGTGGTTGTCGCCAATCAGTGTCTGGGAGGCGACGATGCTGGCCGAACGCGGTCGCGTCGTGGTGACCTCCGATGTGAAGGCGTGGGTTCGCGGGCTGCTCGCCGCACTGCCGCGGCGCGAAGCCCCACTGACGTTCGAGGTCGCGTTGATGAGTCGCCGACTCGAATTGGCCCACCAGGATCCGGCGGATCGATTCATCGCCGCCAGTGCGTGCGTGCATGAGTTGACGCTGGTCACCGCCGATGAACGCCTGCTCGAGGCGAAAGGATACGCCGTGCTGGCGAATCGGTGAGCGCGTCGGACCTGGCGGCGTGTCACCGGCGCCTGCGGTCGCACGAACTTTGGATTGGTATTGATGGGCTTGCAGCGGGCCACTGTGGGTGCTCGACAGCGAGGGAACCGCATGGCACGTTCCGGGAGGTGAACACCCGAAGTCCCTTCAAGATTCGTTTCCGAATCGGTCCTCATCGGGGGGGAAGCGTGGCACCGGTCCACCACAGACTTAGACTACGCGCGACAGGAGAGACACGTCATGGCACCCCGCGCAGACCTTGAGCCGGCCACCACAAGCAGCGGGGCCATCACGATCGAGCACGAAACCTTCGGAGACCCGTCACATCCGGCCGTCCTGCTCGTGATGGGCTTCGGCACCCAGCTGCTCGGGTGGGACGCCGACTTCTGCCGCATGCTCGCAGGCCGCGGCCGCTATGTGATCAGGTACGACAACCGCGACTGTGGACTCTCGACCAAGCTGGACGAGCATCCGGTCGATCTCGGAGAGTTCATCACCGCCGTGACCGCCGGCGAGTTCGAGCGCGCGGTCGGGATGGCGCCGTACTCACTGCGGGACATGGCCGCCGACGGCATCAGACTGCTCGATGAGCTCGGCATCGACCGGGCACACGTCGTCGGGTCCTCGATGGGCGGCATGATCGCCCAGAAGATGGCGATCGAGTTTCCCGACCGGGTGCTCTCCATGACCTCGATGATGTCGTCGAGCGGCGAGCAGGCATTCGGCCAGTCCACGCCCGAGGCCCAGCAGGTGCTGTTCTCGCCTCGTCCGACTGACCGTGACGGCTACGTGGCCGCCGCAGGGCGCGAGCTGGTGTGGGCCTCGCGTCGCTACGGCGACGCAGCACAGCTGCACGCGCTGGCGGCCGCCAGCTACGACCGCGCGTACTACCCGGCCGGCGTACCCCGACAGCTGGCCGCGATGATCCTCGACGGCTCCCGCGCCGAGGCACTCAAGACCCTCAAGGTGCCGACCCTGGTCATCCATGGCCTCGACGACACCCTCATCGACCCCAGCGGCGGACGACGAACCGCCGAGCTGGTGCCGGGTGCCCGGCTCCTCCTCCTCGAGGACATGGGCCACGACCGACCCCCGGCGCTGTGGCCCCGCCTGGTCGACGCGATCATTGAGCACACCAACCTCAACTGAGTCATCGGCTGGCTCATCGGCTGACTCCTCCTCGGCCCGCTTCGCCACGTCCGGTGACACGTAAAACGTGTCGAGCAGTGCCGCTGCGACGGCGATCGTCCGCGCTCGCGTCCCGCGCATCGCATTGCCGGTGTACGGATCCGTCGCGCTGCGATAGCCGCGAGACACATCGTATTGCTCGACGATGCGCAAACCGACCGAATGTGGACCGGGCGGATTCGCGCGGGTGAAATGTGATTGTGCGGATGCAACCCCTGGTACAATCAGCAGCGTCATGAAAAGGACAACACGTCGCATCGCACTCCGGCTCGAGTCGATCGTTCGTGCGCGCGTGCGTTCCCGCCGAATGATCCATTCCGCCACGATCACATTGATCATCCACCCCGCGCCCATCAACACCGCGCGGCTCGACTCGTCCGGCTTTCCGACGAGCACGTAGTACGGCAGATGCGTCAGCACCTGCGTGCCAGCGCCCATGCCGATTCCATACGCGCGGATCATCCACTCGCCATGCACGGCGAACCTGCGGCGCCGGATCGCATCGATCGCCATCAGCAGCGACACCAGCATCGCCGTCCCGAACACCAGTCGCTCCACGTAGAGTGCCTCGCCGTCGCCAACGGGCCACGGGTACACGAGCGTCATCCACAGCGCCGTCAGTGCGGCGATGAGGCCACACACCAGCAGCACGCGTCCCGCTGCGCGATGCCACGTCGGGTGGCGCTGCCGGAACGCCGGCGCGAACTGCAGCGCGCCGAGTATGCTGAACGGGATCACGGTGATGAGGTGCAGCACCACCGGCACCGGCATGGCGAAGAACCGTGCGTTGGCGGCGGTGACAGCAGCACCGCGCGCCAGTTCGCTGAGTCGTGCCGTCCCGGCCAGCGCCGGAACGACACTCAACGCGATCAGTCCTGCCGGCAGCTTC
>JBBRLZ010000158.1:0-2287 GCA_038231095.1 Gemmatimonadales bacterium
CTGACCTTGATCGCCCGGCGCGCCGCCAAAGGTGAGGCCACCCGCGAACGTGAAATTCGTCGAGTTCGTCGTGATCCGATCGGTATTGATCGTCGCGTTCGCGTTCCCCGCGTTGATCACGAGATTCTGGTTCAGCGTGAGTGCGCCCGCCGCGTCCGAACGCAGGTTCAGCGTGGCATTGTAGCCGTTGAAAATGATGTTCTGCGCGCCCACCGCACCGCCACCCGCGATCTGCGTGACGCCGATGACTGCGACATTTTCACGGAACTGCAGGGTGCCCTGGTTGATGACCCAATTGCCGAGGAAATTCGGCTGCGGCGAATCAATGCTCAGCGCGCCCGCGCCACCCTTGGTGATGTTCGTCGCGAAAATCTGGCCCGAGGTCAGTCGGTTCGCAGCGGTGTTGTCGCCGATGGTCAGCGTGTTCGCCGTAGTGTTGATGATTGCCTCGGAGGGCGTGCCTTGGCTGGTGCCAAAGATGACCTTGGGCGTGATCGAAGCGGTCACCGTGGAGATGAGACCGCCGCTGCGGATCATGACCTGCGCCGAGGCGTCCGTCGCCGTCGCGAGCGTGATGCCGATATCCGCGCGCAGCGCCCACACATCGATCGTGCCGCCCACCACGAGACTCGTCGCCGTGGTGTTGAAAAGCGCGCGCTCCGTGCCCGTCCCGATCGGCGAGGTGCCGCCGACCGCGATGTAGTTGAAGCCCGCATTCACGAAACCGAAGTCGCTGTACGTGAGAAACTGCGAGTCCCGATTGTTCGTCATCCACGGGGCGACCATGCCGTTTTGGATCGCACCCGACGCGGCGAGCGTGGCCGGATTCGTCGCCGAGACCTGCACGCCGGCGTAGTTGGCGATCGTGCCTGCCGTCACGCGCTCCGCGCTGCCAAGCTGGCCGCCATTCACGGGCTGGATGGAGAGCAGCCCGTTGCTGCCCGTCACGCCGTTGTTGTTCAGCGTGCGGACGATCGAAGTTCCGTTAATTTCCGAGATGCGCCCGGAGAACATGGACTGCGCGGTGAGCGTCGAGCCGCCCGCCGCATTCACCTGGCCGACGACTTCCCTGATGTCCGCATTGGCCGCACCCGTGAGTTGGAAAGTGCCGCTGTCGAGACCGACAGCCGTCGTGTCGCCCCAACGCCCGGCAGCCGCGGCGACGGGGAGAAGGTCGAGGCTGTTGTCGAGACGCACCGTCGCGCCCGGCCGGATGATCGGCGTCGGTCCGCCTGCGAAAGTTCCGCCTGCGCCGCCGACGGCGAGCGTGCCGAAATTGTCGTAGCTGCTCGTAGCCATCGTGCTGCGGAATTCCAGCGTGCTGCCGCGGTTCACCAGCGTGTTGCCGGTGTAGGTCTGCGCCGTGTTGAAAAACACCGTGCCCGTGCCGTTGCCGACGGTCGCACCGCCGACCGTGTTGTTCGTATTCGTAAGCGGCGCGCCGACGACCACCGCCGCTCTCGTCGTGCCTGCGACATTCGTGATCGGATTTGCGCAGACCGTCACATCCCCGAGCGCCGTCCCGGTGCCGCCGATGAGGCCGACATTCAGGAAAGCGCCGCCGCCGCCGAGGCGGTACACCGAGTTCGTGTTGTTCAAATTCAGCGCGCCGAAGTTGTAGCCCACCGGGCTCGCCGTGACCGCGCCGAGCAGCGTGCCGTTCACGCTGGTGGTGCTGTCGATGCCCGCACCGTTGTTGTTTGATCCGAGGAAGAACGTCCCATCGCCGATCGTGCTCAGATTGATTGGCTGGCTCGTCTGCGAGTTCACCGCCAGCACGCCGGAGCCCGCGTTCAGCGCCGTCGCCAGATTGCTGTTCGGCGCGCCGAAGGCCTGCGGCACGCGGACATTGTACGCGCTCGCCGCCGCCGTGTCGCCGATGCCGACGACGCCGAAGTTCGACAAATTGCTGCGCACATCCACGATCTGGCCGCCGTTCACATTGCTCGTCGCATTGAACCGGATCAGCGCGCCGGGCTGCACGGTGATGTTCCCCGCGAGCATCGCCGTCGTGCTGAGCGTGCGCGTGTTGCCGCGGAAGTTTCCGAAGTTCGTCGTGCCGCCCGCGAGCACCGTGCCGCCGGTGTTCGTGGCCACGGTGTTGATGTCGAGTTCCGCGGCACCCTGCTTGAAGAGCGTGCCGTTGCCGCTGAGGCCGGCCGAGATCGTCGTCGTGTTGTTGTTCAGCGACAGGTAGGCATCCTTGATCATCGTCAGCCCGCCGGTGAATTCCGTCTGGTACCCGGCGGTGATTTGTCCCACCGAGAGGAAGCCCGCGCCGAGCGGA
>JBBRLZ010000159.1:0-2242 GCA_038231095.1 Gemmatimonadales bacterium
ATCACCACCGCGGGCACCTTTCGCTTCGGCAAGCGGATTGTGTACCTCGCCAACGCGCTCACCAATCAACGGATCGGGATGGAGGAAACCGACGACGGCCTGTGGTCGATCTACTTCCACACGGTCCTGCTGGCCACGTTCAACGAACGCGATTACATCATTCAGAGCTGACCCACGTGTAAAGGATGCTGCCGGACCAAAGTGTCAACCATGTTCCCGATCATTCAGGGACTTCGCGGCCGAGCACCGTGTAGGCGGTGAGCATCGACATCACGGCGCAGAGGCTGATCGCGAGCGCCGCCACGACCATCAGGATCCGCCCGCGGGCGACGTTCACATCGCGGAGGATCTTCCACCACCGCGTACTCACGCCGACACCGCCACGCGCCGCATCGCATCGTCGGTGATCACGCCGTCGCGCAGCGTGATCGTGCGCGTGAAATACTGAGATAATCCCTGCTCATGCGAGACGATGAGCACCGTCTTGCCATCGTCGGCCAGACGCGCGAGCGCGGCCATCACGTCGGCTGACGTTGATGAGTCGAGGTTTCCGGTCGGCTCGTCCGCGACGATGAGCGGCGGATCGTTCGCGAGTGCGCGCGCGATCGCCGCGCGCTGCTGCTGCCCGCCCGAGAGATCCGCCGGCACCTTGTCAGCCTGATCGGCGATGTTGAAGCGTTCCAGCAGCGCGAGGGCGCGTCCCCGGCGCTCATGCCGCGGATAGGTCCGGCAGAAATCCATCGGCAGCATCACGTTCTCGGCGACCGTGAGCGTCGGCAGCAGCTGGAAGAATTGGAAGACGATGCCGACGTGACGCCCGCGCCAGATAGCCAGTTCATCCTGCGACAGCGTGTGGATGGCGTGTGCGCCGATTTCGATAGTACCGCTCGACGGCGTATCGATGCCGGTCAGCAGGTTGATCAACGTCGTCTTGCCACTGCCCGACTTGCCGACGATCGCGACGCACTCTCCCGCGTCAACCGTCAGCGACACGTGGCGCAGTGCGATGAACGGGACGGCACCACCATGATAGGCCTTCGATACGTCGTGCAGGCGGATACGAGTGGACTCTCGTGCGGCGTGCTGCAATCGGGCTCCTTGTTGCGGGTCTCGACGTCGAGCATACTGCGTCGGCGCACCAGAGCCCGCACACGACACCGAAAACTGTTCGTTTCCGAATATCCGCATCACTTTTGTTCAGGAACGCCGAGACTGATGACCGGAAGCAACGTGGATCGACGGGTCCAGCGCACACGAAGAATGCTGCTCGACTCGCTGCGGCTGCTGTTGATGGAGCGCGGATACGAACGCCTGACGATCCAGAATATTCTGGATCATGCCGGCGTCGGTCGCGCGACCTTCTACGCGCATTTTTCGAGCAAGGAGCAGTTGCTGGAGGAAAGCATAGATGGCCTGCGCGCCTGGCTGCTCGAGCAAGCGCCGACGCATCCGCCGATTGCGCTCGAATTTTCATTTCCATTTTTCGCACATCTCGACAGCCACCGCAGCATCTATCGCATGACGGTCGGCCGGCGCGGTGAAGTCACCGTCGGGAGGATGATGCGTCGCATGCTGCGCGAGCTGATCCGCGATGACCTCGCGCTGCGCGCCGGGCCGGCCGGTTCCGTGCCGCCGACCGAGCTGGTCACCGAATTCGTCGTCGGTGCGCTCTGGTCCACCGTGGTCTGGTGGATGACGACCGAGACCACGTTGCAAGCCGAGGCGGTGGATCGCGCGTTCCGTGACCTCGTCTTCACCGGACTTCCTGGCGTGATCAGTACCACGCGCTGACCACGCCAGGACAGACCCTCAGCTGATCGTCGGCTTCGCCTTCGACTTCACGAAGACACTCGGAATACCCAAACCTTTCAGCAGCTCGTTGAACTGACGGATATCGGTGTTCTCGATCTGCTCGAGCGCCTTGAGCTGCACGTCGAGCTTGCCCGAGAGATCATTGAACACCTCGCCATGCTGCTGCGTCGGTGCGTAGGCGCCCTGCTGCAACTGGGAGTTGAGCGTGATGAACCAGTTGTACAGACGCACCGGCTGATCGAGCGTACACTGATCGACATGGCAGGCCGTCTCATACAGCTCACCGCGAACGCCTTCCAGCTTCGTGTGCGCCGCCTTCGCCGCGTCGGCGACCTGCTTGGCATACGGCTGATCCTTCGTCTGATCCGCACGCGCGTCGAGCTGGGTCTGCAGATCCTCGAGATACTCGACCCGATCGACGAGTTCGTTC
>JBBRLZ010000160.1:0-2116 GCA_038231095.1 Gemmatimonadales bacterium
AAGATGGCGGCGTCGATAAGGGCTCAAGCAAACAGTATACGTACGGCCTCGCCGTGCAGGACTGCACACCGAACCTGTCCGCGCTGTCGACCTCCAACACGGTCACCGTCCCATGACGCCGACAACACGCACGAACCTGAACACCTTGACGAACACTACCGCGAACGAGACGAGCGACACACTGCAGCATCCCCTGCGGCAGCGCGATCTCGTGACAGTGCTGATGCCCACGACGCGCGAGCGAAAAGGATTCGCGCTCGTCGCGGTGTTGCTCATCGCCGTCGTTGCGACGGTGATGGCACTCGGCTCGGCGATGATGGCGATGTCCGGCAACTTGGTGCAGGCCGGATCTGAACGCGCCGCCGCCGTCGATGACGCAGCCATTTCCGCGCTCGAAGAGGAACGGTCGCGGATGAACGCGAAGATGGATACCGTGCCGCTCGACGGCTACAAGACGGTGGTGAGTAACGCAGCGATTTCTGGGTCCACGCTTAAGAAGACCGTTTGGATTTCGCGACTCGGCAACTCCGATTCACTATCGAATGCTGGTGAATTCGGCGTGCAGTCCGAAGTCATCGCCAAGGTAACGGACAACAACGGCAACGTCGCCATTCGGCGCTCGCAAATGTACCAACAATCGTTCGCGCGTTACGCGTCGTTTACCGACAAGTCGCGCTCGACCGCTGGCTACGCGCTGTACTGGGCACTCGGGGCGCAGGCACTGGGTCCCGTGCACAGCAACGACACCATCTGGGTGTGGAACGGCAGCACGCCGTCGCCGCAGGCCACCTTCTTCGATGCGGTGACGACGGCGCAAATTGTACTCAACAAGAGCTACGCGCAGTACAAGAAAGGCGCACCCAAAGAGCGGGTCGCGAAAATCCCGATGCCGGGCACGGCGGATCTCAATGTGCTTAAGACCATCGCGACCAACGCCGGCTACATGTTTACGCCGACGGTGGTGGCGGGCGACAGCGTGCTGCCGACCATGCGCATCGAGTTTGTGGCTATTGATGCGGACGGCGATGGCAACACGACGGGGCCGAACGATGGCTATTTCCGCATCTATCAGGAAAACGCGACGTTTCCGTACGGGCAAGGATGGACGGCGGGACGCACACCCCCACCCATCGTCGCCGGTGCGCCTATTCCCTCGGGCTCTGGCGTACCGCTCGACAGTCTGCTGTACTCGTACAACTGCGGCGTAACAACGACCGTTGCCGGTCTAACGGCTACGCCGGTCAAGTTCGCGCAGATCGCGCATCGCATCGGTGGCAACTATCAGAACCAGATGCAAGACAAGCAAACCGCGTTTGACGACGCGAATGCGCGCTGCTTCCTCGGCGGCGATCCACGCTTGACCGCCACTGGTGTTTTCGCCGCGACCGATGCGGCGGGTTCGTGGCTGCTGCGGACGTCAGGCAGCGTTCCACCGCTCGTGGCCGCGCGTCCCGACGGTGCGTACCTCTGGCCGTTGAGCGCCGCGTACAACCCTAGCTTTCGCGGCGTGATCTTCGTCGAAGGCAAGGTGGGCGTGAGCGGTACCGTGCGCGGTCGTGTGACGATCGCGGCTCGCGGTACGGTCTCCATTCTGACCGATCTCAAACAAGCCACCAGTCCCGGCGTGACCACCGGTAATTGCTCGGCGGATGATGACGTGGTCGGGCTCTTCTCGGGTGCCTATGTCGCCTACGCGAACAATTCGCTGCAGGTACCGCAGTGGCGTCGCACAACCAGCAGCGGCGGCTCGTGGACCTGGCCGCGCAAGGAATTCGATCCGTCGTCGAACCGGCCCGACATGCAGATCCACGCCTCGCTGCTCGCGCTCAAGTCGGTCATCGCCGAAGAGTCCAATCCGCCCGGTGGCTTACCGGCAAGCCAGTTCGTCGATCGCGGCACGACGCGGCTCATCGGCGGTACGATCGAATCGAGTTCAGGACAGACCGGCACCATGAGCGGAAGCTATCTGCACGGTTATCACGACGACCTCTCGTTTAATCGCTGCCTGCTGCAGTTCCCGCCGCCGTACTTTCCGACGACCGGTATTTGGACGCGTAGCCAGTACTTCGAAGTGAATCCGGTCGGCTTCTCGGCTGACAGTTGGTTCTCCGGTCGC
>JBBRLZ010000161.1:0-2017 GCA_038231095.1 Gemmatimonadales bacterium
CGCATCGTACCTCGAGCCACCGGCAACCACGCCGCTGTCGATGCCCGTTGCCGCCGGCGTGCCGGCTGAAGACGAGTAAAGACATCAAGGTCTGAAGTACGACAACGGCCCGGCGCAGTGATGCGCCGGGCCGTTGTGCGTTCTCGCCGAGCGCATCACACCATCAGTCGATCATCGACGCGACCGTCACACTGAAACCGGGTAGCACATCTTCGCCGTCGAGCGAATCATCGGCACCGAGGATCGACTCACTGCCATCAGCGCGGTAGACGCGCGCAACGCGACGTACTGGATCAACGATCCAGACCAGCGCCGCGCCGGCGTTCAGCCAGTCACCGACCTTCGCGAGCACTTGACCGGCCCGGTCCGACGGCGACAGCACCTCAACCGCAAGATCCGGCGCGAATTCGGCATATCCCGCGGGCGCCTGCGCTGGCACGCGCGCCGATCTGATGAATGCGACGTCTGGCGCACGCACCGTGTCGGGATTTCGGAAAAGCGTAAAACCAGTCTCGGCGGCGAGGATGATACCGAGGCTGTGCGTCCTGGCGTGGATCCCTATCGCGAGGAGCAGACGCCCTGCCGTGGCCCCGTGGAGGTACCCCGGCGGTTCATGTACGACCAGGCGCCCCGCAACCAATTCCGTACGTTTGTTGGGCACCGGATTCGCCATCAAATCCTCGGCCGTCATGAGCGATGTGGCATCGGTCATCTGATCGAGCCGCTGGGCAGTGTAGGTGTGTGTCACGCGGCCAACATCGCCGCCTGCGTCACGCATTCGTCACGCCTGCAAGGAATAGCACAATCTCACAACGGCTGCAGAAAGTGCGCAAATACGATGACACTCGCCGCGCGGATACGCACCGTACATTTTCACACATGTCAAAGCGATACGCCTACAGACTGCTCCAGACCGCCTCGCTGCTCGGCGCACTCGCCGGCTGCAGGAACGCTTCGCCGTCAATCATTGCCGAGTCGAAGGTCGCGCCACGATTGCCCACCGGTGCGCGCCTCGATCCTGCCGGCCCGCGCATCGATGTCGGGTCGATGCCGCTCGCGGCCGTGCTCACACCGGACTCATCGCACATTCTGCTGTTGCTGAATGGCTGGCGGCAGCAGGGCATTCAGGTGGTCAATCGCCGCACACATGTCGTGACGCAGACGGTCGAGCAACCGGCCGCGTTCATCGGGCTGACGTTCGCGCCGGATGGAAAGACCGTGTACGCATCGGGTGGCAACACCGATGTCATATATCGCTACGACTGGGCGTCGGCAAGGCTCACGCTGCGTGACTCATTGATTGTGCGCGCCCGTCCCACGGTGAAGAACAATGGCACGAGCTATCCGGCCGGCCTCGCACTCAGTCGTGATGGCACGCGGTTGTACGTGGCGGAGAATCTTGCCGATTCGCTCGCCGTGATCGATGTCGCGAGCGGCGCTGTCGTGCAGCGCTTCAAGGCCGGTCGGTATCCGTACGGCGTGGTGGTCGGGAAGGATGACGTGGTCTACGTCTCGAGTTGGGGCACGCAGAGCGTGTATCCGTTCGCCACGGATGGTGAGCGTCTGCGCGCACTCCCCCCGATCACCGTCGCGCGTCACCCCTCAACGCTGTTGCTCAACGCCGATGGAACGCGACTCTTCGTTGCATCCGCGTCGACCGACGCGATCAGCGTGATCGACACGAAATCGCGCGCGGTCGTCAGTACCCTGCGCGATCCGACACCAGCCGATCTCGGGCAAGGCAGCGCGCCGATCGGGCTGCAGCTCTCCGCAGACGGATCGCAGCTCTTCGTCAGCGAAGGTGACAACAACGCGATCGCACTCTTCTCGCTCAGTGCGAAGACCGCGGCGACCGGGAACGCGGCGCGTGATTCGTTGCGCGGCCGCGCGCCGGTGGGCTGGTACCCGACCGCACTCGTGCTCGCATCCGACTCGCTGTACGTGATCGACGCGAAGGGTCGCGGCACCATGGCGAATCGCGCACTACCGCAGCCCGGTGCGCAGCCGAACCCCGCCG
>JBBRLZ010000162.1:0-2003 GCA_038231095.1 Gemmatimonadales bacterium
CGGCGTCTCGACGCCGGTGAGCGACGTGCGCGGCCTGAGCGGCGACACGTGGGCCAGTGGCACGAGTGTCGTGATGCAACGGCCACGCGAGACACGCACCCTGCTCCTGAATGGCGCGCACACCGCAGGCGCGACCACGCTGACGTGTCGCGCGGTCAGTGCGTTGGCCCGCCGCGATTGGGTGTCTGGCGACACGATCAATCGCGCGCGCACGATCGCGTGCACGCTCAAGGTCACCGCCTACAACGGCACAACCGGCGTCGCGACGATCGATCGCAGCGCGAGCGATGTGCAGTCTGTCGCGAGCGGGGATCTGCTCCACGTGCGCGTGGTCATCGAAGGACGCTTTTCGCTGGACAACGGCGATGGCACGTTCAGCGACACGTACAGTGCGGTGGGCCGCGTGCTCAGTGTCTCGGGCACGAGCGTGCAGCTCGATTCGTCCGGCTACACCCCGGTCACGGGCATCTACGGCTCGCCGATCTATCCGCAGCAGATCGCCTCCAGCGACACCGTGAGCGAATCGATCACGGTCACGGGGGCGGCGAGTTGGGCGAGCACGGGACTCGCCACGGTACCCGTGACGATTGCCTCGGGCGTCAGTTTTCGCGCGGGCGAGATGGTGTGGAGCAACTGGCATGGATCGGCGACGGCCTCGATGCTGCGCGTGCATACGGCGGTGACGGGCAGCGCCTCGTCGATCGTGCTCGAAGGCGACGACGCGTACAGCCAAGCGTGGGACGGCAGTACGCCGCAGCTCACCGCGTTGTATCGCATCCCGGCGCTGTCGGTCACGATCAGTATTCCGGGCAGCACGCTCCTCGTCGCGGCCGCTGCGGTCGCCGATGGCTCCGGCAACGCCTCGCTGTTGCTTGCCGCCGCGAACCCGAATGCGATCGGCGATAACGCGGCGATCGTGTTGACGCGCCCCACGGTCCTCGATCCGACGAGCCGCACCACCGGCAGTCTGCTTCGTGTGCTGTACGCCGTCGGGGGCGTGGGAGAGCCCACGATTACGACCCCAGGGGTCGCGACGGAGCCGGTTTACGTGCCGGTCCTCGTCGGACTTACCAAGGTGGTGACGTTCTGGGCCCAGTGCCTGATCGTCGGGCCGGTCACCCTGTCGCCGGGGAACGGGCCGGTGGTGGCCCTCGTCGTCAACGGCGTGCTCCAAGCCTTCACCGCGCTCGACAAAGACACCGTGTTCGGGTTGCCGGTCAACCTCGTCACGGTGCTCGTGTCGACCGTGCTCACGGCAAGCAGCACGGTCGAAGGGCGCGTGTACGGGGGATCGGCGACCGATGCGACGCGGTGGGTCTGTGTCGACCAGGCGAATTTGTACGTGGGCACCGCGGATCGCCTCGACATCACCGCGCAGCCGCCGGCGAACTTCGGCTGGCATCGCGCGAACGCCGAATTGCTGGCGAAGAACGCGCCGTTGCAGTCGGTCACGATTACGAAGCGCGACGCGGTCGGCGCGCTCGCGCGTGCGTGGGAAGGCCCGATCGATTTGGGGGCGCGCTTGATTGTCGAGGGGACCACGTTCGATGCGACGGTCGTGGCGATCACGGAAGACCTGTGCGATGAAACCAACACGAACTTGACGCTCGCGACGGAGACCGAAGTGCTGACGCAACGCCTCGCGGCTGTATGAGTGTCTTCTGGGATGGCCTCCCCGCCTCGGCCTACGGCCTCCGCATTTCGGGCCTGAGCGGCTGGCTCGATGGTCCGCAGGTCACCCGCGCGTCGGTCGGAATTCCGGGGCTCTATGGCGCGCTGCCGGATCCGATGGGGGTGGGCAAAGAGCGCCTGCTCACCGTCGATGCGCGGCTGCGCGTGCAGGATCTGACGGACCGACAGGAAGCGCTCGCGCAGCTGGCCGAATCGCTGCAGGGCGAGCGGAAATTCACGAGTGTTGATCGACCACGCCTCGTGACCCGCGTGCACTGGATCGGAGGCGCGATCACGGGGCTCAGCGATCGCACGAGCATGTTCCATCCCTC
>JBBRLZ010000163.1:0-1959 GCA_038231095.1 Gemmatimonadales bacterium
CCACGTTCGACGAACGCGATTACATCATTCAGAGCTGACCCACGTGTAAAGGATGCTGCCGGACCAAAGTGTCAACCATGTTCCCGATCATTCACACTCACCGAGCCGCCGCGCGTGTGGCCACGATTCGCAGCGAGCGTCGCCGCGCCGGCACCACGACCACCGCCTGCGCGAACCACAGCGACGTTTACACCCCGCTCCCGCGATAGAAGGCGGGCCCGAGCCACGCCGCGCACACCGATGCCGCGATCAGCACACAAAGACACCAATAAGGCGACCTAACGAGAATTAGAAAGAAAATAACCCTGATTGCCGATTTGTGCAGCAGTTCAACCCCCGTCAGCACCCGCTGACCCTACGGCCGTCGCTTCCCCTCGAACTGCCCGCCACCCTGCTTCAGCACCATCGACACCGACTTGCCATCGACCATCATGAACACGATACGCATCCCCGGATCGAAATCTGCGGCGAACGTATGCTCGCCGAGTGCAATCATCGCGATCGGGCCCTGCCCCTCGAGCTGACCGGACAACACTCCGCCCTTCTCGCTGACCGTGAACGCTTTGCGCGACGCGCCGAGCGCGAGATCGTAGACCCCACCGTACGTCCGCAGCTGCACCGGCGTCATCGCGACCGCCTTCGGCGGCATCTCGAGCGGCACGCCGAGCGCGGCGCGTGCGAGCTGCAGCGCCGTGCGTCCGGGATCGATCGCATCGCCATTCGTCAGCACGGTCACGGACAACTGCGCATCCGGCACCCAGAGGTTCGCCGTCAGGAATCCGTTGATGCCGCCACCGTGCGTGAGCATCGCGTGCGTACCGATCGTGCCTGACCCGATACCGAACCCATAGTGACGTGCCTCGGCCGCGCCGACTGGTGTCGTCATGGCCGAATAGCTCGCCGGCTTGAGCACTTTGCCGCCGTGCAGCGCGCGATTCCACGTCAGCAGATCACCGATGGTCGAACACATGGCGCCAGCACCGTGTGGCTGCGACATCGCGAGAAATGGCGTGTTGATCCACTCATTGTTCGCGCCCTGCGAATACCCTTCCGCCCGACCGGCGATGATGGCGGCCGTCGCGCAGTAGTGTGTGTTGCTGAGCCCGAGTGGCGTGAACAGCCGCGTCGCATACTCGTCCCCCCACGGCTTGCCCGCGCGCGCTTCGACGAGCATGCCAAGCAACACGTACCCGGTGTTGTTGTACTTCCATGATGTGCCGGCCGGAAACGTGAACGGCTTGTCGGCCGTCAGCGCGACGAGCTGCGCGCCAGTCATCTCTTCCCCCCACCGCTTCTGCCACGGCTCACCGAGGTCGGTATAACTCGGAATGCCCGAGGTGTGATTGAGCAACTGCTGAATCGTGACGCCGCGCCAGCTCACCGGCAGTTCCGGCAGCCACCGCCCGATCGTATCCGTGAGTGCGAGCTTGCCTTCCTCGATCAGCTGCAGCACGGCGGAACTCGTGAATTGCTTCGTCACCGAGCCGATTCGGAACACCGTGGTGACCGTTGCTGGCGTGCCGAGTTCGAGATTCGACTTTCCGTAGGCGCGGAAGAGCAGCGTATCGCGGCCGCGGACGACCGCGATCGCGGTTGCGGGAACGTTCTTCGGATTTGCAAAGTCCGCCGCCAGTGAATCCATCATGCGGCGCGCCGTCGCCGCACTCGGCAGCGTTGACTGCGCGGACAGCGCGAGCGGAAGTGCGGTCAGCAGCAGAAGCGCTGCGGAGACGGGAGTCGAACGGTTCATCGGCGCTCCAGCGAATGATGGCATGAGAAATCTGAGGGCGACCGCACTTACGCGTGCCACAGCGACCGGTTTCGCACCGCCGACATCAGTTCCCCTGCGGCAGACAGCCGTCGTTCACCGCGCGGCGCGCCGCTTTGGGATCGCCGATGATCTTGTAGAAATCCGCGAAGTAGTCGAGCACCGCCTTCTTCCGCCTCGGATCGAAGGTC
>JBBRLZ010000164.1:0-1904 GCA_038231095.1 Gemmatimonadales bacterium
GCGTACCCAGGGAACCTGCGATGACAGCGTTTCAAGAGCTTGATACCGTCGCGCGGACGCATGATCTCCCAGACGTCGGCCGCTGCGCTGGTGATATTGGCGCTAACGTGCAGCGCGATCCGACGGATGCCGTGGAAGTCGGCATCGACTCGTTCAACATCGATCGCATCGAGACCGGTGAACGCCCGGTGAACACGACGCTGCTCTGCGCCGGTGTTCCAATCGTCGAGCATCGCCGTGGCCTGGCGCAACTTACGTCGCGCGGTGCGCGTTTTCTCACTGTGCCTCCAAAGATTTGCGCATTCGGCACGATTCCCGTGCGTGCCTTTGCCCTGCTTTGACCCATCTCCCACCGCGTACATGAAGCTGACAGCTGTTCGGATACATCTCGTATGCCGCGCCGGTCACGCGGCGCGTCTCGCGTTGACCATCGCTCTCGCCGGTTGCGCTGCGGTGCATCGCCCGCCGACCACGATCCCGGCGCTGCTCACGGATGCCGACGCGAGTCGCGCGGCCGAGCGTGCGCTGCGCGATACCGTCGTCGCACGGCTGGCACGGCGGGCCGTCGCAAGTCCGACGCACACGGTGAACGTGCTGCTGCTCTCTGGCGGCGGACAGAATGGCGCGTACGGTGTCGGCTTCCTGCGCGGATGGCGTGGACGCACCGACACGCCGCTCCCGCTGTTCGACCTGATCACTGCGATCAGCACCGGCGCGCTCCAGTCCCCGTTCGTGCTGCTCGGCACGCAACCCGCACTCGACACCCTGACGTCGCTGTACCGCAACGCGGCCGATCGTATTGCGCCGTCGTTCGACTGGTTGTTCTGGCTGCGCAAGACTGGTGGTCTGGTGAACACGACGCGGTACGACGCGAACATCGCGGCCGTGCTCAATCCGGCATTGCGCGACTCGCTGCAGAACGCGTTCGCACAGGATCGGCAGGTGGTGTTCGGCACCACGGATCTGGACATCGGGACCGGTCGCACGTGGGACCTGGCGACGATCCTCAAGGGCGGCGACGAAGGCCTCGTGCGCACGCGGACCTTGCTCAAGGCCGCGTCCGCGATTCCCGGCATCTTCCCGCAGGTAATCTACGAAGGCCACGTGCATTCCGACGGCGGCGTGGTGTCGAACATCCTCGGCCTGCTCGCACTCGACGACTACAAGGCGATGGCTGCGCGCGTACGTGCCGCGGGCGTGACGGCGCCGATCGCCGTGCGGATGTGGGTGATTGTGAACGGATGGACGACTGCTGCACCGGTGGTGATGGACCCGGCCAGTCGCAAGCAGATTCAAGGCCGCTGGAGCAATGTGTCGTTCTACAATCACCAACCGCTCGTGCTCGAGGGCCTCGACAATCTTGCGCGTGCAGCAACCGGTGAAATTCCCGGCCTGACAATGCAGATGAAGTGGACCGCCATTCCGTCGGAAATCGCGCTCGATCCGGCGTCGAGCTCACTGTTCGACAAGGTCTGGATGCAGAAGCTCGAGGACCTCGGCACCGCGCGCGCGCGCAGCACCAAACCATGGGATATCCTCGAATCGCCGTACATCCGTCCAGTTCCTCACACGCCGCAACCCTGACAATGCGCATGCGCTCCGTCCTGACACTGACACGACGCCCACACGCGCGTTCGCGCTGCTCGCGTCGGCACCAATGCCGGCGTTTGCCCAGCGCGCGCCGACGAAGCTGTCCGTGACCGCGGACGGCCGTCCACCGGCACTCTGGATGCGGGCCGCCGCGAAGTCGAAGGGGGCAATCGCGGGATAGGAAATTCAATTGGGGCGCGTTGCAGTACACGCGGTGGTCGCTGGCCTCGTGAGCGGCGGCGCGTGGGCGGACGGGCGTGGGGCGCGGGCGCAGGGCGGGCGCGGCGGTGCGCGAGGATGTGGTCGATTGCGGA
>JBBRLZ010000165.1:0-1898 GCA_038231095.1 Gemmatimonadales bacterium
CCGATGTCGGTCACGCGCCCGGCACTGCCGGTGCCATCGTAGACCGTCGCGCCGTGAATCAGCACGTCGACGGATATGTCCCGCGACACGACCTGGGCGCGCAACGCCGGAGGTGCGACGAGGAGCATCGCCCATGCGATGACAGGTGACGAGAGGCGCACGGTGATGGGGCGGAGGGTGACGATGGGGCAGCTGCCGAATTGTACGACGCGTGTGCGCGTTCTGCCCGTCGCGCGTCGGCCGAGGCGCGGCGTAACTTGATCGAACTCACTCGTCCTGACCTGCTGCGCAATCCGGAGTCCTGCCCAATGTCCCGTCGTCCGCTGCTGCGTCAGGTGCTCCTTGCCGCCGTGATCTCACTTCCGGTCGCGGCCCAGGACGTGCGACTGAGCAGTGTCGCTCCGCCGCCCGCGTTTCTGGCGACGGATCGCGCCGCAAAGCTCGCGTCGGCCTACCCGGAGATCGATCGCCTGATGCAGGCATTCGCCGAGCGCGAGAAAGTGCCCGGGATCGCGTACGGCGTGATCATCGACGGCAAGCTGGCGCACATCAGCGTGTCCGGGCTGCGTGAAGTCCCGACGAAAGCCATGGTCGAGACCTCGACGGTGTTCCGCATCGCGTCGATGACGAAGAGCTTCACGGCCGTGGCAATTCTGCAGTTGCGCGATGCCGGCAAGCTGTCGCTCGATGTGCCCGCCGAGCGCTACGTGCCCGAACTCAGGAAGCTCCGCTACGCCACCAGCGATGCACCGCGTATCACGGTGCGCGATCTGCTCTCGCATTCGGCCGGTTTCCCCGAAGACAACCCGTGGGGTGATCAGCAGTTGGCGCGAAGCGACGCCGAGTTGTCGCGCATGATTGCGCGCGGCATTCCGTTCTCGACTGCGCCGGCGACGGCGTACGAGTACTCGAATTTCGGCTTTGCGATTCTCGGTCGGATCGTGGCGAACGTGTCCGGCATGCCATACGCCCGCTATGTACGCTCGCACGTCCTGCAACCGCTCGGCATGCGTGTCACGACGCTCGAGGCGCGCGACGTGCCAGCGAGTGGTCTGGCGCACGGCTATCGCGTGCAGGATGGACAGTGGCTCGAGGAAGCGCAGTTGCCCGACGGATCGTTCGGCCCGATGGGCGGCATGCTGACGTCGGTCGCCGATCTGAGCCGCTGGGTTGGGTTCATGCTCGATGCGTGGCCCGCGCGCGATGGTGCGGACACAATGGTGCTCAAGCGATCGTCGCGCCGCGAGATGCAGCAGGTCATCCGATTTGCCGGCGCAACGGCCGTGCGCGACTCGACGGGGTTTCCGTTCCTGAGTGGCGGCGGCTACGGCTACGGGCTGGGCGCACGCCAAACCTGCGCCTTCCGTCTCTCGATTGCGCATTCCGGTGGATTGCCTGGATTCGGCTCGCAGATGCGCTGGTTGCCGGAGTACGGTGTGGGCATCGTCGCCCTCGGCAATCGTACGTATACGCCCTGGGGTGATGTGATCGAGGAGTCGTTCGCGGCGCTCCGTCGCACTGGTGCGTTGGAGCCGCGCGTACCGCAGGCGGCGCCGGTGCTCAACGAGCGTCGCGCACAGGTGTCACGCCTCGTCGATCACTGGAGCGACGCGTTGGCCGACAGTCTCGCCGCGATGAATCTCTACCTCGACGAATCGAAGCCACGTCGGCATGCGGCGCTCGATGCATTGCATGCAGCAGTCGGTGGCGACTGCAAGAGCGTCGGTGAGCTGCTTCCGCTGAACGCGTTGCGCGGGAGCTGGCGAATGCGGTGCAGTGCAGGGGATCTGCGCGTGACGATCACGCTGGCGCCGACGGAGCCGGCCGGCGTGCAGTATCTGGAGATCACGCCGATGAAGAAGGCCGACACGCTCGACGCTGCAGCGGTCTGCCGCTGA
>JBBRLZ010000166.1:0-1884 GCA_038231095.1 Gemmatimonadales bacterium
GGCAAGCTGCTGTCCACGCTGTATCGCCAGGGCGAAGTGCTGGAGCAGTCGGCGGACGGCGAGGACCTGATGGTGCGCGTACGCGTCGATGCGATCCTGCGCGGCAAGCTTGAGCGGGATGGCGTGGTGGTGACACGCTGAGCAGTGGATAAGTTCCGCATGCGGTTCACGCAGCCGGCAGCTTCCCGCCGGCCTGACACGTCTTCTTCGATTTCCATGTCTCCACGCAAGGCGCTGATCACCGGTATCACCGGCCAGGACGGCTCATACCTCGCCGAATTCCTGCTCAACAAGGGCTACGAAGTGCATGGCATCGTGCGGCGTGCCAGCACCTTCAACACCGGGCGCATCGATGCGCTGTACGAGCAGCCGAACATCTCGTCCGGCAAGCATCTCCAGTTGCACTACGGCGACCTCGGCGACTCGTCGTCGCTGCAGCGCGTGCTCGCGGCGGTCGTTCCTGACGAGGTCTACAACCTTGGCGCGCAGAGCCATGTGCGCGTGAGTTTCGATGTGCCGGAATACACGACCGACGTGGTCGGTACCGGGACGCTTCGCCTGCTCGAAGCCATGCGCAGCCTGGGCATCAAGCCGAAGTTCTATCAGGCCAGTTCGAGCGAGCAGTATGGTCTGGTGCAGGCCGTGCCGCAGTCGGAGACGACGCCGTTCTATCCGCGATCGCCGTATGCCTGCGCCAAGGTGTTCGCGCACATGCTGACGGTGAACTATCGCGAGAGCTACGGATTCCCCGCCAGCTGCGGCATCCTGTTCAATCACGAAAGCCCGCGCCGCGGCGAGAACTTCGTCACGCGCAAGATCACGCGTGGCCTCACGCGCATCAAGGCCGGCATGCAGAAGTCCCTCGCGCTCGGCAATCTCGATGCGAAGCGCGACTGGGGTTTCGCCGGCGACTACGTCGAAGCGATGTGGCTGATGCTGCAGCAGGACACGCCCGATGACTACGTGATTGCGACAGGGGAAACGCACACGGTGCAGGAATTCCTCGACGTGGCGGCCGAGTACCTGGGGCTTGATTGGCGCGCCGTCGTGACGCAGGACCCGCGGCACCTGCGGCCGGCGGAAGTGGACCTGCTGCTCGGTGATCCGTCCAAGGCCAAGCGCGTGCTTGGCTGGGAGCCGAAGGTGTCGTTCCGCGGACTCGTGCAGATGATGTGCGATGCCGATATGGCATTGGCCGAACGGGAAAAGCGCGCGTGAGTGTGCACGAGTGAATCGCACCGGTTGCCCTGACTCACGGACATGACACGCATTCTGCTCACCGGCGCGGCCGGTTTCATCGGGTCGCACGTCGCCATCACGCTGCTCGAGCGCGGCGATGAAGTCGTCGGCATCGACAACCTGAACGACTACTACGATCCGACGTTGAAGGACGCGCGTCTGGCGCGGTTGACGGGCCGTCCCGGCTTCTCGTTCCAGAAGCTCGATGTGTCGGATCGGCCTGGCGTGGCGGCGCTGTTCGCCGAGGGCGAGTTCGACAAGGTGATTCATCTCGCGGCGCAGGCCGGCGTGCGCTATTCGCTCGAGAATCCGCACGCCTACATCGACAGCAACATCGTCGGGTTCACGAACATCCTCGAAGGGTGCCGTCACAACGGCGTGAAGCATCTGACGTACGCGTCGTCGTCGAGTGTGTATGGTGCGAATACGGCGATGCCGTTCAGTGTGCATCAGAACGTCGATCATCCGCTGTCGTTGTACGCGGCCACCAAGAAGGCGAACGAACTGATGGCGCACACGTACAGCCATCTCTACAAGTTGCCGACGACTGGCCTGCGGTTCTTCACGGTGTACGGACCGTGGGGCAGACCCGACATGGCGATGTTCCTGTTCGCGAAGGCGATTCTGGCGGGGAAGCCGATCGAC
>JBBRLZ010000167.1:0-1869 GCA_038231095.1 Gemmatimonadales bacterium
CGCCCTCCCGGTTACCGTCGTCATCCCGACGCTGAACGAAGTAGACCGTCTGCCCGCCTGTCTTGAGGCGGTGCAGTGGGCTGCGCACGTCGTGGTTGCCGATGCTGGTTCGACCGATGGTACAATCGCGTTAGCTCGCAGATATGGTGCCACGGTGCTCGAAGGGTGCGGTCCAACGATCGCCCACCAGCGTAACGCTGCCATTGCGGCAAGTACGCAGCCGTGGGTGCTGGCGGTGGATGCCGACGAACGTGTGACCCCGGAACTGCGCGACGCGATCGCGCGCGCGGTGGCGGCACCGACAGCGGACGCATATCGCGTCCACATGCGCAATCGGTACCTCGGCGCGCCAATGGAGCGAGGCGGCTGGGGGCGTGATCGGCACGTGCGTTTGTTTAAGTCGACCTTACGCTATCGCCCGCAGAAGGTTCACGAAGGGCTCGATTACGACGGTGCGGTCGTCGACCTCGCAGGCCGACTCGATCACGACTCGTATCGTGACCTCGCCCATCAGCTCACGAAAGTGACGACCTACTCTGCCTGGGGCGCGGCCGACTTGCACGCCAAAGGCAACCGCGTCGGGCTGTCGCACCTCGTGGTGCGACCGATGTGGCGTTTCATCAAGTGCTACTTCCTGCAGGGGGCCTGGCGCGAAGGGCGCCGTGGCTTGGTGCTGAGCGTCGTACATGCGTGGTCGGCGTTCGCGAAGTACGCGCTGCTATGGGACGTGGAACGTCGCGAGGCGGAGTCGATCGCGGCGATGCGCCCAACATCGCGACCTGTGGTGTCCGATCGTCCGGCGTCGAACCGTCCAAGTGCAGTGAAGTCGGCGCTGGAATTGCGGTTCGATGCGGTCGACGCCGAGCGGCAGGATGCGATGGAGCCGGTCGCCAGCCGAGGGTAGGCCTTGCGAGTGCCGGTGTTGTGTTACCATCGGGTTGAGGAGCCGCCCGACGGAGCGACGTACGACGGCAACTTCGTGGATCCCGCGTTGTTTGCCGCGCACATGCAGATGCTTTCGTCGCTCGGTTGCACCGGAGTGACCGTGAGCGCGCTGTCCAGGTGGCAGCGCGGGGAGCAAGCGCTCCCGCCGCGCGCGGTCGCCATCACGTTCGACGACGCTTACCAAAGTGTGCATGACTTTGCGCTGCCCATTCTCGCGTCGTATCGCTGGCCGGGGACCGTCTATGTCGTCTCGTCGCAGTTGGGCGGCACGAACGCCTGGGATATCGGTGCGCCGCCCGCCGTGTTGATGGACACGCCGACGTTACGCGCCCTGGCCGAGTCCGGGCACGAAATCGGATCGCACTCACGTCACCACGCGCGCATTCGCGGGCTCGACGATGCGACCGCGCGCGACGAGCTGCGTGGCTCGCGCGAGGAGCTGCAGGCTGCGATTAACGCGCCGGTGGACAGTTTTGCCTTTCCGTATGGCTCTCACGACCCGCGCGCGTTGGCAAATGTTCACGCGGCCGGCTATCGCTCGTCGGTGACACTCAAACGGTGGGCGAATGGGCGAAGCACCAACCCGTTGCGGCTCGGGCGCGTCGGGGTGGGTGGTCCGCTGCCGGCGTGGCAACTGCGGTTCAAGCTATTCAAGGCGATGCTGACGCCCTCGCGGTCGTGACGAAACACTTAAGCGACACAATAGAGGCGTATGAGCGACACATGACGAGAGACACGCTGCACATCACCGTGGGAACAGCGTCTCGACGGACGCTGCGGACGACGTCGCGGATGCGCTGTGCCGGCTGACGAGACGCGCGAGCCGGTAGCCGATCCGTCGGCCGTGCCCTTCGCGTTTCGTGCCGCGCGCGCGATGCGGCGAGCATTCGGTGTTGATCGCGCGACGCGCTGGAATACCGAGTA
>JBBRLZ010000168.1:0-1815 GCA_038231095.1 Gemmatimonadales bacterium
CAGGCCGATCAGCAGCGCGAACAGCATGGCCATCAGCATCGCGGCCGGCAGGCTCCACCAGCCATTGAAGCCGAAGCTGGTGTTCATGAAGCCGGCCGTGTACGCGCCGACGCCGATGAACAGACTGTGGCCGAAGTTCTCGCGGCCGGTGAGGCCAGACATGAAATCCCAGGTCACGGCCCAGATGCCGTAGATCACGCTGACGGTCAGCACGCCGATCAAATAGTTGCTCGCGAAGACGATCGGCAGCAGTGCCATCACCACGACGAACGCCACGGCACCGAACAGATCAACCGGCTTGCCGAACATCAGAACGCAGCGCGCCGGCCGAAGAAGCCCGCCGGGCGGAAGATCAGCATCAAGAGCGTCGCGATCACCGAAACGATTTCGGTCCATGCACTCGAGATGGTGTAGCCGACGATGGTTTCGGCATAGCCCAGCATCAGCGCCGCGAGGATGCTGCCCGGGATCGAGCCCAGCCCGCCGACGACGACGATCGCGAAGGCTTTGACGATCGGCAGCAGCCACATCGTCGGCTGCACGGTGAGAAACGGCCCGGCGAGGATTCCGGCGGTGGCCGCGAGCGCGGCTGAGATGCCCATCACGATCGCGAAGATGCGGTCGCTCGGAATGCCCATGTACTCGGCCGCCACCGGGTCTTGCGAGATCGCGAGGATCGCCGAGCCGAGGCGCGTGCGCTGGATGAAGACCCACAGCGCGACGATCACGACGACGCTCACGCCGAGCGCGAGCAAGCGTGCGCCACCGACATCGACACCACCGATCGTGAACTTCGTGTCGACGAACGCTGGCACGTTGCGGTACTCGGAGCCGAAGGTCAGAAAAAGTGCCTGCTCGACGACCAGCGCAACTGCGAGCGTGATCATCAGAACTGCGAGCTGCGAGCTGCGCATCGGCCGGATGAACACGCGCTCGATCACGATGCCGAACAGGGCGACGAGCGCGATCGACAGCAGCGCAGCCGGCAGCAGTGGCAGCTTCAGGTGCGAGGTGAAGAAGTACGCCCCGTACGCACCCAGTGCGTAGAACGAGCCGTGTGCCAGATTGAGCACGCGGGCCACGCCGAAGATCAGCGTGAACCCGACAGCGAGCATCGCGTAGATGGCGCTGCTGACAGCCCCGACGATCAGGATCTCGAGCAACGCGGGCTACTTCTTGATCCAGGCCGGATACACGAACTCCGCAGTGCGCAGCTCCTTCGGAAAGACGACCTCGCGTTTGCATCCTTCGCGCCACTGCGCGAACAGCAGCGCCGGCCCCTTGAAGGTCGGCGTGCCGGGCTTCACGTCGTGCGTGTCGTCGAACTCGATGATCCCGGGAACACCGACGTAGCTGGTCTTCTCGAGCTCCTTGATGACCGCGTCGGCGTCGGTGCGCTTCGCGCGCGTCACGGCATCGGCGTAGATGTGAACCGCGTCGTAAGCACCGAACGCGGTGTAGACGGGCGAGCGGTTCGTGCGCTTGCGGAACTCATCGAAGAACGGGATGGTCTTTGGCGTGAGCGGCGCGCGCACGGCGAAGTTCGCGGCCATTTCGCCGACCGACTTGGCACCGATGCGGTCGCAGAAGTCGCCGTCCATGCTCTTCACGTCGATGCCACCGTAGGGCATCGGGAAGCGCGCGTCGTACCACTGCTTCGCGAACACGTCGCTGGAGGCGTGCGACAGGATCACGACCATGTACTGCGCACCCGATTCCTTGACCTTGCTGAACAGCGGTGAGAAGTCGGAGGTCTGCGCGTCGAAGAACTCGGTGGCGCGCACGTCGGCGCCGGCATCGGTTGCACCCTTCTTC
>JBBRLZ010000169.1:0-1704 GCA_038231095.1 Gemmatimonadales bacterium
GCCGCTCGGCAGGCCGCACCACCACGAGATACGCCGTAGCCGCAGCGCAGGCGCACAGAGCCATGACCGTTGTCATCGACTGCGCCGAATGTCCGTCAAAGAGTGTCGACACCAACGCACTCGCTGTCGCGCCGGTCACCATTTGCGCGGCGCTCATGATGCCGCTCGCCACGCCGGCCACCTCAGGTACCGGCTCGAGTGCACCCTGCACCACGTTGGGACGCACCATGCCGTGGCCGACGAACCCCAGCACCGCGAGTGGTACGATCGTCGCGACGTACAGCGTGCCTGTCCACGAGAGCACCAGCATCGTCAATGCCGTGCTGACAATGGCCACGAGACCAACGCCGATCAGCCGGTGATGCGAAACACCACGGCGACTGAGCGACGCGTTGACCAGTGCGCCGATCATCAGCCCCAATGAAGAGCAGGCGAAGAGTAAGCCGTAGGTACGCTTCGACACACCGAGCACGCCGATGAGCACGAGCGAAGAACCCGAGACGTAGGCGAAGAGCGACCCGAAGTTGAACGCAACGACGGCGATGAAGCCGACGCTGACCCGTTCGCGCAGCACACGACTGTACCCAGCAACGACGCGGGCGAGATGCTCGCGGTAGCTGGTGGTGACTTTGGCATTCGCCGCCAAGGACTCATCGAGCCCGAACCACGCCGCGATCGTCAGCACCGTCGCCCCGAGCGCCAATGCGGCATAGATCGCGCGCCATCCGCCCAGCGTCGCGATGCCAACACCGAGCGTGGGCGCAATCACCGGCGCGACGCCGGCCGCCATGTTCACGTACGACTGACGCACGCGCGCTTCGGCACCACTGAACAGATCGCGCACCATCGCGACAACAATCACGAATCCGGTACCGGCGCCCGCGCCCATCATGACGCGCCAGAAGAGCAGTGCAGCGAGCGATCCAGAAAATGCGGCCAGTACGCCGCACACAGCAAAAAGCGCCGTGCCGGCCAGCAACACCGGACGTCGGCCGAGGTGGTCGGAGAGTGGCCCCGAGACCAGCGGCGCCACCGCGAAGCCCGCCATGAACGCACTTAAGGAGAGCGCCGCGCGTCCCGCCGAAACGCCGAAGGACGCGGCCGTATCGGCGAGAACCGGCAGACTCATGTCCGTCGCAAACGCGGCTAATGTCGCGAGACTCGCGAGCAGTAGCGTAAAGAGCGACGAGCGCGCGGAGAGACGACGAGGGTGATGAACAGATGCGGGCATATCGCAGTCTAGGCAATGGCACAGATGGCCGCGACGTGCCGACGTCCCCTCATGATGCGGACTGTTGCCTCAACGCACCGCTAGCCGGTCGTGCCGTTTGATTCACGCGCAGTAGATTCGCGACGGGTCGTTGGACGCGTTCCCGACCAGTGGAATCACCTGTGTGTACGAGGAGTGACGATGTCCCGATTGCTACGTGGTAGCGCGATGCCGCTCGTCTATGTCGTGGTCGCGGGCGCCGCTGCTGCGTTTGCGACGGTGATGGTCGCGCGCGATGCGCAGGCGCAATCCGCGGGTGCGCAACCTGCGAGTACGCAACCTGTCGCCATGCAACCAGCCGCCGCCGCGTGGTGGCATCACGTGCAGGTGCTCGCCGACGATTCGCTCAAGGGACGCGATACCGGCAGCCCGGGACACGAGAGCGCTGCACGTTATGTCGCCCAGCAATTCCAATTAGCCGGACTGACACCGGC
>JBBRLZ010000170.1:0-1642 GCA_038231095.1 Gemmatimonadales bacterium
CACGGTCGCGGGTGTTCATCAGCAGCTTGGTCTTGGCCAGGCTGGCGATCGTCTCGGCATAGTTGTCGCCGTAGGTTTCCTTAAGCTGCGCGATGGTGTGGACGCCGAGCACGAATGCCCCGCCGTAGTTGCGCGCCGTCTGCATTCCCGACACGATTGCCGGGATATTATGCAGCGCGCCGATCTCATCGAGTAGCAGCCAGAGCCGGATGTCGCGCTGGTCGCCGGGCATCGACATCAGCGTGTTGATCGCGGTCGACAGCCACATCGTCAGCAGCACGCGGACCGACCGCAGATTGACGTGCTGGGCGGCGACGAACAGCACCGAGCTGTGTCGGTTCGGGTCGTCGGCTTGGGTCTCGGACGCCAGTACCCAGTCGCGTACCGAGAAGTCGCGGCCCTCGGTCGGCAGGGTCAGCAGCGCCTGCGCATAGGTGTTGAAGGTCGCCCGGATCGACTCCGCCATACGCTTGGCTTCGGGGTCGGTCAGCGGTGCGGCAACGGTCCGCAGCACGTGGGCATGGAGGTCCTTCAGCTTCGACGTCATCAGCACGTCAGACAGAGCCTGCGCGTTGCCCCTGCCCTGCTCGACGAGCCGCACGCATGTCTCGACGAAGATCATCCGCGCGCTCTCGGGCCAGAACTGCTCGCCGCCACCATCCGACATTGGCACCAGCGCGAGACTGGCTTCCTTGAAATGTTCGCGGGTGTGGGCGTCGGAGAATGGTGACCACTTCGGACAGCGCGCGTCGAAGGGATTGAGAATGATGTCGGTATGCGGGTTGTAGAAGCTCTCGATGAAGGTGCCGGTGAGGTCGAACACGACCGCCCTGCACCGTCGTGCGCGGATCTGCTTGAGCAGGTCCTTCATTACCGTCGACTTGCCGGTGCCGGTGGTGCCGACGAGCATCGTGTGGCTCTGCTCGGCGCGCCATGGATAGGGAATGCCGGCGAGCGTAAAGGGCTCGTACATGCCCGCCTCGATGAGCTCGCGCTTGGTCCAAAGCGGGGCCTTGTGCCACGCGCCGGAACCCAGGATGCGACGCTTATCCGCGGCGCGGTCGTCGGCGCCTGTCTCGAGGTTGAAGGCGATCACGTCGGCCCTGAGCTGCTCGGCCGAAGCGAGCTGCGCGCCGCGCTTGTGCTTACGCTCGGTGAGGCCGTGGCCGAACTTCCGCAGCACCACTGTCGAGACCATTGCGAGCGGCACGCCGATCAGCGATCCGTACAGTACGCCGCCCGACACCGCGGACCATAAGCGGAGCCAGGCCGCCTGCAATGGCGGGTAGGACGTGACGTCGGCGATGCGCACCATGATGGTGCCTTCGGTCAGTGTTTTCAGGCCGAGCAACTTCTGCGGATTGAACTCCATCCACAGCCACGACGACGCGTAGATGTGCATCAGCCAGTAGTAGCCATCGCGCGGCTGGCTCTCGGTCCAGATCAGCCACCCGATGATCCCGACCATGATCGCCAGCGCCGTCAGCAGCATCGGCCGAAGCGCGGTGCCGAACATCATCGCGACGGTCTCGGCGATTTGGCTGCCGCGCGTAAAATCCATGAGGCTAGTTCGCATCGGACGCACCCCCGAAGCGCTTCGCGTGGAGTTCCCGGACCTTTTGTCGGAGTGGTTTTTCCTCGG
>JBBRLZ010000171.1:0-1617 GCA_038231095.1 Gemmatimonadales bacterium
AAGTGGCGCCGCCAGGCGAGCGGCGTGCGCGTCGTGGCGGCGCCGATTCAACGAGCCGATGGATTCATCCCGTTGACGCTGGCGCCGCCTTCGACACAGGTTGCCGCCGACATCGGTATCGAATTGCGCCGTGGCGCGACGTTGGTGAAGGTGACGTGGCCGCTGGCGGCGGCAGCCGACTGCGCGGCCTGGATGCGCGAGTTGTTGAAGTGATCCGCGCATGATCCACGTCGAGGCCGTGTGGCTGGCCGTCGAGCCGCTCGACATGCGTGCCGGGACCGAGTCGGCTCTGGCACGCGTGGTCAACGTGTTCGGCGCTGCGCATCCGCACCACGCCTACCTGTTCGCCAATCGCCGTGCCAACCGGATCAAGGTGCTGGTCCATGACGGCTTCGGGATCTGGCTGTCTGCACGGCGCTTGCATCGAGGCAAGTTCGTATGGCCGACGGATGCCCGCGCGACACTTGGTCTGTCGCGCGCGCAGTTCGATGCGCTCGTCCTCGGGCTGCCGTGGCAACGCATCGGTGAGGCCGGCATCATCACGGTGTTGTAGTTGCGCACTGCAAGTGCGGGAAGTGCCGATGCGCGCAGGCGATTGGTCTGGCACGATCACTCCCCGTGATGAACACGACACCGCTCAACGACCTCGACGCGCAACAACTGCGCGAGATGGTTCACTCGTTGATGGCGAACGTGGCGAGCAAGAGCGCCGAGATCGTCTTCAAGCAGGCGACGATCGACAAGCTCACGCACGAAATGGCGGTGTTGAAGCGGTTGAAGTTCGCCGCCCAGAGCGAGTCCTTCAACACCGAGCAGCGCAGCCTGCTCGAAGAGACGATCGACGCCGACCTCGAAGCACTGGCGCGGGAGCTCGAACAACAACGACCGACCGCACCGGCGACGTCCGAGAAGCAAGCCGCGAAGCGTCAGCCCTTGCCGGCCGACCTACCGCGCCGCGAGATTCGGCACGAGCCCGACGGCACGACCTGTAGCTGCGGCTGCGCGCTCGAGCGCATCGGCGAAGACGTGGCCGAGAAGCTCGACTACATACCCGGTGTGTTCACGGTCGAGCGTCATGTGCGCGGCAAGTGGGTCTGCGCACGCTGCGAGACGCTGGTCCAGGCGCCGGTCGCACCGCACGTCATCGACAAGGGCATCCCGACGGCCGGCCTGCTCGCCCAGGTGCTGGTGGCCAAGTACGCCGATCATCTGCCGCTGTACCGGCAGGAAGGCATCTTCGGTCGGGCCGGACTGACGATCCCGCGCTCGACGCTGGCGCAGTGGGTCGGTGCCTGCGGCGTGCAACTGCAGCCGCTGGTTGATGCGCTCAAGGCCGAGATGCTGACGCACCCGGTCCTGCACGCCGACGAGACGCCGGTGGCGATGCTCAAGCCGGGGAATGGCAAGACGCATCGGGCCTATCTGTGGAGCTACTGCACGACAGGGTTCGATCCGATGCGGGCGGTCGTCTTCGACTTCGCCGACAGCCGAGCCGGGCAGCATGCGCGCGACTTCCTCGGATTCGCCGACCGACCCGACCGACCGGGTTGGCGCGGCAAGCTGGTGTGTGACGACTTCAGTGGCATCCTCGAGCGACTACCGTTGCAACCGAACAGC
>JBBRLZ010000172.1:0-1615 GCA_038231095.1 Gemmatimonadales bacterium
CATCACCGCGCGTTGTAGCCGTTCACCGGTCCGCCATTGAAGAACGCTGCGGGCGTCATGACGCCGTCCCTCTTGAAGACGATGCCGTTCTTGAGCACAAATCGTACATCGCGCAGCGCGTCGATACTCTGCAACGGATTGCCCGGCACCGCGATCAGATCGGCGAACATTCCGGCCCTGATCAATCCTCGTGTGGCGGTGGTCTCGCTCACTTCGTATCCCGTGACCGTCATGGCGCGCAGGATATCCGGTGCGGGAATACCTGCGGCCTTCCACGTTTCCACGAACTCGATCGCCACTTCGCCACGTGTCTTGCCTGGCACGTAGTAGTCCGCATCGGTGGAGAAGGTGACCGGCACCTTGTTCTCCCACGCATTGCGCAGCAATGCGACGGTGTTCTTGTAGCGCGCCTCAGTTGTATGACCGACCAACGAGACCGGCGTTTCGGTGCCGGCGCGGAAGATGTGCTTCTGCGCCATGATCCGGTGGATCGTGTCGTTCATACCGTTGTCGTGCGCGATCGACCAGATGCCCGCATCGACCGCGCGATGCGCGCCAGCGACCGTTTGCACGTGGCCTTCCACCTTCAGCCCGGCCTTTGCGGCTTCGCTGATCACCAGCCGGATTTCATCGGTGCTGTAGCCCCACGGCTTGCAATCCACACAGATCTTGATCACGCGCGCGCCGACGAGTGCATTCTGCCGAACGGCCTTCACGATCTCGTCGGGTGTATCGGCTTCGAGATATTCCGGATACACGATCTTCCGATCGAACGCCATCTCGGGATTGGGCGAGAACTGTCCGCCCATGCCGCCGATGATCAACCCGGACGGAATCAATGTCGGACCGGGCACCCAGCCCTGCTCGATGGCGCGTCGCAACGCGATGTCGGCGTAGCGCCCGTTGTTCCCCATGTCGCGCACGATCGTGAAACCGGACGACAACATCTGGATGCCGTTCGACACCGCCTGAATCGCGCGCAGCGGCGTGTCGTCAAGGATCGTCGTCAGATAGTAGTTGTTCCGCTCCGGCACTTCCTTGTACGTGAGCGCGAGATGGTTGTGCGCGTCCACCAGTCCGGGAACGACCGTCAGTGCCGACAGGTCGATCACCGTGGCGCCCGCCGGGATTGCGACGTTCGCACCGACCGCCGTGAAGCGCCCGTTCTGCACCAGGATGATCTGGCTGGTGGACACCGTGCCCGTCGTCGGATCGACGAGGCGACCGGCCTTGATGGCGGTGATCGGCGCGGCGGGAGCGGGCGCTGGAGCCTGCGCCGGGAGCGCCGCTGTGACGACGGTGAAACCGACTGCGGCGACGAATGAGCGAAGCATCATGAAGTCTGAAGAGGGAAAGGACTCGCGCGATTGACTACCGCTCCAGCTTGAACCCTTCATCGATCGCCGGTCGTGTCGCTGCATTCGCGACGAACCAGCCCGTCAGGTACATCCACTGCGTCATGCGCGTGAGCTTCGCATAGTCGATGTTTGCTGGCGTGTCACGCGGCGTGTGGTAGTCGGGATGGAGGTTCGTCGAATACTCCACCGCCGGCACGCCCAGCCGCGCGTACGGCACGTGATCGCTGCGGAAGTACCACCCTTCCGGATGCGACGGA
>JBBRLZ010000173.1:0-1597 GCA_038231095.1 Gemmatimonadales bacterium
CAGAATGTGGCTGACCGGAACACACGTGTGACCGACGATCAGTCTGCTCCGTGCCTGTGCCAACGGACGAAACCGACGAACGATCCGGCAGCCCCACTCTGAAATAGGTTACCGTCTTCTGCTGTGGTGGTGAGACGGGTGCAACCACAGGCAGCCCATATACTACCGAAAACTACCAGTTTTGCAGTCTGTATGTTGCTCCAGGAACATGTGCATTCTATACACTGCCATTGACGCAGAAGTTAGCATGATATACTATGCTATCTTCCGTACCAGACTACCGGTCGCGCTGTCCACGCCGCGTGTCCCGCCCACCCATGCATGCCATGCCCGCTCGCGCCGACACCCAGTGGCTCCGACTCCGGCAGGCCATGGCGCTCCTCGCGCCATGGCAGGCACTTCGCGCAGCGCGCGCGCCCGCTCTGGGGTGGGTGTCCACGATTCGTCGTGCGCTCGGCATGAGCAGCGCGCACCTTGCGACGCGGATGCACATCAGTCGGCAGTCGCTCGAGGCGCTCGAGGCCCGGGAAGTCGCCGGCACAGCAACTGTCGACGCCCTCCGCCGCGCCGCTGACGCGCTCGATTGCGATCTCGTCTACGCACTGATTCCGCGGCAAGGGTCGCTCGAGGCGGTGGTCACGGCGCAAGCGCGTCGACGTGCCGAGCGACTCGTCGGTCGCGCCGGGCACACGATGGCCCTCGAACAACAGGCTGTCGCCCACTCTGAAACGGAGCAGCAGATCGCGGTCCTCACCCGCCGCCTCCTGGCTGAGTGGCCGAGCGGTCTCTGGGACGACATTGCCGAGCCATCCGCCCGCGACGCTCCGTCGGGAGATGTGGCATGACGTCGCCAGACGGGAGCAGTGCCTCACCGCGAGTGCGGCGGGGCACTTTCGCCGTCGGCGCTCACGTGGCCGGTGCCACGCCGGTCGATCCTGACGAAGCGGCAGCCCTCATTCCCACCGGAATCGAGACGGTCGACGAACTCAACGCTTTCGAACAGACGAACATTCTGTCCGCCACCGAGTGGGCGCTTCGCCAGCGACGGCGTCCGACGCCGGCGACGGTGCTCAGTGAAGGCTTTCTGTTCGACCTGCACCGTCGCATGTTCGACGAGACGTGGCGCTGGGCAGGCGAGCCTCGGCGCACCGACAAGAACATCGGTGTCCACTGGCCGACCATTCGTGTCGCGCTGCGCGAGCGGGTGAAAGACGCGCAGCTGTGGCTCGACGAATCGGTGTTCCCGCCTGACGAGGTGGCCGTGCGTCTGCACCACGGTGTCGTGCTGGTGCATCCCTTTCCGAACGGGAACGGCCGCTGGAGCCGCCTCGTGGCCGACGCCCTGATGCATGCACACCAGCGATCACCGTTCGATTGGGGCGCGAGCAACCTTACCACCGCCGGAGAGGCTCGTACGGCGTACCTGACAGCGCTTCGGGCGGCAGATCATGGCGATTTTGCACCGATCCTGAAGTTCGCGCGTTCCTGATGGCCGTCGCGCAAACGGCTTACTCGGCTCCCACATATCGGTAACGGTGCACGCATTGCGGTGTAAGGGTTCTCCGGTGACACCCTCTCCGTCAGGGGCAGCGAAGAG
>JBBRLZ010000174.1:0-1597 GCA_038231095.1 Gemmatimonadales bacterium
AACCGCGATCGGGGTGCCGCGCCGACGCGCGGCCTTGAAGCGCAACTGCCCCGCGCCAGCGATAGCCGCTGAGTCGAACAACGCTTCACCGGAGGGCTCAGCGACGCGGGTGCTGTCGGGAATAACCGTGCCGCTGGAGTCGACGTACAAACGCAGCATCACGTTGCCCTGTACACGACGCTGGTACAGTGAGACAGGATACCGAAACGGCAGCTCGGGATTGCTCATCAGTGGCAATTCATCCGGCTGCGCACTCCGAAACCAAGTGCCGTCGCCCGGTCGCATCGTTCGTCCTTGCTCGGAACACGCCGACACACCGAGGTACAACGTCAGGCACGTCAGGAGAAAAACCCAACGGGTCCGGCCTGCCTCACGCACCGCCAAGCTGATCCGCGCGGCCGAGCCACGTACCGTTCGACGCTGCAGACGGTTGGACTGTCTGCCCGTTGTCTCACGCATGATCCAATCTACACGTCAGCCGGTTCATTGGCGTTTCGCTCGCTATTTCGCGCTGTGATATCATCCGACATGTCATCCTTCCGTCCTGTGCCAATGTCCGAACGTTCGCTCGTCCCGCCCACGTCGCGTATGCCGCGCACCACGCGATGGTCGCGCGCGACGCGCACGGCCCTGGCTGTGCTTGCTGTTGCGGTAGCCGCGTGTTCCAAAAGCACCACGGATGCCACGCAGACGCCAGCCGCTATCCGCGCAGCGAGCGGCACGCTGCAAACCGGCACGGTAGGCACGGCGTTGACGGTGCCACTCAGCGTGGTCGTCACTGACGCTGCCGGCAAAGCAATTGCCGGCGCGGTGGTACAGTGGGACGCGAGCGCTGGTTCCGGCACGACAAACCCGTCGGCGTCGGAAACGGATGCAAAGGGTGCAGCGACCGCCATCTGGACGGTCGGCACCACGGCAGGCACGCAACGCGTGACGGCGAATGTCAGCGGCGTCGCGCCGGTCACGTTCATCGCAACCGTCATAGCTGGCCCAGCGATCTCGGTCATCGCCACGCCGGAGCGAGCCTTTTTGGGCATCGGCGATACGCTCCGCATCCGTGCGGCCGCGCGCGATCAGTACGGCAACGACATCACGGGGCAAGCCCTGACCTTTACCTCCATCGACGCCACGATTGCCTCGGTCAGCACCGCAGGGCTGGTGTCGGCGATCGGGCTCGGCAACACACGCATCATCGCTGCAGCCTCAGGCAAAGCCGACACGATTCCGATCACGGTGCTCGCGGCCGGCGCGTCGGCGTGTGGCACAACCGCGCCGCGCGAACTGGCACTCGGTGAAGTGTTCATTCCGACCGCCGGAGCCACCAGCGCGAATACGTGCATCTCCGCACCAGTCGGCGTGAACGGCGAGTACGCGCTGACGATGATTTCGACGGCCGTCTCGTTCGGCACGGTCACGCCGCTCGAGGTATACGCGCTCGGAAACACTGCTCCAACCGTCGCCGCAATCTCGGCAGGGTTTTCGGCGGTCTTTCCATCCGCGCAGAACGTGCCGATGACTGTTTTCGATGCGCCGCCCACGGCCACGCTCAGCGCACCGCAGCGGGCAGAGTTCGCACGTCGCACGACCGAACGTGAAG
>JBBRLZ010000175.1:0-1483 GCA_038231095.1 Gemmatimonadales bacterium
GACGGGTACGCGCTCCTGAAGCAACGCCGGTACCATCAGCGGCCGGACGGCGCCAATGCGCAGGTCGTCGGTAGGCGAAGGGGCGGACGAATCGATCGAAAGGGGATCGCGCTGTGTCACAAGGGCGGGCAACGGGGACGGATAACGGGGACGCGCGTTAGCGATGAAGATCGGGCGAACCAGCGACGTCCGCCGTCGGACGCGGACGCGCTTCAGGGCCAGACAACGACCGGCGTAGCGACCGAAGTTAAAGCAACGCGCGTGGAAGCACGCGACGTGATGACGGGATGGCGATGCCCGCCTCGAACGGCTCATCTGTCGGACCAAACGCGCTTCGGGCAACCGACCTCGGCGCTCGTGCCGTTCCGGTGCGGTTCCGTACTACCGCATGTGGTAGGGCGACCGCGAGGCTCCCTTCGCTCCCGTCGCTCCGGACATCAGCCGGCTCGGGATCCCAGCGCCGCGGGACTAACGATCTTGCGACTCATCCACCGGCGAATGGCCGAGTGAGGCGCGGCGCGTTGGGTCGCCTTTACCTCTTGCAGGAGATCTCCATGCGTGCTTCCACCGCTCTCAGCACTCTCTCGACCTTGGTGCTCGCCGCGTGCGCGGGCGATTCCGGCATCCCGACCAGTCCGCCGACGCTGTCACGCTCGAACGAGGTCGCACAGGACGCTAGAGAACATGGTCAGTCACGACCCTTCTCCGGATCGTGCGTGGCGCAGACGGCTGGGCCAGCGACGTTCGTATTCCCGATTCGCACGCAGCTCTCGATCGGCACGTGTCAGCTGTCCCACCTTGGCCGAACGAGTCTCAGGACCCTCCAGCACGTGAATGTCGTCACCGGGGATGAGGTGGCGGAGCTCACGTATAAGGCGGCCAACGGGGATAAGCTGTTCGCAACCAATGTCGGCACGTCGGCGCCGACCGGACCTACCACGATCGCGTTCTCAGGTACAAACACGGTCACCGGCGGAACCGGGAGATTCGACGACGCAACCGGCACGTTCAGCGCGTCGGGCACAGCGGACCTTGCCACGGGCGCCGCAGCGTTTGCGTACGACGGGTGGATTGCCTACGAGGCGTCGAATCGACACGACCGGTAACATCGATCGCCTCAGGAAGGATATCACGACGCAAATAACACGGTGCATCGCACCCAACTCTCTCCGGGTGACGTGAAGTTCGCAGATTCAGAAAAACTACGTCTTCCTCTCGGTGCAGACGTGGTTTCTACGGAAAATTGCAACACGCTGCCAAATCCTTGGAGTTTAAAAAGCGAAGCCCCGTCCAATGCGGACGGGGCTTCGCCAACTTTCTCATCGTCAAGACATGCACCGGCGCTTCGGGCATCACAGCTCGAACTACACTCGTGCTCCTGGCGAACTACCACCGCGCGACCAACCCGTACATCGACGCACCACCGCGCGGATCGACCACGCGAATCACAGCGGTGAAATCGTTGCGCGCATCGGGCTGCTGC
>JBBRLZ010000176.1:0-1481 GCA_038231095.1 Gemmatimonadales bacterium
GTTCACGTCAACCAAGTCGTCGCGCTAGTCCCTAAGCACCAACGACCACGAGAGCTGTACAAGCGCTTGGGTCTTTGTAGGATCGGTTTTACTGTCCTTCGTAAACAACACCAAAAGACAATCACGGTGGATTCAACCGGTCGTTGCAACAGCTTCGAGTAACATAGCCGCCGGTGTCTTGTAGCCGAGCGTCTTGCGCGGCCGCGTGTTGAGTTTCCGTGCGACGGCATCGAGCTGTCGCTGGGTGAAGACGGAGAGATCCGTCCCGTCGGGGAAGTACTGCCGCAGGAGCCCGTTCGTATTCTCGTTGGTCCCGCGTTGCCACGGACTGCGGGGGTCGCAGAAGTAGACGGCCACGTCCGTCGCCACGGTGAAGGTTTGGTGTCCCGCCATCTCTTTCCCGCGATCCCAGGTCAGCGTCGCCATCACGCCGGCGGGGACGCGCTTGACCTCGCGAATGAGCGCCGCGGTGACGGTCTCGGTGTCTTTGCCGGTCACGCGCACGAGGTGCACGTAGCGCGACCAGCGCTCCACGAGGGTGCCGATGTAGGAATGGTTGGTGCCCTGAATGAGGTCCCCTTCCCAGTGGCCAGGGATCGCGCGATCCGCGACACTCGCGGGCCGTTCGCGGATGGAGATCGCGTTGGAGATCTGTCCGATCCCACGGCTCACGCGGGTCGTCTTCTTGCTGCGCCGCAGTGGACGATAGGTGCGCAGATACGCCGTCAATTCGCGTCGGAGCGCGCCCCGCGTCTGGAGAAACAGCGTGCGGTAGATCGTCTCGTGCGAGACGTGCATGGTGGGTGTGTCGGGATACGCCGTCATCAGCCAGCCACTGATCTGCTGCGGCGACCACTGCGCGACCAGCTTCCGGGTGACCACGGCGCGCAGCGGCGCCTCCTGCGCGAGCCGACAGGGCTTCGGCCGACGCGCCGCGTGCCACGCCCGATAGTCGGCATCGCCGGCTCGATACTGTGTCGCCCCCGCATTGCGACGAATCTCGCGACTGATCGTCGAGGGCGCACGGCCCAGCCCCGCGGCAATGGTCCGGCACGACACCCCCGTTGCCACCCCACGCGAGATCAGCTCGCGCTCGGCGGTCGACAGGGCGCGGGCCGCCCGCTGCCGGGGAATCGGCGCCACGCCGCCGCGCGCATAGATGATGTTGTACACCGTCGCCGCTGCGCGCCCGAGCTGGTGACTAATCGCCGTGACCGTCTCCCCTGCCTGATAGCGGGCCCAGATGTCATTGATCACCGCGACCGCCATCGGGCGGGGTCCAGTCGGCAGCTTCATTGTACACTCCAGTGAGATAGGGCAATCAAGCCCGTGATGCACTCACCGGTTGAATCCACCGTGATTGTCTTTTGGTGTTGTTTACGAAGGACAGTAAAACCGATCCTACAAAGACCCAAGCGCTTGTACAGCTCTCGTGGTCGTTGGTGCTTAGGGACTAGCGCGACGACTTGGTTGACGTGAAC
>JBBRLZ010000177.1:0-1463 GCA_038231095.1 Gemmatimonadales bacterium
GTCGGTCGCGACCGTAACGACACTGTCGCTTGAGCCGGCCAGCGCGGTGTTGCAGACCGATCGCACGCTTCAATTGCGTGCTGCAGGAACTGTGGATGGGAAGTCGACAGGTGAGGAGGTGGCGCGGTGGGGAAGCACTGATCCGCTCGTTGCAATCGTCAACACGTTTGGTGAAGTGACAGCGATCGGACCGGGTCGCGCAGAAATCGTTGCGGTGAGTGTGCTTGGCGAGGCACGAGCATCGGTGCAGGTCGTGTCCGAACGGGTTGTGTCCGAACCGGTTGTGTCCGATGCATCGCTGACGATCGACGGCGCGTCGACTGCCGCAGAGCCGCCGGCGAGTGCGCCAACGCTGAGCACTGCCTCGTCGATCGCGGCGCACATACCTGAGGTGACTTCGCGTCCCGCCGTCGCCGTGCTGCGGCTACTGCCCGAGCGCGCGGAGCTGGATGCCGGCGACGCGATCTCGCTCGCAGTCCGGGTGACGAATGCCGTTGGCGAGCTTGTCGTGGATCACGCCGTGGTGTGGAGTTCGTCCGACGCGCGCATTGCAACGGTTGATGATCGCGGCAACGTGCTCGCGCTGGGCGAAGGTGAAGCGCGCATCGCCGCGACGGTGGACGGGGTAACGGCGGAGTCGACGATCGCGGTAATGCGGACGTGGCGTACGCAGCTGGCGCTGGAATCGCTGGCACCGCTACCGCTGGAGCCGCTGGCGACAGCGGTGACTGCAGGCGCACCGGTGGTGACGAAGATGGTGGCTGACGACGTTGCCGCGCCGGTATCGTTCGCACCTGCCGAAACGTCGTCGACTGCCCCTGTCGCTGCGACCGCGAGTGGCGGCGGTAAGGCCTCGCGCGCGTTGGTTGGCGCCGTGATTGCGCTCGTCGTCCTTGGTGGCGGCCTTCTCGTGCTGCGATCGTCCGGCAAGTCGTCCGCTACCACCGACGAACTGTCGTCCAACTCACCCGCGTCGACTGCAACGGCGCCGAACACGCCTGCGCCGACCACCGCGAATCTATCGAGTGCGCCTGCCACAACGCCGCCGACAAGCCCCGCGGCCGCAGCAGGAGCTGCCGCAGGCGCTACAGCAGCCCCGGCTGAACCGCAAGCGAAGGCCGCATCAACCGCAAACGGCAGCTCGAACGGTAGCTCGAACGGCAGCTCGAACAACAAGACCGTCTCGGCGAACAAATCGACGCCTTCGACGACTGTCATTGCATCAGGCAAATCGGCGGCGAGCGCACCGAGCGCACCAACGTCTGCCGGTGTCACGAACGCCAATGCTGCGAACGCCAATGGTGCGAAAGCGAATGCGGCCGCAACACCAGCCGGTGGCGCCACTGACTCGCGTCCGTCGGTAAGCGCACCGCCCGTCGTGCCGCCGCCGATCGCAGCGCCGACCGTGAGCAAGCCGGCCGAGCCCGTCGCTGAACCCACGAAGCCTGCGGCAGCAGCGGTGA
>JBBRLZ010000178.1:0-1449 GCA_038231095.1 Gemmatimonadales bacterium
ACTACCGAACAATGCGATACGCCGAGCGCACGCGCCGCGCGCCGAACGAGCAGATGAAAAAGCTCCGACACCGAGAGATCGCCCGTCACCTCGTGCAGGATGTCCACCAGCTTGCGCCGGCTGTCCGCGTCCTGTTGCGCGCGCGTCAGGGCCTCCTCGGTGCGCAGCAGCGCCTGCCGAGTCGAACGCAGCACTGCGCCTGTTCGCAGCTGCGCTTGTACGCGCGCCAGTAGTTCGTTTGGGCGATACGGCTTGCGAATGAAGTCGGATGCGCCAAGTCCAAGCGAACGCACCGATGCGTCCTCGGGCGGTTGGGCCGACAACATCAGGACGGGCAGATCACGCCATCGATCGTCACTCTTGATGCGCTCGAGCAGCATCAGGCCATCGGCGTCGGGCATCAGAATGTCGAGCAACAACAGGTCAGGTGGACGCTTCTCCAACTGCTCGAGACACGAGGCACCACCCGTGGCCGGAATGACTTCGTAGCCGTTTTCCTTGAGCAACCACGTGACCGATTCCAGCACCGACGGATCGTCGTCTGCAACCAGGATACGAGATGATGACATTCGCGATCAGCGCGCGGACGCGGAATGCGTCACGGCCTTCGTGACAGGATCCGCGATCAACTCGAGTAGCCCAGGCCACTCGATGTTGCCGCCGCTCAACACGACCACCGTCGGTCCGGTCGGAGTCACCAACCCTTCCATCAATGCCGCCAGCGTGATCGCACCACTGGGCTCCGCTACCAGTTTCATCCGATCCAGCAAAAAGCGCATCGCACAGCGAATCGATGCGTCGTCCACCTGCACGACATCGTCGCAATAGCGGTCGAGGTGTGCAAAGTTGCGCGTGCCGATGCGAACGCCGAGCAACCCGTCCGGCAATCCCTATGAACTTGGCAACGTGATCGGACCGCCGGCGGCGCGCGCTGCCGACAATTTGCGCGCGCCGGAAGGCTCGACCCCAATCACACGCGCCGTGGGGTGACGCAGTTTGATTGCCGAGGCTACGCCGGACGACAGACCACCGCCACCAACCGGCACGAGCACGGTGCCGACATCCGCCAGGTCTTCTGCGATTTCGAGACCTAACGTTCCCTGTCCGGCAATGATCCACGGGTCGTCGAACGGCGGAACGACCGTCGCCCCGGTGGCTACTGAAAGCTCATCGGCCCTGTTGGCGCGGTCCACACTCGTGACGCCGGCCAGCACCACCGCGGCGCCGTACCGCTCGGCGCCTGCGCGCTTTGCGGCCGTCACCGTGGTCGGCATCACGACCGTACACGGCACGCCGTACATGCGCGCAACGTAGGCCACCGCCTGCCCATGATTGCCCGACGACGGCGCAATCACGCCGTGCGCACGCGTCTCCGGCGCCATTTGACGCATGAAATTGTAGGCACCGCGAAACTTGAACGCACCGGTACGCTGCAACATCTCCGGCTTC
>JBBRLZ010000179.1:0-1423 GCA_038231095.1 Gemmatimonadales bacterium
ACTTCACCGCTGCAGATCGCCGCCAGCAGCCGCTCAAAGCCCCGACGCGCTACACCGCCGGCCGACACGCCGAGGTCGTCATCGATAACGACCACTTCGGACCAGCCGAGCAGCCTTGCCCGGTCGGCCAATGCGTACTGGCGCCGACGGCTCTCGTGGTTGTTGCGTAGCTGGTCGGCCGTGGATTGGCGTACGTAGACGTAGGCGCTGCGCGCCAGGTGCTCAGGATTGATCTTGCTCATCGCGGCTCTCCTGGGTCATCGTCTCGTCCACGCTGCGTGCCACCTCCCACAGCAGTCGGCTTAGCAGATCGACGAGTTCGCTGTGATGCAGTTCCAGACTCGCGAATGCCGGCGGAGCCGGAACGCTGCTGAACAGGTCGCACTGATCGGACAGGCTGCTTCGCTTCATCGTCGTCTCCAGGCGGTGTGGCACCTGCAAGCGAAGATAAAACAGCGTCGAGTTCGAGGCGCAGGGCGCGTAGCGCCGACGATGAGATGTGCGGCGGCGAGTGCATAGCCACGCACGCTGCTGACGGCAGCGTCATCCACTGCGGAAGGTGAGCCCGAGTGCCATCTGGCTGACGAATGATCAAGAAGTCGTTCTCGCCAAGGCGCGATCGCCCGAGAACCTCGACCTCAAGACCTACTAGAGGGTGGAATGGATAGTGAATGCGGACAAGCTCGACGAGTTGTTCGCGGGCACTATGTCTCTGCTTCGCCGGGCGCAGGCAAGTCGCACCTGTCGTCGGCGATCGGCCTGGCGTTGCTCGAGAAGGGAAGGCGCGTGCTGTTCGCGCGCACGTCGGATCTCGTGCAGAGACTTCAACTGGCGCGCCGCGAGCTCGCGCTCGAAGCCGCCATCACCCGACTCGATCACTTCGATGTCCTCATCCTCGACGATCTGGCCTACGTCACCAAGGATCAGGCGGAGACTTCGGCACTGTTCGAGCTGATCAGCACGCGCTACGAGCGCCGCTCGATGATCATCACGGCCAACCAACCCTTCGGCGAATGGGGCAAGGTCTTCCAGGACCCGGCGATGACACTGGCCGCCGTCGATCGTCTGGTGCACCACTCGACGATCTTCGAGATGAACGTCGAGAGCTACCGCCGACGCACTGCCATCGCGCGCAAACAGGTGGGACCCGGTCGCCCGGCCAAATACGCGACTCCGAAGAACGTCGGCGTTCCCAAGCCTGGCGGCGCGGATGAACAACCGGGAGGACGCGTGTGAACTTGACGCCCTATAGACGCAAAGTCCGCACCACAGCCCGTGTCACTGCAGAACTACCGTCCTGTAGAGCGCCAAATGGGCCCGCAATACGCGGACGCCCTCAAGAAACGGCCAACGGCCAGTCAGATAACGCCCGCGACAATCAAAAGCTCGGGCATCATCGCGTCGCCGCGACTCGGTTCTCATC
>JBBRLZ010000180.1:0-1404 GCA_038231095.1 Gemmatimonadales bacterium
GATCCGGTCGCCGGGGACACCGTCGGAGAGACCGTCGTGCCGTAATCGACGAGCCGCGTGCAGCTGTTGCTGCTCTGCCCAAGTGCCAACGAGCAAAGCACACCATCGACCGTCAGCGAACCCGCGCCGGTACCACTGACGCCCATCTGCAGGACGAACTGTTTGCGCTGGAAGTTCGCGGTGATAGTCGTCTCGTTATTCACGGCGACGGTACACGGATTGGTGTTGCAGCCGGCGCCACTGAAGCCCGTAAAGTTCGATTCGATGCCTGGCGTTGCCGACAGCGTGATCGCAGATCCGACGTCGACCTGCGCCGCGCAGGTGCCGCTCCCTTGTCCGAGCGGCAATGCGCACAGCGGTGTTCCGTTGGATGACACGATGCCGCCACCGGTGCCACTCAGCGATACGGTGAACTGCACACGCTTGCGAGTGAAGTTGGCGCTCACCGACTTGGAGGTGTTCATGGTGAGGGTACACGAGCCGCGCCCAGCACAGTCGCCGCCAAAGCCATCGAACGACGACTGATCGCCGGGCGTCGCCGACACACTGATTTGCGAACCGATTTCAACCTGCGCCATACACGTTGCCGACGGTGCGGTGCTGGTGGATGTGCAGGTGAGGCCGTTACTCCCTGTAATCGTGCCGATGCCCGCACCGCTGGTACTCAGCGTCAGCGAAACCTGCCGCGCACCGAACGACGCGCTGACACCCTGCGAGGCGTTGAGGACAAGTGTGCACGTCGTGACGCCGGAGCACGCACCGCCGAAGCCCGTGAACGATGAGTTCGGGCCGGCGCTCCACGTCAGCGTGACCGTCGTGCCCGCGTCGAACGACTGCGTGCAACTGTTGCTGCCTTGGCCTGCCGCGAGTGCACAGGTCGTGCCACCCGTTACCTGCAGTGCGCCGACGCCGCTTCCGCTGACGGACATCACCAACTGCACTTGGCGACGTGAGAACGACGCCGTGACCGCGCGTGCTTGCGAGAGCGTCGTGGTGCAGGTCAGCGTCTGGCCGATGCATGCGCCCGTCCATCCACTGAACGACGATTGCGCATCGGGCTGCGCAGTGAGCGTTACGACGGAACCGAATAGCGCGCTCGTGCTGCAGTTACCGCTGGTTATACCAGTGGCGCGCGTACACGCGATGCCAGCCCCCGTCACACTGCCGCCACCACCACCATCGATCGCCACAGACAACGTCTGCGCATCGACAAAGCGCGCCGTGATCGCGGCGTTGGCCGTACCGGCGGTGATCGTGCAGGATGCGCCGTTCGCCGAGGCGCAGTCGCCGCCCCATCCCGCGAAATACTGCAGGGTGGCCGCACTGCCGCTAAGCGGTTCGCCGACGGCTGTCAGCTGCACCGATGTGCCCTGCGGCACGTCGATGGCGCAGGTGCCAGTCGCA
>JBBRLZ010000181.1:0-1372 GCA_038231095.1 Gemmatimonadales bacterium
CGATCGGGCCCTGTTCGTGCGCCTGCGTGGCTGGTTCACGCTCGATGCCCCTGACCGCGCCGTGTTGCTGCAAGCGGGCATTGCCGCTGGTTTCGGCGCGGTCTTCGGCACACCGTTCGCCGGCGCGGTCTTCGCACTCGAAGTGCTGACCCGCGGGCGGCTGGCCTACACGGCGCTGGTGCCCTGCCTGATGGCCGCGCTGATCGGCGACTGGACCACGGCGGCGTGGCGCATTCAGCACACCGCGTATCCGACGATCTCACTCACGACACTCGGGGGCAACCGCATCGCACTGGTGCTGCTCGCGAAGGTCTGCGCCGCTGCCGTACTCTTCGGACTTGCGAGTCTGTTGTTCACGGAGTCGATGCACCGTCTCGGACACACATTCAAGCGCGTGATCGCGCTGACATGGCTGCGCCCGGTGATCGGTGGCGTCCTCATCATCGGCCTGACGCTGCTGATTGGCTCGCGCGACTACCTCGGACTCGGTGTGACGTCCACGGATCCCGGTGCGGTCACCATCGTCTCGTCATTCCACGACGGCGGCGCGCTACCGTGGAGCTGGCTGCTGAAGTTCGTGTTCACCGCGATCACGCTGGCATCGGGTTTCAAGGGGGGCGAAGTCACACCGCTCTTCTTCATCGGTGCCGCGCTGGGCAATGTGCTGGCCGTGCTCTTTCATGCGCCCGTCGAGCTGTTTGCCGCGCTCGGCTTTGTCGCAGTCTTCGCCGGTGCCACGAACACGCCACTGGCCTGCACACTGATGGGTCTCGAGCTGTTCGGCGTGAACGCGGCGATCTACATCGGTGTGGCCTGTTTCGTCGCGTACGTCTGCTCCGGCCATTCGAGCATATATACCGCACAGCGCAGCGCCGCGGCGACGCCTGCACTGGACGTGAATGGCCTGCGCACGGATCGTGAGACCGTCCGGCGAAAGTGACTTGAGCAGTAGCGACAGCAGCGCGGTGACACGTGCCTCGAGCGTCTCGCAGGTTGCGGCGTACGTGTCGATCGCGTGCGGATTCACGTGCCAAGAGAAACGTTTCGGCGGCGCACTGATCGCGGCCGCGGTCGCCGGACGAGTGCACGGGATGGCTTCCTGGAGCGTTCACCGCTCGAGACGGCCGTTTCACCGGCTCGGTGATCGCCATCACCGCCACATCCCTTAACGTCCGCAGCATGTCGCCGCCGCCTGTACAGACTGGCCCTGCGTGGCTCACCCGTCGACTCATGCCGGCGGGCGCCGTCGTGATTTTCGTGGCGTACGTGGCCGTCTTTCTCGCGGACGGCAGCGGCTGGGGGCTCGGCATGGTCGTCGACGCGATCGCGAACACAGTGTCCGCAGTCATCTCCGCGCTGCCGGTGATCGTGC
>JBBRLZ010000182.1:0-1296 GCA_038231095.1 Gemmatimonadales bacterium
CCTGATCCCGATCTGTCGCTCCGTACTCATCGCACTGACGAGCGCCGCACTGCTCGCGGCGTGCGGCGGAGGCGGCGACGGCGGCACGCCGCAGGTCAAGCCGGTGACGGTGGCCACGGTCCGCGTCACGCCGTCCGCGGCAGCGCTGGACATCGGCGCCACGCTTCAGCTGAACGCCACCGCGACCGATGCCATCGGTACGGTAGTCGCCGGCAAGACTGTGACGTGGACCTCCGCCACGCCGGCCGTCGCCACCGTCACCACCACGGGTCTCGTCAGCGGTCTCGCAACCGGCACCGTCGCCGTCACGGCTACGATCGACGGCGTGATCGGCAGCTCGACCATCACCGTGTCGGCCCCGGTGTCGCAGGTCTGCGATGCCACGCAAACCATCACGATCGGCCAGTCGATCAGCGGCACCATCGCGAGCACCGACTGTCAGCTCACCAACGGCGCGTACGCCGACAAGTACGTGCTTACGCTTACCGACGCCACACCGCTTCGTATCTCGGAAACCGGCACGGTGGACGCGTTTCTGATCCTGCAGGACGCCGCGACCGGCGCCGTGATTGCCACGAATGACGATGGCGGTGGCAGTACGAATGCGCGCATCGAACAGCCTGTCCCGGCGGGTCGGTATGTCATCTCCGCCACGACCTTCGGGGCCGCCGATTTCGGCACCTACACGCTCAGTGTGAGCCGCGGGTCGACCGCCTGTATCACGAGTGCGCCGGCATTTCTGCCCGATACCGTCATCGGCGCACTGCGAGCCGCCTCAGCCTGCGTGCTGCCGGACAGCAGTTACACCGATCGCTACGGGCTCACGTTGACGGCGAGCACGATTCTGAACGCCCTGATGCACAGCGATTCGGTGGACTCGTATTTGTTCATCGAAACTGCGGATGGTGTGTCGATCGGTCGCACCGATGTTGGGGGCCCGGGCAAGGATGCCCGTCTGGTCGATACGCTGAAAGCGGGCAAGTACATCATTTACGCCAACAGCGCGAAGCCGAAGGAAGTCGGACCGTATACGCTGACGCTGATCGGCAGCATTGATGCATGTGGTGTCGGTAAAACCATCGCGGTCGGCGGGGTCGTCACAGACACCCTCAAGGCCGTCTCATGCAAGCTCGCGGACGGCAGCTTCGTCAAGCGTTATGCCTTCTCGGTCGCCGCCTCCACGCCGGTACGTATCGATCTCACGAGCACACAATTCGACCCGTACCTCTTCCTGCAGCGGGCTGGTTCCGCGACAAAGATCGCCGAGGACGATGACGGCGGTACGGGTCTCAATGC
>JBBRLZ010000183.1:0-1290 GCA_038231095.1 Gemmatimonadales bacterium
ATCCGTGTGCCGCTGATTATCCGTGGCCCCGATGTCGTCTCGCCGGGCCGCACCTCGGACGTGCTCACGCATTTTGTCGATCTTTACTCCACCATCCTCGAACTCGCAGGCATCAACGTTGCCACCACCATTCCATCAGGCACCACGCTTGATTCGCAGAGCTTGCTGCCGGTTTTGAATAATCAAGCCGTCACGCGCAGCCTCGTCTTCGGCGACTACTACGATCTCGGTTTTCCCACGTTGAGCGGCAGTGGCCGGGTCCTGCGCAATTTGCAATACAAGCTCATCCGTCTCCAAACCGGCACCGACCAATTCTACGATCTCCTGGCCGATCCCTACGAGAGCACTAACCTCTTCGCCAACGGCTATAACGGAGCTGCCATGACCACCGCGCGGCAGACCGCTTACAACAGCCTGGTCACCCAGCTCGCGAACTACAACACCCCGCCGACCATCGGCACCATCGCCAACCAAAGCATTGCGCAGGGCACAGCGACGAGCGCGCTCGCGTTGGCCGTCGGCGATGCGGAGTTGTCACCGACTATTCTGGCGGTCAGCGGCAGCTCTTCCAATACCACGCTCGTGCCCACGGCGAATGTCGTGATCGGCGGCAGCGGTGCCAGCCGCACCGTCACCGTCACACCGGCCACGGGACTGACCGGCACTTCCACGATCACCACCAGCGTGACCGACGGCACGTTCACGGCGAGCACGAGCTTCGTGCTCACGGTGAGCGCAGCAGTCGCCCCACCGACGATCACCGTGATCGCGACGAACCCCGCAGCACCGACCAACACGGACACGCCGTATGTCACCGCCACGGTCACGCCCGCGAGCGGCGCGACGATCTCGGGTGTGCAGCTTACTTACAACACTGGGGCGGCAACGTCGGGCACGGCCTATCGCGAGATCTTCTCGAATGGCTCCACCGTCAGCGGAATCACGGGCGCGATCAATGCCTGGACGGCCACCGCGAATCGCGTCGCTGGCGATGTGCGTGAACGCGGCAGCCTTGGCAATCACACCTCGGCCATCGTCCTCACGAGTTGTGCCACGACGAACGCTTCCGTCACCGTGACTTGCGCGAGCACCACGGGACTTATCCCAGGCATGAGCATCAGCGGCACGAATATCCCTGGCACGGCAACGATTAGCTCTGTCACCAACACCACCACCTTTGTCATGAGCACCGCCGCGACCGGCACCGGTTCGGCTTTGTCCCTCACCGCAGCGGGCGTCACGCTCACTGGCTGCTCGTTCACCACCAGCCCCACCATCATCTGCGCCAGC
>JBBRLZ010000184.1:0-1259 GCA_038231095.1 Gemmatimonadales bacterium
GCATAGTCGATGTTTGCTGGCGTGTCACGCGGCGTGTGGTAGTCGGGATGGAGGTTCGTCGAATACTCCACCGCCGGCACGCCCAGCCGCGCGTACGGCACGTGATCGCTGCGGAAGTACCACCCTTCCGGATGCGACGGACGATCCCAGATGCTGTCCAGCTTGAACTTGCCGGTGAGATCGTTCGCCTTCAGCGCCATCGCGACAAGGTCACTCGAATTACGATGTGGCGGCTGAATGCCGAGCAGGCTGGCGGAGTCGGGATTGTTGCGGCCGATCATGTCGCCGTTGAGCACCGCGACGATCTGCGCCAGCGGCACCACGGGATGCGCCGCATGGTAACGCGAACCAAGCAACCCGCGCTCCTCGGCGCCGTGAAACACGATCAGGATCGAGCGCTTGGCCGGCTGCTTCACGAACGCGCGCGCGGCTGCCAGCACGGCCACACTCACGCTGCCGTTGTCGTCCGCACCGGCCCAGACTGAATCCTTGCCGACGATGAAGCGCACACCGTCGTGATCCTGGTGTGAGCTGTACAGCACATACTCGTCGCGCAGCTTTGGATCGGTGCCACGAATGATGCCGACGATGTTGCACGACGGCGTTTCGAATCGCTCGAGGCGTACGTGCAGTTCCGCCGGGACTGACGAGTTACGCAGCGCCGCCGCCATGCTGCTGTGCACGAGGAACGACGGCGTCGGCACGTTGCGCGGCTGCGGAGCGGTGGCGGGCGCTGGCTGCGCCTGACCGGCAAAGCGATTCGCGCCGCCGATCACATCCATCGAGCCTCGCATCCGGATGATGCCAATTGGCTCCAGCGCGATGTCGGCGATACTATCGGCGACGATGATGATCGCCGACGCACCACGACGCTGCATCGTCCGCCCGATTGCCGCGGTCGCCGCCTGCACGTAGCGCACTTCGTACGTGTTCGTAGTGGTGCGCACTGTGCTCGCCAGCGGGGCGACCATCTGCACCACGGCAATCTTTCCGCGCACGTCGATCGTGCTGTCGCTGCCGTCGCCCGCCCAGACCGTCGGTCCGGCGGCGTCGGCGATGTTCTGGCCGAGTGGTACGATGTCCTTCCACAACGTGAGCGTCGTACCGCCGATCATCGCGCTGCTCGACACGGTAGAGACGCGCGTGACGAGCATGTTCCACCACTGAAAGAAGCTCCCGTCCTGGCCCGCCGGCTTCACGCCCATCGCACGCAACTGCTCGGCCACCCAGATCGACGCGCGCATCTCGTCCACGGTGCC
>JBBRLZ010000185.1:0-1249 GCA_038231095.1 Gemmatimonadales bacterium
CGGACCGCGCACACGCAGTCCGAGGTCCGTGAGACGGCGCTTCCAGCGGAGCAGCGCATCGGTGTCGGAGACACGCAGTGCGACGTGGTGCGTCCCGCCGATGCCTGGCCGCCCACGCGGCGCTCGCGGCCATTCGAAGAAGGTGATGACCGTGCCCGCGTTGCCCGTTTCGTCGGCGAAGTAGAGGTGGTAGCTGGCGGGATCGTCGAAGTTGACGGTGGTTTTCACCAGTCGAAGGCCGAGGACGCGGGTGTAGAAGTCGGCGGTGCGCTGCGCATTGCTGGCCACGAGGGTGACGTGGTGCAGGCCGAGGATCGTGCTGGGTGTGGTCATTGTGGTGCTCCTGCCCCACGCGGGGGCGCTAGTATCTCAGTACTAAGGTAAACACCTTGCTCCACAAAGCAAGCCTACGTCGCGCGCCGTTTCGCACTACCGACGACCGCGTACTGAAAACTCGAAACCCGACACCCCCAGCCCGCGCTGCTGGCGAATCGGCACGGCGGTGTCCGGCCGTTCCAGGTTTTGCACTCAGTGCCGCAGTGGAGGGCGGCGCGCTTGCGAACTCACAGCGCGCAATTCACAGCTCATAGCTCAAGTCCCCAATCCGACCGGACACGCCGGCCTCACCCCGCTGCATCACGGGCTGGGGGTTTCGGGTTGCGTGTCGTCGGTGGCGGGTCGGGAGTGGAGCAGACTGCGGTGGAGAGTTAGAGTCGCGAGAAAGAGGGCGAGAGCGAGTGCGAGTGCGAGTGTGTAGTTAAGTGTGAGACGCGAGGCGGGGGAACGACTGCGGCGCTCCGGCGACGAACTCCGACAGCGTCGCATCAAACGGCCAGACCGCGACGCGAATCTCGCGCGCATCGGCCTCGATCACCGTGACCGCACTCGCGCGGTGACCACGCGCGCGACTGGACAACGTATTCGCGGTACTCGAGACGAAGTGCCCGTGCTCGCGCTGCACGAGCTCCACGCGCTCCTCGTGATCGTGCCCCGCGCACACCACATCGGCGCCACTCGCCGCGATGGCCTCGCGCATCCGCTCCGGTCGCGTCAGTCCCCATCGTTTCGATAACCGTCCGCGCACGATGTTGTGATGCAGTACCAATACGCGCAGATCGCCAGCCGGCGTCGCCAAGAGTCGCAATCTCGCGTCCTCCAGCTGCGCTGCTGTCAGCCCACCCTTCACACGCCAGTGACGGGGGTACCAAGTCAGCGCCTGCGGCAGCATCCCGGCCGAGGAATTGAGCCC
>JBBRLZ010000186.1:0-1207 GCA_038231095.1 Gemmatimonadales bacterium
AGCTGGCGAATGCGGTGCAGTGCAGGGGATCTGCGCGTGACGATCACGCTGGCGCCGACGGAGCCGGCCGGCGTGCAGTATCTGGAGATCACGCCGATGAAGAAGGCCGACACGCTCGACGCTGCAGCGGTCTGCCGCTGAGGAACTGACTATCCGGCAAAGCCCCGGTCCTTCAACAGTGCCGCTACTGCCGGCGTCGCCATGCTCGATCAGCCACACCATGCCTTGAATCACCGTCCCGATCATTCCGTTCGACGCGCGATGCGTCGCGAGGAAGTAGAGCGGGGTATTGCCTGTCGTCGGGTGACACCCGCTGGTATTGGAGCCGTGTGCCGCCAGCAGATCGAGGCACGCACGGTGATGGTGCTGCGCGGCGTGACTCAGACTCTCGCCGTCATTCGGATTGGCACCCCGTTCGAGCAGCAGCCGTGCGACGCCGATGTCGGCCACGGCAGCCGCAACGTCGATACTCGAAGTAGCGAGCTCGGAGTGCGCGTCGAGTAAAGCGAGCGCGTGGCCGATCTGCTTGGAGCGGAGGAGCGACAGAAACTGCGTGATGCGCTCGTCGCCAGAGGGCAAGTCGTTCATACGAGTCTTTCACCGCGTCGTATCGCGTTCAGATGAGGTCACATCGCGCGCGGCGTCGCTGCGACGTTGAGTCGTGCTACGTGCAGCCAGACGCCGCGGCGGCTGTGTTCAGCGGTCCACGATGGGTAGGTAGGCGCGCCATGGGCCGATGGTTTCACGATACCGCTTGGCCATCACGCGCGCGATCTGTGCGATGTGCCCGAGGTCGTGCACGACCCACGTCGCCAGCAGCTGAGCGAGCGACACGGTGCCGAACGCCGGATGCTCGGCCGTCAGGCTGAGCTGTGCATCCGACAGTTGCCAACTGCGCACGAACGCCAGATTCGTGGCCCGCAGCGAGGCGAACTCGTCGAGGAGCTGCGCGGACGACTTTCCCGCGCTCTCCGTGAACTGCGCAAATCGATCGTACGGCTCGAACGTGCGGCGCGTACCCTGCGCGAGGACGATTTCGGCGCGCACCACCCAGTCGGCACGTTCACCGTGAATCAGGTGCCCGAGGATGGCATGTGGACTCCACGTGTCTGTCCCTTCGGTGGTGTCCATCCACGCATCGGACAGCCCATCGAGCATCGCACGAAGTGTGCGCGGCGTGCGCTCGAGGATTTCGAGGCCATGCGAA
>JBBRLZ010000187.1:0-1102 GCA_038231095.1 Gemmatimonadales bacterium
GACCTTGGCGCAGGTCTCGGCGAAGTCGCCGATGGCGTTGGCGATCGGCTATTCCTTGAGCAACTGGACGGCGCTCACGAACTTCGTCGGTGACGGACGTATCGACGCGCACAACAATACGGCTGAGCGTGCTCTGCGCGGCGTAGCGATCGGCAGAAAAAACTACCTGCACGTCGGCTCGGATGCGGGCGGCCACACGGCGGCCGTGATGTACACGCTGCTGGGCACAGCGAAGCTGAACGGGATCAACCCGCAGCGCTACCTGCGCCACGTCCTCGAGCGCATCGCCGACCACCCGAGCAACCGCATCGACGAGTTGCTGCCGTGGGCGGTTGCGGCGAAGTGGGCAGACGACGCTGACGCGAAGGACATGCCGCTGGCGGCTTGAGCGCAGACCCGACGGGCATGAGCAGAATGTGCTCATGCGCATCAAACTGATCGAAGAGTTGCCGATGGCAACCAGCGCCGAGTTGTACCAGCTCAGCTGGGTCATCGAGCAGCTGTTGGCCGACCCGCGACGCATTGTCCAGGTGCGTGCGCAGTTGCATACGGGCCAACAGGTCCAGTACCTCCACTGGTCAGACGGCAAATTGCGCTCGGCACGAGTCGTCGGGATGCACGGGGACCACGTGGCCATACAGGACGTGGGCTACAGCAAGGCCTTCAAAGTGCACTATGCGGCGATCCTCACCGAGCCGACTGACGCGCCGACCGAAAGTGGTCCGACACCAGCAGACGTCGAACTCGCCAGGCCAAGTCCGCCGCCAGAGGTCGCCGGCCGTGCTGACTTCCGCGTTGGCAACCGGGTGACCTTCATCGACAAGAATCTTCAGCACCGCGTCGGCCTGATCGTGCGCGTCAATCAACACACCGCCACGCTCGACTGCGACGGTCAGAAGTGGCGGGTCGCCTTCGAACTGCTCCGACATCTCGTCGACGTCTGATCCGCGAGGCAGCGAGCAACGGTGCTCGTCGGACTATTACGGACGAGCAGCATTCCGGCGCCGAACAAGGCGACGAGTGGCACGAGCGGGATGCCGAACTTCATGGCCGGCCTCGTCGCACCCTTGTAGATGGCTTCCTGCTGGACCATGGGTGGCTC
>JBBRLZ010000188.1:0-1096 GCA_038231095.1 Gemmatimonadales bacterium
CAGCTGCATGGTGGTGTCGCTGATGCGCGCTAAGGTGCCCGCCCCGGTCGTCAACGTCAGCGCCAGCGTGGGGAGCCGATTGTGGGTGATCGTGGCTTTCAGCGCCACGCCGCTCGGGAAGGCGGGGGCGCTGGCGTTCGTGATCGCGATTTGGAGCGACCAGTCGAAGCCGCGCACGAGCGGCCGCACGGGCTGCGTCGTCGTACTCATGGCGTGCACGCGTCCCGCGGCGCATCGCTCATGCGCGCTGCCGACTGCCGATAATCAGCACCCATTCGGACGTGTGATAGCCGGCGCTGTCGTACACGTGTGCCGCCACCACGTCGCTGATGCGCGCGACGAATGCCGACAGCAGATTTGTCGTATCAAATTTACCGACGTAGAATGCTTCGTCGCCCGTCGGTCCTTCGACGAGCATGACGTCGAGCGCGGACGTGATCGGGGCGGGATCGCCATCGAGGTCTTCGCACAGTTTGCACTTGAGCGTGCGTCCGCTGCCGAGATCCGCGATCGGCACACGAATCGTGTACGTGTTCCACGGGCTGATCTTGATCGTGATCGACGCCATTTAGGGCTCCGGCGTGAAGGACACGCGCGGCGCGAATGTTGGCGTGATCGTCCACGTGATCGCGTTCGTCGGGTGGGGCGGCGCGATGGACACGCCGCTGAAAGGAAACGCCTCACTGCCGAACGCCGGTACCCACCACAAGACCGGGAACACTTACGTGCCCGTCTTGATGACAGGCCCGCTGCGCGTGCCGCGCGTCAATGGGACCACGACCGCCGTCCCATCAGACGGCTTGAGATACGTGGCCGTCGTGCCGCCGCTATTCTCTGCCATGTGCGCGAGGGTGTCCATCACACGATCGGCCGCATCTTTGCCGATGTCACTCGGCAACGCGGGCGCAGCGCGGCCATCATCGCCCGTCAGCAGAATGCACTTCCAGATGCAGCGCCGCAGGCCGGTGCCGGTGAACACGTACTCCACGAGCTTGCCGCTACTCGGGAGCGTCGGCGGATGCCACGCGTACTTGCCCGGCGCCTTCGTCGCGTCGATCTGTTTCACGCCACCGCTCGCATACGTGCCAAACGTGGC
>JBBRLZ010000189.1:0-1091 GCA_038231095.1 Gemmatimonadales bacterium
TGGCGGATGGCCACCCCAGAGAAAGATCCGAAGAAGAAGCCGAAGTTCGACTCGAAGCGCGCCTGGGCCGAGGCTCGCGCGCTCGTCTGGACCTACCGCAAGTCCGTCGGCATCGGCCTCGGGCTGATGCTCGTGAGCCGACTGGCGGGATTCGTGCTGCCGGCGAGCACCAAATACTTCATCGATGAAGTCATCGGCAAGCACAACAGTGCACTGCTGCCGAAGCTCGCGGCGGCGGCATTCGTCGCGACCGTGATTCAGGCGATCACGTCATACATGCTGTCGCAGGTCGTGAGCGTGGCGGCGCAGCAGGCCATCGCGAAGCTGCGCGAGGATGTGCAGGCGCATCTGATCCGGCTGCCGGTGAGATACTTCGACAGCACCAAGAGCGGCGTGCTCGTGAGCCGCGTGATGAATGATCCCGAAGGCATCCGCAATCTCGTCGGCACGGGGCTGATTCAGCTGATTGGCGGGTTCCTGACGGCGACCATCGCGATCGTCTGGTTGTTCGCGCTGAACTGGCGTCTGACATCAGCGACGGTGGTATTCCTGGCGCTGTTCGGTGTCGGCATGTCGATCGCATTCAAGCGGCTGCGCCCGATCTTCCGTGAGCGCAGCGTAATCACGGCTGATGTCACGGGGCGCCTGACGGAAACGATCGGTGGCATCCGCATCGTGAAGGTGTACACGATGGAGAACCGTGAGCGTGCCGTGTTCGCAGACGGTGTCGATCGCCTGTTCAAGAACATCGCGGCCACGATCACCGGCACCTCGGCCACGACGGCGTTGTCGGTGGCGATTGTCGGTGCGCTGGGTGTGTTGCTGATGATGATCGGCGGCGGCGATGTGGCGGCCGGCCGCATGACGCTCGGTGACCTGATCCAGTACATCTTCTTCATCGGCCTCGTGACGGTGCCGGTGGTGAGCATTGCGAGCATCGGCACGCAGCTGACCGAGGCGCTGGCCGGTCTGGATCGCATTCGTGAGTTGCGCGACATGCCGACCGAGGACCAGCAGGATGCGAGCAAGCAGAGCGTGCCGGCGGTGCAGGGTCACGTCGAGTTCAAGGATGTGTGGTTCGAGTACGAGAA
>JBBRLZ010000190.1:0-1045 GCA_038231095.1 Gemmatimonadales bacterium
GACAGCGCGGCTGCTGCAGCAACACATGCCAGCTGCCGCTCACCGCACACGGTAACGTCTCGGCCAACGCGACAAACGTCTGTACATCGGCGAACGCCAGCGCTCCGCCTCTCGTGCGTGCGAGTCGCTCGGCCAACGCGACCGCCGGCGCTACAGTCCCCTGCACCGCGTCGCTGGGAGCACCGTGTGTCGCGGTCGCGGCCGTGAGCCAAACTATGCGCGCGAGTGCGGCACACTCGTTGGCCAGCTCATCCGGGACACCGCACACGAGTCGCGCCGCGAAGTGCGACCATGGCTCAATGACGGTCGCCATCAGATCAATCGGCGTGGAATCGGGGAGTGCGAGCAAGAGCTGATCTGCGCGCGATTCGAGCGCTAGGTGCCACGCGGTCGCGTGAGACGGTGCCAACGAACGTGCGGCGGCATCACGCACCATTTCGTGTACGCGTGCAGCACCCGCTGTTGTGCCAACGGCGACTACGGCGGGGTCGCGCAGGGCAGCCGAAACATCGTCGAAGCGACTGACGAGCCACGCGTGGCGCGACGTATCGAAGGTAGGAGGCGCAACGACAGCTTGGCTGAGCATCAGCTAGAGCACGCCTTCGACAGCAGGCAGACCGGCGTACCGAGTCGACGTCCCACCGCTCAGCAAGAACGCGACGAACTCCTCCGGCAGCCCCGCCGCGCGGACTCCCGCCACCGTCGCTTGAATATCGTACGGCACACGCACGAACTCGACGTGCACATCATTGCCGCCGAGATCGAGCGCGACATATGCCGCGCGCCGGTCACCGTCTTTCGGGCGACCGACACTGCCAGTGTTGACGAAGTGCATATAATCGACCGCGCGATGCCACGGTATGTGCGTATGTCCGAAGGCGAGCACGTCACCCGCCCGCAACCCAATCGTCGCGGCCAACTTGCGACAAAAGTCATCCGACCGATCGGCGGTGAAGGAGAGCGTATTGAGCGTTGGCGTACCGTGCACCAGCACCAGTCGTGGTCCGGCGGCGTGCCCACCGTGCGGTCGAAGTTCGATCGAGAA
>JBBRLZ010000191.1:0-1041 GCA_038231095.1 Gemmatimonadales bacterium
GGACGATCCAATTGCCATGGCGGCAAAGATGAGCGCGCGATGACTGATCGATTTGTCGCCAGGGGTACGGACGACGCCCTGCACGACGAAACGCGATGGCGAGTCTGCCGCCGCAGGAGACGACGTGGACGTGAACCGCAGCGGCTGATCACTCATGGGCCAATCACTCATTGGCGTATCACTCAACGCAACCACGCCTCGAGCGCCGTCGCCGCATCTGTCTTGTCGTCGCGATATTTGACGATAACCGGCGTCTGCAGTGATAGCCCTTGCGCTTCACCGAACGCGCTGCTCACGCGACGTGCGCCCGGTACCACCACGGCACCTTCGGGAATCTCCAGTGGACGATCCGCGGTGGCGCGATGCACGGTTTCTTTCACCAGATCGTAGACCGGGGTGCCGCGCGTCAGGATGACGCCAGCGCCGAGGACGGCACGCGTACGGACGACGGTGCCTTCGTACACGCCGCAATTACCACCGACAATCACTTCGTCTTCGATGATAACGGGAGACGCGTTGATCGGCTCGAGCACCCCACCGATCTGCGCTGCGGCGCTCAGATGCACACGCTCGCCGATCTGGGCACAAGAACCGACCAATGCATGCGAGTCGATCATCGTCCCGCGACCGACGTACGCGCCCACGTTCACGTACATCGGTGGCATGCACACCACGTTGGACGCGAGATACGCCCCACGTCGAATGGTCGACCCGCCGGGTACGATGCGGACTTGATGCTCGAGGCGGAAGTCGCGCGTCGGGAAGGTGTGCTTGTCGAAAAAGTGGAACGGGCCGCCACCTGCTGACATCTCGACGACCCGACCGATACGGAACCCGAGCAGAATCGCGCGCTTGACCCAAGGCACGGCGTGCCAGACACCCGAAGCATCACGTTGAGCCGCGCGAATCTCTCCACGTTCCATCAAGGCGATCGCGTGGTCGAATACCTGCTGCGCGTCAGCCGGCAACGGCACACCAGAATCGAGCAGAAGCGGATCGGAGAGTCGGGCTTCGAGGTCAGCGACGGAGTGGAGCATAAGA
>JBBRLZ010000192.1:0-1038 GCA_038231095.1 Gemmatimonadales bacterium
CAGCATCCGCTTCCGCCGCGTCGCCAACTACAGCGCGACCGCACTCCTCGGCCTCTGGCACAACCCGTTTGCGTCCGTCACGGACAACAAGCTGGCGTCGCCGATCGGCCCGGGCCTGACGCTGTCGTCTTCTGGCTTGAACGTTCCGATTCCGTTCATCCAGCAGATCCAGTCGGTTGACGCTGGTGACGCGCCGCTCGCACCGCTCGCCCTCACGCAGACTGCGATGAAGCCGACGGCCGTCACGGCGTGGCTGTATGGCATCCGCGCGACGGAAACGTCGACGGGCACGCCGGGCACGCTGTACGGTGTCACCGACATCTCGGCCCCACAGACGGCCGCGCTGTTTGACGGCCAGATCACGCAGAACTCGCTCCCGAAGAACTGGGGCACTGCGGTTGCTTCGGCCTCGTACCAGTCGGCCATCGGTATCGGCACCTGGGCGGCGTTCGATGTCTTGAGCCCGAGCACGGTTGAATTCCGCGTGACGACCAGCACCTCGGTCACCAACCCGCCGTTCACCCGCGTGGAAATGATCCGCGCTGGCGCGACGGAGTGGACGCACCTTGGACAGGCCACGTACGCCGGTATTCTCGATCAGGGCGGCACGCGCTTCTGGCGCTACACGTTCTCGTTCGCCGGCATCTCGCAGGGTCAGAGCACGGTTGCGGCTCTCGCCAACCTCGACATCCTGCGCGCCATCGGCGTCGACGCGGCTGGTAACGCGCTCTCGACGAACAACTGGATGATCGGTGGCAACGTCAACTCGGTCACGTCAGTCTCCGTCTCGCCGTCCTCGGTCTTCGTGCCGGTGGGTGGTGGTACGTATCCGCTGACGCCGACGGTGGTCTCGCCGGCTGGTGCGATCGCCCCGAGCATCACGTACGCCGTCACCGCGAACAGCGGCTTCGGTATCAGCGTGAATGCGAGTGGCGTGGTCACGGTCAACGCCGGCTTCACGCCGGGTGCCACGGCGACGGTCACGGTCACCGCGACTGGCGTTGGTAGCACGGGCTTCAACGGCAACACGGTCAGCGC